>CAZXWN010000001.1:0-714480 GCA_964644695.1 uncultured bacterium
CCCACGGCATCTGTCCACCCCTTCCACTAACCCTCAAATATCTCTTCAACGGGTGTGGGATTTGTGATACCAAGATGCTTATAAGCTGAAATTGAAGCTTTTCGCCCAGACCTGGTTCGTTTAAGAAAACCAGTTTTTAGAAGATAAGGTTCAACCATATCTACTAAAGTATCTATTTCTTCATTTAGAGTTGCTCCAATGGCCTCAATACCGACAGGCCCACCATCATAATGCTCAATGATTACTTTAAGGAATTTTCTATCGAGATCATCTAAGCCTAGGGTATCAATACCTTCCATTTTTAACGCTTTCTTGACTATATCAAGATTGATAATTCCATCAGATTTAACTTGGGCATAGTCCCTGACTCGCCTTAAAATTCTATTTGCAATTCTTGGAGTACCACGAACTCGTTTAGATATTTCTTCAGAACTTTCATCGTTTATTTGAACATTAAGAAGTTGAGATGATCGCTTAATTATTTGTTGAATCTCATTTTCAGGATAAAAATCTAAGTGGTAAAATAACCCAAATCTTTCCCTAAGTGGTGCTGATAAAAGGCCAGCTCGTGTTGTTGCTCCGACTAATGTGAATTGTTTTAATGGAACGTTAATTGTCTTTGCAAAAGCACCTCTATCAACGATAAAGTCAACTTTATAATCTTCCATGGCGGGATATAAAAATTCTTCAACAATCCGAGGCAAACGGTGTATTTCGTCAATAAATAAAACATCACCTTTTTCCATATTGGTTAATAAACCCATTAAATCACCCGTTCGCTCAAGCGAAGGCCCGGAAGTGATAATTATTTTGGCCTTCATTTCATTGGCAATAATGTGAGCCAGGGTTGTTTTCCCAAGCCCCGGAGGTCCGTACAAAAGAACATGCTCTAAGGGTTCTTGTCTTTGTTTTGCCGCTTGAAGGGATATTAAGAGTTTATTAACGACATCTTTTTGCCCAATATACTCATCCAATAAATTAGGCCGAAGATTAATATTAACTTGATCTTCATCCTGATTTTGTGCAATCCCGGAGACAATACGTTCCCGACTCATAAGTTATTACCCTTGATGTTTAAATATTTCAGCGATTAATTCTTCTGAAGTGTGAATGGATTTATTTCTGGTCAGAGCCTTATTGATTCTTGATTCAGCTTCTTGTTTACTATATTGCAGCTGTAGCAAAACTAGCAGAGCTTCCTCATGAATATCGACGGGACCCTCAGAAATAACATCATGTGAATGGGATTCCTCATTGGATGATAATAAAGTAAATCGTCTCATTTTACCTTTGAGTTCAGCCGTTATTTTTTTTGCAGTTGCTGTTCCTATTTCGGGTAATTCATCAAGCCATTTGTAGTCATCTCTCTCAATTGCACTTGCAATGTCCTGTATTGGAGCTGCCATTGCTTTTAATGCTGTTTTCACTCCAATACCACTGACCGATGAAAATAACTCAAAAAAATCTCGTTCCTGAGGATCAATAAAACCTATAAGACGGGGAATGAAAGGACCGCCACCCATACTTCCTTCAAAATAGTGAATGGTATGGAAGGTAACTGGACTTTTTTCTTTTAATTCCTTGTGAAACTGTCCAATGGGGCCAAGCTTGTTTGCTAAAGAGTTGGGAATTAACAACTCATAAACAATTCCGTTGAGTTCTACCAATACAAAATAGTCTTTTTTCTTTTGTTCAAGACAGAGAAGTATTCCTGTTATTTGCCTAATCATCGTTGAACTTCAAGTCCCATACTATGGGATATAGTATTTGCATGACACAAAGCGGCTGCCAGAGCATCCGTTACATCATATGGATTGGGTGCTTCTTTTAACCCTAAGGTATTCATTACCATTCTTTGCATTTGTTCCTTCGTAGCTCGACCATACCCAGTTAATGAATTTTTAATCTTTGTTGCAGAATATTCTACCACGCCCAAACCGTTGAGATTTGCGACTAGAAATGGTATTCCTCGAGCGTGGGCCATTATTATAGCTGTTCTCGGGTTGTTGTAATGTGAATATAGATTTTCGATTGATAAAACATGGGGCTTAAACTCTTTGATTATTGAATCTAACTCGATAAAAAGGGTGTGAAGTCTGATATCCATAGTGTCTCTCGGAAGTGTCTTAATGCACCCCGCCTCAACAAGACTACATCTGCCATAGCTTACAACATCCAAAATTCCATAACCTGTAATATGAAGGCCCGGATCTATTCCTAATATACGCATTAGGATTTGACTCTCCTATAGTGTCTTAATCCCCAAGAAATGAGGCTGGGAAAAAGAGTGTTAACGATAATAAATAGATGATCAAACCACGAGATGTAATATTCTGGTTTAGGATTAGCTAAGCATTTTAAAATAGTTTTTGAGACTTTATCAGGAGAAGCTCCACGGATCCAGTTGTTTTCTATCGATAAATTTGATGGATTGGATATGTGTTTTCCAAAATTTGTATTAGTAAGTCCGGGATTAACAATACAGACTTTTACAGGCGAAGAGTTGCCTAATTCCGCTCTAACTGACTCTGTCATGCCAATTAGTGCAAACTTGGTTGCACAATAGGCACTATAATAGGGAACTCCACGCCGTCCAATAACTGAGGAAATATTAATTATTACGCCACCCCCTTGGTCTCGCATTATTGGTATCAATTGTTTCATGGATTGATACGGAGCTAGAAGATTTGTGTTTAGTATATTTTGAAATTCTGTGTAAGGGAGTTCTTCGAGAAAGCATAGAATTCCAAATCCTGCATTATTAATCCATCCATCAATTCTTTTGTGCTGATTCATCACTGATTGAATTAAATTTGAAACGTTTTCTGGAATGGAGATGTCTGTAGCGTAAATACTTACGATTTCATTAGATTTAATAGTCTCGTCCAGTAACTCCTTCAACCTTTCATAATTACGGGCAACAGCAATAACAATGGCACCGGATGCTGCAAGGTTTCTGGCCGTTGCCCGACCAATACCTGATGATGCACCAGTAACTACAATGACTTTATTTTTTAGATTATTTATCATGATTTGAAAATATTAGAACTTAACACTAACGGGTTTCCGAATATCAAGATTTTCAACCTCGAAAAATGCATGCGTCTGAAAACCTCCTAATGAAGCAATTATACTGCTGGGGAAAGTCAGTACTTTGTTATTCATGTCTCTGACATTTCCATTATAGAATCGTCTGGCTGCCTGAATTCTATCTTCTGTGTTTATTAACTCATCTTGTAGTTGCAGGAAATTTTGATTTGCTTTTAACTCAGGATATCCTTCAACTACGGCAAATAGTGATTTTAAACCTTGCACCAATTCATTCTGGGATTTTGCTTCTTCATCAGGCTCTATTTTATGATTTAGCATGGCTGCATTCCTGGTTTGTACAATCCGTTCCAGTACTTCCTTCTCGTGTTGTGCATACCCTTTAACTGTTTCAACTAAATTAGGAATAAGATTGTAACGCCTTGTCAATTCTGTATCAATATTTGACCATGCTTCTTTAATCATTTGGTTCAATCGAACCAATGTATTGTACGTCACAACAATATAAATAATTGGTAAGAGTATTATCCCAATAACAATAACCAAGCCAAGCATACAACCTCCTTTCATCCAGTTTATTCGTTTTGTTCTTGACGGAGATATTCAGGAATTAGTTTAAAAAAACTTTTCGATTCTAAAATCAGTATATCAGCTTTATTTATAGGAACTTGTTTGCCATAGTGAAAGAGTACATCCGTTCCCATACACTCAATATTTAGGTTGGTTGTATTTAAAAGAAACTCCATCATTCGAGGGTGAATAATATCGTATGCGAATTTTTTATTGGATGATGAAATATGAAACTTAGTTGAAAATTCAGAGGATTCAAAATCAATATCATCAAATCCAATGGCTGCTGCTATTTTGTCCAAAAAGTGTTCTGGACGAATAACCAAAGGTTGAAATGCAAAAGTACTATTGACAATTAAGCCTGTATAATAGTGTGTTTGTTTATTCTTTCCACTACCTGTTGTATATCTATAATCAAAAAACAGATAGGACTTATTATCGATCTTACCCTGGCAAAGATTATAAGCTTTTCGGGAATGCCCTCTTTGGAATAGATGGAATGCTGAATACCTGCTCGGAACTCCTATGGTATCTTGATATAAATAACTTAAATTATTCCTAACTGCGAATTTCTGCCATTCTTTTTTCCGTTTTGCATTCATTAGAACAGCAAATATTAAGAGTCCAATAACAATAATAATAAAAAGTATAAATACAATAGATTGTTCCATAATGGGTTCAATTATATCGCAGTTATGGGAAGATAAATAAAGAGCCTTTCTCTTCTTTATAGAGAAAGGCCCTTTACATAAAAATAGGCTGTTATTTAAGTTCGTAGTCGCCTTTTACGAAATGAAATAAATCTTCATACGCTTCTATTTCCTGAGGCTTGGGACTGCTGTACATTTTAGGAATATCACATGGGCCAATAAAATGACCACAGACAGAATCTTTCATGTAGCCATATTTTACGCCGCCATTTAAATAATTCCTGAAACGTTTGTATTTTTGATTTCCAACACTAAATTTCGGAGGAAAATAATAATAATATTCCATCTCAAACCCAGCTCCTCTGGATTTGGCTTCCAATGCGGCTTGTTTAACATCTGGGACATCGTAATAGAAAATATGGTTGGGTTGTAACATGGCACAATCAAAATAAAATCCTTGATAGTCATTCAGGATTCTGACATTGTATGAACTGTAAAAAGGAATCCAGAACAATTTGGTTTTTCGTTTTTTACAGTGTTTATAAAACTCCTTAATTACCCAATGATCATCGATATCCCAGCTGTAATGCAAAGATTCATACATCCAATAAAAACCAAGCAGCTTAACATTTTTAAGGTCAGTTTTACTCCATTGTTTTAATGCTTCATCCACAAACCAGTTGACAGCTTCTAAACGCTGTTCTGAAGCCTGCATCAGGTTTTGTGCCGTAACAGAAAAGTTCAAGCTGGGTTTGTTAGATTTAAGTTTTCCAAAAAGGGATTGGTTTGGCATGGGATATGGGCACCCAATGACAATGCTGATAGGATGGTCAGGTTTTCTCCCTACTTGACGAGTGAGTTCAGGAACTAACTTGTCGATAGTATCAATTGGGCCATTAGGTGCAAGATGTGCTTCAATACCCAGGAGCCAGTCACGCATATTTGCAGGATTCGGATTGACGATGGCATAAAAGTCGCCTTCTCCATTCCTGGATGTCCCACGATTTGAATCTGCAGCATAATAATTGCCATTTGGAGATTCTAGAATATAAGGCATAATGGCATCATAAAACCAGTCATCTGCTTTATTCGTCTTTCGATCGAAATGTGCTAGATACATGGACATGTCTTTTGGGGACATAGGTTTATTCCAGTCCCAGATGGGTAGGACCAGGTGTCGGAGATAGTTGAAATCCGGTTGATTCTGTGGAAAATACGACATTAAAAATTCCCTTCCTTAAGTTGATAATCACCCTTAACAAAATGATATAAATCTTCTAATAACTCGTGTTCTATTTTGATTTTACAATTGTACATATCTGGGATACTGCAATTTCCAATAAAATGGCCACATACAGAATCTTTCATATAACCATATTTAATGCCACCATTTAAATAATTCCTAAACCGACGATATTTTTCATTATTAACACCTAGTTTTTTAGGCAGGGAGAAATAGTATTCCATTTCGAAACCGGCATTTCTGTCCCGAGCTTCCAATGCAGCTTGTTTTACATCTTTAAAATATTCATAGAAGATATGGTTGGGTTGAAGTATGGCACAATCAAAATAAAATCCCTCATAACCATTCAGCAATCGGACATTATAAGAACTATAGAAGGGTATCCAGAAAAAACGACTTTTACGGTGCCGGATATGTTTATAAAGTTCTTTAATAACCCAATGATCATCAATATCCCAACTATAACGAAGTGTCTCATGGATCCAGTAAAATCCCAGGAGATTGAGGTTTTTATAGTTAGCCGTATTCCATCTTTTCAGAATTTCATCTACATACCAGCAACAGGCTTCAAGTCGTTGTTCTGATGCTTGCATCAAGTTCTGGGCTGTGATCGAAAAATTTAAACTGGGTTTGTTGGATTTTAGCTTTCCAAACAAAGATAGAAGATTAGAAGGATAGGGAAGGGTAATTACTATATTGATTTTATGGTCGCGAGATTTTCCAATTTTCTGTGTTAATTCTGGAACAAGATTATTCATCATGACCAGTGGTCCATTGTCAGCAAAATGACCATCAATCGTTTCTTTCCAGTCTCGGAGATTAGCCGGACTTGGAAATGGTATTGCATAGAAATTACCGTAACCATTGCGAGTTGTGCCGCGATTAACATCTGCCAAAAACGGATTGCCGCTTGGAGCCGCTGTGATAAATGGCATTATGGAATCATAGAACCAGTCGTCGGGAGTATCTTTTTTCTGATTGAAATGAGCCATGTATAGAGCCATATCTTTCTTTGACATGGGCTTATTCCAATTCCATACAGGAATAACCAGATGTTTTAGATAGTTTAACTTTGATTGGTTTGGAGCAAAGTAAGGCATGTTTGTCCTCGTGAAAAGTTTTGTGGGGAGATTTATTGGATTTTTGTAATAGGTGTTTTCATGGAGCGATTTCCGGAGAAATCATATGCTTCTACCTGATATTCAGTAGAACCAAAAATACGTCCTATCCAGGAGAGGTCTTTATCAAAATAGGTGATTGGAGTATTCGCTGGAGTCCTGGGTAAATACTTGGGTTGAATATTCGCAATTTCAACACCATCTTTGTAAATGATATATCCAAGAATACCGAAATCATCTTTTGAAGGTAGCCATGATAACTGGGCACCCCCTTGAGTAGCTTTTGCAGTCAGCTCCGTGGGGGGTGTAGGGATTTTCGTTTCGGTATATCCATTGCGAACATAGTATAAATAAGACTTGTGAAAATTAGGATTTGTGACGGATGGGCTTTGATAATGGCTGTATGAGAATGTGATTATGTTTTCGACATAAGGTCGAACATTTATCATTTGTTTGGCGATTTCATTGACAGGTGCGGCCCGATAATTCTTTCGGAAAGTTTCAAGGTCAGACCAATATCGAATTCCAGGTTTTGATTTAACCGCTTCTTTGATGCCAGAAAACCATGGCATAAAATTATCTGGGGTTAGCAGTTCTCCACCACATCCATCCTGGGGACAGAAAATATCCCCTCTCCCAAAACTTGAATGAGAAAACAGATATTTGAAAAGATTACGGTATTCTTCTGGAGTACTCAAGGTGCGATTCCAGAATGGACAAATCATGACAGGAATTCCAGGTGTGAGTTTATGAAGATGGTTACAACTGATATCCAGAGCTTTTGCTAAATTGGCTTGTTGTTCGGGTTTCTTATAATTCAGGTTATCGATTTCCCACCACCAGTACCATCCATAGAACTGATTGGGATAACGAATTACATATTTTTGGTTCAATTCGTTGGCAACTTGATTCCCAATCTCCATTTCCGGGAATAGCCAAGCGGTATCGTTAGCGTAATATTTCCACCAATCTCCATTGGAATTCAACCCTAAAATAACCTTCATTCTATACTTTTTAGCGAATCGGAAAAGGTTTTCTACAACATCCTGTTTCCCTGTCAGGCTTTGGTATCCCGGAAGATCCGTGGCATAGACCGCTTTTTTCTCTTTGGAATCCAGTACATCCTGAAGAATGACAAGTTCCATGCCGGCATCTTTCAGGGCGCGAAATTCACGGTCCCAGTCAGCATCTTTCCAGTTCTTAACCAACCAGTTTTGAATAAAGCTTCCTCTCGCCACAGGGTGCCCCGCCTTAGTCAATGGAGACTGAATGTCCTGCGCCCAGGAGAATGTAAATAAACTGACAGTTATTAATAACCCAATCCACTTTTTCATATTTAGCCTAAAAATAATATTAATGAGATAATAACCCAATCAACCCTTAATTCCCATATGTTCTTTTAAGATACATTTATTCATAACAACCTGGAGCCCTGCAGCACGAGCCGTATCCGCCGATGCATTATGAACGATTCCTTCCTGCATCCAGATGACTTTGGCCCTCAGGGCAATTGCCTGAGCTATGATTTCAGGGACTGCGTCCGGTTTTCTAAAGATATCTACAATATCTATCGGTTCAGGAATTTGGGTTAAATCAGAATATGCCTTCTCTCCGAGGACTTCTTTTATGGCTGGATTGACGGGGATAATTCGATATCCGTTTTGTTGAAGATAATGGGCAACCCTGTAACTGGGACGATCCGGTTTATCCGAAAGGCCTACCACGGCAATAACTTTATTATTCTCTAAAATACTTTTTATTTCTTCTAATGTGGCATTTTGTTGCGGAAACTCACAGGCCTCTGACATGTCCAATACCTCCATGTGAAAATCTATTCACGATTTTATCAGTAATTTGGATGAGTTTGAATAGGGGAGATAATGCTGCTCTTAACCTTGATGAAACAACATAAAAGTAAATGGTAGACAAAATTTATCCACTAATTTTTACGATTATTTATAGTGGATACCCTCTACTTAGTCCAGATGATAGATGACCCTGTAATATTGTAAAAGTCTGTCGATAGGATTGTTTTGGTTTTGGATTCAAGATTTATCAGGAATAGCTTGGCATTACGGTTGTCAGCAATTCCGGGTAGTGCTTTCGAATTTACAAAAAGAAGATACTTCCCATCCGGAGACCAAACTGGGTTCTCTGCAAATTCTTCTCCATGGGTTAGTTGCTGTAACTTCTTTCCTTGTTTATTAACCCTCCATATATCTCCATCAGCTGAAAAGGCTAACCATTTACCATCAGGACTCCATGTGGATTGTCCACCATTTTCTTTGATGAAGTTCAGGTAAGTGCCATCATTTTGCATGATATATAGGCCGTACCTAATCGCTTTGGAATCAAACTTTCCACTGACAGCCATAATATTCTTATCTGGATTGAAATTTACTTTTATTGGAGATGCTGAAGAGTAAAACTTACAGGATGGTAATACTTTTTGATTTACCTTTCCATCCCGACTGATTTTCATTAGAGTAAATCCTGGAATATTAGCCTCATAAGGAGCCGTAAACATTTCAATATTACCTAATGAATAATAAATGTCTTTTCCATCAGGTGACCAGACCGGTTCTCTAAATATTTCGGTGCTGCTGTTTTCCAATATCACGGTGTCTTTATTCTGATTAAGGGATGTCACAGATAGTTTAAACTCTTTTGTTTTATTGACAGTTTTTCCCGGCTTGGTTAGCACATAGACGATATCTTTTCCATCTGGCGATAAACTGCCAAAGGATCTGAAATTGAGTGTTTTAAAAGATTTGCTGATTGTAGAAAAATCTGAGTTGTTTATCTTTTTGGCAATATGGAATTTATTCTGACCAAAACCAATTAATGTGTTGGAAATTGTATCAATTTGCCATTGTGAAGATATCGGCAGATTGAGTTCTTTAAGTGTGTGTTTATTTAGATTGTCTTGAAATGTTAATTGGTATAATCCGGTAGAAGCCGTATCTTCCTTTATGTGGGTCCCTGGTATATATATGGTCCCTGATTGGGCAAATAATGAAGCGCACATAATGAAACATAGAAAAATCAGGTATATTCGTTTACTCATAACTATCTTCATTTAAACCTCTCATTTTACCCAGATGATAGATGACCCCGTAATATTGTAAAAGTCTGTCGATAGGATTGTTTTGGTTTTGGATTCAAGATTTATCAGGAATAGCTTGGCATTACGGTTGTCAGCAATTCCGGGTAGTGCTTTCGAATTTACAAAAAGAAGATACTTCCCATCCGGAGACCAAACTGGGTTCTCTGCAAATTCTTCTCCATGGGTTAGTTGCTGTAATTCCTTTCCTTCTTTATTCACCCTCCATATATCTCCGTCAGCTGAAAAGGCTAACCATTTACCATCAGGACTCCATGTGGATTGTCGTACTTCCTCTTTGATAAGCTTTAACCCTGTTCCATCATGATTAAGCAGGTATAATCCATAACGAATGGTTGATGAATCATAACTCCCATATATCGCCATAATATTCCCATCAGGATTAATAATAATGGGATTTTGACCGTATGCTCTATAAAACTTTCCCGCTGATAAAATGGTTTTAAGGTTTGTTCCATTTCTATTTATTCTCATTAATGAAAATCCTGGTACAGAACTGTTTTCAGGGATATCAAAAAGAGTCATACTTCCCATAAAGAAATAAAGATACTTTCCATCAGGACTCCAGTAAGGATCTGTAATGATTTGTGTAGTACTCTCAAATAATACCTGATTGTTTGTACCATCTTGGGAAGTTATAACAAGTTTGTATCCCCTTGGTTCATGTATGGATTTAATGTCCTGGTGGGCAATATAAGCAATTTCTTTGCTGTTTGGAGATAATCGTGAGCTATACCGTCTTCCTAATGCCTCATTTTTACATGTGGTTACGGTAATGTTTTCTTTAGTGGGAGTATTTACCTTGATTATTTGCCCCTGGTTTGTTCCGATAAATGAGCCGGAAATTGTGTCATAACTCCACTGAAATAAAGAAGGGAAATTCTTAGATTTGATTACAGGTTTATGGGTTTTAGTATTCCAAGTGATTTGGTGGTAAGAATAATTAGATATTTTCCCCTCTTGCGTTAGAGTGCCTTGTAAATAAATACTTCCGGATTGTGCAAATAAATGGGATGTCAAAAACAATACCGTTAAAATGATATGTTTCATAGTTTTTTCCTTCAATCTAGTGGGGAAAAATGAGTAAACCTGTATTTCAGATTGAAATATGTTCTGGATTTAATCTGTATCAGAATTCTGTCTCCCTGGTTCTGAAATGGACTATACCAGTACTTAATATTTGGGTTGATTCATATTTAATTCGTTAACTCTGTGGTGTTTTTCAGTAATATCTTTTTGTCCATAATAATGTTTCTTACTTGTTTCCCCTTCGTATCTACTGAATACAGGTGGTTATCGTAATCAGTAAATAGGAAACACTCTCCAATACCGACCCACAAGTAATCCTGAACTTTATCTGCAATTGTTAGCTTCTGATTGTTCTGAATATCAAGCACTGTCAATATCTGATTATTTAAGCAAGCAATAACCTTGCTTGAGGAAACCCACTGTGGAGAATCCGAATCCTTTATTATCACTTCTTTTTTTGTCGTTATATTTCTGATTGTAATATCCGATGTTTTAACATTGATGTGCTTATTTATTCTTGATTTGTATGCAATCCACTTGTTTGATGAATCCCATACAATGGGTGTAATTTCAAACAAGTCCAAATAACCGGCATCCCCGTATATCTGGATTTCCCCTGATGGGATGTGATACAGGACGATTTGCGTATGAAAAAAGTGAGTGAATACACCGGTGTAGGGGGCTGGAGCCTGGGCTGATGAAATGATTTGGTATGTAGCAATCCACTTTTCATCAGGCGATAAAGAAGGACAGAGATGTGAATGTGAAGATTCAAAAACCATTCTTGAAGTGTTGTTTTGAAGATTGTAGAGATATACAGAAGATTTATCTTTTTCCCAGGAAGAGAAGGTTAAATATTTCATGCCCAGTGAGTAAAATGGTTTTTGAAGATTGAAGGTTGGAATGTTTTTCAATTCAACGGATTTGATAACTTTATCTTGTATGGCATCAAGAGTTACCAGATGGATATGTTTATTGATATTAGTTAGTTGTCTTTTGTAAATTTGCTTGGTTTTGAGTTGTTTGATTTGGTCTAATTTGTAGATATGTTGATTTGAATTATTATCATACTGTAAGAATACTTGATTGATTTTGTTGTCACTTGTTAAAAATGGAATTGAATAAATCTTTTCGGCAAAGGTGTTTCCATATACACAAGTGATACAAATAAGGAATAAGTACAATCTGTTTGATAATTTCATGATTTCCTTCCCTCACATATCCCATATCTTCAATGATATGAAGGTTTGCGTATTTAATTGTTGAAATTAAGTGTATTTCTATCTAAATGAGATGTGTCCTGTTTTCTCCTACTTTATCCAGTGGATGGATTTTATATCAATAACACTAAAGTCTGAAGAAATGATAGATTCTTCTTTCGTATTGATATTGTAAAGATAAATACCATCACAACGATCTTCAATCCCCGGGATAGGTTTCATTGAAGTGTATAGAATATATTGGCCATCGGGAGACCATGTTGGATTAAATGAGGGGGAAGAATTAAAGGTTAATTGTGTCAGCTTATCCTCGGTTTTGTTGTAGATCCATATGTTCCGATCTGCAGTAAATAACAGCCGGGTTCCCGTTGGATCCCATACGGGTTGAATTCCGTTTTCTTTTATAAATTTCAAACCTGTCCCATCTGCATTGAGAAGATACAAACCACCACGACTTGCTTTGGAATCATATTTTCCTGATAAAGCTATTGTTTTGTTGTCGGGACTAGGAACGACTGGATCGTTGCCAAAGTTTGTGTAATATTTCCCCGGAGGCAGGAGTGTCTTCTTTGTTTTTCCATCACAGCTGATTCTCAGTAATGAGAAACCGGGAACATCCGAATGGGCTGGAGTATTAAGTAAACTAGTATCACCTGAATAAAAGTAGATGAATTTTTCATCCGGACTCCAAATAGGATTTGCATAGTATTGAGCAGAACTAGAAATCAGGGTTTGGATAGCAAATGTTTTCAGAGAAATGATGTTAAGTTGAGAAATATCTGGATGAGTGGAATCTTCATATATTGCCGATAAAAAGGCAATATATTTCCCTGAAGGAGACAGTTTGCTGTTTCCTTTGATGGCGGGGAGTTTAACTGTGATAGTCTTTTCAAGTGTTGGAGCGGATACAGGTATTTTAGTGATTTGATTGGTATCCGTTCCGATAAAATGATTTGTGATGGTATCGATCTGCCATTGATAAGACTCCGGTAATACAATCCCTTTAATTAAGGGCTTATGGGTTTTGGTGTCCCAGGTGATTTGATACAACTCCGCAGCGGGAATTTCTTTGACCCGAGGATAACCTGTAAAGTATATGGTCCCTGATTGAGAATATGCACTACAGGATATCAATAGAAACAAAAATAAAGAGAATAACGGCTTATTCATTATTTTTTCCTCCAAAGTGCATCCCGCCACTTTGCTTGTTTTAGTCATACTGTAATTAAATAATACAGCCTTGTCAAGATGGTCAATGGTAATTTAAAGATTTATGTAAAATATTTTGTCAATAGAGGTTATCAGGGTTTGTAAAATATACGGGAATGTTTCAAACGAACCTTGTATCAGTCAGGTTTTACCAACGAAGCAGAAACGAAGAGGGTACGGATTTACTCGGAGCTGGTCCGTGGATGAGTCGAACCAGATTTATGAAGAGATAACGATATTGTTTGCCGAAAAAAGAGTTTGATAAGAAAACGGAATGATTTTATCCGGAAATGGGTTCCTTTGGGGTAGAAAGCCAATAAATATAGGCGTTGATATGTTATATTATCTTATTAATATGTTGGGTTTTCCGGACAAAATAGCATGAATCGGTTACTGCAGGAGATACAGCTTCCGGCCTATACTTTTACAGAGTTTCCGGAAGAATTAAATCATCGCCAATATGAACAGGTGATCAATCAAGTCCTGGCTCAGACCAGTAAATTTGCGGGAGTCATGGCAATCTACACCCGAGAATGTGACTTGTGGCCTGGTCGTAATCGCTGTGATGTTTACTATGTCCTGAATGATATTGCGGATGAGGGCGGGCTGAAAAAAGGATTATTACCCACCTTTCACCGGTTGACCGAGAAAACGGATTCCTTTGAAAAGGTAATATTTTTAAGTTCTTCTCTGTTTCAGTATTATGACCAGATCAAACTGCATCCAAACCTGAAATATCGTCATGGTCAGGAAGTTCGATTCGCCACCTTAAGTACTGAATATCGTGATTTTTGTCATTTACTGGCTTTGAATGATTTGATTGTCATGTCTCCGTTACCGGCTCTGGCAAACACGTTACTCTCTGGTGAGATTCCCGTGAAGACTTCCTGGACTTATTTACAATCTGCCGTAGAGATCATCGAAAATTATGCCAAGATTCGGCGGCAAGTTCCCACTGACTGGGTGACCTTTTGTCAGGAGTGCCGGGAATTGGCAAAACAGTGGTATCAATTGAACTTAAATCGATTCCAGCTTATTAAGCATTTATTACGGAAGGCACTTTCAATCCAATTAGCGTTGATTGATGATTTACAAAAGTACCTTCAAAAAGATAATAAGTATTTTATTCAACAGCAGCCACAAACAGCGACTGACCATAGTGGGATTTCGGTCCCGGAAGAATATCGGGCTGCTTTTATCAATGACCGTTATAAGGTGTTGTTCCTGGATTCCTGGAGCCCGGATATCGCGTTCCAGAAGATGACGACCCTCTATAAAAAGAAACAGGAATATTGTTTGTACTTGCCGGCATTACTATCGGTTCCTTATGTGATGTATTACCGGGGTACGAATGAGTTCTCTGAATTTATCCAGCATTGTTTTTTATATCATGGGTATTCAGCCAATGCGACATTACCGGAGGCTGTGAATATGAGGCACACCCGGTTGGCAGAATATCTGGCGTTTTACCGGGATAAAAACTATCTCATGGATCAGCAGGAAGGATGGCTGGGGTACAGTATTGAGGCCCCGAATGTCGTTGAAAAATTCATTAGCCGATTCAAATATTTTGAGAAAAAAGCCCAGGAAAAACACATCCGTAAACTGCATTCTCTCTCGCTGGATTTAGCGAGAATATAAAAGCGAGGTTTTCTCCCTATGCATCATTTTAAGTATTGTAATCATGAATTGTATTGTGAAGATGTCCGTGTATCGGATATCGCCAAGGAAACCGGAACGCCGGTTTTTGTTTATTCAAAGAACACAGCACTGGACCATTTCAACAAACTGGATCAGGCGTTTGCCTCTGTGGATCATCTGATTTGTTATTCCATTAAGGCCAATTCCAATCTGGCTTTATGTTATGCCATGGCTCAGGCTGGATGTGGTGCTGATATTGTATCGGGTGGTGAATTGTATCGTGCCCTCAAAGCGGGTTTTCCAAACGACAAGATAGTATATGCGGGTGTGGGAAAAACCCGTGAGGAAATTCGTTATGCTCTGGAAAATGATATTTTCATGTTTAATGTGGAGTCTTTTCCTGAAGCCCAGACGATTAATGAAGAAGCTCTGGCCCTCGGAAAGAAAGCCCGGGTGGCTATTCGTGTAAATCCAGATGTAAATGCGCATACCCATGATTACATTACCACGGGGAAAAAAGAGAATAAGTTTGGAATCAATTTCCATGATGCACCAGAGTTCTATAAAAATCTGGTCAGTATGCCGGGACTGGATGTTGCCGGGATACATCTTCATATCGGTTCTCAGATTCTCACCCCCGGGCCTTATACCGATTCCGTTCGTCGCGGGATTTCCCTGGTTCAGCAGTTAAAAGCTATGAATATCCCTCTTTCAATTATTAATATCGGAGGTGGGATGGGTATCATCTATAAAGACGAAGAACCGATGGATGCCCAGGAATTTGCGGCGGATGTTATTCCTCTGGTCAAAGATATGAACTGTAAGATTGTTATGGAACCGGGCCGCCATATTGTTGGTAATGCAGGTATCCTGGTGAGTAAAGTAGTCTATATCAAAGAAACTCCCGTTAAAAAGTTTATTATTCAGGATGCCGCCATGACAGACCTGATTCGGCCCTGTCTGTATGATGCTTATCACGAAATAAAACCTTTAGTCGAAAGTCCTGATCGTCCGGTAAATCACAAGGATGTTGTGGGCCCTGTCTGTGAGTCCTCCGATTTCTTTGCTAAAGACCGGCATCTTCAGGATATGGAATCTGGAGAGTATCTGGCTGTGATGAGTGCCGGTGCTTATGGATTTGTCATGTCTTCCAATTACAATTCCCGTCCCAGAGCGTGTGAAGTCCTGGTCGATGGCAATCAGTGGCGCATAGTCCGGAAACGCGAAACTCTGGAAGACCTGATTCGTGGAGAAGTCCTGTAAGGGGGGAATTATGGATATTAAACGACTGCCTTTTACCAAACTCAGTGGAGCAGGTAATGATTTCCTGCTCATTGATAATCGGGAAATGATATTGACTGAAAATGTCCCTGCTTTTGTTCAGGCTGTTTGCCGCCGGGGCATGAGTGTGGGTGCGGATGGTGTCATTTTAGTGGAACCTTCCAATAAGGCTCATTTCCGGATGCGGTATTTTAATTCAGATGGTAGTGAAGGGGAGACCTGTGGAAACGGTTCCCGATGTGTATCCCGGTTTGCCTACATCAAGGGAATTGCGCCGGCCTCCATGAAATTTGAAACCCTGGCTGGAATGTATGAAGCTCAAGTCTTAGAAGATAATCGGGTTCGGGTCCAGGTCAGTAATCCTAAAGATCTGAGAATTAACCTGACTGCTGATACTCAAAAAGGTCCACTGACGGTTCATTTCATAAATACTGGAGTACCTCATGCGGTCATCGTGTTGGATACTCTTGATGAACTGATGAAATTTGATGTTTTCAATATAGGTCGTGAACTTCGACACCATTCCTTATTTGCACCTGCTGGTACAAATGTGAATATGGTGGTTGCCACAGGGGAACATACTGCCCGTATCAGGACTTATGAACGCGGTGTGGAAAATGAAACGCTGGCCTGTGGCACCGGCTCAATTGCCAGTGCCATGATCCTTGAAATTCTGGGTAAAATACAAAATCCTGTCCAAATGACTACACAGGGCGGTCCTGTACTCGGAATAGACTTTAATCGTAATAATAATGATATTAATCAAGTTTTCCTGGAAGGCGAAGCCCGGGTTGTATTCGAAGGTGAATTAACCCCGGAAGCATTCCAGTAACTATGAAATCTTATAAGCGAGGGTATTAAAACTATGACTGATCGTAAATTTCCTAATTTGAATGCAAATATCCCCCATTTTGGCGGTTCATTGGTGGCGATTGTGACCCCTTTTACCAAAGAGGGTGAATTAGACGAAGTCAAATTCCGTGAATTGATTGAATGGCAGGTTAAAGAGGGGACCCATGGTATTGTCCCTTGTGGTACTACGGGTGAATCCGCAACCCTGTCTCATGAAGAACATGACCGTGTTATGGATATTACAGTGGACCAGGTTGCCGGTCGAGTTCCTGTTATTGTTGGAACCGGTTCCAATAGCACCCGGGAAGCGATCCGCCTTACCAAGCATGCGCAACAGGCGGGTGCTGATGCCGCTTTATTGATTAATCCCTATTACAACCGACCGACTCAGGAAGGCCTTTATCAACATTTCAAGGCTGTTGCTGAATCGTGTGACATCCCCCAGATTGTCTACAATATCCCCAGCCGGACTGCGGTCAATGTATTACCAGATACCATGGCCCGCCTCTCTGAAATCAAGAATATTATCGGTGTGAAAGAAGCGACGGGAAACCTGATTCAAACCACAGAAATGATTTCCCTGGTCCATAAGGATTTTCTTGTTTTATCTGGTGAAGATGCTTTAAATATGCCCTTATTGGCAATTGGTGCCAAAGGCGCTATTTCTGTCTTAACAAATGTGGTCCCCGGTGATATGTCCCGCATGATGGTTGACTGGTTCAACGGGAATACTCAGACGGCCTTGGAAATGCATTATAAATACTATCGGTTAACTCAAGCGCTATTCTGTGAAACCAATCCAACCCCAGTCAAAGCTGTCTTAGCTATGATGGGTAAAATTAATGAAGATGTTCGTCTCCCCTTAGTGGGTCTGATGGATAAAAACAAGATGATGTTAAATAATATCTTGAAAGAGTATCAGTTGATTTCCTGATAAAGGTTATATGAATCATGCCAATAGATAATAAGCTGATGGAAATCCTTGTTTGTCCGGTATGTAAGTCAAAACTTTCATACAAAGAAGAAGAATCGGTTATGATTTGTCAAAATACGGATTGTGGACGAAAATACCCGGTAGAAAATGATATTCCAATTCTTTTGGTGGATGAGGCTACCATCGAAGCCTGATTTGTCTTAAAATGAATGAGCCTTGAGCAGGGACTGCTTATCAAAGGCAGTCCCTGCTTTTATGTAGGGATATAATTTGCTCGGGAGTCATAAGATGGATATTATTCTTAACAGTACGGGTTGGATTGAAGTGATTTGTGGATCGATGTTCTCCGGAAAATCGGAAGAATTAATCCGACGGTTACATCGTTGTGAGATCGCTCGCCAGAAAATACAGGTTTTTAAGCCAACTCGTGATACACGGTTTTCTGATACGGATATTGTGAGTCACAGCGCTCTACGCATTCCATCTATCCCCGTTTCTGACAGTCAGGAACTATTTAATGAGGTTTTACCCGATACTCAGGTGATTGGTATTGATGAAGCACAATTTTTTGATAACGGTTTAATCGAAATTTGTGAATCTCTGGCCAATCAGGGGAAGCGTATCATCGTTGCTGGGCTGGATCAGGATTATCGGGGCGTTCCCTTTGAACCTATTCCTCAGTTAATGGCCATCGCTGAATTTGTTACAAAAACTCATGCCATCTGTGTTATCTGTGGAAATCCTGCAAATCGGTCCTATCGTAAGGTGGCTTCTGAAGAAAGAATATTACTGGGTGCTGAAGATAATTATGAGCCCCGGTGCCGTAAATGTTGTCTTCTGGAAGAGGTGAAGAAAGAAGCCGAGATGCCTGAACTCTTTGACGAAGATAAACCTGTTTCCTGATTACCGGGCAAGTGGCAGTAATAGGGCGGCTGTCGATAAGTAAATTGTAATAGTGCATAAATCACTGCCAGTGAGGACAAAAGCACTTGATGCCAGTGCTGGGTCAATGCCAAAGGCTTTGAATCCAAGAGGAAAGGCTGTTCCTACCAGGCTGGCGCTGGTGATTGCAAGGATTACCGAGACTAATAATACCAATCCAACGGTCATATTGCCTAACCATAACCATCCAATTAGTCCCAGAATGATTCCGCTGATTAATCCAAGCGCAAAGCCTATAACGACTTCCTTAAATAGAAGTGATTTGAATTCCTGATGGCTACTCTCTCCCATTGCCATACTTCGAATAATTAATGTTGATGTTTGTGTGGCAACCGTTTCCCCAAGTCCAAGAAGAAGGGGTATGAAGGCTGTCAGGGCAATGACTGCGCTCAATAGGTCTGTGTAACGGCTTAGAAGGAAAGCATTGATCAATCCTCCTATAAGGCAGGCTGTTAGCCAGGGTAATCTTAGAGGAACAATCTTAGAAATCGAAGCACCCTGTAATTCTGCCCGTTTAACGCCTGAGATGGTCAATAATTCATCTTCAGTTAATGATTGTTTCTTTTCCAGTATACTGTCCCGTTGAATCATTCCCAGTAGTCGTTGATTGTTATCTACAACGGGTAAAGCCAAGTATCCTGTTTCATCAAAGAGTTCATTGATTCGGCTTAAATCATCCTGGTGATTAAGAACAACCGTGCCGGGGGTGTATATATCTTTCAGCAGACTTGTTGGTGAGGTTGTTACTAATCGACGAATGGGAATGACACCTTTTAACTCATTGTTATCATTGGTGACATACAAGTAGAAAATTGATCCCAATTGTGTGCGGGTGCGGATTATATCTAAGGCCTCTTCTACGGTCATGGACTCCTTGAGAGAAACAAAGCGGGTTTCCATTAACATCCCGGCAGAGTTTTCAGGATATTCAAGAATCATGTCCAATTGGGATTGGTGTTCTGAATCAAGATGGCTGTATAAAAGGGCTTTATCTTTTCCTTTAAAATAATGGGTCAACTCCTGGACGTCATCTGAATCTAATGAATCCAGGATTGCCTGTAATTTGGATTGGCTCATTTGATTCATCATTTTACAGGGAGGATTCCCAAACTTAAGACATAATTGAACGACCCGATTGGCTCTTTCTTGCGAAAGAGCGTTATATACGACCTCCTGTTCTTCTGGTTTCAAGCGTGGAAAGATTCTGACAATTTCTAACAATGGGCGCTGTTTCAGAAGGTCAGCTAATTCTGGAGGATTATCAAGCAGCGTTTTTATGGATTCAATTAGTCGGATAGGTGATTGCATTATTGTTTAAGGATACCAGATTTCATACTAAAAAATAACCCGTTTTTCTTGTAAGCGAAAAACGGGTTATGGGCACGTTATTTGAATTGTTTCCAGGTTAATTCTGGCGTCAGAGCCTTATTTTTAAAAGGGCCGGACAGGAGAGCTCTTGCTTTGTCTCCAGCTTCATGGTGGGGGAAAAGACTGTGATAAGCAAAGAAGGTCACACCCTGAGCTCCCATCATGCGGGCAGTTTCAATTTGTTCAATTAAGTCTTCAGGAGTCTTTATTTGAGATACTCCAATGCCCGGGCAGACAAACCGTCCATGGGCATTATCAATATGATCTTTATTCATTGAACGAAAAGATGCCAGATCACTCACATAGGTCATTGTCATAATGATGTCCATAGTTCCTTCTTTCATCCAATCTCTGGCACTGGAGTAATGAATAAATCGGGCATTAGCACTTTTACCCACAACAGCTGCAGTAACGGCTACATGAGGGTTGATTGCAGTGACGGAATTGTAGGTTTTCCTAACCACAGAAGAAACATTATCTCTACGGAACTGGTCCCATGCTTCTGGTGCTTCATCTGGTGTATTCCCCGTTTGTTTCTTGAATCGGCTGAGACTGATTGAGTCGTATGAATAATCTCCTATCTCGCCGGGATGCCGCACATAATCAAAATGAATCCCATCAACAGCATAGTTCTGAACTACTTCCGTATAAACATCTCTCAAGTAATCCTGAACAGCCGGGATACCCGGACTGATGAATCGATACCATCCAAGATTCTTTCCCTGGGGTTCCATAATGCTTCCATTTTTATCCACCATGAACCAATCCCGATGTGTATTCCATAATTGTGGGACATTTGCAGGTGGATCAGTAACTCCCTGCCAAGCTGGAAAAGTATTCAACCAGGCATAGATCAACATTTGTCTGGAATGAGCTTCGTCTATGGCAACCTGTAACGGGTCCCATCCTGGATTCTCTCCCAGTTTATCGGGGCTTCCGCTTAATTCCCATGCCCATGGTTCTATCTTGGAATCATAATAGACCGTTCCATTTCCTCTAACTTGGAATAAGATGACATTCAAATTATAATCAGCGCAGTTCTGTATGATTTTCTGAATGTCTTCAGGTGATTTATAACTCCCCCTTGTGACCCATATAGCTCTGATCTCAGTATCTATAGAGGTTGTTTGTAATGGAGGAGCCTCTATTGCATATGCTGAGATGGTTATAAAAGTACATAGCATAAAATTGAACATGAAGTGCATAGTTTTCATTTATTCAACCCTCATTAACAATTAACAAAATATGGATGCAAATGCTTCTGCAGATGTATTTGCTTTGTTTTTGGGGAACAATCCCTTGTACGCAAACACTGCAACTCCAGGAGCCTTCATTGTCTTTACTGCTTTGCATTGTGCTTCAAAATAGGGTTTCGCAACCGTGGTCTCATCCCACAGTAGTCCAATTGCGGGAGCAATAGCTGCTTTATGGGAATGTTTTAGATGTAGGGTATTCCATAGTTTAAACAGGTCTGTATTGGGGGTGTAGGTCATGGGTGTCATCAAATCAAGAATTCCTTCTTCCAACCATTTCCAGGAGTCCTGATAAAAACGAGAATACCCATTGTAATATGAGTTCCATGTGGCGGCGGATACGGTAACGGAAGGTTTCAGTTTTTTAGTTCCTTGATAGATTCGCCGAACTAAATCTGTCACGGCATCCCGTTTGTACTGGCTCCAGAGTTCGGGTGATTCTATTGGATGGACCTTGTGTTTTTGCTGGAATATTTTGATGCTGACAGGATCAAGAGAGTATTCACCGAGGTCATTGTAATACCGGACATAATCAAGATGAATTCCATCAATGGCATAATCTTTTACAACTTGTAAAAAGACTTTTTCCAAATAATCACGGACTGCGGGAATCCCCGGGCAGACTGTAACATAGTCTTCACCTAAAGGTTGATATTCTCCCCCTTCATTCCGACCAAACCAATTCTTATGAGTAGTATAGACTTGTCTAATATTTGACGGAGGAGGAGTCTTTCCTCTCCACCCAGGGTAAACATTTAAGTAGGCATGTAATTTCACATTATAAAGATTAGCCGCATCAATTGCTGTCTGGAGTGGGTCCCAGCCTGGATATTGCCCTAATGCTGAAGGGTCTTTTCCCGTTAATTCCCATGCCCATGGTTCATATTTTGATTCATAATATGCCGTAGCATTTCCTCGAACTTGAAAGAAAATATTATTAAATCCATATTCAGAACAGTTACGTATGATTTTCTCAACATCACCCGGACTCTTAAAATCCCATCGGGTTACCCATATGGCTTTCATATCAGTTGGCATAATTGACACGTCCTTCCTCAAAGAATTGATTGTCCTCAAATTAACATAACTGCATGAAAATGAAAACAAGAATTGACTAATCATCTTCTGATGAACATTTCCTGAACATTTTATATCTGATATAATTTATAACTCAACCTGATGATGGCCCCATCGTCTAACGGTCAGGACACCAGATTCTCAATCTGGGTATAGGGGTTCGATTCCCCTTGGGGCTACCATATCTTCACAAATCCCCTCAAATCACCCATTCATAAGGACTCTTTGATTGCGGTATTATCCAAGAGTTGATAAAATGACTGTATAGAATAGCCCCCATAGACTTATGGGGCTATTTCGCATATATAGAGGGTGATGCTTATGTCTGCAACTAAAGATGCACCAGCCGGAACCCTAACAGGGTCTGAATCGGCTAAAATCAAGAAGTCAGGTGGAGAAATCCTGATTGAATCTCTGATCCGAGAAGGTGTCCATACAGTATTTGGTGTTCCCGGTGGTGCTTTCCTTCCTACCTATGATGTCCTTCCGAAATATAGTAAACAACTTCGCCATGTCCTGGTTGCCCATGAACAGGGTGGTGCACATGCTGCTGAGGGTTTTGCTCGTGCCAGCGGAAAAGTTGGCGTTTGTTTTGCAACCTCAGGTCCTGGGGCAACAAACCTGGTAACAGGCATTGCCGATGCACGGATGGATTCTACCCCCATGGTTGCCATTACAGCTCAGGTTGCCAGTAATCTGTTAGGTTCCGATGCTTTCCAAGAAACGGATATTGTCGGTATTACACGAAACATTACGAAGCAAAACTACCTGGTTCATAAAACAGAAGATTTAGGTCGTGTTCTCAAAGAAGCTTTTTATATCGCATCAACAGGCCGTCCTGGTCCAGTATTGGTGGATATTCCCAAAGATGTCCAGGCAAATAAAGTCATTCCCAATATCCCAGATAAAGTAACGATGCGGGGATATAACCCTGAATACCCTATTGATTTCAGCCAAATGGAACGTGCGGCAGAAATGATTCGTAAAGCCAAGCGGCCCTGTATTTATGCTGGTGGTGGAGTTATCAGTGGTGAAGCTTCCAAGGAACTCTATGATTTTGCGGTCAAGACGAATATTCCTGTTACCACAACCTTGATGGGGTTGGGTGCTTTCCCTGAAAACCATCCTCTGTCATTGAAATGGCCAGGCATGCATGGAGCTGTTTATGCGACCTTCGCGATGAATAATGCGGATGTGTTGATTACAGTGGGTGCCCGTTTTGATGACCGAGTGACTGGGAAATTATCTGATTTTGCACCGGGCACGACAATCATTCACATTGATATTGATGCTTCAGAACTCAATAAAAATCGGAAAGCTAATTTGCCGATTCAGGGCAATGTTAAAGATGCGCTTCGTTCTTTAACTGAGATTGTTCAGCCGGGTGATTATAAGGAATGGCACGAAACAATTACCCGTTGGAAACAACAATTCCCCTTCTATTATGAATACAGTGATACAGTGATTAAACCGCAGTGGGCTATTGAGAGCCTTCATCAGGTGACGGAAGGAAAAGCTATTATTGCTACGGGCGTTGGTCAACATCAAATGTGGACCGGTCAATTCTATACCTTCACTAAACCGCGTACATTTGTTTCCTCTTTGGGATTGGCGACCATGGGTTATGGTCTTCCTGCGGCAATTGGTGCTCAGATGGCAATGCCGAATGACCTCGTTATTGATATTGATGGTGATGGTTCATTCCTGATGACCTGTCATGAATTGTGCACGATTGGTCGTGAGGGATTACCCGTAAAAGCGATGATTATGAATAATCATCATCTGGGGATGGTTCGCCAGTGGCAGGATGACTTCTATGCGCAAAACTATTGTGCCACTTACCTTGGAAAAACGGATGAAGTGGATTATCCAATGAACGCAGATATTGCGAAGGCGTTTGGGATTCCCAGCAAGCGAGTTTCCAAGCCAGCTGATTTGAAAAAAGCAATTGAGGAAATGATTACTTTTAATGGTCCGTATGTTCTGGAAGTCATGGTTGACCCGAAAGAAAAGGTATTACCAATAATGCCTCCGGGTGCATCCTGGAGAGATGTTATCTATAAATCATCGGATTTGGATAAATACCTTTCACGAAAATAATGAAAGAAAATCAAAAGCCCTTGCAGAGATAATCTGCAAGGGCTTTTTTTATTTAGCAATTATTTATTGATTATCTGGAGATGATGAATCTGTCTTAGCGGATTCTGCCGCAGGTGTCTGGGGAGACGCTATAACGGGTGTTGCAGGCTTGGCTGCGGCCTGAGCTGATTTCTTAGCGGCTTCTTCAATGGCTGCAATTTCACGAGCACGTTCATAAGGTATCCAGTTTTCCTGTTTAGAATAGACATGGAAACTGTCTTCACCTGTTTTGACGACAAATTTTACAATCAAGTCTTCTTTAGAGTAAGCTGACCCTTCATATCCGCCTTCCATGGATAATGATTCTGTCGGGCAGGCCTCAGTACAAAGGCCGCAGAACATACAGGTCTGGATATCAATGTCAAACTGATGTGCATGGAATTTCTTATCTTCACCGCGGACTTTTTTAATAGAAATACATTGGACCGGGCAAACTTTAGCACATAATTCACAGACGATACAGCGGGGGACATCATTGATCAACATTCCTCGAAACCTTTTATTGAAAGGTTTATGAACTTCAGGATACTGAAGCGTATTGGTCTTTTTTAATGAATATTTGAAGGGGATCCACATGCCTTTAGGCAAACTGAGGGTACCTTCAATAAATTTCTTAAGGGACATTCTGGTATTCCTTTCTTCTCTATCGGTCCACGTCACACAGAACGATATCTACACTCCCAAGAATCGCTACCAAGTCCGCTATCATGGTATTTTTACCTAATACGGGGATTACACTCAAATTACAGAAAGATGGAGACCGTAATCGCATTCGGTATGCCGTTTCTCCTCCATCACTGATAATGTAATATCCGATTTCTCCGCGGGGCGATTCAGTGCGGGCAAATGCTTCACCTTTAGGGAGTTTCAATACCCGGGGCAGTTTTGCCTTTACAGGGCCTTCAGGGATTGATTTAAGCGCTTGCCGAATAATCTTCACGGACTCTTCCATTTCTCTGATTCTGACGATGTATCTGTCCCAACAATCTCCGACAGAACCTTTTTCGCCATGCCCCACAATGACATCAAAATCAAAACGATCGTATATGGAGTAGGGATCATCACGCCGTAAATCCCATTTCACACCGGAACCACGCAGGAAAGGACCACTGCAGCCATAATTGATGGCTAATTCAGGCGTTAATATGCCGATATTGGCGGTTCGGTTGATGAAAATAACATTTTCAGATAGAAGCTGATTGTATTCAGCAATTTTGGGGTCAAAATAACTTAAGAAATCTTCGACACCTTTGAGCCATCCATCGGGTGCATCCCAGGCGACTCCGCCGATTCTTACATAGTTGTATGTTAATCGGGCACCGCATAACTCATCAAACAAGTCTAAAATACGTTCTCGTTCACGGAAGCAATGGAGCAGGGGAGTGAATGCTCCCATATCCAGTCCAAATACACCCGTAACCAGCAAATGGCTGGCTATCCGGTTTAATTCGGCGACAATGACCCGGAGATAGTCAGCTCGTTCAGGAATTTCACATTGAAGGATTTTCTCAACGGCGACGGCATAACCCAGATTATCGTTCATGGCTGCGCAGTAGTCTTTACGATCGGTATATGGGACAAAACCAGGCCAGGTAACATGTTCGCCCAGTTTTTCAGCGCATCGGTGCATATATCCAATAACAGGATCGACGGACCGGACTGTTTCACCGTCCACTTTCAGTTTGAGGCGCAGAACTCCGTGCGTTGACGGGTGCTGCGGACCCATATTAAGTTCCATTTCTTCAGTTTCGAAGTCTTCGTAATATTTGATAGCGTTTTGAATATCAATCTCAGCCATGATAGGTGTTCCTTAATTCCACTTCACGCCGTGGTATTCTTCGGGGAATTGGTAATCTTTCCGGAGGGGGTGTCCCTTCCAGTCATCGGGCAACAGGATCCTTCTCAAATCTGGATGTCCCACAAATACGATTCCAAATAAATCATAGGTTTCCCGTTCATGCCAGTTAGCGGCGCCATAAAGCGGGGTAATTGAAGGAACTTTAGGGGTTTCACGATCCAGATTTGTTTTTACGACCAGGCTGTGATGGTGTTTGATTGACGAAACATGATAAACCATTTCAATCCTGTTCTCAGCCAGCCAGTCAACACCCGTTAATAAATCCAGATAATCCATTTCCAAAGCAGGGTCGTTTTTCAGATAGGTAAAAATATCAGCAACTGAATCTGCCTGAACCACGACATAGGGCTGGATAACTTCCAGATTTGATTCAATGATTTTATCGTTAAATTTATTCTGCAGAGTCTGGACGATTTCGTTTGGGGTCATAAATCATACTCTCGCGTTTAGTTAATTCTTTACCTTGGATTTTTTCCTGAAGTTTAATCAGGCCTTCGAGTAACTGTTCTGGACGGGGAGGGCATCCGGGGATATAAACATCCACCGGGACATATCGATCTACCCCTTTAACAACATGGTATCCATGAAGGGCGTAAGGTCCTCCATTGGTAGCACATCCACCCATGGCGATTACATATTTGGGGGCCGGCATTTGTTCATATAACCGTCGAACACGGTCTCCCATTTTAAAGGTGACCGTACCTGCCACAATCATCAAATCCGCCTGGCGGGGAGAAGAACGAAATACTCCAGCACCAAATCGGTCAATATCAAATCTTCCGGCACCGGTGGCAATCATCTCAATCGCACAGCAGGCTAATCCAAACTGGAGCGGCCAGACTGATGATGCTTTTGCCCAGTTAAAGACATCCGCAAATGTGGTGAGAATGATTTGATTAGCAATCCGCTGCCCGGGGAATTGAGGGGCCTCGGTTAATTCTTCATTTTTAGTCGGGGTATCGTCTTGAGAACCGTTCATGAGGACGCAACCTTCTTCAATTCAATCAGAAAAAAAGCTGGGCACACGAAGTCCCTGCTTTACTTTAATATATACTAGGATACCAGAGCACCGGGAAACCGTCAATTTCAAGAAGCGAAAACGGTTTAATAATTATGCTGTAACTGCAATATTATCAGAACTATGATTAGTGTAATCCATTTGCAAGTCCGGGGAAAAGGACTCGAGCACCGGAAGCGATGAATTCAATTGCCATGGCGGCCAGAACGAGACCCATGATACGCGTGGCAATGTTGAGTTCTGTTTTACCTAACCGACGGCCCATGTTGATGGCAAATCGATATATAACTAAAACGGTGAGAGATACCAGTACCATCATCAGGGAGAGCATCATCAGGTTTTCAGCACCTCTGTATTTGTCTGCCAGCACGATGGATAGAGTAATCGAGCCGGGACCGCACATCAGTGGAATCCCTAATGGAACCACTCCAATGGCTTCACGGTCCAGAACTTCCTCCGCTTCGTCTGGAGTCTGGCGGGCCATGGATTGCCGGGCCTGTAACATCGAAATAGCCATCAAGAGGATGAGAATACCACCGCCCACCCTGAAAGCCGGAATCCCAACTCCAAAAAACCATAACAGGTATTGACCCACCCAGGCAGAAACCAATAAGGTGATCCCAATGGTCAGGGTAGTGATATGAACTGTTTTCCGCTGTTGGGATTTTGTGTATTTCTCGGTAGCACCCAAAAATACAGGGATGATCCCTATGGGATTCAAAATTGAAATGATCCCGATATAGGCTTTTATAAAGTCCTGCCAGTTTGTTAATGAATCCTGCATACTCTACCTGTCTGTAAAGGCGTTATTTCTGCGATGAATCGGGCCACTTATCATTGGCCAGAACAACGGATGTCTCAACCTGTCTTTCAGGAATAGACCAGTATTTTTTCAAGAGAAGATTCTTCTCCTCCGTAGATACTAATCGGAATTCATGTTTCTGATAGAAAGAAATGGCCCAGCTGGCGTCCGACCATGTTCCAATCAAGATGGGTTTATCGGTCGTAGCGCATAAATGCTTCAGTAATTTACTTCCAATTCCTTTATTGCGGCTGACAGTGCGAACATAGGCATGCCGGATCAGATAAACATCTTCTTTGGGTTGAATTCCCATAACTCCAAGGACTTCACCCTCTTCTTCATAACACCAGAAAAGAACTCCATCCATAATCTGCTGGCGCAATTCTGACTTCGGCATATAGGGTTCATGCCACCGGTCTGCAGGGATGACTCCCTTATAAGCCTGGGCAGCATCATTAATAATCTCAAATATGGTACTGAAATCAGATTCATAACATTGACGAATCATAAATATCCCTTTCAAAAGCAATCAAAACCACTTTGGAACCAAATTCATTATATCAAGGACTCAAGGCTTGCGGAATCAATCAGGTGGTGCCTATAATGGGAATAAGTTCCTGGGTGATTGAAAAAAACTTCTGGAGGGTGTTCAATGCCGCATGTGATTTGTGAGCCTTGTGTCAATATCAAAGACAAAGCCTGTGTCAATGTCTGTCCGGTGAATTGTATCTACGATAAGGCTGAATGGAACCAACTCTTTATTCATCCCGATGAATGTGTGGATTGCACTTTATGTATAGAACCCTGTCCGGTAGATGCTATCTATGCTCAGGATGATGTTCCTGAGAAATGGCAAGCCTATATTGCAAAGAATCAGGAAGCCTTTAAGTAAAGATTTTTAAGGTTTTATGTGACGATTAGGGCTGATACCGAGAACCTTGACAGGTTCCTCGATGTTCAAACTCCAGACATATTTTGTCCAAAACCTGAGCCTTCATTAAACCCCATCGTGGGGCCAGACAGTGTTCTCCATATAATTCTCCAATAAACCGATGGATCACCATGTCTGGAGGCAGTAACTCCAGGAAATCACACACCAGGTGGATGTATTCTTCTGCCTCCATTAACAGGATATTTCCTTCCCGCCATTGTTTTTCCATGACAGTATTGGGAGCGATATAGAGATGATGTATCTTACACGCCTTTACTTTTAACTGTGCCAGGAGTTTAGCCATATCCAGGATATCTTCCCGGGTATCTCCCGGTAATCCGAGGATGGTATGAATGCACACATCCAGTCCATATTCGTGGGTCAGATGAACGGCATCCATGAATTCCTGAAATGTGTTTTTACGATTGATGGATTCCAGCGTGGAATCTTTCATGGATTCTAGTCCATACTCTACGAGGACATAATAATCCCGGTCTTTATAACTTCGAATCAACTCTAATTTTTCCCGGTCGATACAGTCAGGACGGGTCCCAATGGAAATTCCGATGACTTCTGGAAAGGTGAGAGCTCTATCGTACAAGTCTTTCAAATGACTGACTGGGGCGTATGTGTTGGAGTAGGCCTGAAAATAGACGATGAATTTTTTTGCTTTCCGTTTCAGACGGTAATACTCAATCCCTTTGGCGATTTGTTCTTCAATGGGGATTCCACCCAGACGAGCGCCTGGACTGAAAGAGATATTGTCACAATAGGTACAGCCTCCATATCCACGAGATCCGTCCCGATTAGGACAGGTGAATCCGGCATCAATGGGAATCTTATAGATTTTATCCGGGAAGGAGTCCTTCAAATACTGATTAAAAGTATAGAAGTAAGGCCGTTCTGTTTTTATATCCATCATTTTCTTGATTGGTTTTGGGAATTTGTCAGGACTGGCTGGCCAGTGCTTTGATTGTTTCCGCCATGAAAGCCGGGAGGTCATCCGGACAGCGGGAAGTAATCAGATTCCCATCCACACAGACTTCCATATCTACATACGTGGCTCCGGCATTGATAATGTCATCTTTTACTGCAAAAAAGCAGGTTGCTGTTTTATTTTTCAAGAGGTTGGTTGAGCAGAGAACCCAGGCCCCGTGACAAATGGAAGAAATGACTTTTCCCTGATCACCCATATCCTGGACTAACTGGTTCACTTCCGGGAAGCGGCGGAGAATATCGGGAGCATAACCGCCGGGAATAATCACACAATCCAGTTCGGAGGCTTTCACTTCATGAATGGATTTATCAACAGGACATTCATATCCATGTTTACTTTTATAGACGGGTTTTGTTCCGGTACCGACACGCCAGACAGTGGCTCCGGCTTCTTTCAAGCGGAAATACGGATACCAAACTTCCTGGTCTTGATAGATATCTTCGACCAATATCGCGATTTTTTTACCTTGTAAATTCATGGGGCAACCTCCGTCTGAAAGTAGTGTCTTCTTACTATTTTAATATAACCTGATTGCCCCCCTGATTATATAGGGATAAAACGAACCACCCACGGACTTGCTCCGAGCTGCTCCGTGGAGGGTTCGTTTGTTGAATTTACCATAGTTAGAGATAACTCTATTCAAGTCAAAGGGTTGATTTGTTTTTTGGTTTACAGAGTGGGGTTGTGGTCTTATAATCAAGAAAGGATAGGACTGAGTGAATAATTGCAGGTGCGTTTATAAATATGTGGCGAGGTGATGGATGATGAAAAAGACTCTGTTTGCAGTAACTAAACCCTGGCTGGGTACAGTTGAAGAGAAAGATAGAGAGTTTGCTGTCCTCGCATTGGAAAAATTCTTTCACAACCTTGAATCTGAACCTGTCAAACCCTATGCCGTCTGTTTCTATACGGAAGGTGTCAAAGCCTGTTGTGAAGGTTCGCCTTTCTTTGAAGCATTGGAAGCCCTTGATAAAAAGGGAGTGAAAATCCTCGTTGCCCAAATCAGTCTTGATTACTATCATCTCCGGAGTAAAGTTGTTGTGGGGAATGTTGTAGATATGAACGATATTGTCGGGATGATGATGATTGTTGACCAGGTAATCACGGTATAATTTTTAATAGAACTTTCGAATGAAAGAAGGTTCGTCCTTCTTTCATTTTTTATTTTAAGGTGGAACTGACATGTCGGAACTTCACAAATTCACCATGGGTCATAGTCCGGATGCGGATGATGCATTCATGGCATATCCCATTATTAAGGGATATGTCGATACGTATGGATTCGAGATTGAAGAGGTGATGGCAGACATCCAGACTCTGAACCAATGGGCGCAGGAAGAACGACTGGATGTGACGGCTTTGTCAGCCTATGGATACGGATGGGTCAGTGACCGGTATGACCTGGTACCTTATGGGGCCAGTGTGGGGAGGATGTACGGGCCAATTGTTGTGGCTCCCCAACCACAGGGTTATAACTATTTAAAAACCTGTCGGATCGCTGTTCCGGGTGAACAGACTACGGCTTTCCTGATCCTTAAATTAATGTTGGGTGATTTTGATTACTCTATTGTGAATTTTCAGGAAATCCCTGAGCGGGTCCAGAAAGGTGAATTTGGGGCGGGTCTTGTCATTCATGAAGGCCAGTTGACCTTTAGTGATTATGGCTTGGTTAAAGTGGCGGATATGGGGGAATGGTGGTACGAAACAACGGCATTACCCTTACCATTAGGGGTGAATGCTATCCGCAAGAGCCTGCCTCTTGAAACCAAAAAACTCCTGGCGTGTATCCTTCGGGATGGTGTTCAATGGGCACTGGACCACAGGGGAGAGTCGATACAGTATGCCAGCCAGTTCTCAGGTTCCGTAGATGAAAAACGATTGAATCGGTTTATCGAAATGTATGTCAATCAGGATTCCAGGGATTGGGGCTCAGAATTGGAACGGGCCATAAATCTTCTTTTCAAGCTGGCCAAAGAAAAAGCTCTCTTGCCTTCAACCGCTGAAGTAAATCTCATCCGGGGATGATTTTTCCATAACCTTCATTCTCTCTTCGTTTCACCTTCGTTTTAACAGCCGATATTGTTAGTCATGTCAAGGTATTGTCTGAATTAATGAGGGATTTTGCAGAGGGATAAGTTATTTCTTCTGATAATGGATGACTCGAATGGGGAAAGGTTGTTCCTGATAGAAAGTTGTATTTGCCGAATAGTGAGATGTTAGCCATGCTTCCGCAGGATTGACAGGATTGTAACTTCCATCTTCAACCCAGAACAGCCAAACCTCAGATGATGCTCCGATTTTATCAATCAAATCCAATTTTGTGATATTTCCAGTCTGGATCCCACGAATTGGAATCTTCTCTCCAAGGTGATATTTCAAAACTGTATCATGGTAATGGGGATAGACACAAATGGGGGTAATGTCGTTTGATTTCCGATCCATGGAAGAAATGGCTTTTATCCAGGGCGTTTTCTGTGGGGTACTGAATTGATAGAAGAGGCTGACTCCCGATAATATCAGAACTATAAATCCCAGTATCGTCAGCCATCGGGATGAATCCAAATATCGCCATCCCACACAGGTCCCGCTAATCAACAAGGGCAGAGATAAGAGTGTGTATCGATTAGTGAAATAGAGTGGTTTATACAAAATGGATACGGCAGCCAGTAATATTAGGGGAGCACTAAGAAGAATCAGAATGGCCCATTTTTTATTTTTGAGCAGTAGAAAGAATCCCGTTCCACAGAGAATCCCCCACAGGCCGTATTGAATCCAGAATACCATTAAAGGTTGTGTGTTATTAAATAATCCCAGTGTGAATATTTTGAACGTGTCCACCAACATCTTCATCGAAAATGAGGGTATCCATTCCAGACCATCAGCTGGAATTCGGGAGAGGAAATAAATCCATGGGAGCGTAAACAAAAGAATCCCCCCCTGACAGGTAATCAGGGGCAGCCAGGGCTTCTTATCTTTTATGGATATTGTCCATAACCACCCGACCAATCCGGCAATCCCCACCCAGAAGACACCCAGGACTTGGACATAGATGCAAAGAACAGAGGATAACATATATAAAAAACAGTCAGATTTTCTGGAAGACTGAATTAGTCTCGACAATGAATGGAGGGAAGCCAGATACAGGAAAATCCAAAGTGTGTATCCTCGTGCTTCCTGAGAGTAATATATTAATAAGGGAGACACTGCAGCCCATAAACCGGCCCACCGGCCCGTTGTTTCATCCGACCAAAGGACAGTTAGCCGATAGATCAACCATACGGACATCAGTCCAAAGAGCAAAGGCAGGATCCTTACATGACCCGGAGTTGTTCCTCCTGTTACCCAGATACGATATAAGATATGGTCCTGTATGAAATAGCGGAGATGAAGGCCTGCCCCAATTTGAGACCAGACTTCTTGAAGGGGCTGGGTTGCACGGGTAAGGGTGTATATTTCATCCAACCAGAAATCTTCCCGGCCTAAATGAAAAGCCCGGGTAAGGGTTGCGATAACCAACAGGGAAAATCCGTATATCCATTTATTTAATTTATTCATCAGTTCAGATAGGATAAACCATGATTTATAATCATGCCAAGTGTTACTTGTTTATGGGAGGGTCAGATATTATGAGTTATTCATGTAAAACCCAATGGATTGGTGTGTTTTGCTTTTTCATGATGGGAGTATGGAGTCCAGTGTTGGGAGATTCTGTTGAGTGGGGTATTGACCGTGATTATGCCTTGGAATCTGTAAATCGAATTATCCAGGGAGATAATTATAAGGCCCCTGAGTATGCGCTCGAACTCATGGTTGATGTGGATACTCTCCGTTATCCAAAGTCTGTTGACGAGTTTCATAAAATTGCCGCCACTCCACCCCCAGCCCAACAGAAAACAGGGGGATGCTGGTGTTATTCCGCCACATCATTATTGGAATCCGAGGTTATCAGGCAACAGAAAAAACAGGTAGATTTGTCTGAACCATATACTATTTACTGGGAATATATCAACAAGGCAGAATCATATATAAAAAGCCATGGTTCATCTTATTTCAGTGTTGGTTCTCAACCCAATGCGGCGGTTCGTGTCTGGAAGAAATACGGTATTGTTCCTTTTGATGTCTATAAGGGTCGTGGATATGGTCAGGAATCCGTGCTGAATCACTTCCCCATGTTTTATGAGATGAAATCCATCCTCACTACGGTGCAGGTAAACCAACAATGGGATGAACCCTGGGTGATGGATTCAGTCAAAAGTGTTCTAAACAAATATTTGGGTGGTAATCCTCCCAGTTCGTTTGTCTGGAATGGAAATCATTATACCCCTCAAAGTTTTATGAAGGATTACTTGAAAATAAATCCCGATGAATTTGTAGATGTCTTATCTCTGGGGAATCGGTCTTTTTATCAATGGGTCGATTATTCTGCACCCGATAACTGGTGGCATGCTGATAACTACTGGAATGTTCCAATAGATGACTTTCATCGTATTGCTAACACCGCATTAAAAAATGGATATACTGTTGTATGCGTCGGTGATATTAATGAACCTGGATATCGGAAGGATGCAGGCATCGCTATTGTTCCCACCTTTGATGTTCCTCCCGCGGGACTTACTGATGAATCAAAACTGTACCGATTCTTAAAGGGTGAAACTTCTGATGATCATGCCATTCAACTGATAGGGTACCTGAAACAAAATGGATATTACTGGTATCTGGCGCGGGATACCGGAACCACTGGATGGAATTCAAATCACCCAGGATATTTCTTTATCCGAGAAGACTATTTCAAGTTTAAAATGATGAATCTGCTTGTGCACCGTGATGCTTTAAATAAAGCCAGAGTTCATTTTATGCCACGATGATTACTTAATGTTTTTCAAAGTGGGTGAATTTTTCACAAACCGGGACATATAATTTTTACTGAAGGCAACTGCATCATGCGGTAATACTGTATGAATAAAGACATGGGAGTTGTTCTTCAGTACCTCTGTAACCCCGGCATCATTGTCCCCATCATTTATGACGGTGAAAGGAACCTTGGCGACCGCCATATTAGTCATCATTCGTAGATGATAATTAGTTTGGTGATCGGTATATAAGCCTCGAAACACCGTCTTGGGATTCGTGGTAACCAGATTCGACAAATCATCCTGGAAATCATAGGCCGCATCAAACAGCCAAATTTCTTTGATGAATTGATTCATTCCACCCTGTTTGAGACAGAAAGCAGTAGGTCGATATCCACCAGAATATCCACCGATAATCAGAGTGTTTAGTTTGGCGTTTTGAGGTATTACCTTTTGAGATTTCCAAACATTGATCAATTCATTAATCATTAAGGCAAACTCACCAGGTTTTTCCATCTTGCCGCCCGAAGAATCGGGCGCATTTTTAGGACCCTGTGGAACAACCAGAATTGCATTCTTTCTAGCTTCACAGAAATATTCACCGGCTTTACAGTTGGTAATAAAGAGGGGAGCCTCATTAACATGCCCATGATAAATCACAACAATGTCGAGTTTTGCTCCCGGTTGATAACCTTTGGGGATGGCAAAGGCTACTTGATTATCATCATAATGTCCCTCATAGGGATAGGTATTCGTATTTGTTTTATACCCATCTTTTCGGCTGTCATCAGGGAATAATGCATGTTCCAGATGGGTGATTCCCATAGTCCCCCAATCTTGTTTAGACCATTCAATCGGTGTTGCCGCCATTAATAAGCTGGGTATCATTGCAATCAAAAGACCTTTCCACATCATCATTATCATCCTGTATAAAAAATAAAAAAGCAGGATTACATGTAATGCAATCCTGCTTTTGATTATAAACCTATTTATTAAAAGGGATGACCGAATTTATCTGTAAGGTACAATTCCCTGATTTGTACGGATTGATTGCTGTTTTGCGTGGGAACCAGTTTGATAGAAGATACCTCCATCTCCGCCAGAGGAATTCTAACAGAGCCGGCCTGGGCAGGAGTAAATACCTTTTGGGAGGAAGGACCCTTCACTAGAATCTGGTAGTTTTTCCATGGGGTATCCGGCTGGATAAGGATATTAAGATAGCCAGCCTTCACTGGTTTTGGATAGACCAATTCAATAGAGTCCGATGTCTGTGGTTTATCCCATGTGGTCAGAGTCATTACTCGTCCATCACAAATTGAGCTTAAGTTAGCAGTATCTTTCATTGTGGATTTCAGGACGGGCCTGTCGGCGACATTAACAGTAAATTCTTTCATTAGAACTTTGAACTTCTGGTCTTGAGTGTTTCTTAAGCGAACAGCTCTCATTAAAACAGGTTCGGTTGAACTCCAATTTACCTCAGGATGAATTGTTTTCATGAGAGGTTTCCATGTTTTCAGATCTAGAGAGTATTCCAGTTCACCTTTATAAATAAAATCACAGGGTGATGTTGTATCCGTCATCAGGATGTGGATTTGATTGACAGGTCTGATGGTGGGAAGGGTAACCTTAAACCACTCATTGCTATTAAAGTTCCACGCTGTCGGAAAACCTGATTGAGCGGAACCATCGGTGATGTAATCAACAAACCGCCATACACCCCGATTAAATCCAGTATTATCAGCAAAACTAACTGCAGGTTTATAAAGAGTGGCTCCCATCCCTTCGCCAGAAAGTAAGACCCGGTTGGTGAGAAGTTCCATCATCCCACCAAAAAAGACATCCTCAGATTTTGAATAAACTTCTTTTTGGAGATAGGTTTCAAGGTCCATCCGTTTTTGCCACAGGCTGGCCAGATTCTCATCAGGTTTACTTTCTAAAATATCAAAGGCCATAATGCCTGCTTGTCCATAAACTGCCATTTTCTTGACCCAGGGATTAATTTCCTTAAGTAAAGCCTGATTATCCACCGTTGCTTGCAAGTCTTTTTCAAGATTACAAATCCGAGTCAAATAGGTCCTTAATGATTTTTCGGTTTTGGGTGAGGGGTTTTCCAGATAGTTATTAATGAGGGTTGCTAATTCGACGGACTCTCTTCTTTCCATAACCGTATTTCGGTTGTTTTCACAGAACAATCGGAGAGCATTATAACCCTTTGTCCCACCCACCAAGAGAATGGCATTTTTCCAAGACCTCTCGGGATTGTAGTCATAAGGATTCCATATATAATCTGCGATGGTGGCCAGCCCAATCTTGGAGGCTTCTTCCTGGTTCATTGGATTCTGGAGGAAACCGTTATAAACATGTTCCACCAAATCATTTGGCCTGCCGGTCAAGGGACCCATAAAGAGCCGGGTGGTAGCAAAATCATTAACTGGATAATTGTCCGAAATAAAGGGTTTTCGTTTTAATCCCGAGGCGATCAGATAGCATTCGTCTACACTGATGTAATCGTCCACGACATCGCCACCGGTCCACATCTGTGGGATTTCTGGATATACCTTTTCGCCCATGGTGTAGATGTAATCATCGGGCTTGGCGATGTAATACATCTGTCCACATATTGAATATCCTTTATGAAGATTCCACGTTTTTAGATGGTCATAGACCTTATTGATCAGGAAGGCATGCGCTTCTGCTGGGCTTTTGAAGACTTTCGCATCTTCCTCATGGCGAACGGCATTTCCAATGTCATCTATTTGAAGGGAAAAATGTTCTGCGCCGGCTTTTCGTGCCTGGTCATATTTCCTCATCAAAATATCAAAATCTTCCTTTGAGGAGTATTTAATCGAAAGTCCAGGATTCATGGCAAATGAAAAAGTCACATGATTATCTTTGGCAACTTTTATGGTTTCAGTCAGCCGTTTCATGAAAATATCAGGATAATTTTCCCGCCACTTATCCCGGTTATAGGGATCATCTTTTGGGGAATACATGAAAAAGTTCATTTTTGTTTCACCCATAAATCTGAGGGCTTCTTTTCGTTCCTCATGTGTCCACTGTTTACCATAGAAAAATTCCCCATACCCTCTTTCCAAAGCAAATCCTGGATAATCTATCACTGTGATTTGGGGTAAGGCTTTCCCCTGATTAAGAATCTGTCGAAAAGTCTGGGCCGCATAGAATGTTCCAGAATGTCCTTTCCCTGCCAGAATAATAGTGGGTTTATTTTGGTCTTTTTTAATAATCAGGACATAACCCTCATCTGTTGTTATTTTTGAAAACGATGAGGAGTAGGGCGTGTTGGGTGATAATGACTTCATATCCCCCAAAATGATTTGAGACTTGGCCTTTGTGGCATCCTGTGTGGTTTGGAATCCCTTTTGTATTAACAGGTTTTGAATTACGACAGCCGTCTCAGCATAAGATTTATCTCCATCAATATATACTGGAGACATCATTTGGATCTGAGTGTTACCGGTGTGGATTTCCCTTGCTTTGGGTATCAGATAGTCTAAAGCCGGGGATGGAACTGACAGTACAATAGCCACTAAACTTACTAGTAATGTTTTCACCCATAACGACATAAAACCTCTCCTTAAATTAATATAAAATAGACACTACACGAAATTGATATAAATTATACCCAAAAACGAATATGATGATTTTTGAAACTGATGCCCTTTTGCAGGGGACAATACACAATTCAATTTTGATTAATACTGTGATTAGTTGTATAGTAACAAAAATAAATATATAAAGAATCGGGTATGGAGTTGAATCTCATAATATTGGTTTCATTGATTTGGGATGGTAGTCGATATTAGGATGGCAGTTTTTACAACTATTTTCTACCTGATAAATTCACAATAAGTGAGGGGTCTATGTTTTGGAATAAAGAAATTGAAACTATCTCTCGAAAAAAACTTGAAGCAATGCAGCTGGAGCGTCTTCAAGCAACTGCACAGAAAGTGTACAGCAAAGTTCCTTTTTATAAGGGTAAATTTGATGAATTAGGAATTAACCCTAAACACATTACATCTATTACTGATATTCAGAAATTACCTTTTACTACGAATGCTGATTTACGCGAAAACTTTCCTGATAAGCTGAATACTTGTGGACGAGAGAATATTATTCGTTTGCATACCTCCAGCGGGACTACAGGCAAACCCAAAGCATTATGGTTTTCAAAAGCGGATTTAGATATGTTGGCTGAACAAATGGCCCGTAATCTAGTCATGACCGGGTTGACCAATGCCGACATCTTACAAAATATGATGACATACGGATTGTTTACGGGAGCATTCATGCTTCATTATGGAGCTGAGAAGTTAGGTGTTCTTGTCATTCCGTCTGGTCCTGGAAATAGTGAACGCCAAATTAGTCTCATGCAGGATTTTGGGACCACAGTATTACATTTCACACCCAGTTATGCTCTCCATCTGGCTGATGTTATGGAAGAAAAAGGAATTAATCCTCGTAAAGATGTGAAATTAACCAAAGCCTATGTAGGTGCCGAACCTTATACCGAAGAAACCCGTAAAAAAATTGAAAAGCTTTATGATATTGATGTTTTTAATTGTTATGGTCTTTCTGAAATGGGTGGTCCGGGTGTGGCTTTTGAATGCCAGGAAAAGGGGCATCTTCATGTCTGGGAAGACAATTTCCTTGTCGAAATTATAGACCCGGAAACATTGAAACCTGTTGATGAGGGGAAACCGGGTGAATTGGTTCTGACTACCTTGACCCGGGATGCAATGCCCTTGATCAGATACCGTACAAGAGATATTACCTCGTTTGTGACAGAAAAATGTGCTTGTGGTCGTACGCATCGTCGAATTCGCCGAATGACCGGCCGAACCGACGATATGTTGATTGTTCACGGCGTTAATATTTTCCCACAACAGATCGAACGAATTCTGATGGGAATTAAGTCTGTTGCTAAGAATTATCAGATTGAGCTGACACCACTGGGAGATATTATTGTTCGTGTTGAAATGGCTCAGACTGTATTTGATGGAAATATGGAACATCTTGTCAGTCTTCAAAAAGATATTGCTGATAAATTACGCAATGAGATTATTGTCAGACCTAAAGTAGAACTGATGGAACCCGGTAGTCTTCCTGTCTTTGAAGGTAAAGGAAAACGGGTCATCGATAAACGAAAAATATAAACCATTATTCTCATCCCAAAACGGAGAAGTAAATATGGAAACAATCAAACAATTATCAATCTTCGCTCGTAACAACCCAGGTAAAATCGAAAGAGTAACGCAGGTTCTGGCAGATGAAAAAATCAGTGTGCTGGCATTTTCTATTGCCAGTCAGGGTGAGATGGGTGTTTTTAAACTTCTGACAGACGATTGTGAAAAAGCTTATGAAGCCTTGAAAAAAGCGGGTCTTACGGTTTCATTAATGGATGTTTTGGCTATACGGTTAAACGATAAGCCCGGTGGAATGCATAAGGTGGCAGAAATTTTAACAGCAAAAAATGTAAATGTTGAAAATGCATACATCTTTATCCCTGGTGAGCGAAAAAATGGATATCTCGTTATTGAAGTAAATAATGCCAAAAAAGCCATGGAGAAATTGAAAGATACAAAACTTTCTTTTTTGAAAGAAAAAAGTTGCAAAACAGTCTCAAAACCAAAAAAGAAAACAGTAAAGACTACAAAAACCACACAAAAGAAATAGTTTTGGAGGAATATATCTGAATATGTATTGGAATGAAAAAATTGAATGCTGTACTGACAGCAAGAAAGAAAAGCTATTATCAGAACGCCTCCAGAACTCTATCCGGCGTGCGTATGAGAAGGTTCCTTACTATCAAAAGATGTTTGATAAACACAAAGTGAAGCCTTCTGATATTAAAACAATTAAAGATATTTCAAAGCTTCCCTTTATTACCAAAGATGATTTAAGAAAAGCCTATCCTTTTGGATTGTTTGCTGTCCCTCAATCTGAAATTGTTGAGATACATACCTCTTCTGGAACAACGGGGATTCCTGTTGTCGCGGGATATACCCGAGGTGATTTGAAAATATGGAGTGAGTCCATTGCTCGGGCTTTAACGATGGCAGGCGTCAGTAAGAATGACATTATCCAGAATGCTTATGGATATGGATTGTTTACAGGTGGATTGGGATTGCATTATGGAGCTCAGGAAGTGGGCGCCACGGTTATTCCAATTTCAGCTGGAAATACGAAACGTCAATTAGAGCTTATGCGCGATTTTGGTACTACCGTATTAACCTGTACTCCATCCTATGCTTTATATATGGCTGAAACAGCCGAAGAAATGGGTATCAATCCTAAAAAATTGAAATTAAGAGTCGGTATCCATGGTGCAGAAATGTGGACCGAGAGAATGCGTCAAGAAATTGAAAAACGATTAGACATATCTGCCCATGATATTTATGGTTTGACTGAGATTATTGGTCCCGGAGTTGGCATGGAGTGTGAGGCTAAATGTGGTCTTCATATTATGGAAGATCATTTTTATCCGGAAATTATATCTCCAGACACATTGGAGCCTCTTCCTGATGGGGAAAAAGGTGAGTTGGTCTTAACTACATTAACCCGTGAGGGTATTCCTATGATTCGCTTTAGGACAAAAGACTTAACCAGTATTCATCGGGAAAAATGTTCTTGTGGTCGTACTTTGGCAAAGATTGAAAGAATCAGTGGTCGCTCTGATGATATGATGAAAATTCGTGGTGTCATCGTGTTCCCGTCCCAAATTGAAAAAGCATTACTGGAAGGGACTGGACTTGAACCTCAATATCAAATTATTATTTCAAGGCCTCATCAATTGGATGAATTGGAAGTTCGAGTCGAAGCCTCCAAGAAATTGTTTTCGGATGAAGTTCGCCGAATTGAAGAAGTTAGAACAAAATTGGAAGTTAAAATTGAGAAGACCATTGGCTTGCGGGTCAAGGTGACACTGGTCGAACCTAAATCACTACCCCGATCAGAAGGAAAAGCAAAACGCGTCATTGATACCCGTAATCTTTAAACCGAAGAAAGGGGAAAGGACAGCCATGAAAGTAAAACAAATTTCTATTTTTCTTGAAAACCGAAAAGGTCGGTTGCATGAAGCGTTGTCTGTGTTGCAGAATGCTAAGGTAAATATTCGTGCCTTATCTATAGCCGATACTTCTGAATTTGGAATACTGAGAATGATTGTTTCAGAGCCTGATGTTGCTCGCAAAGTGTTGAAAAAAGCCGACTTTGTGGTTCAAGAAACTGATGTGATTGCCATCTGTGTGAGTGATCAGCCGGGTGGGTTAGCAACTGCTTTAAGCGCTCTTAATGCTGCAGACATCAATGTTGAGTACCTGTATGCATTTGTTCAGAAGGCTGGAAAGAACGCTGTTGTTGTTATTCGAACAGAAAAGTTGGAGCCCGCAATCAAGATTTTATCAGGTGCTGGAGTGAAAATATTAAAGTCTGATGAAGTGTATGTTTTGTAGGCAGATTAAAATTAAAAAAGCCCTCCCCCGTATAGGAGGAGGGCTTTTTGTTTTACTAGAACTTATATTGCAACTCGGCACGGATAAACAAGGCATCATCCATGTTGCTTCCGTAATAATTTTCAGGTTTAAAGTATTCTAACAGTAAAGTTGTATCCAAGTTCTTATTGAACTTGTGATTTACTTGTATTTGCGGATTGTGACCACGAGAGTAGCCATTATTACCCAGAGTGTCTTCAAAACTACGGAAATAGTTATACCTGAGTGTGACAGCTGTTTTATCTGTAACATTCAGCTTGGTTGCTAAGCGGTAGCACTGTAGATTTGTATAATAGCCAATGATACCCGTTTCTGTAAGGTAATTTGCTAAGAGTATTTCACTGTACATTGGATATCTTGAAAATAGAGGATCCCATCCTTCCACTTTTGATGTTGATGGATTATCCCCTGATAGAAGACCTACACCGGCAGTCACCTCTGGCTTTAATGGAAGGTTTTTGAACGACTTATCAACAAATAAAGTTCCTGCCCAACCTGATCTGTCATTATTATCAGAATATTCGCCTGTTTGTCCTGCTAATTCAGCGCGTATTGCCCAATCATTTTTCTTATAAACAGCTCTAGTTCCTAGAGTATGGATATTCAGTAATGGAGTCTTTTTGAAACTATCTTCCTGTTTGAATATGTAATATGGTTCAAGAGTTAGCTCCTTTGAGACCTTGCTAGTTCCATACAGAATAAAACCCCACTCATCAGAAGTATTTAACTTCATATGACGATTATTTATAACTGGGAAGAACGTATCGTACTCCTGGTTGTTTAAAAGGACTGCATCTAGTGAGTTTTTCTCATTTATCTGAATAGATGCTTTTAATGCATTAAAATAAAATGTTCGTGACCCATCATTTGGAGTTCCCTCAACAACAACGAGTCCATCGCCATATTTTAGATCTTGCCGACCTACGCGGAAGTTTACAGGCAAATCAAAAGGTTTATTAAGATCGAAATACGCATTATCGACAACAAACTCATCTCTTTGAAGATTACGTCCAGCATGGTCTGCCATATAAACTCTGGGTTCACCCACAATACGCAAATATAAAGAAATCTCATCTGTAGGGTTGAGTTTTCCCCAAACAGAAGTTCGGAGCCGGAAATATTCATTATTTACATCGTTGCTATCATCATTAAAATCGTAGTTGTTATCTAAATACTCAAATCTAACTCGTTCCTGAAATCCAAACTCGTAATACTTGGTTTTGTCGCTAGAAGATGCAAATCCCGGTAAGACAAATAGACTTAGTAAAGCTAAAAAAAGATACAAACGCATTTTCATAGTGTTACCCTCTTAAATGATTTAAAAAAACAATAAGTAAAATTTTATCATTGAAATGAAGTTATATGTTTTTAGAAGCGTAGTATCCTGCTAAATAGCCAGTTGAAAATGCCTGCTGTAAATTATATCCACCACTAATACCAGAACAATCAATTATTTCTCCAGCAAAATAGAGTCCCTTAACAATCTTTGATTCAAGGGTATGTGAATTGATTTCATGTAATGAAACGCCACCTTTTGTTACATAGGCTTTTTCGATGGGAAGAGTTCCCGTTATTGTTAGTGGTAATTTTTTCAGAGAAGTTATTATTACTTGTTTATCCGACCGAGTGATTTGATTCATACGCTTAGCTGGATCAATATCCACAATCTGCAACACTACTTCGATGAATCTGTTTGGTAATAAAGGAGACAGTACTTTTCCTATGGATTGGTTTGGTTTAGTTTTTATAGCACTATTGAGAAGGGATGATAATTCAAATGTATCAATATGTGCCATACAATCCAAGTTTATTGATAAAGGTTCTCTTTTAACCATTGAGGATAATTCCAGGCTTGCATTTAGCACCAAGGGTCCGGACAATCCAAAATGTGTAAAAAGCAACATTCCTTCAGGCGAATAGTGTGATGTTGATGGTGTATGCCAACTGAATTGGGCATGCTCCAAAGTGATCCCTCTTAATTGTTTTATCCATGAGTCTTTGCATATAAATGGGACTAAAGAAGGTATCAGTGGTGTTACAGAGTGTCCCAAGTTTTTGCACCAAAGGAAACCCTCCCCCGATGAGCCTGTTTCGGGATATGATAACCCTCCCGTTGCGATAATGAGTTTGGATGACTTTATATGATGATTTAATTGGGGTGAATAGATATTGAATGCTTCTTTAGTATGGCTAATCTTTGACACCGGTGTTGAAGTCAATATGTGTGTGTTGGGATAAGAATGAATGGCTTTCATTAAAGCAGATAAAACATCAGAGGCTCTATCTGATTTTGGATATATTAACCCCGTATCTTCTGTTTTACATGGGGTGCCATATTGTTTTAAAAAAGATATTAAATCGTCTCTAAAAAAATTATGAAATGCTGAATGTAAGAACTTTCCTGTCTTCCCATAGCCTTTAATGAATTCATCAACAGGTAAATAATTTGTTAAATTACACCGACCATTGCCTGTCAGAAGTAGCTTTCGGCCGGCTTTTAGATTTTTTTCTAATAGGAGTATCCTTAAATTGGATTGGGCGGCCGAAATGGTTGCCATCATTCCTGCAGGCCCCGCTCCTATAATCACGATATCATATTCATTCATAGTTCCATATATAATAATGGAAAACGGATTGTTAGGTGTTAACTATGAAAGACAGTGATGAAATGATAAATCAGATTAAAGAAGATTTGATATCTTTGGGTGTTCGCAGTGGAGGATGCCTACTTGTTCATTCTTCTATGAGATCCCTAGGCCAAGTTGCTGGTGGGCCTGAAACAGTTATTCAAGGTTTGTTGTCCTCCCTGGGTCCTAAAGGGACTTTATTATTGCCTGCACTAAGTTATCTCACCGTAAATGCTGTGAATCCCGTTTTTGATGTTAGGAATACACCCTCCTGTGTGGGTCTCATATCTGAATATTTCAGAACAAGACCTGGTACTTACCGAAGTATTAATCCAACTCATTCAATATCTGCATATGGTGCCAAGGCTCAGGAACTTACCTGTGACCATTGGAAAGATGGTACACCGGTAGGACCAAATTCTCCTTTGCGAAAATTAGTAAATGAAAAGGGACAGATACTCATGTTGGGATGTGGATTACGGCCTAACACATCAATGCATGGAATTGAGGAGTTATCAGTTCCTCCATATCTGTTTTCTGTAAATCTTCAATATAAAATTATACTTGCAGATGGTCGTGAAGAGAGCACTATATGTAGGAGGCATGGTTTCAGAGGTTGGGAACAACGATATGACAGAATTAAGGACATTATGACAAATAATTCTCTCAGGGAAGGTTCCGTGCTGGAAGCTCATTCTTATTTGATTGAAGCTGTTGATTTGTGGGAAAAAGCTCATGAACGGCTTTTAAGTGATCCTCTCTACTTTGTGAACAAGATTACTTGGGGAGAAAAATGAAGTGAGCAGGATTCTCAAATCTATACTAAAGGTCAAGTCATACGAATTAGATTCATTTGGTCATGTGAATAATGCTGTCTATCTGCAATACTTGGAAGCTGCCCGATGTGATTATATGCAACAGGTAGGTATCCAATTTTCGGATTTTCATACATATAAAGCATATTCTATTGTGGCTGAGGCTCAAATAAAATATATTAAGCCTTTGTTCTGTGATGATGATATTACTATCTCAGGTTGGTTCTCTCATTGGGGTAGAGCAAGCTTTGTTTTGAATTATGAAATATGTCGAGAAGAAACCCTTGTATCAACGGCTCAATTGAAATTTGCATTTATAAATGACAAAGGCCGTATTATTCCAATTCCAGATTTCTTTAAAATTCCGTTTAGTGAATAACCTATTGGAAGATATTTATTGATATTTCGTATTTAAAATAGTATAAGTTGTAGAAAAAGGTATGGGATGAATAAATTATCGCGTTTAGTTGGAATAGTCTTCTCTCCAGGCAGGGTATTTAAGGGGCTAGATGAAAATCCTGACTTGTTGTTTGGTGTTTTTATCCCCATTTTCTCCTGGGTATTATTAGGTGTATCAACTATTTTGATAGGACTTCGTGACCCAAGTTTAGAAATTAAATTGGCTGATTTAGGTGTTGACCAAGATCCTAATCTGATTAAATACTGGGGACCTATCTTACTGGTGAGCATGGGCCTTATCATGTCTTTTCTTTTATTTTTGATTAAGGCAGGATTGATTCATGTTTTAGTTCCCTTTATGAATGGTAAAACAACTTATCGCAAAATTGTGTCTGTTTTGGGATATTCGCATGTTCCCTTTGCAATTTGGTCTGTATTCGTCTTGTTTTATCTATTGCTAAATACTCATCATTATGTGGAAGTTGATTCCTCTGTTGCCCTGTTTTTTTTACCCCAGAAAATCCATCCGGCATTATATGCACTTTATTCCCGGTTGGATGTTTTTCTATTCTGGGCAATATTTCTGGCGATTCTTGGAATTTCAAAGGTATGCCGTTTGAGCAAGATAAAAGCTGCGGTATTAATACTGGCCCTGTGGATCATGGGTACATTATTAACTGTAGGATTCAGTGGATATGTTAAACCTTTATTTAAAGGTGAAAATGAGAGTGCGGCTGTTACTGAACAGGAAGGTAACTAATGAAAAAGTGGATAAAGAGAATTGTTATTTTGATGGTATTGATGGTGTTTTTTACTGGATTATATATTGGGAACAGGACCTTAGGAGCGAAAAAAGCTGCTCGTGAGGTTGTTTTGGGTACCGTAACAAAAGGAACTCTGGATAAAATGATTTCTGCAAATGGGATTATTGAACCTGGAGATAAAATTCAAATTTTGACTGAAGTGGAAGGAAATGTAACCGAGAAGAAGGTTCGAGAAGGTGATATTGTAAAAAAAGGAGACATTCTTCTGACTCTGGACAGATCCCGATTAGAAAAAGATTTGTTGAATGCTAATGTGAAATTGAGTCGGGTCCGGAATAATCTTCAAACCCTTCTAGAAGTTACTATACCGTACGAGCGATTACAGACAAAAACTTCACTTGAGAAGAATAAGATTCAGTTTGATTATGCAGAGAAAAATTTAGCAAGTATGCGAAGAATGTTATCGGATGATATTATTTCGCGCCGTCAATTAGAGGAAGCTGAGCGAAGTTATCAATCTGCGAAATTGGACCAAAAAGTTTCTGAGGAACAGGCTATCAATCAAGAGAAAAAGTTTGCCAAAGATGTCACTGAAGCAAAATGGGAAATTGAATTGGCTGAAAAAGATTTGGCAGAAGCAAAAGATCGATTAGATAAAGCAACTATTTCGGCTTCTATATCTGGAACCATTGTTCAAGATATAGTTCAAGATAGAAAAATGGTGGGGGCAAAAGAAGAAATCTTTTCTATTGGAGATATTACAAGATTTGTTGCTCGTGTAAACGTGGATGAAATTGATATTGGAAAAGTAAGACCTGGTCAGACAGTTCAGGTATCTTCAGATGCTTTTGAGAAAGGGAAAAAACTTCCAGGTATTGTTAAGGAGATAGCTTCACAAGCTATTAGAAAAACTTTTTCAGAAATATCAGTGACAGTTGAAATAACGGATACACTCAAACAACCTGTTCGCCCAAACATGACAGTTCAGACCAATATCCTAATTGATCAATTGCCAAACCGACTTTTAATTCCCGTAGAGGCTGTAGTGAATGAAGAAGATAAAAATTATGTGTTTTATCTCAAGGGGGACAGGGTAACTCGACGAGAAGTGGGTGTGGAAGCCAGCAATACCCAATATTCGGCAATAACTTCGGGCCTTAAATTAGGAGAGAAAATTGTTGTTAAAGGTGCCAATTGGCTCAATGAGGGTGATATGGTTCGAATTAAAACAAACCTTGCCGGAAAGAAGAAAAATCCAGGTAAATCTTGATGGTTAGATTAACGGAAGTTTTAAAGAAATATCCTATTGGTAAAATTGAGGTAACGGCTTTGAATCAGATAAACCTTGAAGTTAAACGAAATGAATTTGTATCAATCATGGGGGCTTCGGGTTCAGGAAAGTCGACTCTAATGAATATTATAGGCTGTTTGGATTCTATCAGTGCAGGGTCATATGAGTTGGATGGCATCGAAGTTGGACAGCTGGATGAAAATCAATTGGCAGATATTCGGAATCACAAAATTGGATTTGTATTCCAGAACTTTAATTTATTGTCAAAATATAATGCTTTACAAAATGTGGAATTACCAATGGTTTATGCTTCTTTGTCAGCTAGCAAAAGAAGAAAAATGGCAATGGAGGCTTTAGAAAGGGTCGGATTAGGAGGCAGAACTGAGCACCGTCCCAGCGAGATGTCTGGTGGGGAGCGACAGCGGGTTGCTATCGCACGTGCCTTAGTAAATAGCCCTTCAATTATTTTGGCAGATGAGCCAACAGGAAATTTAGATTCGCATCGAGGTCAGGAAATTATGGAAATATTTACGCGACTTCATTCGGAGGGTGCCACTATTATATTGGTGACTCATGAGCCGGATATTGCTCAGTATTCTCATCGAATTGTATCTTTACGAGATGGGGAAATTATAAAAGATGAACCAGTCATAGCCGTGAAAGGTTAAGTATGGATATTCGTGAAAATATTGTGATGGCTGCTTTAGATATACGGCTTAATAAGATGCGTAGTTTTCTTTCCATGCTGGGGATAATCATTGGTATAGCGTCAGTGATTATAATTGTTTCCATTGGCAACGGTTTGAAATTAAAAATAATTAGTCAATTTGCGGGTTTGGGTGCTGACCGTATTTTTATTTATCCATCATGGGATTCTGATGCTCAACGATCAGGAGAGATTTCTCTGGATGACATCGAAAATATCAAGAAATTGCGGGGTGTTGTTGATATTGCACCGGAAGTAAATACCGGTGGGCAAATCCGATATCTCAGCAGAACAAATAAAGTGAATGTAAAAGGTGTAGATCAAGACTATTTTGATTTGAATGGGCAAAAAATAGGTCTGGGGAGAATTGTCAGTGATATGGACAATCTGTATCGTCAGAAAGTATGTGTTCTGAATTATGAACTGGCTCGTAAGTTGTTTTCTGAAACGACACAGAGAAATTATGTCCCAGACGAAAAAACAATAGGATCTTCCATTAGTCTGGATGGAAACCAATTCGTCATTGTAGGAATATTGGCAAAGACAGGTGAACAAGGGATGCGTTGGATTGATCCTAATACAATGTTTATCCCCGCAACAGCGGCGCTGCGTTTGAAACAGAGTAGGGAGGTGGACTCCATAACGGTCCAAGTCAACGATCCCCAAAACTCCAAGAAAATAGGAAATCGGATTATTCAATATTTGAAAAAGCAATATGGACAGACAAGCAATTACTACATGCAAAATCCGGAGGAGATACAAAAGGAAATTTCTAAAGCTATGACGGCATTCACTTTGGTCATTGGTTCGATTGGTGGATTGTCCTTATTTGTTGGGGGAATAGGGATAATGAATATTATGTTGGCTTCGGTTGCTGAAAGAACCCGTGAAGTGGGAATTCGAAAAGCATTGGGAGCTAAACGGAGAGATGTTTTGATTCAGTTTCTGATTGAGGCGGGAACAATTAGTGGCCTGGGAGGTGTTGGAGGAATTATCCTTGGGACTGGATTAGCTAAAATAGTCTCAATCATTTCCAGTAATGAAATTCCTTCTGCGATTGTGCCAAGTTCAGTTTTTATTGCCTTTATTTTTTCTATCGCTGTGGGGATGTTTTTTGGGATATATCCTGCGTCAAAAGCGGCTAATATGAATCCAATTGAAGCTCTTAGATATGAGTAATCAATTGGATATCAAGTATATTATTCTAAAAAAGTCGAATGCATTATAAAGAATATAAGGCCATACTTTCACCTCATAATGGAATGAACATCTTCCGTGGGTGTACCCATGGCTGTATTTATTGTGACAGTCGAAGTAATTGTTACAACATGGACCATGATTTCGAAGACATCGAAGTAAAAAGTAATGCGCCGGAACTTTTGGAATCAACGCTCAGGAAAAAGCGTAAGAAGTGCATGATAGCCACCGGTTCAATGACTGATTCATATATTCCCTTGGAAATTAAGATTAGATATGTACGAAAATGTATTGAAATTATTGATAAGTATGGTTTTGGGCTTTCTATACAAACTAAATCAGATAGAATTTTGCGGGATTTAGATTTATTGAAAAGTATAAACAGCAAATCCAAATGTGTAGTACAAATAACACTTACTACTTATGATGAGCGATTATGTAAAATTATTGAACCTGCAGTCTCTACAACCAGGGAACGCTTTAGGGTGCTGGAGATTATGCGAGACAATGGAATTCCCACAGTAGTATGGTTTGATCCGATATTGCCGTATATTAACGATAATGAAGAAAATCTAAGGGGTATTTTGGATTACTGTATAAGGGCTAGAGTATATGGAATCCTCTGTTTTGGGATGGGGCTGACTTTAAGAGAAGGTGATCGTGAGTATTTCTACCAAAAGCTGGATGAACACTTCCCGGGACTTAAACAGAAATATCATAAAAAATACGGGTATAGCTATGAGATTTTGAGTGACAATAACGAATCACTGATGAAAATATTTTACAGTGAATGTAAAAAACATAATATTGTCTGTAATAATGACGAAATATTCAAATATATGAGTACCTATGAGTGCAATCAGCAGGAAGCTCAGTTAAATCTCTTTTGATACGATCTTTACTATATTTGGTATGATTTTAAGAATGGCTCTTTAGATTATATTGACATACTAAATAATATTTGGAGATATAGATTATGAGTGAAAGAAAACTTGATACCATAGCCCTTCATGCCGGACAAGAAACTGCTGACCCTACCACATTGTCCCGAGCTGTTCCTATATACCAAACCTCTTCATATGTGTTCCGTAATACTCAGCATGCCGCAGATTTATTTGCGCTTAAAGTGGATGGGAATATTTATACCCGATTACAAAATCCTACTTCTGATGTTTTCGAAAGACGTGTCGCTGCTATTGAAGGTGGCACTGGGGCTTTAGCTGTATCTTCCGGAATGGCGGCTATTACTACTGCCTTGTTGACGATTTCAAGGTTAGGGGATGAGTTTGTATCGGGTAATAATTTGTATGGTGGAACTTATCAATTATTTGCCAATACTTTTCCCAAAATTGGGCGAAAAGTTCACATGGTTGATTCAACAAAGCCTGAGGAATTCAAAAAAGCCATTACTTCTAAAACAAAAGCCCTTTATTGCGAAACGGTTGGTAACCCGAAATTAGACATTCCTGATTTTGAGGCTTTGGCGAAGATTGCCCATGATGCAGGCATTCCGCTGATTGTCGATAACACTGTTGGATGTGGATTGTGCCGGCCGTTTGATTATGGAGCGGATATTTTATCAACGTCTGCCACCAAGGCTATCGGGGGACATGGTACGACTATCGGAGGGATTGTGGTGGATTCTGGAAAGTTCAATTGGGATAATGGTAATTTCCCTGAATTTACAGATCCTGATGAAGGTTATCATGGAATGAAGTATATGGAAACTTTTGGCAATCTTCCGGAAGTTGGAAATGTCGCTTTTATTACTAAGGCCCGGGTTCATATTGTGCGGGATATGGGAATGTGTATCAGTCCGTTCAACTCCTTTATGCTTTTACAAGGTTTGGAAACACTGGGACTTCGCCAGAGAGCGCATTCGGCGAATGCCTTGGCCGTTGCCAAATATCTGGAGTCACATCCTGCTGTCAGTTGGGTGAATTACCCAGGACTGGAAAGTCATCCTTCTCATGCAAATGCCCAAAAATATATGAGTAAAGGTTGTGGCGCTTTGGTAGGGTTTGGAATCAAAGGTGGTTTGGAAGCCGGCCGCAGATTTATTGATTCTGTAAAATTATTATCACATCTGGCTAATATCTATGATGCTAAGAGTCTGGTCATTCATCCTGCTTCGACGACCCATCAACAGTTAGATGAAGCGGCACAGGCTGCTACGGGGGTTACCACTGATTATATTCGGTTCTCTGTTGGTATCGAAGATATAGAAGATATTAAAGAAGATTTGGATCAGGCTCTAAAAAAAGCCATTAAAGGATAAATAGACTTATGGATAGTCCAAGCCCAATTAATCCAAATAAGCCGTATGCAACCAGTCCCATAGGATTTGTTCAGACTCGATATGTGACCTTTGAAGAGGGATTAACTCTTGAGTGTGGGGAAGTTCTTGCGCCATTAACACTGGCTTATGAAACTTACGGTACTCTGAATGAAGACAAGACCAATGCCATTGTGATTGAACATGCACTGACCGGCGATGCTCATGTGGCGGGGATTTATACAAATCAGGACAAGAAACCCGGTTGGTGGGAAGATATGGTTGGGCCGGACAAGGCTTTTGATACCAATAAGTACTTTATTATTTGTTCTAATATTCTGGGAGGATGTAAGGGATCGACAGGGCCCTCCAGTATTAATCCGAAAACAAATAAACCGTATGGGTTATCTTTTCCTGCAATTACCATCAGTGATATGGTGAACGCCCAGATTAAATTATTGGATTATCTGGGAATTTCTAAAGTGTTATCCGTAGCCGGTGGTTCAATGGGGGGGATGCAGGCTCTGGACTGGTTCATACTCCACCCGGAGAGAATTCACAGTGCCATTCCGATAGCTACCACAGTGATACATTCGCCGCAACAAATAGCCTTTAATGAAGTGGGGCGCCAGGCTATTATGTCTGACCCTGAATGGAATGAAGGTAATTATTACGAAACAGGCCAGCCGGCAAAAGGTTTGGCGGTGGCGCGTATGCTGGGGCATATCACTTATATGAGTGATGCATCCATGAAAGAAAAGTTTGGCCGGGAAACTCGAAAGGCAGATAAACCGTTTAAATTCACTGCTGAGTTCGAAGTGGAAAGTTATCTTCATTATAACGGTGGGACCTTTGTAAACCGATTTGATGCCAACACCTATTTATACATCACTAAAGCCATGGATATGTATGATCCTACGGGTGGAAAAAAACTGGCGGAAGTACTCAAAGGGAATCCGGCGAAGTTGCTGGTTATCTCTTTTGAGTCAGACTGGTTATACCCGACCTACCAATCCCTGGATATCATTCGGGCCTGTAAGGCAGCGGGGGTTGATGTCAGTTTTATGGAAATTGAATCAACTTATGGTCATGATGCATTTTTGATTGAATTTGATGACCAGGCCCGGCTAATCAAAAACTTTCTGAAACGGGTGACAGAGATGACTCGCAAGGGGGATGGATATGAAATCTAACAAACTGGAACGCGTAGACTATCAGTTTATTCTGGATGTCATTACGCCGAATGCGAATGTACTGGATTTGGGATGTGGAGATGGTTTGTTATTGGAGTTACTGGCTCACCGAAAAGAAGTGAAGGGTTTAGGGTTGGAAATTGAGGATTCCTGCATTCATTCCTGTATGGAAAAGGGATTATCTGTTTTACATATGGATCTGGATACCGGACTGGTGGATTTCCCGGATAAGTCGTTCGATTATGTGATCCTGAACCAGACCCTCCAACAGTTAAAAGAACCGCACAAGGTTTTGGAAGAGGGAATGCGAGTAGGGCATCATATCATTGTGGGGTTCCCCAATTTCTGTCATATTAGTGCCCGGTGTTCCATTTTCTTTACTGGCAGGGTTCCGATAACTCGTTCTCTTCCCTATAACTGGTATGATACGCCCAACTTACACTTCTTATCTATATTAGACTTTGAAATCTACTGTCAACGGAAGGGATTCCGGATAGAAAATTCCTTTTTCTATTCAGAAAACTCACCCGTTGGAGTATTTCCTAACTTGCTGGCACGGGATGCAATATTTGTTTTATCCAGATAAATAGCGTGTATTGGGGTGGGGAGGCATTGATGGTCCTATGGCCATACTAAATGTCATTGCTTTGTTTATTATCCGATCTCTTTTTATGATTGAAAAAAGATGATAAAAATACTTAAACTCACATCATGGGTATTATTATCTGTATTGTTTATGGGGATATCAGGCAATTTCCTTGAAATCTACTGTGACCGCCTTGTGACAGCTATTATGTGGCCCGATCCCCATGGCTTCATGGATAATTCATTTTTTAAACTTATCATCACAAACTATATATATATTGTTGAAATATCACTCATCTCAATCCCCCTGGCTATCTTGAATAATTGGGTCGTGAACAATAAAGAGGTTGGGTTAAAAACAGGATTTGTTATGAGTTATTCAATTTACTGGGTATTTGATTATTTCCTCTTGTATTATTACAAACACCTCTTTCAGTATATTAATTCTCGACCCGGAGCACATAGTGATACGGCTGTTTATTACGATACATGGTGGTATCTCGTCCACGCTGTGTTGTTGTGTTTTCCGCTGATATACTCACTGATGGTACTGAATTATAAATTTATAAATAAGTACGATATTGGGAAACTTGTTTCAGTCTTACTGCTTCTTCTTTTACTCCATGAATTACCCTATTTCTTGATTTGGTATGGTATTGTTTTGGTGGTTTATTTTTTCTTCAGAAATAAAAATGAAGTATTTGACCGATTGGAAGGTTCAACACTCATTCTTATCTTTATCTCTATTCTTTTAATTAGTATATCCAGGTGGTTTATTGTCTTACCCTGGCTTATTATTCTTGTAAACACGAAATGTCGTCTTAAATCTAAACTCGTATTTATCGCTATAACTTATTTAATACTTCCGGTAATAGTAGAGTATTTACGATTAGACCTTCTTGATAGGCATTTGTATCAGGTAAAGAATATTGAACTGCGGGAAATATCTCTGGATTCAGGAGTTGAGAAGTATTACCATTGAGCGAGATAACAGCTGATGTACAAGCGATTCGATATATGATGAAAAATTTGGGAAAACAGATAGCTATAAATACAATCCTGATTGTTTCTTTGGTCTATGTTGTATTCGCAGGGGTACAGGTAAATTATCGATTTATCCATTATATTGGGTCTTTATTTCGTAATGTTCCCCATTCAGAATATGAAAGTATTTTTCTTTTTTTAAGTGGATATTTTACAGAAATCATTACTGCTTTTATCGCAACTGTTCTTCATACATATCTAAGAAAAGAAACTATCATCAGTAAAACAGTAGATTTTATATGTATTATGGTGACTTATTGGATATTTTGGCTTATATATAGAGATAAACTTCGAGAGGTTTTCGAATTCATAGATATAGGTTTTATTGCCTATTCTGGACTGATAATAAACTTCTTTGCCTTCTTGATTATCCCACCTGTCATATATCAAATTATTGTTTTAAGCCATAAGTCGTGTAATAAATATGATTTGGTTAAACTATTTATCGCCATCACTGGGTTATTTATGAATAAGTTGGTGTTGCCCAACATGTCTTTTATTATTTATGGTTTGATTTTTGTGCTCTATTTTACCCTTCGGCATCCAATGGAATTGTTAAAGCGTTTTGATGGGCTTAGGTTGGTATTATTAGTCTTTTTAATTTCAGGATTGGCACCTCTGCCCTTTTCTATTATGGCTATATATATATCAATAATCTGGGTTGTGGCATTTTGTGGAAATATGGCCTATCTAAAAATACCCATAATAAAGCAGATTGTTTCCTATATGATCATTCCCGCAATCCTGTATATCATTATCTGGTTAATAGAGCCTTATGTATTGAAGTGGTTTGGATTGCCGGCTTATTTTTCATCGGCATGGATATTTTAATGGTGTGGAACAGGAAATAGGAATTATCTCTGGATTCAGAAACTATAATGGACTATCGTTGAGCGAGATGCTTATGCTGATACTTGCACGAAGCTAGATCGTTTGCTGGAGTGGTATAAAAACCATGAGTCTTATTAAAAACATTAAGATATCAATATCCTGTTTATTACTATTGTTGATTAGTAATGTTTATATATTGGGTGGCCTATATAAGAATAGTTACTTTTATGGGGCTTTAGCAGAGCTTTTATTTATTAACCTGACAGTATTTTCCATTTTGGTTGCAACTGTACACACTTTCTTTGATCGTAAATCCACTGTAGATAAAACTATAAACTTCATGGCTTATTTGACTACATATTGGATATTTGGTTTTATCTATATATTTAAAATTCAGCAAGTAATTGAATTAATAAATGTTATATTTGTCTCTTATTCAGGATTGGTCGTCAACTTTCTTGCTTTGTTATATGTGCCTCCTGTTTTGTATCAGGTTTTGGCATTACAAAAGCAGGCATTGAATAAATATGATTTAACTAAACTTTCCTTAGTAATAATGGGGTTGTTGCTTATATTTCTTATGAAACATATCAATCCACAGGAACTTATGTGTTTGCTGTTAGGTCTTTATGTAGTTATAAGACATCCTCGGGAATTATTGAATCGGTTTGTTGGTTTCCGTGTTTTGGCGTCTTTCTCTTTAATATTATTTCTATTTGTAGAGCCTTTATCAATTATGATATTAATTCTCGTCATTCTTTGGGGACTGGCCTTATATCGAAATATGGAGTATTTCCAGTTATCAACAGTAAAACGGATTCTTTCGTATATTTATATTCCAGCCATACTTTATATCATCATCTGGCTGATTGAACCCTATCTTTTCAATTGGTTTGATTTACCAACCTATTCATCTCCTGCTTTAAATCCTTGGCCCATGTAATAATTATGCAGACTCGATATTTCCATAGACATGTTTATAGGATTCATTAATGTTCATTATTCTGATATGGATAATCGCTTTGATTCGATATATGAAATTTAAACAATTAGGTCTGATGAGATATGGCTTGCCGTATTTCATCTTGCCGACTGTTTTGGTGATTTATGAGAAGTTTCCTTACTTAATTCCTTTTTTATGACATATCCTAATCTTTATATCCCTGGCAGTTTGTACAAATATCGTACTATACCCGTATCATGACCTGACGAAGAAGATACGGAGCAGCTCCGAGCAGGTCCGTGGATGGTTCGTTTGGAGTATCAATATAATCTGGGTGGACAGGGAAAATCGTTTTTAGAGATCCTGATTTTTGTACGATTTATTCAAGACCGTGATAGGGTGGAGGACTTTAACATCCATGTTATGCCGTTTGACTCCATGTCGAAGTTGAACCAGGCAGCCGGGATTCCCTGACAGGATGACTTGAGCGCCTGTCTTTTTAATATTCTCCATTTTCCGGTCTAAGATTTCCATGGAAGCGTCATACTGCACAATGTTATAAATACCCGCACTGCCGCAACACCAACTGGCTTCCTTTAATTCAACGAATTTCAAACCGGGAATGGAATGAATGACATCTCTTGGTTGTTGACTGATTTTTTGTCCGTGAAGCAGATGGCAGGCATCGTCATAAGTAACTCGAACATTGATAGGATATTTCGGAGTCTCAAATCCTACTTTGACCAGAAATTCAGAGACATCTACGACCTTTTTTTCAAACTTCCGGGCTTTTTCGGCATAATCTTTATCCTCCCGGAGAAGATGTCCATAGGTTTTCAGGAAGGATCCACATCCTGCGGAGTTGATGACCAGATAATCAATCCCTTCACGCTCGAAAACATCAATATTCTTTTTCGCCAGTTTGCGGGCTGTCTTGAGATCCCCGTTATGTCCATGAAGTGAACCACAACATACCTGGTCTTTCGGGACATGTACCTGACATCCATTATGGACTAGTACTTCGGCGGTATCCTGATTCACATCAGCAAATATCATATTCATGATACATCCGGTCAATAAACCGACTTTATATCGGGGGGCTGTCTCCGGTTTGATGACTTCAGGTAAGACCTTATCAGAGAAGGGAACTTGTACGGTAGGAGATAAACTCTCCATCTGTGCCAGTTTGGGAACAACCAATTCCAATATGTGGCTTTTCCGTACCAACCATTGAACTCCTGTTTTTTCATAAAGCCACAGTGAGTATCCAATAGCGCTTAACATCCATTTTGTAGTGAAAACTGTTCCCAGCATGAAGGATTTGAATGCTTTTCCCCAGGGTGTCCCAAAACCGGATATCTCGATTTGTGCCCGGGCCGCCTCCTGAAGTTCTCCATACTTGACACCGGCAGGACAGGCAGATTCACAAGCCCTGCAGTTCAGGCAAAAGTCCATGGCGTTGACAAATCCTTCTGTGATTTCCAATTCCCCGTCAGCGACTGCTTTGATCAAGGCAATACGGCCTCGAGGATTGGCTTTTTCCAGTTGAGTCAGTGAATAGGTGGGGCAATGGGGGAGACACAGTCCGCAATGCATACAATTTAAGATGTCCCCATAATCAGGGACATCTATGCCTAAAAAGGCCGATAAGACCTTGTGGTTATCTTTTTTGTGTGAAGTCATTTTTTATTATTTCAGGTCAGAAGTTGTCGGTATTTGTTCTCTTGTGTGGGGGAGAACTCCCTCGCATCGGGGATGGAGTGTGAACACTTTACCCGGATTCAGTATTCCCTGGGGATCTAATACCTTTTTCATATTCTGCATGAAGGTAATACCCGAATCTTCGACCTGGTGAGGCAAAAACTCTTTTTTTGACAAGCCAACACCATGTTCACCGGTAATAGTCCCTCCGAGTTTGATGGCATGAGCAAATATTTCAGCAAAGGCTTCTTCAGCCCGCTTGATTTCGTCAGTATTTCTTTCATCAGTCAGACACGTTGGGTGTAAATTACCGTCTCCTGCATGTCCAAAAGTTCCAATCTCCACTTTGTATTTTTCGGAGACCTCATGAATCTTGCGAATCATAGGGGCAATGGCGCTTCGGGGTACGGTGGCATCTTCCAGAATAGTCGTTGGTTTCATTCGGGCTAAAGCAGGGAATGCGTTTCTTCGGGCGGCCGCAAACGAGAGTGCTTCATCATTATCTTTTGCCAGGTGGAATTCCACTGCACGATGGGTTTTACATATTTCAGTGATTTGATTGGCTTCTGATTCGACGACTGAGGCATGTCCATCCACTTCAATCAACAATACCGCCGCCATATCCATGGGTAATCCAATATGTGAATAGTTTTCAACACATTTAATGGTGACATGGTCGAGGAATTCAAGTGTGGTAGGAATGATATGCGCTGCGATGATGGCAGAGACGGTCTCTCCGGCATCTTCCATGCTCTTGAAGTAGGCCAGGATAGTCTTTTTTTCTTCAGGTTTGGGGATGAGTTTCAGCAATACCTTGGTGACAATCCCCAAGGTTCCTTCCGAACCGACAAAGACATCCTTGATGTTGAATCCAGCTACATCTTTAGCGCATTTATTCCCAGTATGGATGACTTCCCCATTGGGGAGGACCACCTCTAACCCCAGAACATAATTCTTGGTTACTCCGTATTTGAGCCCTCTTAATCCCCCGGAATTCTCGGCAACATTCCCACCAATGGTAGAAATTGCCATGCTTCCTGGATCGGGTGGATAAAAAAGACCGATGCTTTCAGCTGTTTTATGGATATCAGCGGTAATGACTCCTGTTTCAGCCCATAAGGTCATATTCTCGGAATCCACTTCGAGAATTTTATTAAGCCGGTTTAACAGGAGAACGACCGAACCTTCTACCGGCACTGAACCGCCGGATAATCCAGTACCCGACCCACGAGGGACAACAGGGATTCCATGTCGGGAACAAACAACCATGATGGGAGATACCTGGTCAGTGTTTTCTGGGATAATTACAGCTTCCGGGACTTGTTTGAGCATGGGTGTCCCGTCGTAAGAATAGGTGATCAAATCCTCCTGACTGGTCAGAAGGTTGTTTTTGCCAACAATAGCGGCAAATTCATCAAGAATAGTAGGATTCAACATATGCCTCATAGTTTAACATTCCTGATTATTTTGGTCGAGATGCTCCTGTTGCGAATTTATGGCGGTCATTATTAATAATTTATCTTGATTCATACATAAAAATTCCACTAAATTCTATTGAATATGTCAAAATGAACAAAAGGGCTGTCATATTTAATAATGTGACATTGTTCCTTGTATCTGGTTATTAGTCGTTTTATAATCACTGTAATTATAGATATATGTAAAAAGGGGTGTTTTTGTGGGACAGGATAGATGTCTGGAGTGGCGTAAGTTAAATGGCCGGTAAACCTGTAAATTATTACCAGCGTTTTTGGCAATCGTTTTTCTTATTGCTGTTTAATCTGGCATGTTTATTTATTCTGGGCTGGGCTGTTTATATTGAGTTCCTCAAAGTGAATCTTAAAGCACCACCGTATATGTATCCTTTTATTGTGGTGTTGTTGATTTTGATGACCTCAATGCTTCTGGTTTCTCTGGCAGGCATCCGCAGGGTTTGGTTATTACTGCATGATATTAAAAAACAGAATCAATTACCCCTGGTCCCGGATGAGTCTTCCCAACAACTTTATAGTGTTGTATTAGAAAACCTGGATTATCCCCTCAGTGTGATTGACCAGGACTTTAAAATTGTATATATAAATGGAGCCTATTCTGACTATTGCCGACAATTTGGAGTCGTGAATCCCATCCATGGACATAAACTCCATGAAGCACTCTCATTTATATCCTCGGCTGTGATAGATGAATATCAGATGGTTTTCCGTACGGGGAAAGTCTTAGTTACAGAAGAAGAAGTTACTTTAGCAAACCATCTTGTTGTGAATGAAGTTCGGAAGATCCCCGTCATTATTGATGGCGATGTTAAGCAGATTATTACGGTTATTAGAAATTTGACTCTGGACCGACTGGCAGAAAAAGAACATGAAATCTACTATCGATTATCCCAGATGTTGCCAGCCACTCAGACCATGAGAGAACTTGCTCTGCTGATTGCCGGAGAGTGCCGATATATCTTTAAACATGATTTTTTCTCATTTGATTTGTATGATTCTGAAAATCATATGTTAGAAGGTGTTTTCCTCGAAGACACTCCTGTGGACCAGTCCGTACCTGTAGAGTTGGAACCTGAGAACGTAAAAGATATCAATAATACCGCCGGTGTCTTGTTAGAGAAAAAGAGCCTCTTAGTAAATCGAAAAGAATTGCCTTCTAATACGTTATTAGTGCCTGCTGGATTTACGGAACGAAAGTCAATGTCTTTTATGTTTTTGCCTATTCTCTGGCAGGGGCAAATTGTTGCCATCGTAACGGTTCAAAGTTATACCCCCCAGAGATATCAAGACCATGACTTGGAGATATTTAAAAACATCGTAAACCAATGCGCTGGGACTTTGGGTAAGATTTTAACTGAACACAGATTGCGTCAATTAAACCTCAATTTGGAAAAGAAGGTTCAGGACAGGACCGCCGCACTCTCAAAGACAAATGCTCTTTTGGTGAAAGAAGTCCAGGAACGAGGGCAAATCCAGGACGTCCTTCGTGATAATCAAAAGAAACTGGAGATATTACTGGATAATCTGCCGGGGATGGTATATCGATGTGCAAACGACGAGTGCTGGACCGTTGAATATATCAGTGATGCAGTGAATTCCATCGTTGGGTATTCTCCGGATGCTTTGATTCATAACAAAACTATTTCATTAGGGGATTTGATTCATCCTGATGACCGTTCACTTGTTTGGAAAACAATTCAAGAATCAATAAAACTGAAGAAATCTTTTGAAATAGAACATCGGTTACACCGTAAAGATGGCGCGGATATTCATGTGAGAAATTGGGGACACGTGATTAACACAGAAACGTCCACTGAACTGGTTTTCATTGAAGGATTTATTCAGAATATCGAACCAGAGATCCAAAAAGAATCTAAAATACGGGGATCAGAAAACCTCTATCGAAATTTGGTTGAGAATGTAAAAGAGTGGATATGGGAAATAGATCAGGCAGATAAATATATCTATGTGAGTCCTCAGGTGAAAAATTATCTGGGTTATGAACCGGATGATTTGATCAATAAAACTCCGTTTGATTTGATTAAGCCAGAACAATATGATCAAATCAAGGGAGTTTTTTATCGCTATCGACTGAGTCTTGAACCTTTCAATTTCCTTGAATACCCAATGATTCATAAGGATGGGCACATAGTATATATGGAGACCAGTGGCTCTCCTGTCTTTGATGCTTCTGGGCAATATAAAGGATATCGAGGGGTTGTCCGAGATATTACGGAGAAACAACGTACTGAAAATCAATTAAGGGCAAATGATGTTCGTCAGACTCAGCAACGTGAAGTGTTGATGCAATTGGCAACACTTCATCTGGTTGGGGATGTGAATCTGAATCAAGTCTACAATCTTGTGACCGAACTGAGTTGCTCCGCGCTCCAGGTCGATTGGGTCAGTTTGTGGGAATTCGATGAGGAGAATGATGTGTTAGTTCTTCAGGACCGATTTGATATGAAGACGACCATTCATTATGAAATGGATAAACTCTTGAAGAACGAATTCCCTGTTATGTGGGGAGCGCTTTATAATAACCGTTCTCTTGTCGTATCTAATGTTTTTAACAGTGATTACACTGTTCCCTTTGTGGACTCTTACTATCGTAAATACAATGTATCATCAATTATGATCGCTCCTATCAGGGTCGGCGGCGGTCTAAAAGGTGTTTTGTGCTTTGAACAGAAGGAGACGCATCGCCGATGGGAATTAGATGAAGAGGCTTTTGCTGCTTCTATCTCCGATATGATTGCCTTGGCGATTGACCAACATATCCAGCAGGAAAACCAACGCCGGTTGGAAGAGTTAACTATCCAAATTGAGGCACAAGCCAAGCAATTAGATGAAATATTGTCTGCTTCCCCTGACATGCTGGCGTTGTTCAATGAAGACGGACAGATCAAATACGTAAATAAAGTTGCGACGGCTATCATTGGTGTAGAAAAGGAACATGCTACCGGGAAGAATTTATTTGAATTACAGTTTAGTGAAGATGTATATCAAAAACATCAAAATCAGGTTAAACAGGTATTCAAGACAAGCCTTCCATTACAAGATGTTATGTTGTTACCGACGGTAACGGGAGGACGTTGGTTTGAATATATCTTAAGTCCGATTCGTGATCTTAATGGCGTTGTTCAATCGGTGGTTATGAGTGCAAGAGATATAACTCATCGGCTAAATATTGAAAATGAATTGAGACGTTCATTAGATGAATTAAATGCTGCAAATAAGGAATTGGAAGCTTTTAATTATTCGGTTTCCCATGATTTAAGAGTTCCATTACAGGTTATTTCAGGATTTTCAAATCTTATGTTGAATCATGAGAATCGTCTATCAGTTGATGACAAAGAAGCTGTCCATGCCATTGATCGCAATGCAAAAAGAATGAGTCAACTTATTACCGATTTATTGTCTTTCTCTCGATTAGGTCGGCAAGAGATGAAATGTGAAGTGATAAACATGCAGGAATTAGTTGACTCTATCGTTCAGGTTCATTATGAGGCAAATCCTGATCGTAAAATTGAATTCATATCCCATGGTTTGCCTATGGCTTACGGGGATAAAATTATGATTACCAGAGTATTAGATAATCTCTTGGGTAACTCATTTAAATATAGTCGTTTTAAGGAACAGGCATTAATTGAAGTGGGTGGTTGGGAAGAAGCGGGCAGGTGTGTTTTCTATGTCAAAGATAATGGAATTGGTTTTGACATGCAGAATGCAGAAAATCTATTTAATCCATTCCAACGACTCACTAATTCAAGTGGATTTGAAGGTACTGGGGTGGGTTTAGCGATAGTTGCGCGTGTAATGGACAGACATCATGGCTCCGTATGGTGTGATTCAAAACCAGATCAGGGTTCTGTTTTCTATTTTGCATTACCAAATCAGAGCAATGAAATCCCCCAGGTATGAGCTGCTTGAATGGAAAGAGAATATTATGAGTGTTAAATTTATACTTTTAAATTGTAATGAATCAGAAACGCTTCCCATTATAAATTCACTGGATAGAAATGACTATGAAATTGAAATGTTTAGTAGCATTTCGGAGATAGTCTCAGTATATGACAGTAGTTTAACGGGAATAATTCTCTTTAAAAGTACACAGTTTAGTTTTGATGAGTTGGTTAAATCTTTTCCACACTGTTTATTTCTTATCCAGGAAAGTGGTGGAGATACTTTTAATTATCCGGGGATTCCAATAGACAAAGAGTTATGGGAAGAGAAACACTCTGAAATATTCTCTCAACTGATAAACAACTTATGGATGTCGCATCAGCTATATGTTCAATCTACCCGTCAACGTGATGATATTCTAAATTCGCTGCCTGAAGGTACTTGTTTACTTGACTTGCAGGGAAGAATTCAAGTTATTAACCAGATTTTGGCTGAACGAATGGGGAAGTCAGTCAATGCTCTGGTAGGTGTTAATTTTTATAATACAATGAATCCAGAGACGGCAAGCAAATTCAAAACAATGGTTATGAAATGTCACCAAACAAAAGAATGTGTGCATTTTAATGATGTGTTTGGCGGAAAAAAATGGACGGTATATTTACAACCCCTCTTTAATTCTAGTGGCGTGATTGATAAAACGTGCGTTATTTATCGTGATATTACGGAAATTCACAAAACGGAAGAAAAACTGAAGACAATGAGTTTAGTAGATGAGGAAACGGGTTTGTGTAATAAAAGAGGTTTTTTGGCTGTTTCTGAGCCGTTCATTAAAGTGGCAAATCGCCGGAAAAAGCGGATTATTATTTTCATGATGAAGATTCCCAATATTTCCTGGATTAAAGAGGTGCATGGGGAGGAAATGGGAAAAAAATCAATAAACGTAGTTGCTAAATCATTGCGGAAAAGTTTTCGTGACTCAGATATTATTGCTCGCTGGAATGATGAGGTTTTTATTGTATTTGCTTTTGACACCCAGAATACTACATCTGAGCAATTGTTGAATCGATTTAATGTAAACCTTGAAGCAGAACAATATCGTGACCCAGCAGGATTGAATTTTGCTCTGGATTATGGTTGTGCAGATTACGACCCCGATTTTCCAGAAACCCTGAGTGAATTAGTAAATAATGCTGAAGCCGCGTTAAATGAATATAAGCACCACAAACGGTAACAGGGTGTTTCTGATGGGAAAACCAGAGTTTTGGGCATTAGTGGGACCTACAGGAATTGGTAAGACTTCTATTTCGATGGAGGTTGCAGATTACTTTAAGACACCCATATTGTCTGTGGATTCCATGCAAATATATCGTTACATGGATATTGGAACGGCTAAACCTTCTTTGGTGGAGCAAAAGAGAGTCCCTCATTTGTTGATTGATATCGTAAATCCTGATGAGCAATTTGATGCCAATTCATTTCAAACTCTTGCATGGGAAATAATCAAAGACTTAAAAATAAAGAATCAAATCCCATGGCTGACAGGTGGCACTGGGTTTTATCTGAAAGCATTAACTGAAGGTCTTTTTCAGGGTGTGAAAATACCTGTTGAATTTAGAAATAGTTTATTACAGGAAACGAAGGATTGGAGTAATACTCAACTTTACGAGAGATTGGGTAAACTTGATTCTGTTGCCGCAAAAAAATTGCATTTCAATGATAGAAAACGGGTCCTGAGAGCTATTGAAGTGGCCGAATATACTGGCAAGCCATTGTCCCAGTGGCATATTGAACACCAGCAAACTAAAACGAAGGTGAATTCAATTGTTTATGGACTTCACCAGGAATTGCCCAACTTATATGAAAAAATTAATAAGCGTGTATTATTAATGATGGATTCAGGTTGGATCGATGAAGTTTGTTCTCTTCGAGAACGTGGTTATTCTCAAGAACTGCAATCTATGCAAGGGTTAGGATATAAACGAATCAATCAATATTTAGATGGTTTGATAAAAAAAGATGAATTGGTGGGGTTGATATCTCAAGATACCCGGAATTATGCCAGGCGACAGATGGTCTGGTTTCGAAGTGTCAAGAATATTCAATGGTTTGATGTTGATAAATATGACAAAACCTACATAATAGAGTCAATTATTAAGGACATTCAAAAAATAAATAATTAAATCATTCATGGAAAAGGTTTGAACGAATATAGTTTATGTTATAAAAGGAATGGTTCTTTTTTGATATAATACGAAAACTGATTATTGTTTTATATAATTCCCTTTTTTAGAGGGAATCCTAGTTTATTGTGGAGGTCTATAATGATGGGCAAAGTACAAATGAATTTGCAGGACAGTTTTTTGAATGCGGCAAGACGTCAGAATGTTCCGGTTACTGTGAAATTAACAGATGGAACAGAAGTTAAGGGAAAAGTGAATGGGTTTGATAATTTCACTGTTATTTTGGATGTAAATAAGATTCAATACCTCATTTACAAACATGCTATAGCGACATTGTACCCAGATCGTCCCCTGGAAAAACATCAAACGACCTTTCATTCAAACGATCGTGAACGCAGTAATGTTTCTTCCAATGATTTAGAAAAATTCAAAACCAATATGGATACTAAATAAAGTATCTATAGATATTGACCTTGGAGGCTATAAGCCATCCGCGAAAAACTTATAACAATTAAAGATAATCGCCCCGAGCAAGCTGTATTAGTAGGTGTTCAATTACAGGGCATGAGTGCTGTTGATGCAGCCGAAACCCTGGATGAATTGGCCCAACTGACAGAAAGCGCCGGGGCTATTGTTTTAAATACGATTCAACAACGTAAATTCCGTCCTGATTCTGCTACTTTTGTTGGTAAAGGTAAGGTGGAAGAAATAAAGGCTTTGGTTGATATGACCGAAGCTGATGCTGTTATTTTTGATGAAGAATTAACTCCCGTCCAGCAACGAAATCTTGAGACAGCGTTGGAAGTCAAAATCATTGATCGTGCGGAATTGATTCTGGATATATTTGCCCAAAGAGCAAAGACTCGAGAAGGACAAATGCAAGTGGAATTGGCCCAATTGCATTATCTATTACCAAGGCTTAGCGGTAAAGGGATTCTCTTATCCCGTCTTGGGGGTGGAATAGGGACTCGAGGTCCGGGTGAAACAAAACTGGAAGTCGATCGCCGGCGGATACGTGACAAGATATCTACCTTAGAAAAAGCCATTGAAGAAATAAAAGAAAATCGGAAACAACAAAGATCACTTCGGAAACATACTGGGATACCTGTCATTGCTCTTGTGGGATATACGAATGCAGGTAAATCTACTCTTTTGAACCATATCTCTCACTCTGATGTCTTTGTCGAGGATCGTCTGTTTGCCACCCTAGACCCGACGACTCGGAAAGTAACACTACCCAATGGACAGGAAGCCCTCTTCACTGATACGGTTGGTTTTATCAGAAAACTCCCTCATCAATTAATTGCTGCTTTCAGGGCTACCCTTGAAGAAGTCGTTCAATCTGATTTATTGATTCATGTGGTGGATGTGTCGCATCCTCAGTGGGAAAAACAAATGGATTCAGTTGCTGAGGTTCTGAAGGAAATCAAGATTGGTGATAAATCCATTTTAACCGTATTTAATAAAATCGATGCTCTGACGGACCTGTCTTCCATAGACCGATTAATCCATACTTACGATCCGGCGGTAGCCGTTTCCGCTTTAAACGGGAAGGGTATTGATGATTTTCTTGCATCAGTGGCTCGATATTTTGACCAGCGCTGGGTTCGTTTGACTCTATTGATTCCCCACGATAAATCCAATGTGTTGGCCGCTCTCCATGCGAATGAGAGAGTTCAGTCTATCAAACATACTGATTCTGGAACTCAGGTAAATGTATTTATTCTTCGAGAGAGGGTAAAAAAATATAAACTCTTTGAGATATCATAGTACATATGAAACCACAGAATAATATTCGTATCAGAGTCGCTGTTGTAATTGTTGAAAAGGATAAAATCCTTTTAGTGAGACATCGTAAGAATGGGAGACAATACTGGTTACTACCCGGGGGTGGGCTTGAATATGGGGAAACCATTGAAGAGTGTGCACAACGGGAATTATTTGAAGAGGGCCATATTGATATTGAAGTAGGTGACCTTTTATTTGTCAGTGAAAGCATACCCCATGACAAGCATCGGCATGTCGTAAATATGTATTATGAAGCCGTTTGGCTGGGTGGCGAGTTAATGTTGGGGCAGGATAAAGTCTTGGATGATATTAAAATGGTTGATATTTCTGAGGTTCCAGATTTGATGTTTTTCCCGAATATAAAAAAAGAGTTGCTGGATTACCTCAATAACGGACGAACTATAAAGAAAAGATCACTGGGGAATCGATGGGAGTAAATTTAGCAACACAAATCACTTTGATCAGGATATTTTTAACACCGCTTTTCCTTATCTTTTTTATTCGTGGAGAAGTCGGTTGGGCTGTGGGTATCTTTTCCATCGCCGCCTTCACAGATGCACTGGATGGTTATATCGCTCGTCATCATAACCAGAAAACTTCTCTTGGCAGTGTACTGGACCCCTTGGCTGATAAACTACTGATTATGACCGCATTTATTGGTATGTTGTTCCGGTATCCGCACTTATTGATATTCCTGATTCCCGTTATCAGCCGAGATATGATTTTAGTGGTTGGATCCTTGTTAATATTTCTTTTTGGGGGGAAAGTTGAGATAGAGCCTTCAATCAGCGGGAAAATAACTACCTTTTTCCAATTGATGATGGTGATTGTGACCTTGGGAGCCGAAGTATTTAAGCAGACTTTATTTATATATTCAAACTTCTATCTTGTTTGGGTTGTCTTAACCATGGGATTAACAGTTGTTTCAGGCGTTGGATATTTAGCAAAGGGAATAGCATGGCTACAAGCCCAGACTACGAAATAGTGATAGAAAAAGGGTTGGATATCCAGTCTGAATCGGGTGTCAAAATAATCAAGATTGAACCGGGAAGTCTTTTGTCTGATTCCAGTCTTGAACCCGGTGATTCCATTATTCGAATCAATGGCCGTCCTGTCAGGGATTTAATAGATTTTCACTTCGCTGTGGGTGGGGAATCTGAATTAGTACTATCCATTGTGAAAAAAGATGGTACCCGTCAACGATGGACGATTAATAAAAATGAAGATGAATCCCTAGGTTTGGAGTTTGAAACATTCAAATATCAACATTGTGGGAATAATTGTATCTTCTGTTTTGTGAATCAGAATCCCTCTGGAATGAGGCGAGCTCTGTATTTTAAGGATGAAGATTATAGATTATCTTTTCTCTGGGGAAACTTCACAACCCTGACCAATACTTCTCAAAAAGACCTCCATCGAATAGTTGAACAACGACTGGCGCCATTGTATGTCTCTGTTCATGCTACAGAACCGACCTTGAGGCAGAAATTACTCGGGATACGCCGGGATGACAAACTCATGGAAAAGTTGGAGTATTTGTCCTCCCATCATATTGAAATGCATGGACAAATTGTGTTGTGTCCAGGTATCAATGATGGTCGTCATCTTAAAAAGACATGTTTGGATTTGTTGCGATTTTATCCCTCATTTAATACTCTTGCAGTCGTTCCATTAGGTTTGACCCGGTATCGTGAAAACCTCCCGGTATTAACTCCGGTAACACCTGAATATGCACGGGAATTTATTCAATTCATTGAAACAATCCAGAATGAATTAGCTGAAAAAGGATATGAAGACTTTTTATATCTGGCGGATGAATGGTACTTGCGTGCAGGCAAGGTATTGCCGCCCTATAAATATTATGGCCGGTTTCCTCAGATTGAAAATGGAGTAGGGATTGTTCGGAGGTTTCTGAAGGAATTCACCCTGCATAAAAAACGGCTGCCCTCCCGAATGAAACGAAAAAAGAAAATACATCTGATGACTTCTGTGTCTGCTGCAAAATACTTGCAGAAAGTTGCTAAAGATTGTGAGAAACAGACGAAAGGACTGGAAGTCGTCGTTCACCCAACAATTAATCATTTTTATGGCGAGATGATTACTGTCAGTGGGCTTCTAACGGGACAGGATTTCCTCGCAGAATTAAAAGGAAAAGAATTGGGTGATTTAGTCTTATTACCCCCCGATTGTGTCAAACAGGATGAAGACATATTTTTAGATGATATGACCGTAAAACATCTCAGTAAAAAACTGAATCGGCCCGTGATCGCATGCAGAAATGGTGCGGAACAGATGATTGATGAAATCATCTCCTTGAATCAATTATAGAGATATTATTGGTATCATTGACGATACATAACCGGATCTTGTAAATTCAATTCTTTAAAAGTTTTTAATCTATCCATACAACTGGAACATTTTCCGCAGGCAGGTTCCTGACTTTCCATACAGCTCCAGGTAAGTTCCAGGGGTACATTCAAAGCAAGTGCCATCTGTAATGTTTCCTTCTGTGATTTATCAATCAATGGCGTTACGATTTGAATAGGCTCTCCAACCTGTGCAGTGTAAGTTCCCAGTTTTAGAACTTTATTCATGGCCCGGTAAAACTCTTTTCTGGCATCGGGAAGATGGGATCCATCCTCCAGACGGGAACCGGATATCAATATATTAGCTCCTGTTGATTCAGCATATCCTGCGGCTATTGAATAGAATATGGCGTTTCTGACTGGGAGGTAGTATTCTGCAGGATGTGTCTTGTGACTGGATATCCACTGTGGATTTACCTGAAAATTATCATAAAAATTCAAAGGGATAATGCTCTGGGATACCCCCGCTTTATTTGAAATAATCGTTGAGTAGTGTAAATCCATTCTGCTGGCTTGCTTGATGTCAAAAGTTAATGTCTGAACCTCCCACCCTTGATGGATTGCCCAATATAAAGCAACGGTTGAATCGAGCCCGCCGGAAAACAATACAATAGCTTTCATGGTTAACCTCCTTTCCTATGTTTAATGAGATTACTTATTTTTGTCAAACGGAAGATTCATCCTGTTTACCTTATTTTTGACTGGAGAACTTACGGAGCCGCTCGGAACAGCTCCGTGGATGGAACGAAGCAGAAACGAAGGGGGTTCGAGATGATGAATAAGGCGATATTGAGTAATAATGTTGATATGATTTAAGATAGACTGTTTAGGTTAATGTATGGAATAACACTTTGAGTTGGAGCTTCAATGTTTTTCCTTTAGAATTGAAAACTGAAACCATTCCGAGTTTTGAGAAGGAATTATATATGGCGACTAAAAATCATAGACCTGGTAAACCTTATACCAATGGATTGTTATCTAAAACGGATTTTACTACTCAAGACACCTGGCGTATCTTTCGTATCATGGCAGAATTTGTTGAAGGTTTTGAGTTGTTATCCAATGTGGGGCCTGCTGTTTCCATATTCGGATCCGCTCGGGTAAAACCCGGTGAACAGGATTATGAGACGACTGTTAAAATCGCCTATGGGTTGGCAAAAAAAGGTTTTACCATTATTACTGGGGGTGGGCCTGGAATCATGGAAGCTGGGAATAAGGGTGCCCATGATGCGGGTGGCGAGTCGATAGGATTGAATATTGAATTACCCCATGAACAATACCCCAATCCATACACAACCTTGGAAATGGATTTCCATTATTTCTTTTGCCGAAAAGTCATGTTTGTAAAATATGCAGATGCTTTTGTGATTATGCCGGGTGGTTTTGGAACCCTGGATGAACTTAGTGAAGCCGTTACCTTAATACAAACGAATAAAATAAAGAAGTTTCCCGTTATTTTATTCGGTGTTGACTATTGGAAGCCTTTGGTAAACTGGATTCGGGAAACACTATTGGGTCAAGGTAAAATAACCGAAGATGATTTTAATCTGATTTGTATGACTGATGACCCTCAGGAAGTTATTGATATCATTGTCAAAGATTATGCAAAAAACGGTAATAAGGGGACTTTTAATGCACAGTGAGTTGACGACAAAACAGGACATTATCCTGCATGGATGGGGTGGTGCTGGTTTATTGATTGTGACATTGATTCTGTCTGGTATGGGGATTCCCTTTTTTACGGGATTTTTTTATCCACTGGCACTAACGGCCATTATCCTCATTTTGGATGGAATAGTCCTGCAATATTCCGGTAAATCCTTGATAGGTGACAGAATCCATGAATTGATATTAATGGCACCGTTGTCTGTCATGGCATGGTCATTATTGGAAATATACAACTTGTTTACTGCGAACTGGAATTATCAGGGCTTGAATGCTGAGTCATGGCTTCAGTTTGTATATTTTGGATGGTTATTTGCATTGTTTCTTCCGTTGACAGTGATTATTGCGGAAGGAATACAGGCGATTAGTTCCGAGGATTTGAAACCCAGACGGGCTGATTTCCTGAATGGAATGCCGTTGTTTTGGGCAATGATTTTCGGGGGATTGTGTGTTACCCTGCCGGTCATATTCCCGGGAAAACTGGGTGTCCTGCTGTTCTCTGCAGGAGGAATTGTTGTTCTGGAATGTATTAATCTGACGGCAGGCCGTCCTTCTTTTACCTCCATGTATATGGAAGGTCGAATTAAGTTGGCGGGTTATTTCTATCTGGCAGGACTTTTCGTATTTGGTCTTTTACTTCCTTCAATGGGTATCTTTTCTGGACTGAAAATCGTTTATCAATTCGATTCCCCCTATGCATATAAAATCGTCGGGTTATTGTTAAAAGGTCTGTGGGGTCTCTACCTGATAGAATTTTATTGGCTGATGACGGGATTCAAGGGATTCATCGGTTCAGCGGAAGCCGCTGATTAAATAAAATCAATCTTCCGTTTTATCGATACTTCCCAATGTTCTCCTGGTGATAAAGTGATATCCCAGGTGGGAAGTAAAACAGTGCTTTGATATATTTTCTCAAAGCCTGATTCAGATAAGGAAATTGTTTCAACCGGATATCTCCATAAATCACAGGGGATGCTGAATTCCATATTACAATCTATTTTCTGCCAGTCATCTTTTATCCCAACTTTTAGTACTTCTGGATGGGCCTCTTTGTGAGCTAGTTTGGTATCTCCAATCTGCCGGTCGGGAATGTAAACAATACGATCATGGGCATAACCCGCTTGTAAAGCATAATTGAATTCAACCCCAAATTTGAAAGAGACCGTTTCACTTCCCAGATTTGTCAGAGTGTATTTGACTGGAGTATTGTTGCTGTTGGGAGAGAATTGAATTTCTTTTATGATTCGAAAGGGTATTTCTTTCTCTGCAAGATGGATGTTTTGGTGATTACGGAGATAGAGAGTGATATTTTCACCCTCCTGCTTCCAAACCGATTCGTAAGCCGTCTTGTAAAAGTCCCCCAGCTCTTGATAATGAACCTGATACACATCATCCAACTGGGTATGCAGTGGCATAATGTGATCAATATATGAATGTCTTGGATGGATATCGATATACAGCTTCTTTTCCAAATCAGGTTCTTTGGCTAACACCAGGTCATGAATAGAGGGCGAAGAACCATCAGGATTCTTTTGAACAGGCCCAATATGGATGGTGCCTTTCTTTAGTTTTTCATGGTAGGCTTCAGGTTTCCGGGAAAGAGTATCTAATAAATTCAATGAGAGTTTTCGGATATCTTCTTCAAACAGGGCTCCCCCTCTTGCCGGAGAAAAATACCAGCTCATTTGGTCTGAATCCAGGAGTAATTCAGTATTTCCATCACAATCTATATCTGTTTCCTCAATAGTTAAAAAGGGTTTTGATTTGTGTCGGAACGCATCGGTCAGTGTCTCCGCTTTGATTAAATTCTGGTATAAAGCGGACCTCAGATGAGGCAGGTAAAGTCCTCCAAATATCCCATGCCAATATCCGCAATTGGTTTGACCCGCATATAAATAGTCTTTAATTAAATCCAGTTGAGACGTGGAAATTGCAGACTCCGTTAATTGAGATACTTTATGGCTTACCCGGAGCATCTTTTTGTGCAGTTGATTACTTTCTGGATACTTTGCCAGGAAGTTTCGCCAAAAACCACCCCGGATAAAGGATTTATTCTTACGGTAAATATCTTTTTGTTTCAGATCCTCGACCAGTGAATCATATTGCAAAATTGCCTGTACAGGCATGGCCCATTCCATCATTTCAGTGTAGGATGCTGTTGGAAGATATATTTTGCCCAGAGGTTTAACCATCTTCAGACATTCCTGAAAAGTAATTAAATGGATCCAGTCCGCATTCTTTTCTAAAGCTGTAAAGAAGTTTTCTAACCAGCCATCTGTATAGCAATGGTCATAAGTTCCGGGCCATCCCCCAAACTTCTCGCCATCATCTGCCATTACAACGACTGGAATCCCCTGGTGATTATTTCGGACATAGTTTAGATAATCGAGAGTATCTTCCACTTTCTGAAAAGGAATTGTGTAGCGGAGTTTCTCACTGATGGGGAAGACGGCTAGTGTTTTTCCCTGATCCTCAGTCAAATAATATCCCCATGTCTCATTTTCCTGTAATCCAGCAGAACGAAAATGAGAGTCATCTGTGACGGTGTAGGCTATCCCGGCATCCACCAGATAACTGGCTAATTGGGGTTCCCAGACCCTTTCTGCCAGCCAGAATCCTTTTGGATGAGTTCCGGTATGGTGATAGATAAATTCGGTTTGTTTTCTGATTTGCCCCTGTTTATCGTTATCGGGTATCACCGATAAAATGGGTTCATAAAATCCCCCCGTCATCATTTCAACCTGATTACGATTCACCAGTTCTTGAATAATAGGGGATATCTCAGGGTGGTGATTCTTTAGCCATTGATGCAGGATTCCGGTATAGTGCAGGGATACCCGAATCTTGGGATGGTTTTGCAACGCAAGGAGAAGGGGAAGATAAGCTTTCTGGGTCGTTTCTTCAAAAACAAAGTCAAAGTTACCCACGGGTTGATGTGAATGAAAACCAAGAATCAAATAAACTGGGACTGTCATAGATCCCTCCTGACTTTCTATAAGCGTATCCTTATTACATCAAATCAAAGAAATGGCTTAATGTCCAGTTCTGGGTCTGTGGGAACAGCACGGCCCTCTATTTTAATTCCTTTTGACAGTAATGTTCTCAATGCTGTTTTGTCTTCGTCACTGATTGATATGGAGGGTGATATTTGGGTTTTGCCTGGTTCATACCGCATCCCACCAATATTGAGGCTGGTGATGGTCACTCCTGACTCAACAAAACTTAATACATCACTGGGCCGTGAAAAGAGAATGATAGTTCGGTTGTCAGTATCCGCATTACTTTGGAAAAACTCGACCGCTTTATTTAGGGTAAGAATTGAAGATTTTATTTCCAGGGGGACTGCCATTTCATAAAGCAAACACTGGGTAGGGTCTTCAGCAACCTGATTATCAATAATCATAATGTGATTGGCTTTTAAAACGGGAGCCCACCCTACAACGACTTGCCCATGGATTAATCGGTCATCAACCCGAGCTAATACGATTGACATCAGGACACCCCTTCATCTGTTTTTTGTTTATTCAGTTTCTCTCGATATATCTCGCTGATAAAGACTATTCCCCGTTTTCCACCACTTTCGGTTTTTAGGGCTAAATCTTTCAGGTTAAGTCTTGATTGATAACAGAGGGCTTCCATTAACATATTCAGATTGACGCCAGTCACTATCTCGCAATTTATCTTTGACATTACAGAAAGGCTGATATTTGCCGGACTCCCCCCAAATCCATCTGCCAGAATTAATACTCCATCTCCAGTGTCGAGCCGTTGAGCCGCTTCTAATATCCTGGCTCGTACTTCCTCTGTATTATCTTGAGGTTGAATGGAAATGGATTCTGTTTGCTGGATTTGGCCGTATATTTTGCGGCAAGCATTTAATAACTCTTCGCCTAGACTGCAATGGGTAATGATGATAATTCCAACCATGGTATCCCTCGATGGATGTCGCTGTTTGAAAAGAAAATCCTAACAATTAAAGCAATTTTGGGCAAGTGTGGGATTAAAGTATAAATAATGTGTGAATTTAACTGACGTGTGCTATTCTTACACCGTAAATATAAATATTTGAATTAGTATTGTTGAAATGTTCATTGATCATTGAAATCGGTTGAAAAAGAAGGGCTTTTTTGTGCCACTTTGAAAATATTTAATATAAAAGTGCTTGACAGTCCTTGGACCATGATATATATTTGAAACAACGAAAGGGAACCCCCCTTTTGGAATCTAAAACGAGGTTAAGAACCGGCAAAAAAACCATAGTGTAGCAGTCAAAAACATAAATAAGTGTTTATGATTGCAACAAGTGCTTAAAAGTTATCGCACTGAACAAATTGATTTGGTTTTATAATCTAGATCAAAAGGATGGTTTTTTTGTGAAGAATTTTGCCCCCAAGGACTTGACACAGTCCGCCGTCTTCTCTAAACTGAAGACGTCAAAAAATATTTCAAACAATTTTACTAGAGAAAGGAGGGATATTATTATGAAAAAATGCTTATCGCTTATTGCGATTCTCGGCCTTATTGCTTCCACTTCCTTTGCGGCGGCTCCGAATTTTCCGGAAGTTCCGTCCGTTAAGATCGCTACCGGTCAGGGCTTAACCCCTGCATTCGATTTAGCGGCTTATAACACCGGTGATGCGGCGACTACTGCTTCCGTGGTGACTAACCCATCTAATCTTTCTGCTCTCTCTACTACTTTTGCGAGCGGCGTGATTACTGTGGCTAATGTCAATTATGGAACGTATTCTCTGTCTTCCGCCTTCAGCTTCACTTATCGTTTTGCCAATGAAGGTGGTTCCGCCAATGCTTCCAACAAAGCCAAATATTCAAATAACCGTATGAAGAAATTACCTGTCGTCGGTTTGAATGTTGGTAGTTCTGTTGACATTCCTGTTGGTAACTATGTCGTAGGTACCTATCCGGCTTCCTTCGGCAACACTGGTGCTTTAGCATTTGACACCACCAAGGTCTCCGCTAGCTGGTATGGTAATGCTACCGTTCGCGTGACTCTGTTAACTGCGATTTCCGCCCCTGTTAAAGTCGGCGTGATTGCTTCTCAGGCAGCAACTCAGTTCTATGGTGATGTTGATAAGGAAGAAATTACCGTTGCTCAGAATCTGTTAACTGGTTACACCTTTGATACCAATGAAGTAGCCTCTGCTTTCGGCTATGAACAGGATATCTATACGGTGAAAGCCACTGAGACATATGACTCTGCTGAAAAAGCTCTGAAGCTCGCTTTAGTTGCTAATTCCGGTGTCAAGATGACTCAGTCTCTCGCTAACTGGGTTAACGTTCAACAGGGTAACTGGTACATTGCACGCGCTCGCGTAAAAGCCAGTGCTGCTGGTACCCAGACCAAGTTGTTCGTCTACAATGGTAACCCCGGTGTTGATGCGACTATTGACCTTATGGCCAATATTCCACTTAGCACTGGTACCAGCTATGAATGGGTTGAAGCTCCTTTCTATGTGTATTCAAACTACACAATTAAGAATGCTTTCCTCCAGATTCATGTTGAGGGTTCTTCCGGAAGCTGGTGGCTCGATGAACTTCAGTTGATCAAAGCCACTCCGAACCTGATGAATACTCGTGCAATCAGCAATCTGAAAGTTGCTGCTGGTACATTCAGTACCTCCAGTCTCGCAGGTTGGGGTGCCGTTGAATCTTATGATGGTTCTGTAGGTTATCAGGTTCCTGCTAACAGCATAGTCTCCGGTAAATACACCGTTGATTTTGCTGGCGCAGGTGCTGGTACAGCTGCTAAGGGTCTGAAATTGACCTTTGCTTCAGCTCCTGGCGTTCCTCAGGCTTTCGCTTCTGATAGCAATGAAATCGGTATGTCTATGAACGTAACCAAGGTTAGTGGTGCCTTTAGCAATCTTGACTCTGTCATCTTGATGGCAATGTTAGGTTATAATGGTGCTTCACTCAACCAGGTTTCCGCCATGGCTCAGTTAGGTGCATTGACTTTCGGTGACTATTATTTAGCCTCTGATGGTCGTAGTGCTACTTACAATTCTCAGTTCATGACTAAGAATGGTGCCGCTGGTGTCCAGACTATCGACAACGTTGATATGATGAAGGACTTAGACGGTTACGTCTTCGGTGATGCTAACCTCTTTTAATTGAAAAGTTAAAAGAATAAACCCGCAGAGGAAACTCTGCGGGTTTTTTTATTCATTATTTTATTGAGTTACAGGTTGTTATTTCCTTGCGTATAGGGTGAATTCGCCGGTTGGGAAGGGAAAACTTTTATATTTAACAGGACTATTCCCAATGATTGATTGCAGTACTTTAGGAATAAATGAATTGTAATGGAATATTCTGTTTATCAATACATCAAGATTAAGGATTTTGTGGCATCTCTTGATTGCTATAGGAGTACAATGGATCTTATTTAGAAATCCAGATAAAGATTGCTTATCAAAGAAATAGCTATGCTCAAAAGGCTTATAATGGAACCAGAACCTTCTCATAATAAACTGCGAAAAACTACCGTTATCTGGAGTGTTAATAACAATTAATCCATTGGGTTTCAATATTCGGCCTATCTCCGTGAAAGCTTTATTGACATCCTGAACATGTTCTATAACATCAAAAAGTGTGATAACATCATATGAATTATTGGGTATAGTATTTAGTTCAATTGTGCCTTTGTGGATAGTGTGACCGAACTGTTTAATCCCATAGTCACGCGCAAAATCAGAGCGTTCTAACCCTTCTGCATGAAGGTTATGTTCTTTACAAACATTCAGAAAAAAGCCCACAGCACACCCAACATCCAGAATGTTTTGAGGCGAGGGATTTATTACCAGTATCTCATCCAAAATGGTTTTGAACCAGGCTTCATTGATTTCTTGTGTGGAAATATAGTCTCCATAACCAAATTTCTGAACAAACTGGGTATTAAAGTATTCCGAAGAGTTATATCTTTGGTTGCTGCACTCCGCCGGTTCTTGTGGAAAAACAAAGTAAAAATTGCACTGACAGCATTTATTGATCCAGAAACCATCCTTTTTATACATCTTTTTTATTGCGGATGATCCACATAATTCACATATTGGAGTATTCATTTTATTTAGAGGTTCTCTTTGTATAAAGGATAGACAATATTGTGAGGATAAAGAAGCTAATTAATGTAATTCCTACACCTAAGTATAGTTTAACTGGGTAATATTTAAAAACAATAGTTGATGGAGTGTCAGGGACAATCACTCCTCTGAAAAGTTGATTTACAGTATAAATGGGAACAGGTTTACCATTTACAAAGGCTTTCCATCCAGGATAATTGTAATCATTCAAAACTAAAAGACCAGAGTTATTATTGTTTTTAGTAATAGTGACTTGTTGGTATTTGTACTTTGCGAAAGACAAACCATTGCTTGTAGTTTGATATGTATCCGAATTTGAGATGGCCGGTACATTATTACTTGATTCTAGAATAGGTATGTTTTTGTATTTTTGTGAAAGCAATAAATCAATTCCTTCATTCTGGTTGTTCACTTTTACCCATTGATTTGAAATATAAAGTCGAGGCCACCAGAAATTAATGAGATATACATTTGTGTGTGTTCCGCTATCAGAAAATACAAGTTTAAGATTCACATTATTCAGCGTTTGCTTAGTTATGATGTACTTTACGTTAGATTTTGCCAGGATATGGAGTCTCTCATCCAATGCTTTTTGTTGGGATGCTTCATCAATATTCCAATAGGCATTTTCCAATGGACCCAGCATCTGATAAAAACGCCAAATCCCACCTGTGTTTCCACAATGAAAACTCTCGATTCCATAGTATTCACTGATATTTCGGTAAAAGGTGTCATATTGATCTTGGACTTCTTTATTCGTACTCCACATTTGATTTGTGAGAGTGTAAATACGAAATACAGATTTATCTTTGTGGATGAAATCCGCTATAGATGAGTTTTGTATAAGTATTTGAGGGGGGAACAATGCATTAAAATCAACCCTTAGAACTCTTGCAAAGAAAAAATAATCAAGAACCAGTACACATAAAATAACGGGAATGAATATCTTTGTTTTTAACTTATTATTAAAGTAAAGAGAAAATAAAAGAAGGGAAGCAATAATGAAAAATACTCTTTTAATGTTATCTCTACCGGAAATGGTGTCTCGGCTAATCATGTCTGGATGCCAGAAAAACAAGATAGCAATTCCAACAAAGGCTAAAAAGGAAAGTATATATATTGTAATTTTTAAATTTCCATTTATCAGTGTTTTTGTATTGTATTTGTCTATCAGGTGATTCAAAGTAAATCCAGTGATCATTGATATCCCTGCCAAGCTAAGGATAAGGAATCGCCCTGGACATCTTCCAAAATGTAAGATGGGTATGAATTTGTGAAGAGCAAATACAGGGTTGTACTTGCCAAGAGCCAGAAATAATCCAAATAGGAAAAATAACGAAAAGAACAGATTCCTTCTGGTCTTGGGTACAAGAAATAAGTATGTAATAAAAAATAATAATGGGATAATGCCCCAGTAAGCAGTAGTCTCTACAAAATTAGTATCGGAATGATGCTGATCAAATGCCTCAGGCTGTCCATAAAATAATGGAAATAAAAGCCTGATGAAATGGGCGGGTGAAACTGAGGCGTAGGTAACATTAACCCATGGATTATCAATAGCCCTGTATGATTGCCCTACTAATTCTTGCAATGTTAGCCCATATAGACAGCTTGCGGAGAGGAAGAATAAATTATATGAAATCAATATGTAAAACAATGTTTTCAATGAAGTATCTTTTGTCTTAAAAAGACAGGCAAGTATATAGATATTAACAAGGACAAAGATATAGGTCATAATCTGTGGCTGTAACCATGAAAACATGAGCCCACCCAGAAGCCCAGTCCACCCAGCCCAAATCCAACTTCTCTTGCGAACAGTGGTCTCTGCCATTATCAATAACCAGGGTAGCCATGCCGGTATGTCTATGATCGTTGGGTGGTTAATTCTTACCAGCATGAAACCGCTGAAGGCTGCCGTTACTGCTGTTCCAAATGCCGCGATAGGCTGCATATCCAGATAACGGGCGTACAGATAGAAACCGATTCCACAGAATAAAAATAAGAAAGTAATGTAGTAATTTATTGAAGCTACAAATGGAAAAAAGACAAAGAAGATATAAGTGAGTGGATAAAAGAAAGATGTTCCATAATCCGCATATATTGGATATCCTGCCAGCTGATAGGGACTCCATAAGGGAATTTGTCCTGAAAAGATACTTTCCCGAATAAAATGCCTGAATGGAAGAATAATAGTACGGATGTCTCCTGAGAAATATATCCCCTTCATTCGGATGGCTTCATCAAAAAATAAACAAACCATTAAAAAGATTAGTCCCAGGTAGAAAAGGTCTTTTCGATGATTTGTACAAAATGTTTTAATTGAAGTCATAGAGATTGCATCAAAAATAAAGATTAATTTGTTGAACAAACATTGTCATACAATAGTATAACTATAAATATGAAAAAAATATCAGTAATTATCCCTTGCTATAACGCCAAAGATACTTTGGATGTTTGTCTGAAATCTATTATGAACTGTAATGACCCGAATTATGAGGTGATCGTGGTTGATGACAGTTCTACGGACAATTCGCCAGATATAGTCTTAAGTTATCCCGATGTACGTTTGATACAACCTGGGGAACGGCTTGGAGCCGGAGGTGCACGGGAGCGGGGGATACGTGATGCGCAGGGTGAAATTATTGTCTATACTGATTCTGACTGTGTTGTCCCTGTAGACTGGTTGAAGAAAGTAAGAATATATCTGACTCCCGATTTGGGCGGAATAGGTGGATTCTATGATGTCTGGCCAGAACAGAGTTTTATGGGACGATTTGTAACTTATGATTACCGCAACTTCTGGTTTCGTTTTATCCCTGAATATCCGGATCATGTGGCTACGGGAAATTGTGCTTTTTGGAAGTCAGTTCTCCTCAATATTAATCAAAAACAAATTACTGAGACTTTCAAGGGCATGGCAGCCGCAGAAGATACCCTGTTGGGATTAGAGGTTTCAAAGACTCATAAATTAAGATATTATCCCGACTGGTATATTCGTCACATCTCACCTGAGAGTTTGAAAAATTACTGGGGAAAACAAAAAACTCGTGGATATAGCCGCATTATCATTTCACAACTGCATTTTCATACCAAAGTACTGAAGACGCGTGATATATCTATGGGCCATGTTTTATGGCAGCTCCTGTCCTGTGCTGGAGTATGGTTATCGCCCATCTTAATGATTATTAACTTTTATCTAGGTTTGATGAGTCTGTTGTTGATGGGATTATGGTTTATATTATTGCAGTGGAATCCATTGATATACATGTACCAACGGGAAAAAAGTATTGTATTTGTTGCCAAAAGCATACCGTTAATGTTTATTCGTAATACTGGATGGTGGGTTGGAGCAGTAAAGGCTGGTTGGCAGATTATTCTATCTGTGTTGAAATAAGTATATGGACTTAGACCCTCGTACGATAAAAAATCTTCTTAATCCTCGAAAACCCTCCTATCTGGTGTTTTTCATCACCAATAAGTGTAATGCCAGTTGTTTTCATTGTTTCTACTGGGAAAAAATAAAAGGCGGAGCCGGATCTCATCTCAATATAGATGAAATTCGGGATATTGCCCGACATCTGAAGGTTCTTCCTTATTTATTGTTATCAGGGGGAGAACCCTTTCTTCGAAAAGATATTCTCGATATCTGCAAGACATTCATTGAAGAATGTCATACACGATTTATTACGATTCCCACGAATGCAATCCTGACTAAGGACATTGTACGATTCTCTGATGAGCTGACAAAGCAATATCCAGAAGTCAGTCTCAGAATCCAATTGTCTCTTGATGGGATTGGTGAAAAACATGATGAATTCAGGGGGCATAAGGGTAATTTCGCAAAACTGATGGAAACTCATGACCAGTTGGTTGAGCTACAAAAGCGGCGTGAAAATTTAAGCGTAGGTGTTGTAACCATATTGTGCAGGAAAAATTACCCCTGGTTGGATGAATTACTAGACTTTGTACATCATAAAATGAAGGTCAACCAACATCATGTTGGATATCTTAGAGGGCAGGGACGGGCTGTCGGTGCTGAAGCCATCAGTGCGGATGAATTCAAAACAGCTCAGGAAAAATTATTGCAATATGGAGTCAAGGCTGACAATCGCCCTTTATGGACAGTTCTCCGGGCTGCCGCTCGACGAAATTCCAAAATACTGCATGAAACGATACGGGATAACCATTTTGTTGTAGGGTGTAGAGCATTAGATAAATTCCTTGTACTTAATGAGGATGGTTATTTATATCCCTGCGAAATACTGGATAAACCCTTAGGGAATGTTCGAGAGTATGCCTATAACATCCCTGAATTATTATCAACACCTCAAGCCTTGGAATTAAAGAAATGGATAAAGGATTCTCAGTGTTTCTGTACCTGGGAATGTGCTTTACACAATAATGTCATTTTTAATCCCAGCCAGGCTCCAAATCTGATTCGTGAATGGATTGGAGTTATGTCGGGTTTATAATAACTTCATCACGCTATGGGAACAAACCAAAATCCACAACATAAAATTCTGGATGCCGGTACTGAACATTGTCGGTTGGTTTCTGATAAGGACAAAGTTCGTCAAGTTTGTTGGTTACAACATCCTCGACTGGCCCAATATATAAATCTCCAAATATCTGGGAATCCTCAAAAAGACTGGTTGGATTGGTTTAAAAGTGAGTATGCCTCCGTACCATTCAAAAACGGGCTTTCGATTGGGTGTGGAACCGGTCAGGTTGAGCGTGAGATGGTCATTAAGAAGATAGGCTTAACCTTTGAGGGGATTGATATCAATCCTGAATCGATTCAGACGGCCAGAACTGAAGCTCATAAAAATGGGATGTCTGATGTCTTGTCTTACCGTGTGGAAAATGTGGACCAACTTAAACTCCCTGCAAATAAATATGACATTATTTTCTGTTCACATTCTCTTCATCATGTATCAAAACTTGAGCGGGTCTTGAAACAAATCCGGCATAGTTTGAAACCAGGTGGAGTTTTTTTTATTAATGAGTATGTAGGGCCCTCCCAGTTCATTTTTACGGATGCACAATTATCTGCCATGAATGACTATTTAGCGGAGTTGCCTCCTTCCTATGTAAATAGCCTGAAAGAACCCGGTGTTCAAAAGAGGGAAGTGATTCGTCCGACCCGTGAATTCATGAACTCTGTGGACCCTTCTGAAGCAGTCCGTTCCGATGAGATCGTTCCTCTCATGAACAAATATTTCAAGATAGAACAACAAAAAAACTATGGAGGGACTCTTCTTCAGTTTGGTGTTGCGGATATCGTGGGTAATTTTGATCCGGACAAAATTGAAGACCAAATCTGGCTTGATCGGCTTTATGAAAAAGAGCAGTCTCTAATGAGGGCGGGAAAGATTGGGTCTGATTTTACGGTGATAGTGGCCAGAATTCCAGATGATTATTCTTCAATTCAAAGATTCTGGGATGGTCTTTTTTAAGAAGAGGATATGAGAATGTCCCAGAAAACATGGTCTTTGGGTGTAAATCTTCTCTTCTTATTTTTGTTGATTCATCTTTTAATATTTACAGTATCCAGTGAATATCACTTTTATCGAATGGGACCGGATGGTTTAGAACATGCCCGAAGAATAGAACCTTTATCCCCGCTTATTGTTGTTTCCTCAAACTATTCCCTTTCTCAGAAGAAGATATCAGTGTATCACCAGGAAATGAATCGAAATTATGATTTTCCGGTAATAACTTCAACTCAAGGTATTCGTTATCTATACCCTGGGGGGCCATTAGGTCACTGGATAGTTCCTGGAAGACCTCATAAAATCCAACTGGCTGCTCACACCAATATAAATACGAATGATGATATGTGGAGTCAGTTTTACCCTTTGACGAAAGGGATTATGCAGAAGGCTCATCGGGTTTTCGTATATAACGGCAAACGCGCCGCAGGATATGGTGCCCCAGATACGATGCCCATCTTTTTAAGAGACAATGTCTATCAATTATCGGGAAGCCGCTTTTTTGAGAAAGATTTGAAAAGTGCTCTTGAAGTTTTACTGGACAACCAACGCCCGAATGGTTCTTTCCCGGAATTTATCTGGAATAACCCCCAAACAGGTTTGGGGGAACTATATGATAACCTGGCGGAAGCAGATAATGAGTATTTGGCTGTTTGGGGAGTGTATCGAGTATGGCAGGCTACTGGGGATGACCAGTGGGTTATGAAATACCTTCCTAGCTTGGAAAAAGGACTACGGTACAGTATGACGGATCCATTCCGATGGTCTCCCGAATATGAATTAGTAAAACGGCCATTTACCATTGATACCTGGGATTTCGAGTATCAGAATCCCGGTTACCCTTATAATCCTGAGAAGGCGAAACTCGGTATATTCCATGGAGACAATACCGGGATGTATCTTGCCTGTCATATCATGTCTGGATTTTACCGGGATATTGTGATGGATACCCAAAAATCGGCGCTATGGGAAACTCAGGCTGATAAATTCAAAAATAGAGTGAATCAGTATTTATGGAATGGCAGATTTTATCGACATCGATTGCCATTGACTCCGGTGGATGTTCCCGGTGTGAATCAGGATGAAATATTAAGTTTGAGTAATCCGATGGCTATAACTCGGGGAGTGGCTTCTCATCAACAGTCTGTACAGATTATCAAAGAATATCAATCCCGTAAGAATCGAGCCTTTATAGAATGGTTTAGTATAGATCCTTATTTCCCTACGGGTAGTTTTGGTACGACAGGTGATTGGGCCCAATATGCCGGACAATATCTGAATGGTGCCGTTATGCCGATAGTAGGAGGAGAGTTGTCCCGTGCATCCTTTGACCATGGATTTGAGTCCTATGGTGTCTCTAACCTGAAACGGTATTACTCTCTCATGACTGCCAATGATAAAGCCTGGCTTTGGTTTTGGAGAGATGGTAAACCCGGAGTGAACGACGCGAAAACCTTTACTGCAGATGGGTGGGGTGCTTCTTTAATGATGAATGCCTTCATGGAAGGATTGGTTGGCGTTCAGGATAAGGGTGGTCAATTCAAGAGGGTTCGATTTACCCCCCGTTGGTCTGGGGCAGGGGTTCATTCGGCTCGAGCTGTCCTCCGATATGAAGCCTCAACTCATTATCTTGCATACACATATAACGAGGATATGAGTAATCAGATTACGCAGATTCAAATCACAGGTTCTGGTTCTATAGCCGATTTCTCTTTAATGATTCCCGATGGAATGACTGTCCAGAAAATCATTTTTAATGGGGAAAGCCAATTGTTTGACTTTACTTCGGTAGAATCGACTCGTTATGTCCATATCACTCCCACCGATTCTGGATTCGGCACTTGGACTTTTATCTGGGAAAAGACGAACTAACCACGGAGTTGCTCGGACCAGCTCCGTGAATTGTTCCTACTTAACAGGATCACTTAATGGAAAGAATGGGGCAGGGACTCGGGGAGAATTCTTTTTTACACTATAGATGATTTGATTTCCATCCTGGCGGTATACTTCCTGAACCAAATCTGAATCAAATATCATTCCGTAGGGTTTACCCATCCAGTCGGGGTTAATTCGGACAATGTAATCAATCTTCATTTCTTTTAATAATTCCCAGGCTGTATCTCGGGATGTGGTGGTCATTAATTGTTCAGCTTTTGATAATCGGGCGGGTTGGCTATCATCCATTGGCCCATGGAAAGGAATCATATTGACATAGACTTGTCTTCCAGATAATCCTGCCAGATAATACCAGGATTCCCAGGGACCACTCAAAAATACTGATTTTTGAGTGGTGTTCGTTCTAATCCACCGAGCTAATGTCATTTCATTGTCGTTAAATTTGGGATGGCTGGACATAGAGAGAACACTCAATTCCATGACATATCCATCTGAATCATCTTCCGCTCTGGTTTTGGGCTCCGGGTCTCCCGAATAGGGTGGAGGGAATAGAATTTGCTTTGCAAAGTGGACATATCGATTAGTCCCCGGTATCAATATGAGAGATAACCCTATTGTTATTATCATTCCATACCAATATACAGATTGGGGGAAACGGCGGAGAGGTTTTAGTTTTTCATAAGCCAGGACTACTCCATAATATAAACCCGTGGTAAATAATACCCCCTGGCCAATACCGTTGTATCTTTCGAAACGGTCAGGCTGGACGGAGAAATGTAATAACGGCTCTGAAATTACATGGTGCCACCGTAAAAGATAATATGAAAGATAGGTACCCACTACTACCCAAACAAACCATTTATCTTTTGCTTTCCCTTTTCCAAGCACCCATCCCAATATGAGAATAAATACCAGGTCCACCAGATAAGGCATGCACATAAAGGTCCATACATCCCTTATGGAGTGTATGGGGGTTTCTATTTTATAAACAGATCGTAACCAACTCCCCATGGGTGGAGAGAAGCCGTATTTCATGAAAAAAGGTACCCAATAGAGAGAGGATATGAGTCCAACTAAAACCAGGGATATTGTTATATGGGATATTTTTTGGATTGAATTCTTACCCATACAGAGATGGAGAAGCAGTACGACGAGATAGACAACGGTGGTGATATATCCTCCATGAGGATATATCAATAAGGATAACCCAACTCCTATACCTGCAAATATTACACTTTTCGAATCCTCATTCAACCATAATAAAATCAATATTACAGATAGTAAAATTAAATAACTGAAGCCCTGGGGAGTGGATAGGGCGGGAAGGTCTATATACCATTTCATCAATAAACCAATACTGATGAATAAGAACAACGTTCCGCCACCCTTTTCGGCAATTTTGTCCCCGATTTGCTTGATAAGGATTAATCCATATATCGTCCATAAAATGCCTGATGCAGACATGACTGTCGATATTTCCATTCCCATTATGAAATGGGCCATTCCCATTAAGACAGTCCAGACAGGTGGGTACCATGTGAAATGTCCTGGAATGATGTCGGTCATATAATTGAATCCGTTGACCAGTAATTGAACCCGACCCATTCGGTCTATGGGATCTCCAGGCCATACCCCTTCCATCACATATATCCATCTTAGGTGTGGAATAAAGACAAAAAACAGGGCGGATAGAATAAATAGGAGGTCCCATCGAAGGGGTTTCTTGAACGCCAGGTACCCTCCAATGTAATCCTGCCGTAGATATTTCAAGGTATAAAGAAGAATAATGAAATATACGGGAATGATAAACCAGACTTTGAAAAGTCCCGTCAAACTTAGGGAACATCCAAGAAGAGTATTAAACAATAAACTGGTGAGAAGCAGAATTACCCAGGATGCTTTTTTATTTTGAATATGAAAATATACATACCCTGGTGCCAGAGTAATCATTAAAAGGGCTGAATTTGCCCATAATAATTCTGCAATACGAGTAATTAACTCCATCATTACCAACCATTAGGAGTGATATTAAAGTGCTCGTTTATACGGTAGCAAAGCCATAGAATCTGGTCAAATTGTGAATTCCTACCGTGTCATAATGGCGTGTTTATGGGGTTTTAAATTTGACAACAGGAGAAGCCGTCGGTACCATATTAAAATATGCTTAGAAAAATTTACTATATAAAACTATGCCTGCTGTTCGGGATGTTTTGGACCTTCTTAGGTTTCTTTGCTTCCACAAATGTACTGGCTGCGGATGAACAGCCCATTGTCATTCCAGTTGGATATCAACAAAAAGCTTCTGTTATTGCCAAGGAAGAAGAGCAACCTATATGGGATGATCGTTTCAATGATGGTCTCTTGTTGACGATGGATGGGAACTATGCTGCTGCAGAGTCCACCTATAACGATATTATTAAATCAACTAATTCCAGTAAGTTACAGGCAAGAGCTCAACTGTCTATCGGTGAATTGTATCAATACTATGTTGAGAATTATGAAAAATCTCGGACAATATATCAAAGTATTTTAGATAAATATCCAGACACTCCTTTTGCGGAGTCGGCCTTGTTCAATTTGGGATTAGCTTCTTTTCATGATAAGAAATATTCTGAAGCCTATTCATCCTTTACAACATATGCAGGCAAGTATCCTGATGGTCGGTACAAGGATAATGTTAAGTTCATGACTCGGGAAACCGGTATTCGGTTAGGGATTACATTACCCCGAGAGCCGGGAATTGTGATTGCTGGTTCTACCGACACAACTGATAATTCAGATGATGAAACAGGATTCATCCTTCCTTCCCGGATGGATGATGTCCAGATTCGGGTTGTTCTGTCTCAGAGACAAAGCAGCATTTATGCTACTTCTGCCGAGGAATTTCAGGTTTTCAGAAATGATGAACCTCAAAGAGTGTTTACTACCGGGTCAGGTACCAGTGTGTCGGTCCGATATAACAGGGGAACATGGTCTGTAGACGGTCGTACTGTCTCTGCTGACAAGATAATTCTGGTCCCAATTAATGGCAGTCCATTTAGATTCAACAACCGACTTTATCGCGGATCCTTACAGTTATCTTCTGATGGAGGTCGTATTACAGCTATTAATATGGTTTCCTTGGAGCAATATTTGTACAGTGTCGTTCCTAAGGAAGTGGGTAATGAATGGCCGATGGAAGCACTTAAAGCTCAGGCTGTGGCGGCTCGTACCTATGCGGTGGCTCGAATGGCTTCCAGAATCAATGCTGATTGGGATGTAATGCCTGGACAATCGGACCAGGTATATGGTGGTTATGAATCGGAACGTGAAAGAACTACCCGCGCCGTTGAAGAAACCAGGGGACAAATCTTAGTTTATAATGGGCGACCTATAACCAGCTATTTCTGCTCTAACAGCGGTGGTATGACAGAAGCTGGGCGGTATCCTTATCTTCGCAGCTTCCCTGATCCGTATAGCAAGAACAGTCCTGGTTATCGATGGACATTGCGGATATCTGCCTCAGAATTAGCCCAGCGTTTAAAAAGCAAGGGATATAATGTGGGGACCGTTAATAGCGTTATCGCATCTGATAGAAGTTCGTCAGGCCGTGTTCGGAGTATCAGGATTGCTCATTCGAAGGGCATGACATATATCCCCGGTGATGATTTTCGTTGGAAAGTTGATTCCACCTATCTTCGGAGCACTCTTTTCACTGTCTCCAAATCAGGACAAACCTTCACCTTTGAAGGTTATGGTTATGGTCATGGTTACGGACTCAGTCAATGGGGTTGTTATCAACAAGCTAAGTTAGGTCGGGATTATCGGGAAATACTAAGTTTCTATTATCCTGGGACGACCTTTGATGAGTTGGCAGACCATACTGCCAAGTTTGCGAAAATTTCGCTCCGGTAAGCACTTAAAAGGTTATTCTTGACGCTCTTATCGTTTCCCTGTAAAATTTTATATATTGTGTTCTTAATGAGTTATCGCAATTGCCCTGTAGTGTAACGGTAGCACGGCAGATTCTGGATCTGCTTGTCTGGGTTCGAATCCTAGCGGGGCAACCATCTATCAAACACCCTCAACCCCTTATTTCCTCAATAATTACTTCTTTTTTGTTGCTGTTAGAGCATTTTTCAGGACTTCACTTATATATTTAATGCTTTCTTTGTCAAGTTCAGGATAGATAGGTAAGGAAATAATCCGGTGGTAAACTGATTCTGTAACTGGTAACTCATGCGATAGATTTCCAAACCGGTTGCGATAGTATGGGTGCAGATGTGTAGGAATAAAGTGAACACTGGCTCCAATATTCCAATCTTTCAGGTATTGGATAATCTTATTTCTTTGTGAAAAGGTCCATGTTTTACCTGTGATTGTATATAAGTGTCCATTTCGGGTAGCATACGGATGTGTTTGAGGTGTTTGTATCTCTTCAATATCACTCAGGTATTTATCATAGAGTGAGGCGATATGACACCTTTCCTTATTCATTCTGTTTAATTTTTGTAACTGTACTCGGCCTAAAGCGGATTGAATGTCCGATAAATTCGACTTATAACCTGGTTCTACAACTTCATAAAACCAGTTTCCGGCATCACTATATCGTTTCCAAGCATCTTTTTTAATTCCATGAAGACTTAAAATCCTTACTTTCTTCTCAGTGGATTTTGACTGTGTTGTGAGCATGCCACCCTCAGCTGTTGTGATGTTTTTTGTGGCATAGAAACTGTAGCAAGCTGCAAAGGTTTTACTGGACCCAATTGGTTTCCCCTCATAAAGGGATCCAAGTGCGTGTGCGGCGTCTTCGATGATTAATAGGTGATTCTTATTGGCAAGTCTAATAAGTGGTCTTAAATCGCAAGGATGGCCGCCAAAATGTGTTGGAATAATGGCTTTAGTACGTGAAGTAATCTTCTTTTGAATACTTTCAGAAGTAACATTAAAAACTTTGGGATCAATATCAGCAAAAACAGGTACAGCTCCAAGATGGATTATTTCAGCTGCTGTGGCTGGAAATGTGAAAGAAGGGAGGACTACTTCATCTCCCTGTTTGATTCCGGCTGCTGCCAGGCTCAATCCTAAAGCTGCTGTACACGAATTGAGTGCTACCGAATATTTTGATTGAGTGTACTGAATGAATTCCTTTTCAAATGCGACAGTTTGGGGACCGGTAGTAAGCCAGCCACTTTCTAAAACTTTTCGGAGAGCTTTAATTTCTTCCTGGCCAATTGTTGGCTTATGAAATGGTATATATGTTTTAGATTTTTTCATATAAGTCTCATTATTGTTTAATTTTATAAAGTCGATATCCTTTATAATCTAGCAACAGTTCTGTTTGTTGTGTAAAGAATTGATTCATTCGATCTACAACAAATTGAGGGTTTGCTGGATTGTAATAGGGTCCATAAAAAGATTCTAGCCGTTTCAATTCATGCGGATTATAGAATATGTAAGTGATGTTATTCTTGATTAGTTCATCGGCCATTTGTTTTGGATTTGATGATGTCTTTGCCAATGCCTCAAAATAATCCACATCAAAAACAGTATTCATTTCTATATCCCGAGAAAAATAAGTTCTTCGTGCTTCAGCTATAGCCAGAATTCTCTCATTAGGTCCCAGATGATGATTAACTGTCTCGATAACAGGCAGGGTTGATAAATTCTGAGCAAGGAAGTTTATCTGCAATGGTGAATTCAATCCAGCAATATAATTTGTTTTATTTTGATATAGGTGTGACATCCTGTTGATTTCAGAGTACAAGGCGTAGTTTAAATTTCCGAGATTAAAGAGATTGCATCCAATCAAGATAATCATTAAAACTCCAGCGATACTGTGCCAGGAACGCTCGGAATCTTTCCTTGTAATTGACAGAAATCCATCAATAAATGAAACGGATATAATGAGGCATATTATCGCCATAACAGGGATCAAAAAACGGTCAACCTGATTAGTAAATAACCATCCAATAAAACCGAAAAGAGAAATGAACCAGAGAGGTGTTACTTTTTCTTTCATTGGATTTGGGAAAAGGGACAGAGGTATTAAAAGGGTTGGTATTAGTGCATAGGATGCTGCTGTTCCAATAAAGTGGAATTCTTTAGTCATCCCTTTAATATTATTTATCAAGTATGACAAGCTAAAATTAAAAGCATGGGCTTGTTTGAATTTCTCTGCTACATAGGGATCCCATCCTACATTATTTAAAATAGAGTACAGAAGTGGAGCTACGGGATTCCCTGTAAATATATAGTTTTTTATAAGCCAGGGAAAAAGCGGAATGAAAGCAATACAAAGAAATAAAAATACTCTTTTTAGTCCTTCTGTCCAACAAGTACTGGAGAAAACAACAAATAATGAAAGTGGAATACATACAGTAACTAATGCAATGTATTTAGTACTCAAAGCAAATCCTGCCATCAGTCCCGCAAGTATGAGGAAACCTCGTTGATTGGTAGTGTCTTGGTACTTAAGAATCAGACCCAGAGAAAGTAATCCATATACTGCAACAATGTGATCGATGTTTCCCTGAAGTAATAATTTTCCACAGATAGGTAATGCCCAAAACATAGCCGCAGCAACGATTCCAGCCATTTTTGAATGATAACGATTACCAAGTTTATGGAGGGCCAGTCCACCCAATATCATGTAAACAAAAAGGAATAATTTCCCACTGATTACTCCTTCACAAGTCATTCCACCATAAATAAGCATTTCGGTTAATTGTGGAAAATTCGCATAACAATTACCCGAAATATAAGTAATGAGTTGCTTGTTCAGATAGTAAGAAGGCGAGCCAAAGTGATACTCAAGAGCATCATAACCAACTGGAGGTAGCAGACTGAAAAAGAAAAGATAGAGTCCGGCGAGTATTGCCATCGCTAATATTAGTTTATAGATTAGAGATTCAACGTACGGTGCTGTATTCTCTTGCCCTAGTGGTTTTGAAGATAATGGTTTTGCTAATCTTAATGGCTGAATACCTGTCCATGTAAAACCAGAAGTGAAACTAAACATTAATATAATAAGCAGACTGCCTGGAATTAAAATCCCAACTACTCCCAATCCGAATATTGTAAACGACAATAATCCGAGTCCCGTACCCATAGAATAGATAATCAATTCCAATTTATCAGTTTCATGAATCCCCAATAGGCGAAGCAATACCCAGCCATAAAATGTAGCAAAGAAACAACATAATACAATAACGACTAAAGGGATGATATTGGTGGCGATTAAATTTATGCCCAACAAAATCATGGGTTGATTATAAGCGGGTAGTGATATCCCCAGAATAATGAATAAAATAAAAAAACAAAACACCAGTTTTGGATTGAGTCGAGTTTGTAAGTAATTTTCAACCATATCTTAAAAAGAATATAGATAGAACCCTTCAGTGTCAAATGTTATAATCCCTTTAATACAATTAAACAGAGGGTATGACTATGTCAATGGAAATATTGACTCCTAAAATTCGTGGTTTTATCTGTACTAATTCACATTCAGAGGGATGTGCGGTGAATGTGAAAAAACAATATGAATATGCAGAATCCCAAGGGGCAAAATTGGATAAACCCCTGAAAGCTTTAATTATTGGAGCTTCAACCGGGTATGGATTGTCCAGTCGAATTGCCTTGGCTGGTGGATATGGTGCGGACACATTAGGTGTTTTCTATGAAAGACAACCTGATGGAGCTAAAACTGGAACTGCTGGATTTTATAATTCGGCTGCATTTCATAAAATAGCGAAAGAAAAAGGTCTATGGGCTAAATCAATTAATGGTGATGCCTTTTCCAACGAGATAAAGTCACAGGCTATTGAAATGATTAAAGCTGAAATGGGAAAAATAGATTATGTAATCTACAGTTTGGCTTCTCCCCGACGAATTCATCCCACTACGGGTGTGATACATTCTTCAGTTCTAAAACCTGTGGGTGAACCGTATTCCAGTAAAAGTATTGAACTTAATTCGGAGAAAGTGATTGATGTAACCATTCAGCCAGCGACAGAAGAAGAAGTGTCTAATACTGTCACTGTGATGGGGGGAGATGACTGGAAGTTATGGTTAGAATGTCTCTTGGAAGCTGGAGTCTTAAATGAAGGAGTGAGAACTCTAGCTTATTCTTATATTGGGCCGGAAGTAACATGGCCCATTTATCGTTATGGAACGATTGGTAAAGCAAAAGAGGACTTGGAAGACGTTGCACAATATCTTGAAAGCAAGCTTATGCAGAATCTCGGTGGGCATGCGTGGGTTTCAGTCAATAAAGCTGTTGTTACACAAGCCTCGGCGGCTATTCCAGTAGTTCCTCTTTATTTGAGTATTTTGATTAAAGTTATGAAAGAAAAAAATGTTCATGAAGGTTGTATTGAACAAATTGTTCGTCTCTTTAAAACGCAGTTGATAAATAATAAACCTCAATTAGATGAGTCCCGACGAATCAGAATGGATGACTGGGAAATGCGTGAGGAAATTCAGAAGGCTATAGCTGACACATGGATTCAAATTAATACGGATAATTTACGGGATCTATCTGCATATGATGAATATAAAAAAGAATTCCGAAATTTGTTTGGATTTGAAGTAGAGGGTGTGGATTATAGTCAGCCTGTTGAAATTAATGTAAGTTTATAAACATAAGAAGATAAAAAGCATGGAAGTCGGAAAGAAATTATATTCTTTCTGACTTCTTTTTGTTTACATGAAAAGTGAGTGCCAGGAATAGGGCTGTCAGAATCCCACAAAGTAACGGTAGGATATCCCCTGTTTTCGAATACAGAGTCTTTATCTTATATAACGGAATATCATCAACCAGAATCCCCTCCCTGTAAATATCTAATCCGCTTAATTCTTTGCCTTTTGGGTCAATAAAACATGAATAACCAGTATTCGCGGCGCGAATAACAGGGAGCCCTGATTCTATGGCTCGGATTCTGGCAATATCACGATGTTCATAAGGGGCCGATGTTTTACCAAACCAGGAATCGTTGGTTGTGATTGTTAGAATATCCGCGTTTTTATTTGCTAAAGAAATAGCTAATCGGGGTAAGGTGGACTCAAAACAAATCAATGTCCCAAGGTTTATTTCATGTGCTGACGTAGTGGAAAAATGAATCAAGTTCTGAATTGTCCCAGATGAAAAATGATTTGGCGCCATGGGAAGCTTTTTGAAAAATGGGAACAATCCTTCCAAGGGTAAATATTCTCCGAAAGGTAAGAGGTTTCCTTTGTGATAAATTTGTTTGAACTGCCCATTTGGCTCAATCAATAACATTGAATTGTAATAAGACTTTTCATCTCCCCAAATTGTACCGGCGTAAATAGGGACTTTATTTTTTATTGCTAAATTCTTTACACCTTGCTGATAGTCATCTCTAAAAAGGAAAAAATCAGCCATGGCTGTTTCCGGCCATACAACCAGTTGGGCTCCTTGATCAATTGCCTGCTGGCTCAGCCTAAGGTATTTATCAAAGTTGGCTTTATCTTTTGTTTCATCCCATTTGGTTTCTTGTGGAATATTCCCTTGTACAATTCCCACTCGGAGGGAAGAGTGGGATGGTGTCACAGAAAGTCGGTTATAACCTAAATAGAGAGTCACTGCGAGCAAAAACAGGGTGAAGTAGGTAGGATATAGTATTCCGATTTTAAGTGGCTGTTTTTGTATCCATTGCCGAATTATCCAATAAAGCGATATGTTCACTAAGGCGATTAAGAAGGATAGCCCCAGAATACCTGTATAAGCCGATAGCTGAAGCAATGGACTCACAGCCATTTGTGTATATCCCAGCCATCCCCAGGGGAAGGCGAGAATTCCTAAGCCACGGACATATTCCATACTGACCCATACCATTGGAAAAATGATCCATGATAATTTGGGGTAATGAACAGTTATTCTCCGGTAAACAACCATAGCCCCACCGTAAAATAATCCGCAATAAGCGGCTAAAAGAGGCGTGCAGAGGATAATCCCCTGATTAAACTTAAATAGTTGATGGAGGAAATAAATCAGGGTATAGATGAATGTGAATCCGGTCAGCCAACCTAATCTAAATGACATCTTCAAGGATGTATTTTCATTGGCCCACAAAAGGGGAATCAACGCTATCCAAACTAACCCGTATAAAGATACATTAGGAAAAGCCGCTGTTAATAAAAGGCCACTGATGATGGAAGCAATATATTCTTTCTTGAACAGGTTTTCCCAGTGAATCATGCTTGATGTCCTTAAAATAAAAACAGGGTGTTCCCTTAGCCGGGAACACCCTGTGAGATTTCCAATTGAAAAGGTAAAGAGATTTTTAACGCTTGGAGAATTGGAAGCGTTTGCGGGCACCGGCCTGACCGAATTTCTTTCTTTCGACCATCCGGGGGTCACGAGTCAGAAGACCAGCATCCCGTAATTGTTTTTTGTATGCTTCGTCATAAGACAACAGTGCACGAGCAACACCGTGACGTACGGCTTCGGCCTGACCACTGATGCCACCACCTTCAACACGAACTTTGACATCAAATTTGGCTTCCATTTGAACCAGTTTAAGGGGTTCCCAGACAACCGGTTCTAACCGTTTGTGTTTGAAATAGTCGGGCATAGCGATGCCGTTAACCACAAAGTTACCGGTACCGTGAACTAAACGAACACGGGCGGTTGAGGTTTTACGACGGCCTGTACCAATAAATCCATTCGCAGCTTTTGCGCTGGATTTGGCGGCTGCTTTTGCTACTTTATAAACAGGGGTCTTAGTTTCTTCTGCCATGATATGTTTCCTTTATGTTTCCAGGTAAGTTATGCTTCAAATTTCAAGACTTCAGGATTTTGTGCGGTATGCGGATGTTCAGCATTCTTAAAAATCCGAAGCCGGGTCATACTGGCTTTGCCTAAACGATTTTTAGGTACCATACCCTTGACGGCTTCATAAATAACTTTGTCAGATTTAGTGGCCATCATATCTTTTAAAGGGGTAACCTTCAGGTTTCCGGTGTAACCAGAGTGCCGGAAATAAAGCTTATTGTTCATTTTGTTACCGGTTACTTTGATTTTGTCGGAGTTAATAACAACGACATGATCCCGATTGGAAATATTCGGGGTGTAGGTTGGCAGGTGTTTTCCCTGCAAAACCCGTGCGACAGCAGTCGCCAGCCGGCCAAGGGTTAACCCTTCGGCATCTACAATGTACCACTTGGGCTGTATAGTCTCATTTTTCAAGATAAAAGTTTTCATCTAAATAACCTCTCTTAAGGAAACAGAAATACTATTTTATACTGTTTGCCTAATTTCGTCAATCGTGATAACTTAAAAATTATGCTGCAAACCATTCAAACACGAACTATTTGCGTAGTATTTATTCTGATTTTGTTTTGTACCGCCGGTTGTGACCGAGTCCGTTATACTCGTGTCGAGGGTCATATCAGCCAAAATACCCGCTGGGTCAATGACCAGTCTCCCTATCTGTTAGAGAATGGAGATGTAACCGTAGACCCTGGAATTACTTTGACCATTGAGCCCGGTGTGACTGTTTATTTTATGGGCAACAACTGGCTGTTGGTACAAGGCCGACTTCTAGCCCAGGGAGAATCGGGGCGTCCTATCCAGTTCCTTCCTTTCAATCGCAGTATTGCTCTTTACAAAGGTTTGAAACTTGGCGGAGGAACCCAGCCAGACATGGCGCACCAAATCAATTATCTTGTTGTGCAGGATGCCGATTTCGGAATGTACCTGGATGGAAGCCTTGCTGATATTAATTTTAGCGTGTTTTCAAGTAATAAGGAAGGGATTCATTTATGGAATTCTAATGCTTCAATAAAAAATTCACTAATTGAATCGAATCAGACGGTAGGAATATCTGTAAGTGGAGGCACTCCGACTCTTATGAATAATCAAATAAATAAAAATGGTCAGGCCCTCAGTTTTGATTATTCAACACGCCCGGTATTTAAGCAAAACCAAATTGGAGCTGAACAAAGCCTTTTTGCCACAATAGCTCGCTGTTCGTATCCGTTGGATCTGACTGGTAACAATTGGGGAACCGGTGACAGTCGTTCTGTTTATTCAAAAATTCAAGTACTGGACGGCATCCCCGTCGATAAGATGGTTTATCTTGAACCCATGTCCGGTCCAGTTGGACAATAAAAAAAACCGGTTTTTGACGACCGGCTTTTTTTATTGCTTGGTTTAAATTTAGGATTGATTGGGTTTCTCTGAGGTTCGTGTACCCTGGAAGTCAAACAAGTGACCAAACAGGGCGCGGGCACTCCGATACAGATAGGCAATATCATCAACAGATTTAATATCTCGGAGTACTTTTAACATAAATTTCGGATGTAATACTCCTGAATAAATTCCACGAGCCATCTTCATTACTTCATCGGGTGTCATATCTGAGACTTTCAATACGGGTTCTGTCATACCATATCGTTCCCATTCACCCGGTGGAACTGTCAGCCAGTTATTTTCTACAGCCTGGTCATATAAAGGTGTTCCAGGATATGGAATGACGACGGTTCCCTGTAAGGTATCGGCCAGTCCTTCACGCATTAAGTATTTTGCAAGATTAACGGTGTTCAAGGCATCCTGCTTGGTTTCCCAGGGATATCCGACCATGATAGTTAAGTGAACATCCAGACCGGCCTGTTTGGCAATACGGCATTTTTCAGCAACCAGGCTGATTTCACTTTTCTTCTTTAAACGATTTACTGTTTCCTGGTTAGCAGATTCCAACCCCATCTTCATCCACCGGAAACCAGCAGACTTCATCATCTTGGCCAGTTTCGGATTGAAATAATCAAAACGGAAGTTGATGTCAAAATAAATCTTTTTGTTGTATCCCCGTTCAATCATACCTTCACAAAATTCCTGCATGTAGCCACCGATAGGAAATGTTCCGGTATCATCGAAGATTTCACGGACACCATACCGTTCAATCAGCATTCCTATTTCATCTAAAAGGTTTTTAGCAGAACGGACTTTGAATCGGGGCGCAATCGTCGTCCAGGAACAAAAAGTACATTTTCCATAAGGACAATCCCGTCCTGCCAGGGTGTACATAAAGGGGGTTCGCTTGTAAAGAAATTCACCATAGTTCCACCACTTGGTTAAATCACGGTCGATCCATGGCAAATCATCCAGTTTGTCTGCTAAATCAAACTTTCCGGTACTCTGTACAATACCTGTGTTATCTCTGAGATAAATACCCGCTTTCAGTTCAGCACCATCTCGAAGATGCTTGGCGATGGATAACCCTAAAAAGTCATAATCTCCGCCGGTAATAATATAATCAACAACGGAATTTTTCATAGACTCGACCGGAAACGCTGTGACATGGTCTCCGTACAGAGCAAACTTACAATTAGGATAACGGTCTTTCATTTGACCGATGATTTTCCAATACTGTTTAACGGTTGGAGTTTTCGTTTCAATCAAACAAAGGTCGGGCTGGAATTTATCCATAACCTTTAGGTATTGGTCCCATTTCAATTCTTCCGCAAACGCATCACACCACAGAGTATCAAAACCATCCTGTTTTAATATGGTCGCTAATGATGCAGGGATCATGGGATATATATATGAGGGATTATGGAACCACTGAAATTGTCGGTTTTGTCCCAAGGTGGCCTGTGAGATTCCATCGGGGGCTACCAGGGGAGGATATGTGACTGCTACTCTCATCTTCCTTTACTCCTTCATCCATTCTGGATGTTCTTCCTTTATCTCAATCTATGTAATCCTGGAATAATTGTCAAGTAAATTTGTCAACTATTAAGGATATTCCGAGATGAGTAATATCAGAACAATCAGGAAATATTTATGATGATAATCATACACCGAAGAGGGAAAAGAAAGAAATGGAGCGGGAGACGAGATTTGAACTCGCAACAGCCACCTTGGAAGGGTGGAGTTCTACCATTGAACTACTCCCGCTCAACACTTTAGAGGAAAATTCGTTCAAGTCTGTATAAAAATGGTACGGTATCGGGGTTATTCCTGTCAAGAGAATGACACTTGAAAAATCAAAAAGTTGAATAATATCAAACGAAGAAGATACGGAGTGGGTGCGAGCAGCTCCGTGAATGATTTGTTTAAGTTGCTGATAATCAGAAGGTGGTCTCTGGGAGTATTCCCTGTTAAAATGGTTCGGGATATGAAGTTTAGATATACCGGAATCTGAGAAAGGTCAAACTTCAAAAGTATTTGAAGGATATATATATAACTCTAATGTTAACAGTAAAAGACATTATGGTGATAAGTCGTCTTCCTCGGTTTGGACGGGAGACGGTTTTCCAATGTGTTCAACACACCCTTCAGAGTGATTATCATTCTTCCGATGCCAGTGATTTGATGGAGTACCTGAAGGAGATAAAACAGTCTTTGGATTTTCGGTTACCGACTTTCTCAGAACTGGAACTTGCCTGGAAAGAAAATAATCGGACTTTGGAAATAATGGAAAAAATCGAAGTTAAGCCGGTTAGTTTTTCTGAGAGTTTGTATCCTCAGTCCTTATTTGATTTGGAAGATTATCCTCTCGTGCTTTTTTATCAAGGTAATATGGGTACTTTACATCAATTAAATGGCATTGGAGTTGTTGGTACCAGAATACCCAGCCCGGAAGGGATAAAATTGGCTGCAATTACGGGCAGTTATCTGGCCAGAAGGGGGTATTCTGTTATCAGTGGTTTGGCGGCGGGATGTGATTCCCTGGCACACCGCGGTTGCCTGGATGAAGGAGGGTATACCGTAGCCTGTCTTCCTTTTGGTCATGACCAACTTTTACAGGGAAGTGGAAAATATCTGGGTCGGGAAATTGTTGAACAAGGTGGTTTACTTTTATCGGAATATTCCCCGGGGGGTGAGGTTCATAAAAGACAGTTTATTGAAAGAAACCGGCTTATCAGTGGCCTCTCTCGTAAAATCATTGTTATTGAAACTGGAAAAACCGGGGGGACTCTTCATACGGTCCGTTTTGCCCACCAACAGGGAAAACCTGTTGGGTGCTGGCATCCTGTTGATGCAATGGAAAAGAATATATTTCTACCGGGCAATAGAGATCTTGTAAAAAATCCCCGAAATATTCCTATCCAATCTATTACTGATTTAGATAGATTTATTTTCCCATCGGACCATCATCACCATTAATACTTATTCCTTCATATTAAGTTGGACTTGAATAGGGGTATTCTCTATGACGGGGGTCTCCTGTATTATCTTCCCATTCAATGAAACCCGGGCGATGATAGATTTTCCTTTTTTGATGATTTCTATATCAAAGTTTTTACCAAAAGCTCTGATATGTTTCAGACTCATATGATTCCAGTCTTGGGGAAGTCTGGGTGTCATTTCAAAGGAATGTAAGCCGGTGGGTCGTATCCCAAACAATCCTTCGGTGATGACTCTGCAATAAAGGGCGCTTTCTGCAGATAGATGCCGTTGATTTCCTTCGGGCCAGGCCTCTACCGGGTAGGGAACATGGTCTCCTAATAATCGTCTGTTTGAGTAGGACTGAAAATAGGGAAGAGCTTTTTGGATATCTCCAGCCGCAAACACTCCTCTGAACCCATATAAGGTAGAACGGTCCCAGAAAGTTTCTTTTCCAGCTTCTGTTGCCAGTCCATCCTGTGTCCATAATTTGGGTGAGAACAGGGCGTTGATAGTTCCTTCTTTTCGTTCATAAATTCCCATGGTCAATGGGATACAAATCCATGCTCGTAAAGTCGTGTTTCCCTCGTAATATCGATAGGTATCAAAACCAGAAATATTTGTTCCAAAGTGTTTGTTCAAAGCACCTTTTAAATTGTCGGCACGTTGTTGCAGTTCTTGAATGGTTGAATTGTCCACACCTAAGTCTTTGCCTAATGCAATGGAAGAAATGAGAGCATCATAAGTGAGTGAGGAGGTGCATAGATTGGCATCTCCAGCTGGGAATCTTCCTTCCAGTTCATCTTTGTCTGATGCAATGACACCCTGTTTTGTTGTCTTTCGATGGCAATACTCCAGGCACCACATGATTCGTGGCCATAATTCCTGAGCTGTTGTTTCATCCCCTAATGCCAGCGCATAGCGTGCGGCGCCATAAGCGACCATTGCCGCATCGCCGCGATCTCCGGCTCCATTCCAAATGTCTTTGCCCTCTGCAATGATAGAGCTTGGTATAGGTTTGTAATCTTCTTTCATGAAACGAGCGAAATGCCGGAAAGAATTTAATGCTGAATCGTTACCTGCCGCATCTCCTAAATAAGGGAAAAAAGGATTTGCATACTCAGCCTGATCGTTTGCCCAGATTGCTGCATAATATGCTCCCCCTCCGGGGCCATGCATTAATCCTCCCTGAGTTTTGAAAATGCTCTCCGCCGTCCGTATTTTCGCGAAAGCAAACTCCTTGGACAGTACGGGGTCTGGACATTCAAACTGCAGATTATCGTAAAGAGTCTGGACATAAGAACGCCGTAAATTTTCTTCTTTCATCGGGTCCAATTCATTAAGTGTTTCGTCTTTTTTTTGTCCTGAAAAACAAAGGCTAAACTTGCAGGTTTCTCCGGGTTTAAGTTGATAACTGCCATCTCCAATTACTCTGCTGATTAAGGTATAAGAACCGTCAACGCCTTTTTCAGCCGGGGTATGAATTTCTTTTTTATAGGGAGGAATAACAACTTGAATATCTTTTTTCTGTGTATTTTTCAAGGTGTAATTTTCACAGATGACAGGCTCGTACCGAGAGGGAAATATGACTTGTTGTAACTCAATCCCTTGATGTGTTTTAGTATGAATAGTGACCAATCCATTCAAATCAACCCTGGTAGGTTTGAGGTCTTTCAGCTCTTGGCTGTTTATCTGGATTTTCGGAAAATAATCTTCATTGAAATCAAAAGAAAGGCTTGCATGTGTATTATTGGGGATGGTTCGGAGCATCGGCCAAACAATATGCCGTTTTAGTATTGATTCACCTGACGGTCCCACTCCATACCTTAAAATAACTGAAACTTTCTGACCGCTCATTTCAATATGGTCTTCATGGGGAAGTAAGGAATCTTTTAGAATGTCCCAGGTAATACCTTCATGATTATTTAGTTTCCATCGTGTATTATTTGTCATCGGTTCCGGTACCTTTCCTTTGTAAATGAATCGGGCATCACCCCAGTCAGCATGATCACAATTATTTCCATCCCCACCATCAAGTACCTGCAGTTGTAATTGGGTGATATTTTTCAGTCTTACTTTACATTCTTTGAATTGACCATATTTGATAATTCCACTATCCCATAATAGTCGGTTGTTGCCAGTCAGTAGATATCGAACAGATCCCCCTGAACAAGTTTCATCATCAACCCCGACAGTAGCCATAAACCACTCAATCTTGCCATCCAATGAAAGGTTCATTTTGCTGGGTGCATGAGTGCCAACCCCTTTTGAGTATGATTTCCCGGCGATACTTATAGGATTGCCCTCGACGGATTGATTGATTCTCGGAGATTTATATCCGGATGTCATGGATTTTAGATTTATTTCGTGGAGATATATAGTTTTAGGTGGGGACGCAAATGAAATACCAACCAGAAGAAGAATCAATAAAGATGAAATAATTCTGAGATGCTTTAGAAACATATAAAGTCCTATATTCCAACATTAAATAACTGCATATATTATATTAAAAAGAAAAAGCCGGAGGATAACTCCGGCTTTTATTGTAAATCTATTCCTACTTGTCTAAGGCTTCTCTTACTGTCTCCAGAAGTGTTGGAATTTCTAATCTCTGGGGGCATAGTTGTTCACAGGCATGACAATAGACACAAGCATCAACGCCTTTGCCCCTTTTCTTCAACCCGGCATATCGTTTTTGCTGCTCTTCCCAGTTTCCAAACATTGAGGCTTCATTGAGTGCTTCAAACAGGGTGTTAATTTCAACACCTTCCGGGCAAGGCATACAATAACGACAGGAAGTACACTGTACTTTGATGGCTTCAGAATAAGTGTCTCTGGCTTTTTCAATCAATGATAATTCTCCGATTGACAGCATGCCTGACTGAGCAACATCTGCATAGTGCAGATTTGATTCCAATTGTTCAGGGGTACTCATTCCACTTAAGACAACTGAAATATCAGATTGATTCCATAACCAGCTTAATGCCCATTCGACAGGATCTCGTGACACTGGTGCATTTTCCCATATGTTTTTCACATTAGGAGTAGGGGAGGCCAGTTTTCCTCCTCGAAGCGGTTCCATAATGACTACACCCAGTCCTTTTTCTGCGGCATATTGAATGCCTTTGATGCCTGCCTGATTATTCTCATCCAGATAACTGGAAATAACCTGGCAAAATTCCCAATCTGGATAAGCATCAACTATTTCCTTGAATACGTCAAAAGAATCATGAAAAGAGAATCCAAGGTGTTTAATCTTGCCATCGGCTAATTGTCTCTCCGCCCAATCAAGGGCTTTAAAATCTTTCATTTTTTTCCAATTATCGCGACTTAGAGCATGAAGCAAATATAAATCAACACAGGGCATATCCAGTCGTTCTAATTGAGTGTTTAATACCCGGTCCATGTCAGCAGGTTCTTTCAATTCCCAGGGGGGGAGTTTGGTTGCAACTTTAACTTTCTCTCTGTATGGGCTTTTCAGAGCTTTTCCAACCAATGATTCACTATGACCTGAATGATAAATAAATGCTGTATCAATATAGTTAATGCCAGCATCTATTCCTTTATGTATCATCTCAATTGCCAGAGGTTCATTGATTTGAGCCGGGTCGTTATTGAATACCGGGAGCCTCATAGTGCCAAAACCAAGCACTGAACATTGCCAGTCAATCTTTTTTCCAAAGGGTCGATATTGCATCATCTTATCTCCTGAATGAGTCTGTTTCTTGACTATATCATTAACTTGATTGCTGTCAAAATGTTGAATAGTCGGGTTCTTTCCTTATGGTAGAATAGCCCAATACTACACATTGGTAAGGAGTATTTTGTGATAAGAATTGACGGTCGCCGTGAAGATCAACTCCGGCCTGTAAAAATACATCGACATTACTTGAAACATGCGGAAGGCTCAGTACTGATTGAACTGGGTGATACAAAAGTTATTTGTTCGGCATCCTTTGAAGACAGAGTCCCCCCTCATCTGGTAAACACTAATACCGGATGGATTACAGCCGAATATGGTATGCTTCCCAAGTCCGCTCAACAACGGATTCAGCGAGATTCCAGTCGAGGCAAAATTAATGGCCGTACTCATGAAATTCAAAGGCTGATTGGTCGGTCTCTTCGGACAGTCACAGATTTAACAAAAATTGGTCAACGTACTATTTGGATAGATTGCGATGTTATACAAGCTGATGGTGGTACACGAACTGCGGCTATCACTGGCGCATTTGTGGCTTTAGTGGATGCAGTCGCAGCCATGATGGTGGATGGAAAGATTGCAACTAATCCAATATCTGATTTTGTTGCAGCAACTTCTGTAGGTATCCTTAAAGGTGTCCCTGTCCTTGATTTGAAATATGAAGAAGATTCGACAGCCGATGTGGATATGAACCTTGTTATGACATCTTCCGGTAAATTTATTGAAGTTCAGGGGACCGGAGAACGAATTCCTTTCAGTAAGGCAGATATGGATCAATTACTGAATCTGGGAATGGCCGGAATACTTGAGTTGATTGAATTACAGAAAGCTGTTTTAGATATACAGGGTTTTGCTGGATGAGTTCCTTACCTAAACTGGTTCTAGCCTCTGGGAATCGGCATAAAATCATGGAATTGAAGGAATTACTTCAAGGAATTCCTTTTGATTTAGTGGGATTAGATGTTTTCCCCAATGTGATTCCTGCTGAAGAAAATGGAAAGACTTTCGTTGAAAATGCAATTATAAAAGCGCGTGCTGTCATGGAACAGACAGGGTATTGGGCTTTTGCAGATGATTCCGGGTTGGTTATTGATGCCTTGGGCGGCAATCCAGGTATTTATTCGGCTCGGTATGCAGACACAGATTCTGCCTGCATTGATCGAGTCTTGTTGGAAATGGAACAAGTTCCTGATGACCAGCGGACAGCTCGGTTTGTTTGTTGCATTGCCATTGTTTCTCCTACCGGCGAATGTTGGGTAGATGAAGGTAAAGCTGAAGGTTTTATTCTAAGAGAAAGACATGGCATGGCAGGATTTGGGTATGACCCGATATTTTACTATCCAGAACTGAAACAAACTTTTGCTGAAGTGTCCCCGGACATTAAGAATTCTGTAAGCCATCGTGCCAGGGCTGTTGAATTAGCAAAACAAAGATTATTTGATTTAGGTCATAAAAGTATCTAATTATCCGCTAAAATGGTAGTAGTAAATCGGGAGGTGATAAGTAATGGGACTACCACAAGGTTTTGAATGGATTATAGTACTGATATTAGCTCTGATTATTTTTGGACCTAAAAATTTGCCCAAAATTGGTCGTGCAATTGGACAAAGTATCCGTGGCTTTAAAGATGAGATGAAAGGTATCTCTACCGATGAAGATGAAGATAAATCGGTGAAAAAAGAATCTGAAAAATCTTCCAATGATGATAAACCCTGATGAAGATGATATTGCGTTGGACGATGGACCTCGTTTAACACTGATTGAGCATCTTGATGAATTCCGAACACGGATTATTAAATCCTTAGCATCCTTAGTGTTGGGGATGGTTATTGCTTTTATATTTTCAGCCACTTTATTGGATTGGTTGATTAAGCCGTGTTTGCCCTTTATTAAAGAAACATATTTTACCTCCCCTCTGCAACCCTTTAATATCAGACTAAAAGTGTCTTTTTTTGCAGGGATCATTCTTGCCAGCCCTGTTATCCTCTATCAGGTGTGGAGATTTATTAAACCTGCTCTTACATTAAAGGAGCGGCGAGTTATTAGGGGATTGTTTGCTTTTGCATTAATACTATTTTTGTCAGGTGTGGCGTTAGCGTATTATTTTATTGTGCCTATTGGCGTGGATGTTTTGCTGCACTATGCAACCCCTTCTATGAAACCACTGATTAGTACAGCTGAAATGGTGGATTTTGTTGTGTTATTCCTGCTGGCGATGGGAATTGTTTTTGAGGTTCCAATAATTATGATGGGATTGGCTAAAGTAGGATTAATAGATTACAGGATGTTAAATCAGAATAGAAAATATGCAGTTTTTGGTGTGGTTGTTATCGCAACAGCCGTCACTCCTGGAAGTGAAGTCCTTACATCATTAATACTGGCAGTTCCGCTATATTTCCTGTTTGAATTGTCGGTGGTTATTGTACGTTTCATGGAACGCAGGAAGCCTGCAAATTATGACTAAATGAAATAATCAGGCAAGACTTTGTTTTAAGATTAGTTCGATTTGATTCCAAACCTGCGCAGGATTCTGACTTGCATCAATTATCTTAATTCGGTCTTTTTCCATCTCAGCTAATTTAAGGTAACCTTCTCTGACCTTTTGATGAAATATCAACGATTCTGATTCTAATCGGTCCATATTCCCTTTTGATGCAAGATTCTTCCTTTTTAAACCAATAATAGGATCTAAATCGAAATAGAATGTAATATCTGGTTTTCTTCCACGAGTGGCAATCTGATTCAATTGATTAACCAGTTCAAAACCTAACCCTCTTGCGTAACCCTGGTATGCCATAGATGAATCAATATGTCTGTCTAGCAAAACAGCTTCACCCTTTGCCAGAGCAGGTTGAATCATTTCTTTTGTGAGTTGAGCTCGGGCTGCCATATAAAGGAAAACCTCACTAACTATGTCCATCTCAGTATTCTTTTTAGAGAGGACTAATTCCCTGATTACTTCTCCAATGGCAGTTTCTCCTGGTTCTATGGCGAACAAGACTGGATACCCATGAGACATTAGCCAATTCTTAATATTCACTGCTTGTGTGGATTTTCCGCAGCCTTCGCCGCCTTCCAAAGTAATTAAAAGTCCTTTTTCCATCTGATAACTTTAGCAATTTACAATAAAAGTGGTCAAGAGGAGCAAGTCTGATTTTATTGTATTTAAGTTATAATGAACACTATGTGGAACCAACCTGTGAATCAATGGCGACTCGTTTTAGATGTGGGAAATACTGAAACAGATTTCGCTCTTTTTAATGGAAATGCTATGCGACGGCAGGGTGCCATTTCCAATGCCTTGTTTAAAAACGAGAAAGATGTCCTACCCATATTCCCCCATTCTCCAGATCAGATTTGGGTTGGTTCAGTTCATCCAAAGTTATCAAATATGATCTTAAAAGAGTGTCACTCCCAATATGGTAAATCTTGTCATCGGATAAATCATCCACTTCCTGCATCTATTCGAAAACGAATCCAGTACTATCCTGTAGAGTCCCTGGGTATTGATCGTATTGCAGATGTGGTAGGTGGGTATTCTCTCTATGGTGGACCTCTTCTGATAATTGATTGTGGAACGGCTACAACTCTAAACATGGTTGATAATCATGGTTGTTTTATGGGGGGGCTGATTACACTGGGTTTGGAATCCTGGGCTCATGCGATGAAAGAGAGACTTTCCCATTTGTGGCAAGGTATGGAGGAAATTCCTTCCCGTTCCAAACAGGTCCTCGCAAAATCAACATCTAATGCTTTACGAGCAGGGTTATGGGACGCCTATGCTTCTATGATTGAAGGTTTAGTTGCGCGTATTGAACATGAGACGAATTGTAGAGATTATCGTTTAGTGGTCACCGGTGGATGGGGACTCAAGAGTATGAAAAATTCCCGATTACAAATAACATTTAACCCTTCTTTAACACTTCGCGGGTATTTTGAAATTGCAAAGGAAATGGAGAAATTTCATGAATAAAAAATCCATTAGTTTTGAACAGTATTTTAATGCCGATGAAAAAAAATATATTAAAGCACTTATGGAAACATCCTTGGATGAGGATATTGGATCAGGAGATGTGACAACTCAAGCAACAATTCCAAGTAAAACAGTTGCTACGGGTCGTTTATTGGCAAAACAAGAAGGTGTTGTCTGTGGACTGTCTCTCATATCTATTATTTTTAAATTACGGACACGGAAAGCCCAAATTAAGTTATTGGCCAAAGATGGAGATTTCATTAAGCCTGGAATGGTTTTGGCTGAGATTACTTCACCAGCAGTTGCTTTGCTAGAAGTAGAAAGAGTTGTTCTTAACTATATCCAGAGGCTATCAGGGATTGCCACATTGACCCGACAATATGTGGATCTGGTAAAAGATACACACGCAGCAATTTTAGATACGCGAAAAACCACTCCTTTATTACGTTTTTTGGAAAAATATGCAGTTGCTTGTGGTGGGGGAATAAATCATCGTTTTGGGTTGTATGATCAGGTTCTAATCAAAGATAATCACATTGATGTCGCAGGGGGCATTGAAGAGGCTATAAGAAGAGTCCGAAATAAGAGCCCAGAAATGATGATTGAAGTGGAAGCCAGAACTTTTGATGAAGTAAAACGAGCTGTTCAAATGTTGCCCGATATTATTCTTCTGGACAATATGACAACTTCTGAAATGAAGAAATGTGTTCAATATGTCGATGGAAGATGTCAGTTAGAAGCCTCGGGCGGAGTAAATTTAAAAACGGTCTATAAAATTGCTTTAACGGGTGTAAACAGGATATCAATAGGTGCTTTGACTCATTCAGCACCGTCCGTTGATCTTTCGTTAAAAGTTGTTATGAAACCTGTAAAAAATGGCTGAAGCATTAAATATCCAATATGTTGCCAATGCTGTTGATACCAAGCGAATCGGATGCCGTTTTTATTATTATCCAGAAATAGACTCAACTAATAACCAGGCGCTTTTATTAGGACAACAGGGTGCATCAGATGGTACTGTCATCATTGCTGATTATCAGCTTGTTGGCAGAGGAAGAGCCAATCGACAATGGGTATCTTCCGCAAAGACTAATTTATTATTTTCTGTAATTTTGAAACCTGCCAATAATAATCCTCATGAAATGACCATGTTGGCTGCTGTTGCGGTCTATGAAGTTTTATCTTCAATGTTGACTTCGTCAGAGGTTGTTATTAAGTGGCCGAATGATATTTTGGTAGATAACCAAAAGATATGTGGAATACTTGCGGAAACTCAAACAAAAGGTGAACAATCATCTTTCATTGTGGTTGGTATCGGATTGAATATTAATATGTCTTCAGAAGATATCCCTGAAAATATCAACAGAAAAATTACTTCGTTATCAATTTGTATGGGGGGGAGACATGTTAATCGTGAAGAAGTGTTAGTCAAAGTGCTCTATTCTTTGGATAAATGGTATGACAAGATTCTCACCGGTAGCGGCACAGACTTGGCTTCACAATACATCCAAAACTCAAATTTACATGGGCGGTTAGTCTCTCTTCAGTGTGGAAATGAAATAATTAAGGGATTTGTTACTCATCTGGATGAACAAGGGAAACTTTGGATTCGAGATGAGTATGGAAGAACGAATGGTTTTGTTGGAGGGGAAATTCTGAAGATATTCTAGTTATTTGAGTTGGATGAATAAAAAAATTCCTTTACCCACTTCACAGATGAGGGTCTAATCGTGTAAAATAAAAATCCTGAAGTTAATAATTCCCCGGTAGCTCAATGGTGGAGCGAGCGGCTGTTAACCGCTAGGTTGTATGTTCGAGTCATACCCGGGGAGCCAGAATTTAACCATCTAAAAGATGGAAAATATAAAATAAAAACCTCTGAGAGAACAGTCTCTTAGAGGTTTTTTTGTTATGTGTGAATTTATTAGATTTTATGTGGCGGGATACTCCAGGCATCCAACCTTATTTCTTCCTGTTTGCTTGGCATGATACAGGGATTCATCGGCACGTTTAACTAATTGTTGTAAATCGGTGCAAGATTCCTGGGCCTCTGCTACCCCAAGACTGATGGTAAGTGATATAGGGTTATTGCTGTCAGAAAATACCTTTGCTTCTATGATTTTTCGTAGCCGTTCTGAAAAGGCAATTGCTTCATGTAATGAAGTATGCGGAAGTAAAATGCCAAACTCTTCTCCACCCAATCGAGCAAATAAGTCAATCGTTCGAATGGCTTTTTCGATTTCTGATGCTATCTGAATCAACACTTTATCGCCTGTGGCATGACCGTAGGTATCATTAATGACTTTGAAATGGTCAATATCAATCATTACAAATGATAATGGATAGGTATATCGAATGTGTCGCTCCCATTCGCTTTGCCCTAATTCTAAGAAAATTCTCCGGTTATTTATTCCTGTCAGGGGGTCCTTCATGGCTAATTCTTTTAACTGTTCCTGGGCCGTGATTAGTTCACCAGACAATCTTTCCTGATTCATGAGCAAAAAAATGAAAGTCAAGCTGATATCACAAACAATAAGTAGATAAAAAGATATTTGGTTTAATATGTGATTGGATAATAAACTATTAATTTCAGGAACAAGAATCCAGCTCAAACATCGAAATAACAATACAATTGCAAAGCAATAAAATACCAGAGCCATGGATTTATACAAGATTGTATGGGGCTGTCGCTTACTTTTTTTCATGTAATACCCCATATAGACGGATATAAAAAATAAAACACTCGTAATATAAATTGTTCTAATGGCAATATTGTCTTTGATTAATAGAAAATATGCGAGAAAAGGCAATAAGAACAGTGGGATTATGTAATTTATATAATTGGGTTTAGTTTCACCCAGGAATCGTCTTAAGCTTTCTAATCGGATGAATCCTACATAAAATAGAAAAAGATTTCCGAACAATATTGAGAACGTATCTGAAAAATATCCCCTACCGGCTAATAAAATATACCCAGTGAATCCAGAGATATTGCATAATATCCATTCCCCAAACCCTGAATAACTTTTTTGGGTTCGCCAATAAATCAACATCACCAGAGTAAGTGCGATATTTATCGTTGCTAAATTTAGCAAAAGTGTTCGTATCTCAATCATGCAGATTGTACCTTCTAAAATGACCCCTGAATATATATAAATTAAATATATATCATTGAGGGCAATTGAGATAGTTTATTTATTGGTGAGTTTTTTAGAAAAAAAATGAAAGGTCAAACTAGCATCGAACGAGATCAATCTTGTTCGATGTCTCTTCGGATGCCATATTTTTGCCCATAATGTTGATAAAATTAGGGTTAGCATAAATTACCTAACCATAAAGATGACTTTTCACTGTGATAAAATTATAAGAATTAATCAGAGTGATAAATCCCAAAATATCAACCAGTCTATAGCCATCCTCGAAATAAAGAATGGATACTGAAAGACTTCAGGTGAAAACATTATGTCTGATAAAAAAGAATGTGCCATGGATAACCTTTCCAAACCACATCCCATCATAAATGAAGATGAATGCAAAGGTTGTGGACGTTGTGTGGCTGCTTGCCCCAAACAGGCCTTAAGCTTTAGTGATCATTTAAATCGGAGAGGTTGTCGTTTTGTGCTGTATTCAAAAGACAACTGTACTGGATGTGGAATCTGCTTCTACAATTGCCCAGAACCATTTGGTATAGAGATCTTTGTGCCGGCAAAAGGGGAGTCTGTTAAATGATCAAATTTGTTAAAGGAAATGAAGCCGTTGTCATTGGTGCTTTATATGCAGGTTGCGATGCTTATTTTGGATATCCCATCACTCCTGCCAGTGAAATTGCCCATTTAGCCTCTGAGTATTTTCCTGCCTTAGGTAAAGAATTTCTTCAGGCGGAATGTGAGACCGGTTCCATTTATATGCTTTTTGGAGCCGCCTCTGCTGGCAAATTAGCCATGACAGCATCATCTGGTCCGGGAATCAGCCTGATGCAGGAAGGTGTTTCCTATCTTGCGGGTGCGGAATTGCCTGGTGTCATCGTAAATATTATGAGAACAGGTCCTGGGTTGGGAAATGTAGGCCCTGAACAAGGTGATTATAATCAAGCCGTTAAAAGCGGTGGTCACGGAAATTACCGATCTATTGTGTTGGCTCCCGGCTCCGTTCAGGAAATGTGTGATTTGACGATTAAAGCCTTTGCCTTATCCTTTAAATATCGAAACCCCGCTTATGTGATTGCCGATGCTGTTTTAGGGCAAACAATGGAAACTCTGGTGCTTCCAACGAATCCGATGCCACGTCCAGAGGTCAAAGACTGGGCTGTTCAGGGAACAGCAGAAACACGGCCCAATTTAATCACATCGATTATTTTGGAACCGAAAGGACAGGAACAACATAATATCAAGTTACAAGAGAAGTATGAAAAAATGAAGGTTGAGGCTTCAGCTGAATTATATAAAACTGAAGATGCAGATTTAATCCTGGTAGCGTATGGAACTCCCAGCCGATTGTCAAGAAGCGCTGTGGATGAACTGAGAAAACGCGGACTGAAAGTTGGATTATTCCGTCCTATTACCCTATATCCTTTCCCAGCTGAACAGCTTCAATCGGTAGCAAAAGGAAAACAGATTCTTGTTGTTGAACTTTCAAATGGTCAGCTTCGTGACGATGTGATTCTCCATTTGGGTATGAATCAGGTCCCCGTTTGCTTGTTGAATCACATGGGTGGAATATTGATCCGGGTAGAAGAAATAATAGAAAAAGTTGAAACTTTACTTACTGTAAAAGCAGTGAATGGTGAATAATATGCCAGCATCCATAAAGAAATCCCAAGGTTTTTATCAGGAATTTGTTCGTAAAGGTGGGGCCGCTCCAAGAGCTACCCATTATTGCGCAGGTTGTGGACATGGAATACTCCATAAATTGATTGCCGAAGCCATGGCCGAATTGAATATCCAGGACAAGACTATTTTTGTTACTCCTGTTGGATGTGGCGCCTTTTGTTACTACTATTTTGATTGTGGCAATGTTGCCGCTGCTCATGGTCGTGCTGCCGCCGTTGCAACAGGTATTAGCCGGACAGTTCGGGATTCTGTTGTTATCGCTTATCAGGGTGATGGAGATTTAGGTGCTATTGGTTTTAATAATGCTTTTCAGGCGGCCAATAGAGGTGATCATTTTGCACACTTCTTTGTCAATAATGCCATTTACGGTATGACGGGTGGACAGATGGCACCCACTTCTTTGTTGGGTATGAAAACTACAACTTCACCTTATGGTCGGGATGCGTTTTCGATGGGTTATCCACTTCATGTATCGGAAGTGTTTAATCAATTAAAGGCTCCAGTTTTTATTGAACGTTGTTCATTAGCGGACACGCCTCGAATTATGAAAGCAAAACGAGCTGTCCGGAAGGCTCTTGAAATACAGCGTGATGGTAAAGGTTATGCGTTTGTTGAAATCTTAAGCCCATGTCCTACCAATATGCATACAGATGCTCTGGGAGCTGCTAAATGGGTTATTGATGTCATGGAAAAAGAATATCCATTAGGATGTCTTCGTGACCGGAGTGCAGAGGCGGGACTTGAACGTCCGCACTTTGAAATTCCATCTATTGAAAAACTATTAGGAGTAGATCAGGGTGGTGGTTTGGAAGAACCCATCAATGATGATACTTTTACAGAGAAGAGATTGAAATTCTCTGGTTTTGGCGGGCAGGGTGTACTTCGTTTAGGATTAACGATTGCTGAGGCTGCCCAACACGCGCGACGTCATGTTTCCTGGTTCCCCAGTTATGGACCTGAACAACGGGGTGGTTCTGCCTCATGTGCGGTAGTTGTTAGTGGTAAGAAAATTGGTTCTCCAGTGGTAGAGGAAATTGATACCCTGGTAGCCATGAATCAAGTCGCCCTTGAACGCTTTATGCAGGATGTCCGTTCTGGTGGAGTCCTGATATATGATAATGCCATTCCGGTTGAAGTTCCCGTTAAACCAGGTGTTAAATTGATTGGTGTTCCAGCCTCTGGAATAGCCAATGAAAATGGTGTTCCAATGGCAGCCAATACGGTTATGTTGGCTGCGTTGGCCGCTACCGGTAGTGCAGGACTTCCCAAAGAGATGTTGTTGAAAGCTCTTGAGGAAGGGTTCCGAAATAAACCCGCTGTCCTGCAGAAAAATCGTCATATCTTTGAAATTGCATTGCAATGGTGCCAAACTAACATAAAATAATACTTTAACCCGTAGAGTCGGGGATAAGACGTTTTTAATTGTCTTACGATATTAATCATTGGGAGTATGAATATGTCATCATCCAAAGTAGGGAGCCGGATTAGAACTTTTAGAGAACGGTTGAATTTAACTCTTGTTGATTTAGCTGAGCGATCGGGTGTCGATGTGGATCAGTTAAATGCCATTGAAGAGAATGAACTTTATCCTTCATTAGGTCCATTGGTTAAGATCTCTCGTGCATTGGGGCAGAGATTGGGTACCTTTTTGGATGATCAAATACAAAGTGATCCCCTCATTATCAAGAAGGATCAACAGGACTCCGAATTTGTCATGCACAAATCCCGGGATCATGCTGCAACCTACCAGTATCATTCACTGGGCAAGGGAAAAAATGACCGGCATATGGAGCCCTTCTTTATTGAGATATATCCCGAAGACGGTAATGAAAATGAGCTTTCAACCCATGAAGGTGAAGAGTTTATCGTTGTTGTGTCTGGGCAGGTACAATTAAAGTATGGTACAGAAACGTATACATTGAATCCTGGCGATTCTATGTATTACAACTCAGTTATCCCTCATCATGTGGGAGCTGTTGGTGGTAAAGCCGAAGTGTATGCTGTTGTTTATCTCCCCATGGAATAATTGAGGACATTATGACTGAGCAACTAATATTTGAAAAAACTCTGGGACAGATTCTGGATGAAACAATAGAAAAGAATCCACATAATCCTGCTGTTATATATGTAGATCGGGGATATCGCCAATCATGGCAGGAATTTGGTGATACTGTTGACCAATTAGCCAAAGGGCTAATGGCTTTGGGTGTTCAAAAAGGTGAAAAAGTTGCGGTCTGGGCAACCAACGTTCCTTATTGGGTTGCCTTACAGTTCGCCACAGCAAAAATAGGTGCCATCCTTGTAACGGTCAACATTAACTATAAATTATCTGAAATTGAGTATTTGATGAGTCAATCGGAGTCCGAAAACCTGTTTATCATAAATGGTTATCGTGATACTGATTATATCAGCACGATATATGAGCTGGTTCCTGAATTAAAAACTCAACAACGTGGTTATTTGAAAGCTGCCAGATTCCCGCACCTGAAAAGAGTATTCTTTTTGGGTCACGAAAAACACCGTGGAATGTATTCTCTTCCAGAAGTATTTGCTCTGGGTAACCAAATCAATAAGCAGGAATACAAATCCAGACAGGATTCTTTAAACTGTCACGATGTGGTAAATATGCAATATACCTCAGGGACAACGGGTTTTCCAAAAGGCGTTATGTTGACCCATTATAATGTTGGAAATAATGGATATTGGATTGGAAAAAATCAGAATTTAGGCCCCAATGATAAAATCTGCATACCAGTCCCTCTATTTCATTGCTTTGGTTGTGTCTTAGGTGTTCTTGCTTGTGTTAATCATGGCTCAGCAATGGTATTCCTCGAGCGATATGAGCCCGTTACGGCAATGATGTCTATTGAAAGAGAACGATGTACAGGTTTATATGGTGTTCCAACAATGTTTATTGCAATTTTGGAACATCCCTTATTTGAAAAATTTAATTTCAGTTCCCTTCGGACTGGTATTATGGCTGGGTCTCCCTGTCCGATAAAAACAATGCGTCAGGTTATGGAACTGATGAATATGAAAGAAATTACTATCTGTTATGGATTGACTGAATCTTCGCCCGTTATGGCTCAAACCCGTTATGATGAGCCGGATATTCGTGCTAAAACTGAAACTGTTGGCAAGACAATGCCTGGTGTTGAAATCATTATTATTGACCCCAATACGGGTAAAGAATGTAATCCAGGAGAACCGGGTGAGGTTTGCTGCAGAGGCTATTTAAAAATGAAGGGTTATTACAATATGCCTGAAGAAACAGCCAAAACTATTGATAAAGAGGGTTGGTTACATTCAGGTGATATCGGTATTATGAGTGAAGATGGATACCTTTCTATAACAGGCCGTTTGAAAGATATGATTATTCGTGGTGGGGAGAATATTTATCCCAAAGAAATTGAAGAGTTTATCTATCATATGGATGGTGTCTCTGATGTCCAGGTCGTTGGTGCTGCCAGTAAAAGATATGGTGAGCAACCAGCAGCTTTTATTATCTTGAAGCCTGGTGTTGAAATGACGCCGGAAGATGTTATGGATTATTGCCGCGGTAAGATTGCCTGGCACAAAATACCCAAATATGTTCATTTTGTGACAGAGTATCCATTAACGGCAAGTGGTAAGATTCAAAAGTATATATTACGGGAGTTGGCTGCAAAACTTTGGCCGGATGCCTAAAATGCGAATTGACTGTCATACACATGCTTTTGCGGATAAAATCGCCGACAAAGCTGTTAGTTTTATGAGTGAATATTACCAGATTTCTGTTCCACATCAAGGCCGAATTAATGAATTGATTAAATTGTCAGAAGAAGCTCATTTGGATGCAGCTATATTATTAGTTGCAGCAACAAATGCAGAACAAGTTAATCCAGCAAATAACTGGATGTTGAACCTGAAACAAACTCAAACTGACAGCCAAACGGTTCGGTTAATAAAGTTTGGCGCTTATCATGTTGATGACCAGAATTGGCTTACTGAAATAAATAGATTGCGTGAATATAAAATCCCTGGGATAAAAATTCATCCGGAATTCCAGCAAATTGATTTAGCTGATGATCGTTTACTGCCATTTTTTGAAGAAGTACAAAAAGATTTTATTTTAATGATTCATGTGGGTGATCCTGAACCTTCCCCGAATAATTACAGTACTCCAGCAAAAATTCGGCGCATAATGACATTATTCCCACACTTGAGAATAATTGCCGCCCATATGGGTGGATATAAGTATTGGGAAGAAAGTCTGGATATATTGGCCGGTCACAATTTATATTTGGATACATCAAGTGCTTTAGCTTTCATGCCAGATTCCTTAATCAAAAAGATAGTGAATAAGCATGGAACAGATAAATTATTAGTGGGAAGTGATTATCCTGTTATAACGCCAGCCAAGGGTATAGAGTTAGTTCAACAGAAGATGGATTGGCTTACATCGAATGATATTGACAATATTTTAGGTAATAATTGCGCTCAATTATTAGGTATTGCTTAATCCAATATGGAAGATGTGTTTGCTTGTTTGTGTTATGATTTTTAACTTCAATTGACTTATTTTTTAATTACTTTACTGGAGCAGGAATCCTTAATTATGACAAAACCCTCTTTATTAGTATTAGCGGCCGGTGTAGGTAGTCGTTATGGTGGACTGAAACAGTTAGATACTTTTGGCCCCCATGGTGAGACTATTATCGATTATTCAATTTATGATGCAATTAGATCTGGATTTGGGAAAATAGTTTTTGTTATTCGTAAAGACATTGAGGAAGCATTTAAAGAAAAATTGAGCAAAAAATATGAATCGCAGATAGATGTTCGATATGTTTTCCAGGAATTAGATGCTATACCTGAGGGATTTTCTGTTCCCAGTGGCAGGAAAAAACCATGGGGTACAGGACATGCAATTTTAGTGGCTAAAAATGAAATTCAGGAACCTTTTGGTGTGATTAATGGTGATGATTTTTATGGATCACACTCCTTTCAAGTAATGTGTGATTACCTCTCAAACGCTCACGATACAACGGAATATTTAGATTATTCAATGGTGGGATATGTGTTACGAAATACACTATCCGATTATGGTAGTGTGTCTCGCGGTGTATGTACTGCGGATGAATGTAATAATTTAAAGTCTGTTGTAGAGTATACAAACATTGAAAGAAATGGTTCAGCTGCTCGTTATACTGCTGAAGATGGCACTGTTAGTAACTTGTCTGGTGACGAAACGGTATCCATGAATATGTGGGGGTTCACTCCATCCTTGTTTGGCTTTTTAGATGAACTATTTGTTTCCTTTCTTCAAAAGCATGGAAATGAAATGAAAAGTGAATTCTTTATTCCCACCGTTATAAATGATTTGATACACCGTCACTTGGCGCGTGTAAGAATAAATAAGACACATGCTTGTTGGTTTGGTGTTACTTATCCAGAAGATAAGAAAACTGTAATCAACAGTATCCAATCTCTAATTAATCAGGGAATATATCCCGAGAAGCTTTGGTAAATGACAAACGAATATTTATTTTCTCTTGCCAGATGTTTTGTCTTAGCAGGAGACCCTATCTCAATCATTCCTTTTGGCAATGGTCATATCAATGATACATATGCTGTCACAATTGATAATCATTCTGTCCGATATGTTCTTCAAAGAATTAATCACTTAATATTCAAAGAACCTGTTGGATTAACTGAGAATATTGTAAAGGTTACCAGTCATATTCGGAGAAAACTGGAATTACAAGGAACCTCTGACATTGATCGCAAAGTAATGACACCAATCCCAACTTATGAAGGTCAATATTTAGTAATCGATGAAGAGAGAAATTATTGGCGAGTTATGTTGTTGATTGAGAATTCCTGTACGTATGAGACTTTTAATCGACCTGAACAAGCATATCATGCTGCAAAAGGTTTTGGATGTTTTCAAAAAATGCTTCAGGACTTTCCTGGAAGTGATTTAATAGAAACAATCCCGGGATTCCATGATACTCCGAGTAGATTATGCAATTTTGTATCTGTTTTAAATCAGGATAATTTTGATAGAGTTAAAACCTGCTCAGATGAAGTTAAGTACTTGCTAGAGCAACAGGCTTGGGCTGATTTATTACTTGGTCTTAATGTTCCGATAAGAGTTACTCACAACGATACGAAATTTAATAATGTATTGTTAGACAAGGATAGTGGAGAAGCTCTTTGTGTGATTGATTTAGATACTGTGATGCCTGGATTGGCACTTTATGACTTTGGTGATATGGTACGAACAGGTACAAGTCCTTGTGATGAAGATGAAACCGATTTAAGTAAAGTCTTTTGTAGAAGTGATATGTTTGCTGGTTTGGTTGAAGGCTTCTTATCAGAAACTAGCGGTTTTCTGACTTTAGATGAAAAGACTAACTTGGTAAATGCAGGAATAGTAATTACCTATGAACAGGCAATTCGTTTTCTGGGTGATTATCTTAATGGTGATACCTACTATAAAATCCAGTATCCAGAACATAACCTTACTCGCGCAAAAACGCAGATAAGATTGATAAAGTCTATTCTTGAGCAAAAAGAAATACTTGATAAATACATCAAATAGTAAAAATCAAAGAGCCTAATTGTAAATAACAATTAGGCTCTTTTTAAATTTGAGATTGTTAGTTTATATTTCTAAATCTTGGTTAAAATAATCGACGATTTCCTTAGCAACTGGTGGAATGTCTGTTGGCATAAAGCCATTTCTGATGGAATGTGTGGCTTGGCAACCTGCTGCGACACTCATTCTGGCAGCAATGGGGGAAGTTTTAACTTTGCCGCCTTCTCTAATATATCGTATGAATTCGCTTACGATATTGGGATCGCCACCGCCATGACCTTCTAAGTCACAAGATAAACGATATTCAACATCACCATGATCCTGATAATGATGTCGTTTATCCCAGAGCTTAATCACGGAATCCCCTGAATAGTCACCAAAGTTTTCTAAACGTCCTTCAGTACCAATAAAAGTATAATTTCTCCATCCATCAGGGGTGTAATGGCATTGTTGATATGAAGCAAAAACACCATTATCTAATTGCATGAGCATCATACTAATATCTTCCACATCAATTACTGGATTTAATCCTTTTAGTGACAGCGGAGGCCAATTATTATGTGACCATGTGGCATCTCCCCGTTCTTCTGGAGAATGTCTATCAGTTATTTGATCATATACAGTTAATCCACCCATAGCAGTTACTTTCTGGGTGTACCCACCACAAAGCCAATGTAAGACATCTATATCATGTGCACCCTTTTGTAGAAGGAGCCCTGTTGATTTTGTCCTGTCAGCATGCCAATCTTTAAAGTAAGCATCTCCCCCATAGGCAACAAAATGCCTGCACCAGGCAGCTTTGATTTGCCCAATAGCACCATCATCAATTAGTTTCTTCATTTTTTGAATGATGGGCATATGTCTCATATTATGTCCTAAGTAGAGCTTTTTTTTACATTCAAAAGCTGTTTTGAGAATCCGATCACAGCCATCAATAGTAATTGCCATAGGTTTTTCTAAATAAACATGTTTCCCAGCTTTTAGAGCATCTACAGCAATTGTTTCATGGAGGTAATCAGGGGCCGTAATAAAGACCGCATCAATATCTTGTTTAGCGATTAATTTATGGTAATCGTCGGTGGTAAAAACATCAGAACCGTATAGTTCTTTGTATTTTTGCAGGGCAGAAGGAACAATATCCGCCGCCGCTGTGATTTTAACACCCTGTTCAGGTTTATGTGCATGACCAGACAAATAACCTCTGCCACCAGCACCAATAACACCAATATTTAAGTGAGTCATTATGTAATATCCTTTCTAACATGTTGCCATAATTATTATTTTTATTTAAGAAATAATCCTAACATAGGCAAAGAATAGACTGTTGTATGTATTACTCAATATTGCTGTCAATATTTATAGGGTTATAAAGTAATATGGAAAACGGTAGAATCAGAATTATTATGCGCATCTATAAGGTTACATATAAAATACAGTAAAAATATACTTACTCAATGATTTAGAAATTGGAGGTTAGAATCCAAACATGAGAAGAGAACCAATACAAATTAAATGTCCATGCTGTGACAGTATATTGGTAATTGATCCCTTTGAGAAGAAAGTTTTGGAGATACGCAAACCCATCGTAGAGGAGTCTACTGGAGACCGTTTGCAAGATGCTTTCCTGAAAGTACAGAAGAGAAAATCTGAAGCAGAAGAACAATTCAAAAAGGCAAAAGAAAAGGATAAGGAACGAAAATCAAAAATGGATGAGATATTTCGTGAATCATTAGAAAAAGCCAAGGATGAAGATGATGGTACTCCTCCGTCAAATCCTTTTGACTGGTAAGCAAAATAACTGTTTGATTTCCGTGAAAAAACACTTATACATGCCGATTGCTATCAGATAATAATGGTTCCTTTGAATATCTAAATAATGGCTGTGTTAGAATTTGCGGGTAATTAACTTTATGCTTAGGAAGGGCTTATGATGATATTAAAAAAATGTTTCTTAATCTCTGTGTTATTAATTTCCATAAGTTTTACAAATCATGTATGGGGAAGGACTTTACCTATGGACACACCCGAATCTGTGGGAATGTCGAGTGATCGCCTTAAACGCGTAGACAGAGTTATTGATGAAAGTATTAAAAACAAAGAGATTCCTGGTGCTGTATTGCTTGTATCTCATAAAGGTAAAATTGTTTATAAAAAAGCATATGGATACAGGATGGTAACTCCTCGTCAAGAAAAGATGACGGTTGATACCATCTTTGATATGGCCTCGATTACAAAGCCAATGGCTACTGCCAGTGGAATTATGTTGTTGGTTGAAGACGGGAAAATAAGATTACAAGACCCTGTTGCCAAATATTTACCAGGATTTGAAGTCAAAGGTAAGGCTGATGTTCCTGTAGCTTATTTATTAACGCATTGTTCTGGTTTGCCAGCCTGGGATCGTTATGCAACTAAGAATCTGGACCGGGATGGCATCATTGCTGATATATGTTCTAAAGATACAGCCTACGAGCCTGGAACAAAATTTGTTTATTCTGATTTGGGTTTTGTGTTACTGGGTGAGATCATCACTCGAGTATCGGGTGTTCCTGAAAATGAGTTTGTTGCAAAAAATCTATATAGCCGACTGGGGATGGAACATACTGGATACTTGCCTCCTGATTCATGGAAAGCTCAATGTGCAGCCACGGAGCCTCGTGGTGGCAAGATGATGCAGGGTGAAGTACATGATCCCATCGCTTATGCTCTTAAGGGTGTAGCAGGGCATGCTGGATTGTTCTCAACCGTGGATGATATGGCTGTATATTTCCAAATGCTTTTAAATGGCGGGGTGATTGATGGTGTCAGGATATTTAGTCCTCTCACAATTAGAGAAATGACAAAAAATCAATCACCGGTAGCTGCGCGTGATTATGGATTTGGGTGGGTGATTGGGACCTCATATGCTGGTCAGCGGGGTGATATATTCCCTCGTGGTGGATTTGGTCATACAGGCTGGACAGGTACTTCTGTTTGGGTGGATCCTACCTCACAGACCTTTATTGTGTTGCTGACAAATCGAGTTCATCCTGATGGAAAAGGTGACGCGGGAAGAGTTCGTGCATTAGTAAGTAATATCGTTGCATCTTCAATTATGGATGAATAAGTCATCTATAAGTCTTTTTTATGATTATAATGAGAATATGAATTGTGTGTGATAACTCTAAGGAGGCTTTAAGATGGAACACAAGTTACCAGAACTACCTTACTCAAAAGATGCATTAGTACCTTACATCTCTGCGGAAACAATTGAGTATCATTATGGGAAACATCATGCTACCTATGTTGCCAACCTTAATAAATTAATACCCGGAACTGAATTTGAAAATATGTCATTAGATGAGATTGTTATGAAATCCAGTGGGGGTATTTTTAACAACGCTGCACAGGTTTGGAACCATTCATTTTATTGGAATTGCCTGACTCCCAATAAAGGAGCCAATCCGATTGGACCCCTTTCTGAAGCTATCAATAAAGCTTTTGGTTCATTTGATATCTTTAGGGAAAAGTTTTCATTAGCAGCGATAGGTACTTTTGGATCGGGCTGGGCCTGGTTGGTTAAGAATGTTGATGGTAGTTTGGAGATTGTCAGTACTTCGAATGCAGCCACTCCTTTGCGGGATGGAAAAGTGCCATTATTAACCTGTGATGTTTGGGAACATGCTTATTACATTGATTATCGAAATGCACGGCCCAAATATGTTGAGAATTTCTGGAATTTGGTGAATTGGGACTTTGTCGCTGCAAACTTTGCAAAATAAAACTGGATTAAAAATAAAAGCTCCTGTTCTTGTCATGAACAGGAGCTTTTTATCTTTGAATTAATTATCCAGCAATAATAGCTGATCTGTCTGGGGCATGTTCCTCGGGTGGTTTTGTGTCTTCTCTTTCGATGACGACATCCCGGAGGCATTGAGCTGCATGTTCTGGTGGCGTGGGATTAATATAAAACCCCGTTCCCCATTCAAATCCGGCGACTTTTGTAAGTTTTGGCATAATTTCCATATGCCAGTGATAAGTGGGCGATTCTGATGTATCACAGGGTGAACAATGAATGATGTAGTTATAAGGTGGGTCTTCCAATGTAGTATGAAGTCGTTTCAGAGTTGACTTCAATATTTGAGCAAAATCAACCACATCAGACTTTTTTAGATTTTCGATGGAAGACGAATGTCTTTTCGGCATAATCCAAGTTTCAAATGGAAAACGAGAGGCAAATGGACAGAAGGACAGAAACTCACTGTTCTCCTCAACCAGGCGCACTTTAGATAGGCGTTCCTGGGTGATGATGTCACAGAACACACAACGATCCCTGTAGTCATAATACCGCTTAGAACCTTCCATTTCTTCAATAGCACGTTTGGGAATAATTGGAGTGGCGATAATTTGACTATGGGTATGTTCCATGGATGCGCCTGCGGCACTGCCATGGTTTTTAAATATCACAATATATTTGAATCGACTGTCTTTTTTTAAATCGATATACCGGTCTCGGTAAGCCCAGATTACTTCTTGAATATGTTTATCATCCAAATCTGCCAGATGTGCATTATGATCTGGAGACTCAATAACTACCTCATGAGCACCAATCCCGTTCATTCGATCATAGATGCCTTCCCCTTGTTTATTTAACTCTCCTTCGATTTGCAAGGCGGGAAATTTGTTGGGAACAACCCGGGTCCACCACCCAGGGGAGTTAGGGTAGGTGCCAGCTTCCCGATATGAAAGTACTTCTGGAGGAGTCTTATCTTCATTGCCATAACAGAAAGGGCAGAAGCCGCTTTTCTTGAAAGCGGTTTCCTTTCCGAAATCACTGGGTTTTTTACCGCGTTCGGTTGCAATAATTACCCAACGACCTACTATCGGATCTTTTCTTAATTCAGGCACTCATTATCCTCCGATAAAACACATCATCACAAGAGTTTTTATAGATAATAAAACCCCGTTACTTTCTATAATATCGCAAAAATATACTTATCGTCACTTCACATATACAAGAGGGCAAAGTGATTGATTATCTTCTTCGTCTTGATTTTGAAGTGGTCTTTTTGGAACTCGTGGTTCGTTTGGGAGTAGATACTTTCGTTGCTTTAGGTTTTGTTTCTAATGTTTTAATATTTGCCTTGGCCTGATTAAGTTGTTGAGTTAGCTCAGCATTTTCTTTTTTAAGTGTATCTACTTGAGTTTGGAGGTTGGTAACATCATCTTTTTGATCGGCAATGGTTCCAATCTCATCCTTAACTTTACTCAGTTCTGTTCTTAGTCGAATATTCTGTGCGGCAAAGGCAATGGTTAACAGTAAAGACATTACGACGACTATTAATAAAAGCCAGGAAGCTATTCCAAATTGTGTTCTCATGTTTCTTTCCTCTAAATAATTACAACATCTTTTTACTGTATATATTCCTGTTTTCCTGGGGTGGTGTCAAATCAATCATTGCAAGCAAGGGATTTGATGTTTTGACACAAACAAGGATAACTCTGTGTGTTCCATGACACAACTTAAATCAATTAGACTGATTAATTTCTTTGTTATATAAATGTAAATCATTGATAAATATGATGATAGCATGTTATTTTAAATATTGGTACGATAATTGCTTCTATAATAAATGTCCTTATGAGGACAAGGAGATAATAAGAAACAATGATACAGATTACTGAAGCCATCATCGTATTAGGACTGACCAGCATGTTGGCATTGACCGTGGCAAGATATTCACTGAATGCTGTACTTTATACAATGCATTACTTCCTGGTCAAAAATAGTCTCAAAAAGCGTTAACAAACAAGAAATCCTGATTAACCCTAAACGGGCCGCATCTTTCATGTTAAAGATGCGGATTTTTTTTGTCTTAAAATAAATAGTATTTTAGAATATTAGTTGACAAGATTATAGTTACATCGATATACTTCACCTATTACTTAAAGATGGATTTGGGAATGCAGGACGACAAAATTAAAATACCCAATAAGTTGTATTTCGACATAAGTGAGGTCAGTGAACTCACGGGTGTGAAACCTTATGTTCTTCGATATTGGGAGAGTGAGTTTACTCAGTTAAAGCCTACCAAAACATCCAAGGGACAGCGGAAGTATAAAAAGAAAGATATTGAAAAAATACTGGAGATCAAAGAGCTTCTCCGAGACGAGAATTACACAATTGCTGGCGCACGCAAGAAACTGACCCAGAAACAGACAGAACAAGTGCGAAAACCGGATTTATATTCTATTATTGAGGATGCGAAAAAAGAATTGTATTCACTCCGGGATATGTTAAGCCGACCTGTCCAACCACGCAGAAAATAAAAGTATCTATTATTTTCTTCTATTTATACTCTAACCTCTTCTGTTAGCAATAAATTACCTGTTCAAAAAGGATTTGATTGAATATCGAACGAGATGGATCTTGTTCGATGCTTCTTCGAATCACGTTCGTTCATACTCAGCATACTATTCTTCGTTAAGACTAAGATGAGAAATAACTGAAAACGATTTATATATAGTTTGGGTAGGATAAAGCGAAGATTTGTGGCATTTGGGAGTAAATGGTCGGGGCGAGCCGATTCGAACGGCCGACCTCTCGCACCCCAAGCGAGTGCGCTAAACCAGGCTGCGCTACGCCCCGAGTAATCATTTAGTTGAGATATATAATTTTAGATGAACACCCACCAAGTTGCAAGTTAATAAGCTGTTAATCTAGATTTTAAATAAGGGAATTTGGATTGATAATGAATCATGTTCTGCTTCATTTCAGAAACAGTGTCTTCTCCAAACTTTTCCTGAAGAGATTTTACCAGCTCAATAGCCACCACTGCTTCCGCAATGACGGCTGCTGCCGGCGCTGCACAGACGTCTGAGCGTTCAACAGAGGCCTTTTCTGGAGACATGGATGTGAGATTCACGGATTCCAATGCATACATCAATGTGGCAATGGGTTTCATGGCAGCTCTGATAATCAATCTTTCTCCATTTGTTACGCCACCTTCTAATCCACCCGCTCTGTTTGTTTTCCGATAAATTGTGCCGTTTTCGACATAAAGAGCATCATGGACCTGACTACCCGGTTTCCTTGCTCCATCAAAGCCCATACCTATTTCAACCCCTTTGATTGCCTGGATACTCATAACGGCTTGAGCCAGTCGTCCATCCAGCTTTTTATCCCACTGAACATAAGACCCTAATCCGACAGGAAGTCCTTCAGCAATCACTTCCAGGATACCTCCCAACGTATCCCCATTTCTTTTTGCTGTATCAACAGCAGCTTTCATGGAATCTTCAACTGAATTGTCAAAAACTCTAAAGGGAGAATTGTTAGTTTTTTCTTTAATGGTTGCTATGGATATATCTGATGGAATGGGTTTTGCAGTTATATCTCCCAGAGATACCAGATATCCGACTATTTCGATTCCTAATTCGTGAAGCAATGACTTTGCGACGGCTCCTACGGCTACTCTCATTGTAGTTTCTCGTGCACTTGAGCGTTCGAGCACATTTCTCGCATCATCAAACTCGTATTTGACCATTCCACCTAAATCGACATGCCCTGGTCTGGGTCTGGTTACTTTTTGAATGGAATCGTAATTATCCAAGGGTGTAATGGACATCTTCTCTGTCCAGTTTTGCCAATCTTTGTTAACGACAACTAATGTGACCGGGCTTCCCAGTGTTTTCCCAAATCGTACCCCTGAGGTGATTTCTACCTGATCCGTTTCAATCTTCATTCTTCCACCACGACCGTATCCCTGCTGTCGGCGGTAAAGATCTTCATTTATTTGTTCTGCTGACAGGGGTAATCCTGCAGGAAGTCCTTCAATGATGGCAGATAGAGCTGGACCATGTGATTCGCCAGCGGTAAAGTATCGAATGGGCATAAGTGTACTCCCTTAGTTTTTATGAACTCGGTTTAAATGATTTTCTATGGCTGTCCGCATCACTGCTAATGGGGGCATCACATTCAGCCAGATTTTAAATGAGGCGGCACCCTGGGCAATCAACATGGTCATCCCATTTGTGCAGGGACATCCTCGGTCTTTTGCTGCAGCCAATAATGGGGTAACAGATGGATTGTATATAAGATCGATGACCGATAATTTTGAGTGTAACCAATCTGCTGGAATAGGTGTGGAATCTCCTGGTTTCATTCCAACGGGAGTGGCATTTACTAACAAATCAGCTTTTTTTACATAGGAAGACAGGGGTGTTAAATCTGGTCCGATTATATCCAATCGGATGGTCGGAAAAAACTGTTGAATTCGATACGCTAACTCGGTTAGTTTCTTTTCATTGCGTCCAGCAAGAGTAATGCTTTTGACTCCCCCCATGGCACATTCCGTTGCAACGGCCTTAGCGGCTCCACCTGCGCCAATAATGACGACATGGGCTCCTTCTAAGCTAAACGCTATATCTTCGTCTAGAGAGCGTTTAAAGCCCTCTCCATCGGTGTTGTATCCATGATATCGGTTCTCCGTCCAATGTAATGTATTGACGGACCCGACGATCGTAGCTCTTTTGGAAAGTTTTCCAATATAGGGAACGATGACTTCTTTGAAGGGAATGGTTACATTTACTCCAATAAAATGGACTGTATGAATCCCAACGAGTGCTTCTGAAACTTTATCTAAGGGAACTTCCAGAGGAACATATACTGCATTTAGGCCCAGGTTTTGAAATGCAGCGTTGTGCATGATAGGAGAATATGAATGACTGATGGGATTACCTATGACCCCAAATAAAGCGGTTGTACCGGTAATGCTTGAGATCATGGCATTCCTCGGGGCCCATTTATCATTGTGGAAACATCGGGGGTTAAAAGATTCAAATACCACTCAATTATCAGATGTCCCCACAAAATGGATATTAATGAACCAATTGCCAGAAATGGACCGAAAGGAATATAGTGTCCCGTTAATTCTGTCTCACTATCTTTTCGTTTCATAAGATATAGCTGGATGATTCCAACGATTGAACCAACCAATGACGAAATCATTAAAGCGAGAATGATTGGCATCCATCCTGTAAAAGCACCAACAAAAGCCAGAAGTTTTACATCGCCTCCCCCCATTGCTTCCTTTTTTAGAATTGCCTGGGCAATTAACCCGATGCCCCAGAGTATTCCTCCCCCGAGGAGTAATCCTAAAAATGAATCAACTAATGGTGCCCAAGTTTTAAAAACTGGGAATAGCAGATTGTTGGGATTCTCAACTGGGAATAATCCATTTGTGGTGGGTTTGAAGCATAGTATGACGGCTACGACCAATCCAAAAACAATCCCACTAAGTGATAACTCATCAGGGATGATGAAATGATCCAAGTCAATAAAAGATATGGCAATCAACATACAGGTAACAATCGTAAAAACAAATGACGCCGCATTTGGCCCCTTAAACGCCCAGTTTACTACCAGGAAAAGTATTCCAGTCAATAATTCCACCAGAAAATATCGGGGTGAATATCCCGCTCCGCAATGGCGACATTTGCCTCGTAGGATTATGTAACTTAACAGGGGGATATTGTCATACCACTCAATCATCTTCTGACACTTAAAACAATGTGAACGAGGGGTGACTATGGAGAGTCCTTCCGGCATTCGGTATATTACAACATTCAAAAAGCTGCCGATACAAATTCCAAGTATGAATAATATGATTATAATTGACATAAGTAATACCATTTAACCTTAAATTGCAGTCATTTGGCAAGGTATAGTACCTTTCCATGTTCATATTTTACCTTAAATTTCATTGACTCTATTAAATAACACCTGCTACGATGAATTACTATGTCTGAACCTATTTATTCTCCTAAAATTGATGTTGTTTTGAAACAAATTGCTCTTCAGGACCCCATATTGAAGGCTATGTTTTGCAGTGCTCTTGAACAAATATGGACACAGTCTCTGCGTTTATTATCGGATGGTCGAGTTCAGGTAACCAGTACTGTTTCGAATCAGATGAGTATCCGAGATACTGTTCGGATTCTTCAGCCTTTGTGTTTAATATGTCGTGATGATGCTGCTTTACAGCAGGTGGTAAGAGGTGGGTTGACATCTCTTTTCCAGATGATCTTATCGGATGCGTATGCTAATCAATTCCACCTGGATTCCATACAAGAGGGTAGTGACAAATTATTAGGTGCCGTCCCTCGGCCTGTTTGTCGTGAGTTTGCTCTCGATGCTTTATTAGCTCCGGTTCAACTGTTGGGTACATACTGGATGACAACCGGTGATGAATCGGTTTTTAATGAAACGACCCATGCGGCCCTTTCAACTATTATTGACATTCTTCGTAGTGAACAAAAACATAATGAATTATCCTCCTATGATTTGTTGCAGGAATTAGAAGGGACCCTGTTACCGGGACAAAAACCTGAAATCAATCCAGTTGGTGATACCGGAATGATTTGGTCAGCGTATCGACCGGATGGAACTTTATGTAAATATAACTATAATATTCCGGTCCAAATGATGGTTTCTGTAACATTAAGCTTACTCATCGAAATCTTTCGTGATGTTTATTCGGAATTGGATTTAGCAGATGAATTAGCTGAATTACAAAGTGATGTTAATTTAGGAATTGAACGATTTGGTATTGTCGAAAATCCACAAACTGGTTTGATGTATATTTATGAAACTGATGGGTTAGGGAACTATCTTGTCAGTGACAGCCCTGTATATCCAAGTTTGATCTCGGCACCTTTTATCGGGTTTTTGGATTCAGATTCAGAAACATATCAAAATACCCGACAGTATGTCTTATCTCAATCTAATCCGGATTATCGTAAAGGTGTCAGTGTTGAAGGAATTCAAGAAACCGGCCAAAAAACATCTAAGATATCTATGGAATCCTTGATACAAAGAGCGCTGGTCAGTGATAATCCTCTCGAAACTCAAGTTTTAATTCAACAGTTTAAGAAATACAGGACTAGTAATCATTTGCTTCCTCAGTATATAGCTCCGAATGGGGATGTGGCTCCGGACTCCATCACGTCATCTGTTATTAATGCCTTATTCCTTGAATTAGTTTTGACTCAACTGGCTGGCTCTTATTAAGATAATGAGCTGATATTAATAGCCTGAAGGGAACTATCCTTCAGGCTATTTTGCTTGACATGTCTTTCTGATTGATTAAGTATTAAGGGAAACTGACTGGAAAGGACATTGTTAATGCGCCGTTTAACCTTCATCATTTCAATTATTTCTTTGTTTCTACCTGTTTATTTGTATGCCTCATTCTCTCCAAACAAAATGGATAACTGGCTAGATGTTTTAATGAACTCTGAAAAAATTGGTTATCTTCATACGTGGGAAGAAACCACTGTTTGGAATAAACAGAAATCAGTTTTAATTCGCAGTCAGGTTGTCAGTAAACTAATGCGATTTGGTATTGAATTTGAAGTAATGCAGGATATGGGTGTTGTTCTGAATAAGCAGGGAAGCCCGGTATTTTCGTATTACAATGAATCTCTGATGGGATCACACAGGACTATCCAGACACGAAATCTTGGAAATCAGCTTGAAGTATTAACAATATTAGGAAACGCTACGACATCATCAGTGAAACCATGGAGTGATGATGGGGAATTTGAATCTTCTGTGATGTATAAAATAATGAAGAAGGGTCTGAAATCGGGTTGGAGTAAATCATTTGATATATATAGTCCTGAGTTAAACAAATCATTTCATATGCTGCTTTCAGTAAGTGATAAAACCACTATTCATGTGAATGGAACTGCTTGGAATGTTTATCCCGTTCGGAGTGAGTATTCTGGTGCCGATGAGTTAAGTGGACTTAGTTATATAACTCCAGAGGGAGTACTCATAAAATGTGTTGTAGGAAGTTATGGTATTGAAATGATCAAAACAACTCCCCAGAAGGCCGAAGAGTTCTCCCAAAAAGTGGATGTTACTGACCTTTCTGGGGTCAAGATTGATCGTCCTTTGAAAGAACCTCAGAAATTAAAAAAACTTGTATTAAAAGTGATTCCAGTTTCTGATAAAAATATTCAGACTCTTTTCCCCACTGATGACCGTCAAAAATGGAAAGACAAAGATAAAGGCTTATTAATTCTTCAAAATTCACTGTCTGTTAGCAGTATCCAGAGTATGTATCCTATCCAAAACTTACCTTCTGCTATGTCTATTTATACCTCATCCAGTCCTTATGTTGAGGCAAGTCATCCTGATGTCATGTTAACTGCCCAATTAGCCATTGGAACTGTAGAGAATTCTTGGGAAGCTGTTACTACATTAAATGAATGGGTTCACAACCACATCCAAAAAAAAGGTTTTGACACTGGATTTGGAACTGCCTTGGAAACCTTACGAAGTCGTAAAGGGGATTGTACAGAACATGCTGTTCTCTTTGCTGGATTAAGTCGTTCATTAGGGATACCCACCCGGCTGGTGGTTGGTTTGGCAGCTGTTGAGTCTGGCTATTTTTATCATATGTGGGATGAAGTTTATTTAGATGGTCATTGGATCCCCATTGATCCTACATTCAATCAAATTCAAATAGATGCAGCACATATTAAGCTGGCTGTTAGTGATACGGGTGAAGATCAATTAGGTGATTTTGCTCTCAATCTTATGAAATCTTTGAATAAGTTTCGATTTGAAGTTGTTGAAACATCATATTAGTCTTATTGGCACGCCATATTGGCAAGCATCCTGGCTTTTTTCGAAGGGCTGACTATAGTTTTTCCTTTTCTATTTTTTATTTAACCCTAATTTTTAGAATATCTTATACAATAAGTGGTGATTTGCTACTGATAATTTATGAAAATGGTATGTATTTCGCATCACTCGTATATATGACCTGAATAAATAAGGAAAAGGATCATGAATACTCATCCAAATACCACAATATTGGTTGTTGATGATGATGAAGCCATCCGTGATACTTTGCGGGAAATATTTCTTCGCGATGGGTTTAATACTGAGATAGCTGAAAATGGATATATAGCTACTCGGATCGTTCGTGAAAAATGGCTGGATTTAGTTTTTCTTGATTTTGAGTTACCAGGTCAAAACGGAATAGATGTGCTCAAAGAGATTAAGCAAATCAATATTAATTTACCGGTTGTTATGTTAACTGGTTATTCTGGAGAAGAAATTAATACTTGGGCAATTAATGCTGGCGCTTTTGAGCTATTACGTAAGCCTATTCAATTAAGTCAGATAAGACAGACTATTCATAAAATTTTATTGAACATGTAATCCAGCCAAGTAAACCTTAGTCGTACCATGAATGTAATATCTTAATGAACTTCGGTTTCGGCTATTTACACTAAGTCGTAGGAGTTTTGTATGAATTATTTTAAAACAGCACTTTTAATGGTAGGCATGACAGTCCTACTAATGTTTGTTGGACAATTATTGATGCCGCAAAATCCATCCATGGGCCTTGCTCTTGGGTTTATTATTGCCTTAGGGATGAATGGGTTTCAATATTGGTTCTCAGATAAGATCGTGTTGAAAATGTATGGGGCTAGACCCATAGATGCACATCAGGTACCCGATGTTTATAGAGCTATGAACGAGCTGGTACACAAATCGGGAATGCCAATGCCCAAAATCTATTGGATGGATAATCCGACTCCCAATGCTTTTGCAACGGGAAGAAATCCACAGAATGCAGCAATTGTTGTTACATCTGGTATCTTACAGCTGCTTTCTTATGAGGAACTTAAAGGTGTTTTAGCCCATGAGCTAGCCCATGTAAAAAATCGAGATATCTTGATTTCTACTATTGCATCTACATTTGCCCAAACCATCATGTTTATCGTCTCTATCGCACGATGGACTGCTTTATTCGGGGGCTTTGGTGGCCGAGATGAGGATGGGCGAGGAGTTAATCCAATAGCATTAATTGTAGGATTAATTGTTATGCCTTTGGCGGCCACTTTATTACAAATGGCTATCTCCCGTTCAAGGGAATATGCCGCTGATGCTACTGGTGCAACCCTTGCAGGAAGTTCGTGGGGACTGGCTAGCGCCTTAGAAAAATTAGAGCGAGGTGCTGAAGTAATCCCAATGCATGCAACAGAGGCTACTGCCAATATGTTTATTGTAAATCCCCTTCGTGGTTCTTCCTTAATGAATCTATTTTCTACGCATCCGCCTACTCAGGAAAGAATTAGACGGTTGCGTGAAATGAATATCCAATAAACCAATCATTACTATTTGGGAGGTTATATGAAATTCAAACAAAAATCTCTAAAATCTCTATTATCAGGTGGAATCCTGATAATGTCAGTTGTTTTTACGATTCCAGCAATTGGTGCTGAACAAGCTACAAAGTCGGGTCCAGCAGCATTTGAATTGCAGAAAAGTTTTATATCTGTAATTAAGAGAGTGAAACCTTCCGTTGTTGATATAAGTGCTAAAAAAATAGTGACACGCCAACAAACCCAACAAGATCCTTTTGGTGGAATGTTCGACGATCCTATGTTCCAACAGTTTTTTAGACGTTTTCCCCCTTCTGCCCCCCAGCGACAGGAATTACAGAGTCGGGGTTCAGGAGTAATTATCCGTAAAGATGGTTATATCCTCACCAATAATCATGTAGTCGCTCAAGCCGATCAATTAACTGTCACTTTGAGTGATGGACGAACTAAAGAAGCAAAGATTATTGGAAATGATGAGAGTACTGACTTGGCGGTAATCAAGGTTGATGGAGATAATTATTCTGAAGCAGAATTGGGTGATTCAGACGTTTTGGAAGTAGGCCAAATTGTGTTTACTTTTGGTTCTCCTTTTTCTTTTTCAGGTTCTGTATCACAAGGTATCATTTCTGGGATGGGAAGAGAATTAGGTCTTTCCCAGTATGAAAATCTAATTCAAACAGATGCAGCAATGAATCCCGGTAACAGTGGGGGACCTCTGGTAGATTTGAATGGTCGAATTGTTGGTATTAATAAGGCTATAGCTACTCAGGGTGTTGCTCAATCTGCTGGTCTTGGTTTCGCTATTCCCATAAATTTAGCAAGGCAGGTAATGGGTGATTTAATTCAGAATGGTAAATGGACTCGTGGCTATCTGGGTATTTTCATGGATGAATTAAATGCTGAAAAAGCACAACAAATGGGATTGTCTCAGAATAAGGGCGTTTTGGTTGCAAAAGTAGTTGAGAATAGTCCTGCGGCCAACTCTGGATTAAAAGAATATGACGTAATTATCAGTTTTAATAATAAGCCTGTTGAGACTGTTTATGAATTGCAAAGTATGGTTGCTATGACCAAGGCATTACAAACGGTCCCTGTAAAAGTGATTCGAGATGGTAAAGAGGTCGTTCTAAATGTGAAGATTGGTGAACGGACTGACGAATCAGATGCCTTGGCAAGTGATTCGTATAAGAAATGGGGGCTTACCTTACAACTACTATCTGAGAATTTGGCCAAGCAAAGAGGTGTAAACTATATCGCAAATACACTCATCATTACTGCAGTGGATCAGGATTCTCAAGCCTTCCAACTGGGCTTTAGAGAAAATGATATTATTTTGGAAATAGACCGCAAACCTGCCAAGGATTTGAAAGAAATAATAAAGTCCTTCTCAGCTAAAAAATCAGGTGAAAAAATTCTTTTCAGGACACTCTCACAACAGGGTGCCTATAAGATAATATCTTTCCCTGTTCCAGAAAAAGATAAATAAGGCTGATTGTAATTAAAAGCCGTTACCGAAATAATCGGTAACGGCTTTTCTTTTTAACATTACAATAGTAGATATTAATAAAAGTAATTTGATATAGGGCTTGGTGAAGCATGAAAGCTAAAAACATATTTGATCAATTTGATAAGTCCCCTCTATCGTTTATTCGAATAAGCATTCGAACTAAATTATTACTATCATTGATATTTTTACTCGTTGCGTCGTTATTGGCCATCGCATACTTTTCCATGCGAATTGTCGAAGATCAGTTTTATAAAATGAGTCAGGACCGAGTGGAAGGCGCTCTGCGTGCAATCAGCACTGAATTGGATTTGCGGCATAAGGATGTTGTCCAAAAGTTGGGACAGACAGCAAAAATTGTTGATTTAAAAAGAAAAATATTACTTAGGACGGATGATGGTTCACCTGACTATGCTGGATTAGCCCTTCAATTAAACGATATCAAAGAATCAACAGGACTTGATTTGTTGGAGTTGTGTGATAAAGACGGAATATTGTTGGCATCAGGGCATGAGCCTGGTAGAGCAGGAGAAGATCGTACGAAAGATCCATTATTCATTTCTGCCATAAGTGGTGTAACAGTTGTTAACATCGTAAGACAGCAAATGTTATCTGAAAACTTCCTGGCCATTAAATCCGCAGTGCCTATTGAACAAAGAGGTGAGGTCATTGGTGTTTTGATGGGTGGATATGTTTTGAATCGTGAGTATCTAAAAAGACTTCATCGTCTCAGCGCTGCTGAAGTTATATTGCTGCGTCCTGAGGCGGCTTCCATGAGTTCAATTCAGACTCCAAGTGGGGATGATGATGCTGGTTTATATATAGAGCCCGATTTTATCAAGCGATCCTTATCCACCAAAGATATAAAGATATCATCATTTCGATTGAAAGGTGATTATTATATAGCCGGCGTACATAAACTCAAAGGATCTAATAAAGTTCTTGGTTCGATGGTGGTACTAGTGTCTAACCAGGTGATTGAACAGACGGTAAGAGAATTAAATCATGGTTTTATTACAGTCACTGCAGTAGCTTTATTACTTGCTGTTTTGATTGGTTATTTAACTGCCCGCAGGATTACACGACCCGTTCAAGCACTTGTAGATGGAGCTGTGGCTATTGCACAAGGTAACTACGAACAGGAGATACCTGTTAAAGGTAAAGATGAAATAGCTACCTTGATTAAGGCTTTTAATTACATGGCTCATGAGTTGAAAGATAACCGGGAAAAGCTAGTTACAGCAATAAAAATGGCTGAATGGCGGGAAGTGGCGCGCCGCATTGCCCATGAAATCAAAAATCCATTAACTCCAATTGCTCTGTCAATTGAAAATCTCAGGCGATCGTACCGAGATAAAGATGATGATTTGGAAGAAACTTTTAATGAGTCGACGAAGACCATTCTTGAAGAAGTCCATAATCTGCAAAAGATTGTAGATGAATTTTCTGCCTTTGCCCGTATGCCAAAATTAAGGAAAGAGTGGATGGATCTTCAGGAGTTACTTGATAGCATGGTTTTTCTTTATGAGAACATGCAGGATAACGTAAAAATAAAAATTGAATATTTGAGTAAAATCCCACCTCTCTATGCAGATTGTGAACAGTTGCGAAGAGCTTTCTCCAATTTAGTAAGGAATGCCATTGATGCCATGCCAGATGGGGGGGATTTGATAATTCAAGCTGTTGAGGAAGATAAAAATCCTCCTTCACATTATATACAGCTTGAGTTTATTGATAATGGAATAGGAATTTCAGAAGAAAATCTGAAAAAAATGTTTATTCCTTATTACTCTACCAAACAAAAGGGAACAGGATTAGGGCTTTCTATCGTTGAGAAAATCATCAACGAGCATGGTGGTAACATCAAAGTCGAATCAACCTTAGGTAAAGGAACAAAATTCACAGTTCGATTACCTCTGTTGCAGCCAGAAGCTACCGATGAAACCAGTTAAATTAATTGCGTAGCTGATTAGCTTTAAGAGCTTCCTGGTCAGCTTTCCAATTATCTCCAACTGAGTGGTAAAAGTTGGAGAGTAATTGATGATATTCTGGTTTAGTTGGATATAGATCACAAGCTGCTTTGTAATTGGTTTCGGCTTGGAGTAGATTTCCTGATAACTCATAAGCCTTGGCTAAATCAGCTCTTAAAAAAGCCGTCTTAGGATTCAGTTCTACGGATTTTTTTAGAATCGGAATCCCTTGTGCAAAATCGCCTAAACTGACCAAAGTATTCCCTAAATGTTGTTGGTATTCAGATTGATTAGGCATATTCTTTACTGCTTTTTGAAACGAATCAATAGAGCTTCTAATTTCACCAGTACTGAGTCTGTTTTGTCCTTGCATGAAATACACTTGAGCTTTGAAATTGGGTAATACCCAACCTAAAAGATAAATGGCCATAATCAAAATCAGAGAGGGTGTAATAATTAAAAACCAGGTGTTAGGTTGCCGTCTCCATACAATATCCCATGGTCCCGGTTCAGGCACAAACTCAGCCTGACAGGCTGAATATAATCCACCCAAAACAATGCAGCCAATCCAGAATAAATCCTTCCAATAAAAACCAAACCCCACGAATGAGTCTGTAAAAAAGGCGGCTGTGGCTGCGTAAAAAATAACGAATTGAAGTTGGACATCAGGTCTGGTTAATTTGCGCCATCTCAAGAGTGGCCAGATCAAGACGGTTAAAAATAATACTGAGAATCCAATGCATTGGAATATGCCACCTTCCACCCATGTCTGGATAAAGGTGTTGTGAGCATATCTGGTTTCACCTACACCGACTGGTTTATATTGTCCATATATAGTACCGAAATTTCCTAAACCCGCTCCTAATATGGGACGGTCTTTAATCATGTCCATTGACATGGACCAGTAATTAATACGTTCTTGTGTTGTAGACTGACCGGATTTGATACGATTTGTGATTGACTCATTTTTTTGTGGGGCGGGGGATTGATATTGACAAACAATAAATATAACTAATATTCCCAAAAGACTGGTTGTGAACCACACCTTCATCTGGAGTAATTTCTTCTTGTCTATAAGAATTGCAAAGATAACTAATGCGATGATTGTCGCCAGAATTCCACCTCTGGATGCACTCAGTAACAAGCTGGTTCCCATCAGAGCTATGGACAGAGTCGTGAGAATCTTTTTTTGCAGCGAGCATGTGTCGAATAGATAACCCATTGCTAATGGAATACAGATTGCCAATAAGAGGGCAAATAGGTTGGGATTTCCAAATGTTCCTGTAACACGATGGGATTCGAGTGTGAATTGAATCCCAGACAGAATCCGAGGGCTTAGTTCTGTTTGCACTTGGGGAAGCAGAGCCAATTGTTGATTGAATTGGAAAAGATACTGATAAAGTCCAATGATTGCCTCAAACGCACCAACCAGAACTAATACTCCAATCAAAGTGAAACGAAATTTTCTCTGAGGATACTCTGTTTCCAATTCATGTTCGTGCAGGGTTTTTAACTGATGGTTTGCGGTTAATAAATAGGTGATAAATCCCAATAATAGAATATTCCATGATTGGAAACTGTTGTATCGATAGACTGAGCTTAGTAAGCCAAAAGAAGATAAAACAAGAAATGCACTGAATGCCAGGGTGATTGGATTATATCTTTGAATTTTCCATTGGAATCCTTTTCTTCTGACTGTTTGATACAGAAGAAGCATCATCAGGCAACAGGGTATTACAAAAGTTAATGTGGGCGTGATATCAAAGGGTACTAAAGCGATTAATCGGGGATAGATAGCAATGATGCTAAGTAATAATAGGCTGACATGAAATAATTCATTCATTGGACATAGTTTCCTTATCAGATGATAATTCACTGTCTATTTCAGGTTTGGATTGTTCATTAATGTCAGTTTCTGATTCAATTTTATCTTGATTATCAATCATGTCGGAATCCGCGGTGATGTTTGTTTCAGAAGCAGAATCTATCTTATCCTCACTGGACTCTATTGCATCATTGACATTATTTTCAGATTCAACAGGGTGAATAGTGCTTGGAATAGTCTTCAGTGCTTCCATGTCAATGATATCCAAATCCTCAGTCCCTGAATTCTCCGATTCATCATCCATTAATTCGTCAATTGTGGGTAAGTCATTTAGATTTTTTAATCCAAACTGGTCCAGAAATTCTGTTGTTGTTCCATAGAGCAGGGGACGTCCTAATACATCTTTTCGCCCTACGACTTTGATAAGTCGGCGTTCCATCAAGGTTTGCAGGACCGCTCCACTATCAACACCTCTGATGGCTTCAATTTCTGCTCGAAGCAGAGGTTGTTTATAAGCGACGACAGCCAAAGTTTCAATGGCTGCTTTCGTAAGTTTTAAGTTTTGCTTGGCAATAACAAGTTTCTGGATATAAGGTGCAAACTGAGGTTTTGACGTGAGACGGTATCCATGCGCTATTTCAATCAACTGAATACCTCGTCCAGAATTATCAAGATCGTCCTGCAGTTCTCGTAACCATTGTTTGAGGACTTTATCCTCCAAATTACTGTCAATTATGTCTTTAATTTGTTTTAAAGTTAAAGGATCTCCACTGATGAACAGAAGAGATTCAATAATTGGTTTAACTTGTTCTGATGTCAGTTCCATAATGTCATTTCTCTATTTTCGATGCTGAAGGCTAGGGTAAAGTCTAAATTCTAGCAAGGAACACTCACCCTGACAAATCGAATAATGATTGAAAAGGTTAATGTTACAATCTTTATATGCAATGGATTGCCGATTTACACCTACATTCCCGATTTTCAATGGCTACGAGTCGGGATTTAAATATTCCGAATATTGCCAGAGGATGTCATCGAAAAGGGATAAATCTGGTCGGGACAGGAGATTTAACTCATCCTGTATGGCTTGATGAAATTGAAGCGGTTCTGGAACCGGCTGGGCCCGGTATCTACCAATATCAGGGTATTCATTTCATTTTATCCGGTGAAGTAAGCCAGGTTTACAGACAAAATGGGAAGGCACGACGAATCCACAATCTTATATATGTGCCGGATTTTAAAACGGCCAGAGAATTAAACCGTCAACTGGATAAATATGGGAAGCTTGCCTCGGATGGGCGGCCAACACTTTCACTGGATGGTATGTCGCTTGTAAAACTCTGTAAATCCATAAACCCTGATATTGAGATTGTACCTGCCCATATTTGGACACCCTGGTATGCTTTATTTGGTTCAAAATCAGGATTTAATTCATTCGAAGAGTGCTTTGGTGATCAGGAAGAACATATTCATGCTGTTGAGACAGGATTATCCAGTGATCCTGAAATGAATTGGCGTTGGTCAAAACTGGATAGAATGACTTTGATATCCAATTCGGATGCTCATTCTCCCTCCAAGTTGGGTAGAGAAGCTAATTTATTAGAGTCCCCAGTTAATTATCGACAGTTATTTGACACGATATACGGGCGGGGTCCGGGTCAATTTAAAGGGACTATTGAGTTTTATCCTGAAGAAGGAAAATACCATTGGGATGGTCATCGTGCCTGTGGAATTTGCTTGATGCCCGCTGATGCTGAAAAATTGGGGAATATCTGTCCCGTATGTGGGAAACCATTAACTTTGGGAGTGTTACACCGAATCAATGATTTATCTGACCGTGAAGAAGGTTTCCAGCCCAAGAATCGACCGAGTTTTGAACGGTTGATAGACTTACACAGTTTGTTGGCTGAAGCCATGAGTAAGCCTGTTGCCAGTAAGGCTGTGCAACAGGAATATGACCGGATGATATTTGAATTTGGATCGGAATTTTACATACTCCGGGACTTGCCCGAAAAAGAAATGGACCGAATCTCCATGAAAGTTCGTGAAGGACTGATGCGGATTCGACAGGGAAATATTCAAGTTAAACCTGGATTTGATGGCCAGTTTGGTGTTGTATCTATTTGGAATGGTAAATAATCTACTATTGGGGTGGCAGGGCTCTGGTGAAAAATGTTTTCTCTCGTATCACTTTTCCCTTGTCAGTAAAATACTCGTTATTATAATTAACACCTTGAGTGGATTTTTGACTGCTCCAATATTTGAAGCCGATGACATTGGATTTCCCATCTTTTAGCCATTCAATAAAAACCGCCGAATGTCCAGACCCAGGTGTTCTCCAAAATTGAACAAAATCACCTGGCTTAACCTCTCTCCAATCATTGATGATATAGCCAAGCTTGTAAAATTCTAATGCGTCCCCAGGTCCTGGTGATTCTTTATAGGTGCAAAACCACCTGTTCTTAAAATCCGGGAATTTACTGACAGGCAACTTGGTTAAAGGTGTTTTTACTTGATAGGACGTTTGGGTTGTGTCTGAACTGATAGATTGTGAATCCATTAATTGAGAGTTTTCTGTTGAATGTTGATTCAAATACAAATCCGCCGCTCTTATATAGACTTCTAAAGTTAATCCACAACAGAAAGTATTCATCCTGCTGTTTCCATTCATGACGGTAACTCCGTCATAAATGATGTCCTTGGAAGATCCATCATAGGGTTCCCGTTTAGAGGGGTCTCTATCCCAGGAATACATAAATCGACCATCTGTGGGATATGATTTTACGATTTGGAGAATGGCATCATTCATAGTATTTATCCGTTTCGTAGTGATGACATGCGCAGGTTTTGCCAATCCTGATATTATCAGAGACAGTGTTATTAATAATGTAATAAGGATATATTTCATGGGTTTAATTTACATCGAATTTGTGTGCATGACAATATTTTCGTTAAATTTTAAAATCCATTTTTCCCGATTATCACATATATCTGTAGTGAATCATCCACGGAGCTGCTCCGACCAACTCCGTGGATGATTCGTTTTAACTTTGTATTTAACTGATTGAAATTATGAATTGTAGTGACGGATGAGTCACTCATTGCTAAAATTAGGTTAAGGTGCGAAAGTATACTTCCTCAAATGATGAATAAAGTCACTGTCCATTATTATCGTTTCGATGGCGATTATGCCGGCTGGAATATCTGGAGCTGGGATGGTCATAGTCATTCCTATTCCCATGAATTGAATCCTATCGGACAAGATTCAGAAGGTTTAATATTCCAGTTTTATCCACATGAATATGGGTTGGGCGACTGGGTTGGTTTATTACCGCGGAAGGGGCAATGGGAAATAAAAGACGACCCTGACCGTTATTGGAAACCTGAATGGGGGGATGATATCTGGTTGATAGAAAGTCGTCCGGATATTATGAAAACACCTCCAGAAACCACCCCTTCTTTACGATTGGCTTATTTGGATGACGCTCTGACCGTCAGAGTATTGTTGTGGAATTCAATACATAAAAACCAATTAACGCCTTTTGTTTTTTCTCTATTGGATGAACATGGGAAAAGGTACTCTCTCCATTCAGCAAATCTCTGGCCTGAAGATTCCATAACCTCCAGAACTGTATTACTAAGATTGGAACATCCATTAGGCCCCCAGGACATTTTAGAGAAAAAATATAAAGTTGAACGGTTGGGGTACAAATCTGTTGCCCTGATTCCGGGCCATATTTTAGACCATCCCCCATTTATTTCTAACCAACCTTTGGGAGCTTTATACTCACCCAACAATACAATATTCAGGATATTTCTTCCTACCGCCGAAAGCGTTACCCTCTGTCTCTATCAACAACCAGTGGGTGGGAAATCCCGTGATATTCCTCTTCAGAGAAACAATGATGGCACATGGCAGGAAACTGTCATCGGGGATTGTAAAAATAAGTTTTATACATACAGGGTAAAAGGTTTTGATCCTCGATTTAATCCCCAGTTAGAACTGATAGACCCTTATGCTCACTGCACTACAGCCCATGATGGTCGCGCTATTATTGTTGATGATCGTACTGTTATAGCTGAACGGCCCAAATTTGATATATCGCAAGCTGTAATCTATGAATTACACATCAGGGATTATACGATTGATCCTCGTTCAGGCATAAAACATAAGGGTAAATATCTGGGAGTAGCAGAATTTGGTACCATGGCTCAGGGGTTGGTGGGAGTTTCAACCGGAATAGATCATCTAATTGATTTGGGAGTAAATACTGTACAGTTAATGCCATTTCAGGAATTTGAAAATGATGACAATAAAGATGATTATAATTGGGGTTATATGCCGGTTCATTATAATTCCCCAGAGGGTTGGTATTCACTGGAACCTCATTCATCCCGTCGAGTTTCTGAAGTCAAAACTTTGATTGATGCTCTCCACAAACGAGGCATCAAGGTCATTATGGATGTTGTATATAACCATACTGCCGAAAATGAAACCAGTCGGATCTTTTCTTTTAATGGATTAGTACCTGGCTATTACTACCGAATCCGAGAAGATGGTTCTTACTGGAATGGTTCGGGCTGTGGGAATGAATTCCGGACAGAAGCTCCCATGGTTCGGAGGTTTATTTTGGATTCATTGAAGTATTGGGCAACAGAGTATAAGGTGGATGGTTTTCGATTTGATTTAATGGGATTAATTGACCAGGAAACAATAGATATGATTATCCATGAATTGAAAATGATTGAGCCTGATATTTTTATTTATGGTGAACCCTGGGCGGCGGGAAGTTCTGCTATCTCTGTAACAGTAAAAGGAAGTCAGAAATCAAAGGGTTATTCAGTATTTAATGACCATTATCGAAATGCTCTTAAGGGAAATCCTTTCGGATGGGAGGCTGGTTATATTATTGATGGAGCCCATCGGGATGCTGTAAAGCAGGGGATTATGGGGGGAGTATTTGATTTTACTGAGCATCCGGTTGAATCCATTAATTATGTTGAATGTCATGACAATCAGACATTGTGGGACCGTATTAATTGGGTTACTCGTGATGACAACCGTATCCATTATGAAGATAGAGTTCTCATGGACAAGCTGGCGGCGGTCCTCATAATGGTCTCTCAAGGAGTTCCCTTTATTCAGGCTGGGCAAGAGTTTTTACGTACTAAGGGTGGGGTTGGAAACTCCTATAATCATCCTGATTCTGTGAATATGATTCGCTGGCAGGATAAACTGCGTTTTAATGAAATATATCGATATTACAGAGGATTGATTCACTTACGAAAAGCCCACCCAATGTTTCGCTTAAAAACTCGTGATGAAGTGTTGAACCAACTCCATTTTTTGGATGATCATTATCATCTGGAAATTTCTGTCCCATGTATTGGATTTCACCTTATACGTGGTAATACTGGTGACCCCTGGAAGGAAATTATTGTCTACATTAATCCAGACCAAAACCGTCATTCCGTACCGCTTTTACCAGGACAATGGAAGATTTGTGTTAATTCCAAAGAAGCTGTTAATGGCTTGGTTCATCATGGGCATTCAATCATTCATTCCTCTTCGTTTGAAATTCCCCCTCGTTCCGCAATAATCGCCTTTAAAGACTGATTTAATAGCCTCACCATCAATTAATTGGCTTGTGCCAAACTTTAGTGTTGTCATAGTTGTAGGCATGTCTTATAATTAATCGATTTGTTACATAATTGTAGCCCTATTGGTTTTTATATTGTTTTAAACTATTTGTGGAATTTTGCTTATAAAAGTGAAGGGGAGGTGATTTTGTGTTAAAGAAATTAATGTTATTAATAGCTGTTACTCTCATTGCCAGTTTTTCATTTGCTGCTGGCCAGCTTGATATTGTTCCGCAGTATTTTATGGGAGACACAGCGACACCTTTTGCTGTTCATTTTCAAATTACTGATTTGGGAACTTATGCCAGTCTTAGTGTTAAAGCAAGAATGACCAATGCAGCTGCGACTGATTTTACTAAAAATGCTTATACGTGGTCTACGTTAAGCTCACTCTGGGGCAATGATAGCTATTCATGGAAAAATTTAAGTGTTTTTCCCATTTCTGGTGGAGTTGCAAGTGGTTGGTTGATTGTAAAAAACTGTACCTTGAATTCATACGGTATTTGCAGTATCAAGGCTAGAGCGAGAGTAAATGGTGGAACATCAACAAATTATGTTACATCAACATCAGCCATTACTGCTTTAGATCCTGCTAATAATGGCGGATGGATTGCTGGTAACTACATGAGCAATGAAGATAAAATCGTGTTGGTTAAAGATGATGCTAACAATGTTTTAGGTTCCGGTTTGACTGAAAATAACAATGTCAATGAAGGGTATGCATCAACGAATCCAGGCTATTTTAAAGTTGCTCTTCCAACCGGGACTCGTAATCTCAAACTTTCATTCTTAAATAAGGATGGAAGCAGTGCTGGTTCCGACTATAATTTAGGTTCAGTTACGATTAATGCAAATGAAACTAATAGTGCTTTTGGAACAGTTCCTGTTGAGTTATCTGGTTTTATTAGTGAGTAATAATTGTTATTCTGATATACAACAAAAGCTTATCTTCAAAAGGAGATAAGCTTTTTATTATTTTAAGCAAATATCTACATAAAAGTAGCAAGTGCATATATTGACAAAAATCCTGTTTTCGATGAATATTGTTTTGGCTGACCATTTCAGGTGATGGAATGGAATTTAGTGAAAAGGTGGTGAGTATGTATATGTATTCAATTAGCCAATTAATTCAATATAGTCATCGTTTAAAAAGGAGAAACATTATGAGGAAGTTATTGTTTTTAACAGTATTTATAATTTGTGGCTTTTCATTTTCTGCAACTTTGACGCAATCATGGTTGGTTTCCACAACATCAGGCACTTCACAGGGTGTTGGTGCTGGTATTGTTTTGATGGATGCCGGTAGTGCTCTTAGAGGTTTTGATTTTTCTACAACCGAAAGTAAAGTGTTTTTGGCTTCTGGTACTAATATATATGTTATTAATTCTAATGATGGTACAACTACAGGGAATGGCTATAATCAAAACGGGCAAGTTGATGTTACCGGAGCTTCTGGCGGAACACGCGTAATCAATAAAGTGAAAGTAGCAGACGATGGTGCTATTTACGCCTGTAACTTACAAACAGCTATTGCAACCGGTGCGTTAAAGATTTATCGCTGGGCAACTTCATCATCATCAATCTCTGTGGCCGTCAATACTACAATTTCTGGACTTCCGGTTGCTAGATATGGTGATTCTTTAGGTGTTGTTGGTTCTGGTGTTAATACTGAAATATATGTGAGCGGTTCGGCACAGACACGAATCTTGAAATTTACTACGACAGATGGTGTCAATTTTACTCTTGCTACTACTATTGCTGTCACAGCAAATTACGGTGGTACAGATATTGCTCCAGTTGCTGTTAATGGTAATTTATGGGTCAGTGGTAGTGGTGTATTAACATATAAAATTAACCAAAGTGGCACCGTTCTTGAGACTATACCAGGAACTGTAGCCGCTACTGGATGGCCTGTATCCATGATTGCTAAAGCAAAAAGTGGCAAAACCTATATTCTGAAAACTCCAGGAAATACAGCTGGTGCAAAAGTAGGTAATTTGATAAATGTCACGAGTGGTGCATCTTCCGCAACAAATGACTATCAGACTCCTACCATAGGTTCAAATGCAAATACTAATGCTACAGCTGCTGCAGCATATGATTCACTGACGGATTCAGTATATTTTATGATTACAAATAATGGATATGGGAAATATGGAGATGCAACCTTACCGGTTGAACTAAGTGGTTTTGAAACAGAATAATTTAATTAAAAACTCCCTGTTGCCCATGGGTAACAGGGAGTTTTTTTATTCTATTCGGCAAGAAAATCTGATAATGATATGGGTACAGTAAACCCTATTATTTCATCTGCACCGGGCCAGCAGGACATGGCTCGGGTTTCCCCATCAAAGTCCAATATACACTCATCTAATCTGTTGACAGGTTGTATTGCAGGTGTTTCAGCACTTCCTGAGAAATGCAAGTCAGTTGTAGATATCCAGCTCCCTGGAGATGTGCTTAATGGATCAATAAATTGGCTGTTTATATCACAACCGGATAGCGTCTGCCATTGGGAAAGAGTCGATACTTGTTGGGTGGTTAGTTGTCCCAATAGAGCATTATTTTCTGTATAAATAACATTGTTGTCTGAAGTAAAACTTCCACCACTTCCTAGTTTGTATATAACAGCCATCCCTGGATGTGATGTTCTAAATATATTATTTTTAATAATTGCTTTTCCCGTAAAACTACTGCTGGTTAATCCTAATATATAACACTTGCTTGCTGGAAGGTTTCCGGTCAAAGAAGTGGTTTGATTACACATATTTATCGAATTGTTCAAAATATAGTAATTAAAATTTGCAGATCCCAGCCGAAGCGCAGAATATGCAACTTCAGCTGCAGTACTTCGTAATACCCAGTTTTGGGAACTAATTATATTATTTTTGACGATGAAATTAGTGTTTCCAGTGGAAGTTCCAAAAAACTCGACTGCCCAAACTCCATTGGATGCGATGGTATTTTTACTTGATAAAACATCAAAAACACAGGAATCAATTACTGTTGTCAGGTTTGTATAGGATGTGGCTATATAACTAATCCCTACACAGTCATATCCTGATGTATTTTGGTTAACTCTTATCGTTGAGTTTGATATGGTTCCCCAGTAGGGATAAGTGATAGAAATACCATGTTTTCTTCCACAAATTAACGAGTTTTTTATCGTCATTCCTGACATTGGAATTAGTGAGTCAGGAGAAGCGGAAGTCCTATACTCAACAGCACTTCCCGTAATGCTATTCATAGCTGAAACAAGAACACAATTATCTATTAAACCGTTATCAGGTATGCATTCAACACTGGATACTTTTCGGGCAGTAAAAGCAATTGCTGCCGAAGTAAGAGTTGACGATGTTTGATTAATTATGGAGCAATTTTTAATTATGGTGTTATCGCAGTCTCCATAAACATGAATAACTCGGATATGATTTCCTGAACCAGAATAGATAATTGATAAAAGATTAACGGATGTATCATCAGAAGGCGAACCATCAATAACAAAATTGTCAGTCTTAATCAGTGAATTTTCATTTGCATTCTGAGACGCACCAATTACAATGCTTCCCGGGATACCTGATGTATATGAATGATTAAAGGTGATGGTCTTTTTTGTTCCGTTTGTAGGACGAATAGTTATCTTATGCCCATTAGTATTTTTCCCAAAATAACTGGCAATTGCTTCAGTCAGGTCTGAATCAATATATATTGTCCAATCTCCCTGACATCCTCCAGCATAGTTATTAAAGTCAGTTGATGCTGAATACAAGCTAGGATAATCAGAGTTCACCCCTCCTACAGTTGATGATCCCAATCCACCTATTTCACTGAATCGACCAGCTTGGCTTTGGGATAAAGTTAATGATAATAGAATCCCTAATACAACAAAAAAACGGTTTAAAAACATAAGTTATCCCCTTCAAGTATTTGAATTACAACGGTATTATAAGAAGAGATATGAATCATGTCAATCCCAGTAATTACTGATTTGTTATGAAATGAAAAATAAAAGAGAGGATTATCTTGTTGGAGGGTTAACAAAAATAGGGGCAATAAGAATTTTTATTGCCCCTATTTTTATAAAATAGTATAAGTGGAGAATAAATCTTATGACAATAACTCTTTGGCTACTTTAAGTACATTTTCACCAGTAAATCCATATTCTTTAGCTAAAACATCCCCAGGCGCTGAGGCCCCGAAATGATCTAAACCAATAACTTTGCCTGATAGTCCCACATAACGTTCCCATCCCAGACTAATTCCCGTCTCAATGGCCAGTCTTCTAGTCACTGTAGGGGGAAGTACTTCATTTCTATATTCTATTGGCTGTGCTTCAAATAATTCCCAGCAGGGTAGAGAAACTACTCGACAAGCTACACCTTCAGAAATCAGCTTCTGATATGCATATAAGGCATATTGCACCTCTGACCCGGTGGCAATGAGTATTATCTGGGGTTGAGCCTTATCAGGTGAGTCTGCAAGAACATATCCGCCTTTAAGAAGACCTTCTGCTGATGAGTATTGTGTCCTATCTAAAATTGGAAGATTTTGACGAGTTAGTGAAAGAATGGTTGGGCCATCTTTTCTTTCAAGAGCGGCTTTCCATGCATAAACTGTTTCATTGGCATCACAGGGTCTCATAAATATTAGTCCCGGTATGCCACGCAGTGCCATGTAGTGTTCAATAGGTTGATGGGTTGGACCATCTTCTCCCACTCCAATTCCATCATGAGTGAACACGAATATTTGTCGTATCTTCATAAGTGAAGCCAATCGAATAGCTGGACGACAATAGTCTGAAAAGACCATAAATGTCGCTGAAAATGGAATTAATCCCCCATGGAGGGCTATTCCATTACTCGCTGACGCCATTGCATGCTCTCTTACCCCCCATGCAATGTTTCTGTTTTCATATTTACCGGGTTCTAGGAAATCACCTTTACCAATAAAAGTCATATTTGATTCTGCTAAGTCGGCTGAGCCACCAATTAAATTACTGATTTTCTCAGCAACAAATTGAATCATTCGACCAGAACTTTTACGAGTTGCTTCCCCTTTTAGATTTGGATCTTGGAAAGGAAGATTATTGTCCCATCCTGCAGGAAGATTTCCTGAAATAAATTGCATTAATTGTTTTGATTCAGATGGATATGTTTTCTGATAAAGATCCCATTGTTTATCCCAGTTTTCCTGGGCTTTGATTCCGGTTTCTTTAACGCTTCTAAATTTATTTAGTACATTAGATGGTACATCAAATGGTTCTTCGGAAGACCAACCTAGATTTAATTTGGTAAGTTTTAGTTCATCTTCACCCAACGGTGCTCCATGTGCTTTACTGGAATTCTGTTTGTTGGGACTTCCAAAGCCAATCTGAGTTCTGACAGCAATTAGAGAGGGCTTGTTTTTTTCTGCCTTAGCCACATTTAAGGCGTTATCTATAGCCTTTATATCATTGCCATCATCCACTTTAATAACCTGCCAGCCATATGATTCAAAACGTTTAGCTCTATCTTCTGTAAAAGTTATATCGGTTGAACCATCGATACTAATGTGGTTATCGTCGTAAAGGAAAATTAAGTTTCCAAGTTTTAGATGTCCAGCCAGTGAAGCTGCTTCACTGGATATTCCTTCCATTAAATCGCCATCGCCACAAATACCATAAATATTATGGTTTATTATTTGGCAGTCAGGTTTATTAAAGCGAGCTGCTAAATGTTTTTCAGCAATTGCCATCCCAACAGCATTAGCAAAGCCTTGTCCGAGTGGTCCTGTTGTTGTCTCAACACCAGGAGTATGTCCGAATTCTGGGTGTCCTGGTGTTTTGGACCCCCATTGTCTAAATGATTTGATATCTTCTAAGGAAACCTCATAACCTGTCAGGAAAAGTAAAGTGTATAACAATATAGAGCCATGTCCAGCGGAAAGTACAAACCGATCACGATCAAACCATTGTGGGTTTTGTGGATTATGTTTCATATGATGGGTCCACAGAACATAAGCCATTGGTGCAGTACCCATGGGCATGCCTGGATGACCAGAATTTGCTTTCTGTACTGCTTCAGCTGACAAAATGCGGATCGTATTAATACAATCGGACTCTAAATTACGGGTAGGATTCATTAGAATAGATTTCCTTTTCAATGACTGAAAATTAGGAGTTTTACGGGTTATATTTTACCATAATCGATTTTTCCTATTGGAAATTATGGGGTTAGCAGATCGTTGAAATTGACTTGGGGGTGTCTTTCCGTTAGAATTAAATATATCAATCGCGGGGTGGAGCAGTCTGGTAGCTCGTTGGGCTCATAACCCAAAGGTCGATGGTTCAAATCCATCCCCCGCAACCAATTGCAACTTCAAGTCCCATGTTAAATAGTTATTAACATGGGATTTTTTAATGAATAATACTGGTAACTGATTGACAGTAAATTGCGTCCTTGGTAGAATTTTCTTTCTACTGCCGTTGTAAACTAAAGCTGTAGAGGCTTATGTGTGGCGGGATAGCTCAGTTGGTAGAGCAAGCGGTTCATACCCGCTGTGTCGGGGGTTCAAATCCCTCTCCCGCTACCATTTATATTGAAAACCTCGTTATTTATACCTCCCTGGCCCGGGTGGTGGAATTGGCAGACACGTACGTTTGAGGGGCGTATGGAGCAATCCGTGCGGGTTCAAATCCCGCCCCGGGCACCATTTATTCTTCTCTCTCCTTTTATTTTTTGAATTTAGGGAACTTCTCCTTTCATGAATACATTACTGATTGTATAGGCGTTCATGTTTTAGGAGGATATTTTGATGTCCACAAAAGTAATAATTAATAAAAATGGCAGTTTAAAAGTAGAAGGAACAGATTTTACTGTTACTGATTTGGAAGGTAATGAGTACTCTTTGGGTGGAAGAACCCGGATATCTTTCTGTCGTTGTGGGGCTAGTAGTACTCAGCCTTTTTGTGATGGAAAACATCGTGAAATTGGATTTTCAACATTTTTAAACACGAGGAGTTTACCTCCATTATCTCCCCAAACAGAGAATTTACCTGAAACGAATGAAAACATACCATTGAAGAATAATAAGTGATAAAAAACTTATTCATTATTTTTAAGAATCCCTGATTAAATAGGATATTCAGGGATTTTATTGTTTGGTATAAATTGTTGATACTGTTAAAATGCTTTTAGTTTTGATTTGTGTGGATAATTATTGATGTGGTTAAAACTTCGAATCATATTTTATACGGTTGCTTTAATGTTGTTAATGCTATTGGGTGTTTATTTCTCAACTCAATATATATTAACAACTCAATTTACCGCTTTAAAAAAAGCCCACCTTTACGAAAAAATTAATATTGTAGAAAATGTGTTGCAGAATGAAATAGATAAATTCAATAAATCTGTCCACCAATATTCTCAAAAACAGACTTCATTTGATTCAAAAGAATTATCAATATTTGATGAAATACCTGAAATACAGTGGGTGATTACTAGAAATTTAAATCAGTCTTTTCAGATAAATGGAAATCCGAAAATATCAACTAATCTAACTAAGGATTGGAAAGATTGTATTGCTCATCTTATACAGGATTATGACAAATCACCTCTATTATCAAGAAGTGGATGCTTCATACATAAAGAACAGATGTATTTGGTATATGAAGAGAGAATAAATAGTCCGAATCAGGAAAAATTAGAAACAAGTCTTTATATTAAGCCTTTCGATATTTACAGTGGTGGATTAATTAGTAAAAGTCTTACCGAGAACTATCATCTTTCTTTCATTCCTATACCCACTCCTGATAAAGCAACATACTCAATTTATCAAGATTTACTTAGTAGTAAATCATCAACCCAATTTGTTTTTAGTACACAGACTGTCTATGGTTATTTTCTATTGAATGACGTATCCGGTAGCCCCATGCTACTAGGTAGATTGGATATGGATAGGGCTCTCTATATTAATACTCAAGTCAAGCTTCGAAACATTATCTTATTAATATCTGTAGGCAGTTTGTTTGTTTCAATAGTTTTTATTGGTTTGATTTGGAAGCTTCTAATAACGCGTATTGGAGTTCTTAAAGATGAAATATTGAAGATAGGAACACAAGATGATTTGACTGCCAGAGTAAGTGTTCAAGGCGAAGATGAATTAACACAACTCTCAATGGCTGTTAATCATACTTTAGAGCGACTAAATGATTCTCATGTTGAATTGATGGCCAGAGAAGAGTATTTATCGGCGATTGCAGAAGTGAATGATTTGTTATCAAAATATCCCTTAAGTAAGGAATTATATACCCGAATACTTGAACCTCTTGGGAAAATAGCTAAAGCTGACCAGGTTTTTTATTTTGACATTATGACGGGTGGAGATAAAACCATTCATGCGACACCCATAGGCTCTTGGACCTCTGAAGGGATTTCCAATATCGAGAGTGATCCTCAGGTACAGGATTTGCGAATTGAGCATTGGCTTGGCCCCATGTTTGTTCATTTAGAGTATGGTCAAATTGTTCATGGTCATACAACTGAAATGCCAGAGCCTTTTCAAACTTTTCTAAAAAAATATGATAACAAGACGATTTTATTATTACCCATGATGTTGGAAGGGAAATGGATAGGTTTTCTTGCTTTTAATCACATTCGACAGGAAAAGAATTGGAAGGCAAAAGAAATAACAACTTTGATAACTGCAGCTCAAGTGTTAACTCTGGCTATTAATAGAAAGGTGCAAGAGGAAAAACATTTTCATTTATATGAAATAATGCAGAAAGACATGAAAATAGCCAGTGAAGTCCAAAGTTACTTGATACCCTCAGATCTTCAAGTATTCAGTGATTTGATGGTTTGTTCCAAATATTCACCATCATCTCAAATTGGTGGAGATTTGTACGATGTGATAAAAGTCGGGCTGCATGATTATTTTGTTTGTATGGGAGATGTCTCTGGGCACGGTGTTCAATCGGCTTTGCAAATGTCTGCAGTAAAAGCAATGATCAGTTCAATTGTAAAAAGTAGTAGAGGTAGTATTGCTCCCTATGAAATTGCAAATCGTTTGAATGAATTGCTATTACCAGTACTTTCTTCTCACAGTTATTTAACTATTATTATGGGGTATCTAAACACAGTAAAGGGTGAGTTTCATTATATAAATGCGGGGCATCCCCCCCTGTTGCTTTACAAGACTAAAAACCATCAACCAGAATACCATAGGGCAGAAGGTTCCATTCCTATTGGTTGGATGCCTATGATGAATTATTCTTTAAGTGATGAATCTTTGGTTCAGCTAGAGTCTGGAGATATATTGATTCTTTATACGGATGGTTTTTTAGAGGCAGAAGATGAGCATGGAGAACAACTGGGAATTGCAGGGATAAAGAATATTTTGGCGGAAAAACTGCATCCCAGTGATTGTCTCTTATTACCACATCACTTTTTCCAATACCTTATACAGAATAATTATCAAGTAAATAAGGATGATTTTTCATTACTCACTCTGCAGATGTATGACTATGAAAAAAGGACTTTAACATTAGTTGTTCCACCAACGGTTATGGATCCAGCTGATTCCAACCATATGTCACAGCAATTAAGTCAAATCCGCATTCAGATTAATAATCAGGTACAGGAGTGGACAGGTGATTCACATTATGCCAGCAGAGCGGAATTAGCCACCCATGAGTATCTGATGAATATTATCAGGCATGCTTATAAGGATCAGAAGAAAAGAGATGCCATCATCCAGTTGAAAGAAAGAAATGGATTGATTTCATTGAAAATAATAGATTCAGGAATTAAATGGGAGCCTGATATATCGCCCGGCAGTCCTTATTCTGTATCTGATTCTATGTCATTAGAAGGGCGTGGGTTAAAAATTATTCAAGATTTAATACTGGATTATCAATATAAGCGTTATGAACCCTATAATGAAGTAATAATGGTTATGAATCCTAATGCTAAGATAAATAGATAAAGCAGGATTACTTTCAAGCTATCAGTGCCGGAGGCAAGTATGACTCTTCAATTTGATAAACAAGGAAAAATTGGTTTAATACGACTCACAGGTCCTATTGATGCATCAAATGTGATGGACTTGAAAAAGAAATTTCAAGAGTGGATGAATGAGACCAGTTATTTTGTTATGGATTTAAATCAGGTTGATTTTATTGATAGTACTGGATTAGGTGGATTAGTAGCCTGTTTGAAATATGCATCTGAAGCGGGTGGAGATCTGAAGATTGCATGCCTCCAACCAAAACCCCGAATGGTATTTGAAATAACGCGGGCTTTTAAAATATTTGAAGTATATGATGATGTGAATGTTGCAATAGCCAGTTACAAGTGATGATTGGATATAAACAGGATCTCCGATGAAATGTCTTGTTTATTTAGGAGAACATGATACAGCCTGGGCATATCCGTATTTCAAGAAACTTCATCCGGCTATGCTCAATATTTTGAATCGTCCTTATATTGATCATTTGTTGGATTTTTTGTGGGGTAATGGGTGTCAGGAAGTTCGGCTTATTTTAGCTAAACCCTCTCCCATGTTAGAAACTCGTTTATTCGATAGTCATTCCCATAAACTTAAATTAAGTTTTGGATTAGCACAGCCTGAGGATGACTTAGATCATATTTTTCTGAAAAATTGGTCTTTTTGTAAAGACACAAAATTATTAGTCATTAAAGGCTTTCCCTATTTAGCGGGTACCTTCGAGAGTCTGCTTGAATCAAATAAAGAGTGGGTAATCACAGAAGGTAAAACTCGTATTTATTTCATTAACTCCCCCAATACTACTGCAGTCAATTTTAACCGTATCGAAACTGTATTTGTACCCGAGTCTTTAATTGTTTATTCAATTGATTCACTGAAAAATTATTATGATTTATGCATGACCCGGTTATCTCTTCTTTTGAATGTGGAATCGAAAAAAGGGGTGTTGAAAGGAATTCAGGTTAATATACCCAAAAACAGTCGATTGGTTGCTCCCACTCTTTTAGGAAATCATTTGTATTTACATAAGATGACACTTATTGGTCCAAATGTTGTGATTGGAAGACATGTGAGAATTGATTCGGGTACGAGCATCAAAAACAGTATTGTTTTTAATGATACCTATATTGGTCAGGATTTAGAAGTTAAGAATAAAATTGTTTTTCGGGATAGGCTGATTGATCCCATATCCGGAGACATAGTCCACTTAGTTGATTCACGATTAATTGCACGATTGGAAGTTGAAAAAAAACACATCATTCGTCGGAGACTTTTCCATATATTTTGGGGAGTGGTCTGGGGAATTGTATGGCTGATTCCGATGCTCCTTATTCATTCCGTATATATATTCTCAAAGAAACAGAACCCGAAAGAGTCCTTTTATGTAGACCATAACAGGACTCGTATGCTATTTCCAAAGTCTCTCGTAGAACCTGATTCCGGGATAGAGAAGATTTATTATCGTCTATCGGGTGACAAATATAGATTGTTACCTGCTGTGCTAAAAGGACATATTGCGTTGGTGGGGCACCAGATGTTAAACATTAATCCAGAAAATTCACGTTATCTGGATGAACTCCCTTTTTATATCCCTGGAATATTCAGTCTTCCTGAAGCAAACGGTGTATTTGGTCAGAAAGAGCAGGCAGTGGTTGATGAGTTATATTATAGTCGTCATTTTTCAGCCGGGCTTGACATGAAAATATTAGTAAAACAGTTGTTACGTCGTTTGTTTGTACCGTGGTCAAATGTTGAGGAGGATTAATGCGACCTATTCATCCACAGCGGAAACTGCTTGAGATATCAGCTTTTGCTCATATCTTGCGATGGGGTGGAAAGAAAAGGTTTCACTTTGAAAACATAACTTCAATGATGCCAATATTAGACAATATTTTGAAGTTGACGGGATTGCATAAGATTGGTGAACGAAATGCGTTGGATGTGATCATCAAAAGAACAGAGATTTCTCTCAATGATTTACCCGTGGAACTCGATGGAATATCCTTTGTTTTAATCAGTGACTTACACATTGATGGAATGCCAGATAGGCTGATTGAAAAGATACTCTCAGAATTAAACAACATTTCTTATGACTATTGCTTATTGGGGGGAGATTACCGATTTCGAGTTAGGGGGAGCCCTTTGTTGGCCATCGCTCGCATGAAGGATTTGGTCCGTGAATTAAGAAAAAGAACCCCGGTTCTGGGAATATTGGGAAATCATGATGAGTATTATATTGCTGATGAATTAGCCAAACAAGGTGCTGAGATGCTCATGAATGAACATGTTCAGCTTTCAAAAGGTGGTAAATCTATTTATCTGGTAGGTCTGGACGATGCTCATTATTATGAGGCGCATGATTTTGAACAGGCAGAAAATGGAATCCCTGAAGATGGATTTAAACTGCTTTTGTGTCACTCTCCTGAACTTTACAAAGAGGCTTGGAAACGAGGATATCGTTTATATATGGCGGGACATACTCATGGAGGACAAATTTGTCTTCCTTGGGGAATAGCGGTTGTCCAGAATGCTCGAGTGCCCATGGCAATGGGAAATGGTCTGTGGAGTTATAAATCACTACAAGGATATACAACTCCCGGAGCCGGATCTTCAGGTATTCCAGTACGTTTTAATTGCCCACCCGAAATAAGTCTGCTTATTTTGCGGAGAAAAACTCCATCCATTCAATGATTGAAGGAGTATCGAACAAGATCGATCTTGTTCGATACTATTTCGAAACAGACTGGCAGTCGGTAATCTCTTCATCTGTAATAAGATAGTGTGTTTTTTTGTCCCATATTTCACGCGGAATCGTATCGAGGACTTGAAATTGGAAGGCCAGGGCGATCCGGGGAATGGATGCCGGTACTTTTTTCAAGAAATTATCATAATACCCACCCCCGAATCCTATTCGGTGCCCGTGTCGATCAAAAGCAACACCGGGCATGATTATCAGGTCCAGTTCAGAAGGGGGTATATATCGATAAAAATCGGGATGGGGCTCCATAACACCATATGTTGAACGATGTAATTCACAAGGAAACTTTTTTATTTCACTAAGGACAAGGTTTCTGCTGTACCTGTCGGTAATAGGAACAATCACTCTTTTTTCAGATTTCAGTGCTTTTTGGATTAAGAAATGAGTATCTACTTCACCCGGCAAAGAAACATAAAAGAGGATTGTGGTGGCTGATTGGTAATGTGAAGAATTTAGAAAATGAGTGTGTATTTTATGGTTAAAAGAAATCAGCTTATCAGGAGGGATGTTACGGCGATAATACAACATCCGCTGTCTGATTTTCTTCTTTTCATGCTGTATTTCATCGGGGTCATTTATCATGTTAACTTTGTCCATTTTATCACAGTGAATTTCTATGAAAATTGATGTCAAAACAATGATTGTGTCCGTTTTGACACTAATGGTAAAATTTAACTCAAATGTCCGGGTATTGATACTATGATAAATAAACTGATTGTAATAAAGATTAGCTATAACAATATAAAGAATCCTACAGAAAAGAAAAGGCAGGATGAAAAGTTATGGATGTAATTCGTATTGAAAGCCTCAGTAAGTACTACAGGCACCCTTTAACCGGTCGTCGGGTTACAGCTCTGGAAGGATTAAGTCTGAATGTGAGTGAAGGTGAAACATTTGGATTTCTGGGCCCAAATGGAGCTGGAAAAACAACTACAATCAAAATGTTGTTGGGAATCGTTTTTCCCAGTGCTGGAAATGCATGGTTATTTGATAAACCACATACTGATATCTCAGTTAAAAAAGATATTGGATTTTTACCCGAGAATCCTTACTTCTATGATTACTTAAAAGGTGAAGAAATTCTCTATTTTATTGGTCAGCTATATGGGATGAACAGTGTTGATCTGAAAAAGAGAGTTGACTACTTATTAGATAAAGTTGGATTGTCGCAGGCACGTCATCTACCATTACATAAATATTCCAAAGGGATGTTGCAGCGTATTGGTCTGGCTCAGGCTGTCATTCATAAACCCAAACTTGTTATTCTTGACGAACCTTTGACGGGTCTTGATCCTATTGGTCGTAAGGATATAAGAGATTTTATTTTTACGTTGAAAGACGAGGGAAGTACGATCTTCTTCAGTACTCACATTCTTTCTGATGCCGAATTGATTTGTGATCGAGTTGCCATTCTCAGTAAAGGAAAACTCGCAAAGATTGGCAAATTAACTGAATTATTAAGTCCCAAGGTAAAAGCCTATGACATTGTGATTAATAATTTATCTGTGGATGGTATTACAACATTAAAGGACTTGTCTTCCCGTGTTGTAATTGAAGGTGCTCAGGTCGCCTCTATCGTTGATGATGAAACAAAGGTTGGAAGAGTCCTCGAACTAATTAATCGGGATAAAGCACAATTGGTTTCATTAGTTCCGCAAAAAGAATCTTTGGAAGAAATATTTATTCAGGAAGTGAAAGGGAAATAACCCATGTTTGGACGGATTAAAGCTATTGCGATGAATACTTTCCGTGAAGCCATCCGGAATAAAATCCTTTATATTTTATTGGCATTTGCCATGGTGCTGATTGTTTTTTCTGTAGTGATGAGTGCGCTCAGTATCGGTCAAGAAGAACGTATTATTAAGGATGTGGGACTTTCTGCTATTTCCATTTTTGGTGTTCTGATTGCGATAATGGTGGGTATTGGACTTATCTACAATGAATTAGATAAACGAACAATTTATATTATCGTGAGTAAACCCATTCATCGATTTGAGTTTGTACTCGGTAAGTTTTTTGGTCTGGTTTTTACGATTGTTGTAAATGTTTTAATTATGACAGCGGTATTTTTCGGATTGTTGCTAATCCAGAAATTTTCAATTACGCCTATGATGGTGAAAGCTATTGGAATGACCATTTTTGAACTGACTGTTGTCACCGCTTTGGCTACGCTGTTTTCATCTTTCAGTACTCCCATCCTCTCAGCGGTCTATACTTTTATGCTTTATATTGCAGGGACTATGACGGATGACTTGATACGGTTTGCAAAAAAAGTAATGGAAGTAGGACCCGATCAAACGGCGCCATCTTTTATTAGTGTGGTCATGTCAAAAACTGCCATTGTGATTAGCTGGATACTGCCTCAATTAAACCAGTTTAATATTCGCAATGAAGCTGTGAATCTTCAACCCGTAACCGTCAGTATGGGATGGAGTATTCTCTATGGTCTTTTATATACGGCGTGTATTCTTTTTATTGCGTCAGTCTGTTTTTCTAAACGGAACTTTAAATAAACCAAAACCAGGGAAACCTTAATCTATGAAATTACGAAATATGAAACAATTCGTGAGCCTGGTGCTGGTCTTTATCCTTCTTGCAGGAGCCACTCACTGGGTTCATACAAAAATACGTCCGCATGATTTAGATAAAGTTCCACCTCCGCAGGATGTTCTTTATTTACCAAAGGGTGAATACGTCCGAGTCATTTCTCTAGGATTTGATAGCCTCTGGGCTGATGTTTTATGGCTTCGGACTCTCCAATATTTTGGAGGGCATTATATGGGTGATAAAGAATACCGACTAATGGATCGTTTGATTGAAGTCATCACCACATTGGATCCCTCTTTTGCGGATGTTTACAGTTTTGGAGCGATGGTTCTTTCTGAAGAAATGAAACGTACGGATTTAGCAGATTCATTTTTGGACAAAGGAATTAAAAATAACCCCAAGAATTGGCGATTAGCATACGAACGAGGATTTCTATGGTTCGAGGCTATGCGAGTTACTGAGGACACTACAAAACGGAAGCAATTAGCTGATAGAGCTATCAGTGCTTATGCCACAGCAACGACTCGTCCTGACTGTCCGGAGTTTGTCAGTCGTATTATTTATTATATGTACGACCAAAAAGGTGAGGAAAGTGTTGCGCGGAATCTATGGACATTAGCACGAGATGAAGCGATATCCAAAGGTGATCAATATACAGCTGCGATTGCACAGGATAAGTTATATTTAATGGACTTTAAAAAGGCCGCAGTCCCTGCTCAAAAAGCTGTTATTGCTTACTATGAGAAGAATAAGAAAATGCCTCCAGACCTCCAAACTTTGGTCAGTATGGGATTAATACCCAGAATTCCCATTGATCCTGTAAATGGAAAGCCCTTGAGTTATGATAAGCGAACAGGTCGTGTTTTTAGTAAAGAAAAACCACAATTTTATGCCTTATAAGGACTCCTGTGCAAAAGGCCCATTTACTAATAGTCGATGATGAAAAAAATATCATTTCATCGTTAACACGTCCTCTTACCCGTGAAGGTTATAATATTCGGTCTGCATTAACCGGGCAGGAAGCTTTGGATATTCTTCAAAGAGCTGAGGATGGAACTGAAGAAGATATTGATATTTTGTTAGTCGATGTTTGGTTGCCTGACATTGATGGTTTACAAGTACTCCAGAAGGCCAAAGAGATTAGTCCGGACATTATACCAATTGTCATGTCAGGGCATGCCAGCATTGATACGGCTGTAAAGGCTACCAAGTTGGGCGCTTTCGATTTCATGGAGAAACCTCTCAATTTAGATAAAGTGTTACTTCTGATTGAGCATGCACTTAAATATCGAAGATTAGAGGAAGCTAACAGAGGGTTCCGTCAAGCTATTGAACAGGAATACCAGATTATTGGACAGAGCCAACAGGTTCTCGACATGATAGAACGGATTTCCATTGTAGCAGCGACTCCGGGACGTGTCCTCATCGCCGGTGAAAATGGAACTGGAAAAGAATTGGTGGCGCGTGCTATTCATGCTAACAGTAATCGCCAGGAAGGTCCTTTTATTAAAGTGAATTGTGCAGCCATACCTAATGAACTGATTGAAAGTGAGCTTTTTGGCCATGAAAAGGGTTCCTTTACGGGGGCGCATGAAAGAAAAAAAGGTAAGTTTGAGTTGGCTAATGAAGGGACTATTTTCCTGGATGAAATTGGGGATATGAGTTTACCCACACAAGCAAAGATTCTCCGGGTATTGACTGATAATGAAATAGACAGGGTAGGGGGGACAAGACCTATTCGAGTTGATGTTAGGGTCATTGCCGCTTCTAACAAAAATCTTGAGGAAGAGATAAAAAAGGGAAACTTCCGAGAAGATTTGTATTATCGCTTAAATGTAATTCCTTTCATGGTACCCCCATTACGAGAACGTCGTGAAGATATTCCCTTATTAGCGGGGCACTTTCTAAAACTCTATTGCCGTGAGACGCAGACCAAAGCGAGAAAATTTGACACCTCAGCTTACAGGGTATTGATGAATTACGCCTGGCCTGGTAATGTACGAGAGCTGAAAAACATTGTTGAGCGTGTGGCAATCCTGACCCGTTCTGATGTGATTGGGGAACGTGAAATCTCTAGTGTTTTGCCTCCCTCGGCAGTGATGACACAATCTTCAGTAAATAATACAAATCATGATATTTCCTGTTTTCCAGAAAAAAGCCTCAAAGAGCTTTGTGAAGAATATGAGAAAAAAGTTATTGTATCAGCATTGAAGGCTCATGATGGGAATGTCAGTAGAACTGCTGAGGTTCTGGATTTGGAACGTAGTCACCTTTATAAGAAATTGAGGCAATATAATATAAGCAAAGCATCTGATGCCGAATAAAAAAGAGGCCCATCAAACGATGGGCCTCTTTTCTTTTATAAACTTAATTCTTTAATAGCTGGTCTCTAATTAATTGGATAGGTAAACTTCCAAACGAAAGCAGTCGATCATGGAATTCCTTCAGATTGAATTGCTCACCTCTAACCTTCTTGTATTCATTTCTCAAATCTAATATGGCCAGTTTTCCTGCCAGGTAGCTCATAGGTTGGGTTGGACTTTGAGAATATCGCTTCACTTCTGAAATAGCGTTTTCTTTTTCCAATAATGCCGTCTCAACTAACATCTTGACAGCATCATCAATAGTCATCTCTCCTGTGTGTAACTGTACATCAATTACTACGCGACATGCACGCCAAAGAATATCTTTTAATTGGAGAAGCCGGGTTTTGGGATCAGTATAAAATCCCTGTTCCCACATTAGTTCCTCACAATACAAAGCCCATCCCTCAATAAAAACATTTGTTCCAAGTATGCGCCTTATCAAAGAGGAATTTTTGTTTGCATGTGAAAATTGTAAATGATGTCCAGGATAACCTTCATGGGCTGCTGTAATGGGAATGCTGAAATTTGAATGTCCCTTTAACTGTTCTTCCTGTTGTTCCGGGGAAAGTTGAGTATTAACGGGTGTGACCCAGAAAAGCCCTTCCTGACGGTCTTCAAAAGGTGCTGGAGGCAAATAAGCCGCATAAGGAATGGTATGTCTTTCAAATGCTGGAGTTTCGGTGACAGATAATGTTTGATTTTCTGGAATACTAACTAATTCTTTTCGTTGAATAAACTCAAGACATTCTTCCATTTGATTTTTATAAGTATTAATGAGCTCAATTGACTCTGGATGCTCAGTTTTACATTCTTTAACGAGAGTTTTCCAACTTACGGTTGAGTTAATGAGCCGTCCTATTTTATAAAGCTTTTCTTGTGTTTCTTGTATTTGTTCATTACCCAACTCAAGTAGCTTTTCTGTGGTGTAGGGCAACATATGTTCTTTATCTAACAATAATTGAAATAATGTTTGACCCAATGCAAAGCGGCCATCTGACCGAGGTAGTAATTCTTCTTTCAGAAAGGTCAGGTATTGTTCAAAAGCAACTACAGCTTCATTACAGGCAATGATAAGTTCATCTTTTAATTCGGGTGTTTTCACAGCAAAGTTTGGCACAGCCTGTTGGAAAAACTGTAGTCCGCTTTCAGTTATTTCGATCCCCATTTCTGTCCATACTTGAGGAATATTTGTGCCCTGACTAAGATTGTCTTTGCCTTCCTGCATTAATCGTGGCAATTTTTTTAAACGTGCGAGCAGATTCCGAGACCTTTCTTCAATGGGAGCAAAGTCTCTAATCATTAGTATGAAACAACCGGATAAGGCTATTTGTGGATAAACTGTAGCATCTCTGAGTATTTTCTGATGATTCTTTGTAAACTCTATATCAACATAAAGATTGTTTTTTAGAAGAGCCAGGTCTATCTGTTCATCATTACCAAGATCGTATTGATTCAGTGCTTCCTGCAATCTGTTGTAAAAAGATTCTTTGATTGATAAAGATTTTTGCCGGGATTCCTTGTCATATAAATCAATTTCTGAATCGAATTTATGAATGCCCATAAATGTGGCGCTTATGGGACTGTCTTGCCAGAAGAAGTCTAATATTTCATTTATAAGCGATTGATTTTTATAATCCATGAGATTCCTCGTGATAACGTTTAATGAAAGAATAACATAAATTGACTTGTCCGATTGAAACCGTTTATTCGATAATGATTCACTATGTTTGAAGAAAATAAACTTATTCTATATTCTCGCAAAAACTTATGGGTTTTGGGGTTATTATTATTTTTATTCACAATTGGATTGGTTTATCTTCCTATTCATACCCATTCTTTAACTACTGACGAAGTAGGGGATATCTCAGTTGGTTATGCACAGGCAAGGTATGGTTTATATTTCCTGGATCCTGCTAATCCCCCGTTGATTCGAATGATATATGGAACTGTTGTTGCCTTATGTGAGCCTCTGTCATATAAGGGACCTGAAGTAGAGCTGATGGATTTTTTCTATTATTCGCGGATGTTCTTTGATTTTAATAAAAGCAGTTTAATTACACTGACCGTTATTTCCCGATATGTTGTTGTCGGACTTATGCTGCTGACGGGATTTATTCTGTTCAGGTGGGTAAAACAACTTTATGGGATAACTTCAGCGTACATCTCATTTTTCTACTTTATTTTGAATCCAAACGTATTAGCACACGGGACGTTGGCAACACTTGATATGGGATTAACTTTTACCTGGTTATTCTATGGTTACATTTTACATAAATGGATTGGAGAACCTGATAAAAAAGTTAATACTATTTTATTGGGGCTCTCTCTTGGGTTTTGTTTGACGGCAAAATTTACTTCAGTGATTCTTATCCCTTTGACTTGTTTGGTGTTACTATGTGATCGTTCCTGGATTAAACAGTTTAATGTTAAGTCTGCATTCCTTCATAGCGGTATATTTCTTTTATCTATGTGGATGACTATTTTAGCGGTATATCGTTTTCATAATATCCAATATGGTTTGCCTTATTGGTTTGTTACGGGGATTAAATTACAGATAAACGATGCAGGTACATATTTCACTTACCTTAATGGAAAGATTAGCCAGAGTGCCCCCTGGTATTATTACCTTGAAGCCATTCTCCTTAAGAATCCAATACCTTTTCTTATTGTGATGGTGTGGGGGATTTTCTCAGCATCAAAACAGAAACTCAAAATGAGCAGGGATGTTTTAATTAGTTTGGTATTTATTGGAGGACTGTTAATCGTCTTTTCTCTATCCGGCAAAAAAATGCTGGGTATTCGTTATCTTCTTCCCATGTATCCCTTTATTGCACTTCTAATAGCTCGCCTATTTCATACACAACAACACTGGAAATATCGAACCCACATTCATCTACTGATGTTGATCGGATGTTTAATATCTACTCTGTCTATAAATCCTCATTATTTGTCATATTTCAATATCATTGCAGGTGGGCCAAGTAAAGGTCATCGTTATTTACTGGATTCAAATTTAGACTGGAGCCAGGATACGCTGCGTCTAAAGGAATACATGTATGTAAACAATTTGGATTCCATATATTTTGTTTATTCAGGATATTTGATGCCAGAGGTGTATGGTATCCAGACATATCCTCTCTATGACGATACTGTTAAAGGTATTGTGGCGATTAGTGTGAATCGGTTATATGGGATACAGGCTGCTTCACCTGAATATATTCATCAATATGAGTGGTTAAAAAATAAAAAATATCTGGGACGTGTAGGATACTCAATATGGTTGTATGATACAAGATAGGAGATGAGTATGAATATTATTCATGCACAGAGTGAGCATACGGCTAAGATTCGTGAGCTTCTTATTGATATCTGGTATGCCACTTATCAGGGTTTATTGCCAGATGATGTTATTAAGCAGGCTACTCAAAAATGGTTTGCCGAAAAAGGTTTACAAGAACAAATTGAAAATGATGATTATGTTTTTCTTGTAGCAGTGACTGAAGATGGGAAATTGGCAGGCCTCACAACAGCCAAGCTCATAAAACCCTCTACAATGCATTTACTGAGACTATATGTTCTCCCAGAGTATCAGGGGATAGGTTTGGGGACATTGTTATATAAAAGCGCCTTAGAGCAGTTTCATGGGATTAGTACTGTTCGATTAGGTGTTATTGAGGGCAATCAAAAAGCCATTCGATTTTATGAAAATCAAGGATTCATTAAAACAGGGGAAGAAAAAGAGTCATTTCATAATTATGAAATGATTATATGGGTCATGGAAAAGCTGATAATATAAACCTGGCAATCAACGACTGCCAGGTTTATATGTTTTATTCAGATAAATTACTTTTTCAGTTCCGCAAGTTTCTCATTCAGTTTTGATACTTCAAGACGTAGTTGTTCCATTTTGGCTTTCTCTTTTTCAACAACATCCTGAGGTGCTTTTTCCACAAAAGATGGGTTGGATAGTTTATTTTGAACCATCGCCAGACCTTTTTCTAATTGTGGAATTTCTTTGGTTAACCGAATAATCTCTGACTCAATAATTTCTTCCGGTAGCGGAACCGATATTTCAATGTCTTTCACTAAAGCTGTGGATGCGTGTTTTCCAGCTTCAATCTTTCTATCAATCTGCAAATGATTGGTTGGAATCAATGCACGGAAATACTCAGCATGAGCCTTTAAAAGAGCTAGCATATTGTCATCCTGAGGTTTTAAGAGAATATCTACTTTCATCGCAGGTGGAATTCTCATTTCTCCGCGGATGTTTCGGATAGACTCAATAATTTGCATGATGATGTTCATATCTTCTTCGGCACTTGGGCAATCCAGATTCTTAACCGCCTCTGGATAACTGGAAATCATAATGCTTTCTTTTGAAGACTCTGGTTTTTCTGGAAGAATTTGCCATATCTCTTCAGTAATGAAAGGCATAATAGGGTGTAATAATCTCAGTACGGTTTCCAATACTTGGGTGGCAACGCGTAGTGCTGTCAGCTTTTGGGTTAAATCGCCCCTTAATTGGGGTTTGATAAACTCCAGATACCAATCACAATATTCATGCCACAGGAATTGATATAAATCGCTGGCAGCCGTATCAAATTCAAAGTTTTTCAGATGCTTATCTGTATTGTTGACTACGGCATTCATGCGGGAGAGGATCCAGCGGTCAGCCAGGCTGTATTCATAGTCAGGTTTATCAATGGTTGTTATATCAATATCGTTCCATTGCATTAAAACAAAGCGGGAAGCATTCCAAATCTTATTACAGAAATTTCGGTATCCTTCTATTCGTTTTGGATCCAGATTCATATTACGACCCTGGGCCGCCAGTGCACAAAGTGTAAAACGAAGGGCATCGGTACCTGATTCTTCTGTGATTTTAAGGGGGTCAATGGCATTGCCCGTCGATTTAGACATCTTTTTCCCTTGTGCATCACGAACCAGAGCATGGAAATACACATCTTTGAAGGGAATCTCACCTGTAAACTTCAGACCCATCATAATCATTCTGGCAACCCAGAAGAAAATAATGTCATGGGAAGTAGAAAGAACAGAGGTTGGATAAAACTTCTCTAATTCAAGAGTCTCATTGGGCCACCCTAAGGTTGAAAATGGCCACAGTGCAGAACTGAACCAGGTATCCAACACATCGGAGTCCTGCTGTATTTTGGTGGAGCCGCAATGAGAGCATGAAGTAGGGTCGGTACGGCTTACAGTTTCTTTACCGCAATCTTCACAGTACCAAACGGGGATTCTATGTCCCCACCAAAGCTGACGAGAAATACACCAGTCACGAACATTTTCCATCCATGAGAAGTAAGTGTTTTCCCAACTCTTAGGATGGAAATGGATTCGTTCATTTTTCACCGCTTCAATGGCGGGTTCCGCCAGTGGCCGCATCTTAACAAACCACTGTAATGACAGATAAGGTTCAACAATGGTGTCGCAGCGATAACAGTGTCTAATGGCATGTTGGTAATCATCAATCTTGAGAAGATAACCTTGTTCTTTGAGGTCTTCAACCACAGCCTTGCGTGCGGCAAGCGCTTTCATTCCCTGATACTTGCCACCGTTTTCATTAATAGAGGCATCAGGGGTCAATACATTGATTTGTGGTAGATTATGCTTGATACCGATTTGATAGTCATTCGGGTCATGCGCCGGAGTGATTTTAAGGCATCCGGTTCCAAATTTTGGGTCAACATAATTATCAGCAATTACTGGTATGACACGGTCTGTTAATGGAAGACGCACATTCTGACCAATTAAATGACTATAACGGGTGTCTTCTGGATGCACAGCAACAGCAGTATCCCCCAACATGGTTTCGGGGCGGGTGGTGGCGACGATGACATATTCGTTTTCTGAGCCATCTAATGGATATTTTATGTGCCAAAGATGACCTGCAGTATCTTTGGGTTCTGCTTCATCATCTGAAAGGGCCGTTTTGCAACGAGGACACCAGTTTACAATATAATTGCTGCGGTAAATAAGTTTTTCTTCATAAAGCCGGACAAACACTTCACGAACAGCCTGGGAGAGTCCTTCGTCCATTGTAAATCGTTCTCTATCCCAATCGCAGGATGAACCCATTTTCTTTAATTGCCGAATAATGGTTCCTCCATATTCTTCCTTCCACTGCCATACACGTTCCAGAAATTTTTCGCGGCCTAAATCATGGCGAGTCAATCCTTCTTTTTTTAGGGATTTTTCAACCACATTCTGAGTGGCAATTCCCGCATGGTCTGTACCCGGAATCCAACAGGCGTTAAATCCTCTCATACGATGCCAGCGGACTAATATATCCTGGAGGGTATTGTTTAGAGCATGACCAATATGTAATATCCCCGTGACATTGGGGGGAGGAATAACAATGACAAATGAAGGTTTGTTTTCTGAAGGATCTGCGTGAAAATAGCGTTTGGCCAGCCACTCAGAATACCATTTTTCTTCCACATGACTGGGATCGTACTTGCTTTCTAACTCGCGTGTTGGATTAGACATAATATACACCTTTAATAAAATTCAATTATGGTTAATAGTCAAGTGCCTAAATAGCGGGAATTATTATAGATATTATAAACTTCCCTCTTGAAAGCGTCAAAACTTGAATTGGAAAAGGTCCTGCCTCTTTAACGAAAGATTCACGGAGCTGTTCTGAGCAACTCCGTGAATCATTCGTTGATAAATGATGGACAGACTCTGGTGTCTTAATGGTTTTTATTCTTTAGAGGGTTTCTTTTTTTTGCGTTTTTGTTCATCCGTAAGAAGTTTGTATTCAACGGAATCAACCAAAGCTTGCCATGATGCCTCAATCACATTGGAATGAACTCCAACTGTACCCCAAGACTTATCCTGATCTGAGGATTCAACCAAAACTCTAACTTTGGCTGCAGTTCCTGATTTTGGATTAATGATACGAACCTTATAATCAGTGAGTTTAAGGTCTTTCAATTGGGGGTAGAAAGGTATTAATGCTTTTCGTAAGGCACCATCCAAAGCGTTTACGGGACCATCTCCATCCGCAGCGGTATGTTCTTCTTTCCCATCCACAGTGACTTTGATAGTTGCTTCTGAGAATAACTGTTTATTTTCACGTTTCTCAACAATGACCCGGAAACCACCTAAATCGAAATAACGGCGATATTTCCCCAGCGCTTTTTGAATGAGCAAATCAAAGGAACCATCTGCACCCTCATATTCATAACCCTGATGTTCCAGTTCTTTGACATGTTGGACTATTTCCTTGGCAAGAGGGTCGTCTTTACTCATTTCAATTCCCAATTCATGGGCTTTAAAGAGTACATTTGATTTCCCTGCCTGGTCGGAAACTAGAATCCGGCGGATATTTCCCACATTAGATGGGTCTGTATGTTCATATGTTTCTGGATTTCGCTCAACAGCACTGACATGGATTCCGCCCTTGTGTGCAAAAGCGGATAATCCCACATACGGCTCTCTCTCATTGGGAAGCATGTTTGCTGTTTCAGCGATGAACCGAGAAACCATGGTTAAATTTTTCAATTGTGTGTCAGTAATACAGGGGATTCCATATTTTAATTTCAAATTTGCAATAATCGGGATTAAATCGGCATTACCACAGCGTTCACCAAATCCATTAATCGTTCCTTGAATATGTCGAGCGCCATTTTCAACTGCGATAAGTGCATTAGCCACAGCGACCCCACTGTCATTGTGAGTATGGATTCCAATAGTTGTTTTAACGGATTCTGTTGCCTTCGTAACAGCTTCTTTAATATAGAAAGGCATGGAACCGCCATTCGTATCGCAGAGCACTATGGCATCAGCTCCCGCGTCTTCGGCTGCTTTTAATGTTTTTATTGCATATTCAGGGTTTGCTTTGTATCCATCAAAAAAATGTTCGGCATCATAAATTACTTCACGACCATTTTTCTTAAGGAAAGCGACGGAATCTCGAATCATGGAAAGATTTTCTTCTAATGAAACGCGAAGCGCATCTTTTACATGTAAATCCCAGGTTTTTCCAAAGATGGTTACGACTGGAGTTTCTGCTTTCAACAACATTTGAAGATTATAATCTTGTGATGCTGCGGTTTTCCCACGACGGGTACTTCCAAATGCCGCTATTTTTACATTTTTCAGCTTCAGGGATTTTACTTTTTCGAAGTATGCAATATCTTTAGGATTTGAACCTGGCCAACCACCTTCAACATAGTGGACTCCCAGTTCGTCTAGTTTCTGAGTAATGCGGAGTTTGTCTTCAACAGAATAAGTTACACCTTCGGCTTGCTGTCCATCCCGAAGTGTTGTGTCGTAGATTTTGACTGTTTTTGCCATACAAACTCCTTTTTAGTGGGTATTTATTTTCCCTGTAATTCTTTGTCGGTATTGGTTTTTGATTTTCGAGATAATGGTTTTAACAATGTTTGCAATTCAGACATGAATTCATCAATTTCTTTGAACTGACGGTATACAGAAGCGAATCGAACATACGCAACTTTATCAATCATCTTCAGTCGTTCCATGACCATTTCACCAATATCTGTACTGGACACTTCTCTCTCATATTTACTCATTAGAGAACAAAGCACTTCATTTGCTTCATGTTCGATGGTTTCAATGGAAATGGGGCGTTTCACACAAGCTTTCTGTATGCAGGTCAGAAGTTTTTCACGAGAGAAGGGTTCCCTCGTTCCGTTTTTTTTGATGACTATTAATTCAATCTCAACAACGGTTTCATAAGTAGTAAAGCGCTTCTGGCAATTCAGGCATTCACGCCGCCGGCGTATGGAATCGCCTTCTTTGGATTCCCTGGAGTCGATGACCTTGTTTTCAGTATGACCGCAATATGGGCAGCGCATGGTTTCTTCCTTGGATATAAAACAGCCCGCGCTACGCGGGGAAGCCGGGCTTATTTATTACTTATAGGTTTTATTTTATCTGATTTTATAAGGCTTTACAAATTCATAATATGGGAAATTAATTTCCAAAATAGTCAGTAAAAACGGGGCTATTCCTGATTTTCTGAAGGGATGGAAATAATTGGCTCAGAATTTGAAGTGTAATGAGATTGATTTAGCTGCTCAACCATTTCTGAAACGGTTTGAGAGGGTCCATTCCCATTAAGTGATTTTCCATAGATTGATTGCCAGCTGGATATCAGGAAATCTGCAAAACATTTTGGCTGTTTAACGGATAGATGTTTTAGTCGGCACATTTCAAGTACTGCTAGCACGGTACAGACTAACTCAACCCGATTCTTGGTGTCTTTTCGTAGCTGACTGAAATAAAGATGCTCATTTTCCTTTATTAAAGCGTTGATGAGATCAATCTTCATTTCAACAGTGTACTCTTCAAGTTCAACTTCCCGAACCGTAGGTGCCTCTGTGAACCGTGCATATTTCTGGAATGCCAATACCAAATCATTGAGTGTTGCATTCACGGGTATTTCAGAAGGATTATCAATCTGCGGCAGAGGTTCTTTGCGTGTGTATAACAATTGGCGGTCTTCAGCACACTCCCATAAAGTCTCGCCCAGCAGTTTATATTTCTGATATTCTTCAAGTTTTTGCTTGAGTTCTTCTTCCGTTTGTTCCAATTCCGCTATTTCTTCAGGAGTTTGCGGTTGGGGGAGCATCCTCTGTGTTTTGATATAGATAAGGGTGGCCGCAATGACCAAAAATTCACCCGCTACATCCAAATCCATTTGCTGCATGTTTCGGATGTAGCTCAGGTACTGAGATGTTATCTCTGATAGTGAAACATTGTAGATATCTAATTCATTCTTACGAATTAAATATAAAAGAAGATCAAATGGACCTTCAAAGATATCTACCTTGACCTGATAATTCGGCATTATGTTTATTCCGTCAGTTTCATAGCTTTGCGGACATCCAGCATCGTTTCCATAGCTGTTTTCTGTGCTCTGAGTTTACCATCATCTAAAACCTGTCTAACATAATCTGGTTTTTGTGATAACTCATGTCTTTTCTGTTGATGAGGTGCCAACACGTTACATAATTCACCTGTCAACCGTTTCTTGCACTCTACGCATCCAATCTCAGCTTTTTCGCAAGCAGTTCTGATTTCATCGACAGTCTTGGGTGCAAATACTTTATGATACCCGAAAACCGGACAGATATCAGGATGACCTGGATCACTTTTTTTAACTCGTGCTGGATCAGAAAGCATATTTTTTACTTTTGTTCCAATCGTTGCTGTGTCGTCAGATAAATAAATCGCATTATCGTAGGACTTACTCATCTTACGCCCATCTAATCCTGTCAGCTTCGACACTGGGGTCAGAAGTGATTCAGGTTCAGGGAATATCTCACCATATAGGTAATTGAAACGTCGCCCAACCTCACGGGTTAGCTCAACATGAGGAACCTGATCTACACCGACAGGCACAGCGTGAGCTTTGTAAATTAAAATATCTGCAGCCTGTAATAGGGGATACTGTAAGAATCCGATAGTAGAGAGATCCTTGTTCGAAAGTTCATTGATTTGTTCTTTATAAGTAGGCACCCGTTCTAACCATGGGATGGGGGTAATCATAGACAAAAGAAGGCATAATTCAGCATGTTCTTTGACTTCAGACTGTACAAACAAAACACTCTTTTGAGGGTCAATCCCTGCGGCCAACATATCGGTGACGTTATCAATTGTAAATTCTCTTATTGGTCCGATATTCTCATAACTTGTGGTCAAAGAATGCCAATCAGCCACCATAAAGTAACATTCATATTGATTTTGCAGTGTAGCCCAGTTCTGTAAAGCACCGAGGAGATGCCCAAGATGTAGTTTACCTGTTGGGCGCATTCCACTGAGGATTCGTTTGGGTGTTGTTGTCATGGCAATTTATGTCCTTTACTAGATAAATATTGCGAAAAATCTGAGTAGATTACTGAAAACAAAATCTATGGTAAACGAGAGGTAGTGATTAAGAAATGGAGTATTTATCAATACAATTAAGATGATAATTCCAAAAGATTCAATTTTATTATAATGGTAAGCCCACTTATAGGGTAATGATGCCGACACCACTCTTGATCCATCAAGGGGAGGGATCGGAATCAGATTGAATACCATGAGCAATATGTTGATGAATATGAAACTCTGCGACAAGGTATTTACATAAGAAATAATACTTTCTGGATGGAAAGCCGTATATTTATATGTAAGAACAAAAAATAAAGTTCCTGCGAACGCAAGAATGAAATTCGATAGAGGTCCGGCAATCGATACTAGAATTACCCCTGTTCTGAATGGCCTGAGATTATTAAAGTTTACAGGAACAGGCTTGGCCCATCCAATTAAGGGGCCTCCTAATATTTTCATTATAATAGGTACCAAGATAGTACCTATGGGATCTATATGAGCTATTGGATTAAGCGTGATGCGTCCCATTAATTTTGCAGTAGGATCACCCATGAGATTCGCGGTAAAACCATGAGCACATTCATGGACAATGACCGAAAATCCCACCATCATCATGATGAGTAAAAACTCTAATATTGATGTAATATTGAATGCTTCCATATTGTATAAGTATCCAATTTAGTTAGTCGTTGAAATAATATCTTACTATAAAGATATGCTTAGTAGGGTTGAAATGATGTCAGTCAAACCATGAAATTGGGATTCTAAAGATGCTGCGTAAAGAAAATGACTCTATAGTCTCGTCATTATCCTTTACAGGAATGGGTGTGGTCATTTTCGTAATGGTACGTGTTTGATTTCTATTTGAGGGGAATTGTGTTTCTGAAACTCTCAAATTATTTGGTGAGAGTGCTTCTTGGAGTAAGTCCCAACTATTCGACTTCTCGAAATTTACCATGGCGAATATCATTATTCCATCAGAACTATTGAGACTCATCCGAACAGCTTTTTTAAAGGTTTCTGGTTTGGAAATATTTGGATAATATAGGCTGGAATAGACTTTTGTTGCATCACCGACGACACGGTCTACCATCTTTAAACCTGAATCCAAGTTGGCCCATTCTGGTTTTCCTGCAGCTATGGATTCAGCCTGTGACAGGTCGGGATAGTAAAGTCCTGGGCAAAGATAATCAAGGTATTCAGCATAACCTGTTCCCCGATATGCCGGAGTAGCCCAATCATAATCTCTGCTGGGATCGTATTTATAGGAAGCCCAATTTACTCCAACTTCATAATACTCTGGATACCAGCCGCCCACATAATCCCCAAAACTGACATTGGGTTTAGTATCTTTTATTACATTACGCGCTTCAATCATGAAGTCCTTGATGTTTGATGCACGCCAGTAGACCCATTCTTTATAGAACATCCCTGGTACAATATTGGGGGGATTACCATTTGGATTAGGAACAATCTGGTAGATATCTTCTGGCCAACGCCGTATGTTTTGCCCAATAAAGTGCTCAAATTGTCTTCGGGTCAGGTCACTGAAATCAACTTTGAAATTATCATAACGAACCCGATCTAACACTATCCCGTCAATATTGTAATTTTTAACAACCTCTTCAATTATATCCAAGGCTCTTTGCCTAACTACTGGGTGACTGGGGTTGACATAGACCAACATTCCCGGTAATTCAGTCGTGGGGACAAGTCTGGTTCGTAGTGAGCGAGAAACTCTGGTTCCTTCACTAAGATTAGTGTATGCCCAGTTTCTTGTTTTCCCATTAGCGGAGATAACATAACCCTCCGAAGGTATGTCTATTCCATCACTAGGAAATTCACTGGCTCCAATCTGACGAGAGACGCTGTTGTTTCGAACAATGTAAAAAGTATCTGAATTGTTTCTGGGATTATGCGAATCGGCGGTGGCTCTAGCATTCAGTGCCAAGTTGACTGGGTTAGTTGAGCCTTGGGTACTGAATACCTCAACTTCCTGAATTCGCGCAATAGCATCGTTACCTGGATCCTCAATATAAATTCTTATTCGTTTAGTGTTTAACGGTAAAAAAGTAGATGTGGCGACGATGTCTCTGTTATTAGTGACTCTGGTTAAATCGGTCCAACGACCATTCTGGAGTGCTTGAATCCGATAGGATCTGACAATATAGTTCTTGATAAAAGAAATTCGAACGGAATCTATCTTAGGAGAGTTATTCCATTCGAGAGCAATCCAATGTGGACCTTCTTGGGAGTTGGATGTCCATTTAGATGATGGAGAATTAACATTTCCATCAATCGCATTTCCGGGTTCATCGCGACGAAACAACTTTTTACCATAATCTGGTGTGAAGAATGTTAGCGTATCTTCTGTCGTTCTTTGATTTTGCTCATAAAGAATTTCTTCGGAATCATTGCTTGTTTTTAGAAAGTATGAGACATCGTAATTTACGACCTGCCAATCTGGATGAGAATAGGCGGGACCTTCCCGTGTTGCTTTAAGACCTTCAGAAAAAATATTCAGTGCAGCATGTACTTTTATGCCCCGCTTATGGGCCTCAACTGTAAGGGTTCGAAGCAGATCATAATTTTCAGGGTATGGCTGCCCTTTGAATCGAGTCATTTTGGGAGCAATTTTAGAATTGTATAGAACATAACCTGAATAGGGTTTGATATCAACTGCTACAGCATTAATACCAGCTTTAGAACACTTATCCAAAACAGCTGCGACTTTAGGTTGGCTGGAAAGAAGGAAGACGTTTTCTTCAGCATCTAACCATAGCATTTTTACTTTGGCAGGTATTGGTCTTTGGACCGGTCTGGGGACTCTTTTCTTGGGGGCAGAAAAGGTATTTGAAGATATAAACAGCACGAACATGAGGGTCAAGATTAGGAATGACCCATAATGGCGAATAACTCTGTCGCCTATGTCATCAGACATAAATAATACCCTGAAATCATAAAGAAGTTGTGGTGTTTCTCTTGACGGGGAAAACCGATGAAGAGCTTATATTTAGTTTAACACCCTGAGTTTGACTCGTCAATTAAGGTTTGGCTGGGGCTTAAGTATTATCTGGCTTTATTCCTATAGGCATTTGCTTTGGTTTTGGCTGCCTCAGCGGCGTCTGTTTCACCAGACATACTATAAAGCATATATAAATTTACCCAACCTTCATAACTATCAGGTCTGATTTTGACTGCTTTCATAAAACATTTTTCTGCAATAAGGAACTGATTTTGTGTTGCATAAGCTGCTCCCAGGCTTATCCATGCATCATGGGATATTGGATTCAACTCGAGAGCTTTTTTAGCTTCTTGAATAGCCATCTCGGGAGAGCGGCAGATATTAGCCCAGATTGCTCTCTTGAGATAAGGGTCAACATACTCCGATTCGTAAGAGGAGGCCTGAATGGATTCATTAAAAGCAATATTCCAGTCTTGACGCTCTGCTGCAAGTATGGAGAAGTTATTACGAATCTGGGCAAAAGGATGAATATCTCTAATAATAACGGGGTAGGGTGAAACTCCTGTTGCCGGATCAAGTTCATTTACCCATTGATTCCAATTCATAGTTGAAGTGTAAGAATAATTAAACTCTTCACTCGAGATTCCTTCAGGAGTAAGACGGGCCCATAACCCCGAAGGAATTGCCTGTACAATCCAGCGATTCCCTTGTATCAAGCTGTATTCAGCAAATACAGGCCTGTTTTTTTGAAGAGCAGCAGTGATGATGGATGGGTTAATCTTTTGGCGGTTAATGCTGACAATTTCAATCTTTGGCCGCGCCCCTTTTATTTGCTGCTGATATAACAAATTAAAATCAATATAGACTGAACGAACTAATACCAGTGAATTATCGGGAAGTTGTTTTAATAAAATCTGTCCAAACCGGTCAGGTGCTCCATTTGAGATATGTTTAATAACATTCCATGATGAATTAACCTGCCATGCCCAAAGCCCAGTCAAAATAAAAAAAGTGATCCACTGCCAACTAACAGCCAGTGGGATCTTATAAGTAGGACATTCAAGTCTTTCTGCCAGCCATATACCAAAACGAATGATTGCATAAATCCCCAGTGAACATAAACCACCCCACAGATAAATAGAGGGAAGCAAGAATGATGGGAATTCAGGTTCAATGATTTCGGAGTGTCCATAGAAAACGGCCATCCCAATATTTGTCAAAATAATTAAAATTGGGAGAGAAGCCATAATTGCTTTGCGGCGGATAATATATGCGAGTCCACCCAAACCGAGAGCAATTCCCCATGGCTTAAAAGTCATGAGAAATACTTTGCCTGTTTCAAAAATAAAATATCGAACTGCAATCCAAGACCGATTAAATACCTTTTCATGGAACTCCGCCTGGCTTAAGTATCCCCACAATGCCTTGGAGGTGGTCAATGAAATGCCGTGATGAAGTACTGGGTGAGTTGAAGAACGAATAGGAAGATAAAGCGTTACCAGAAAGCCAAGGAAAAACAACCCAGGAATAGCTGTTAACCAGGTTCTTCCTTCAGGGGATTTCCATGGTCTTGTATATAAAAGTATCAAAATAAAAGATGGAAAACAGATAATCATTTGGGCATGGACGGTTAATCCCAGTCCAAGGATAAAAGCTGCAAATGAAAGATATTTTCCCTGCTCGGTAGAAGATTCTGAGCTCAGAACTTTAACCAGCGTCCATACAAAAGACCCAATAAAGAAAAGGTTGAAAGTATAAATTTCAGCAATAACTGACTGCGACCAATATATCTGTGTAAAAGCCAAACCCAGTAATCCGAGACTATATCCAATCCATCTGGCAAATGGATATAAAGTGGTGGGAAGAAAATTACGGTTTATTAAAAACAGCCAGTAGAGAGAAACGGCTCCAGCAATAGCAGAAAAGAAGTTGACACAAACTGCCGTATTACTCAGGAAATCGGGAATTGTGAATAATTTACCTAAAAGTAAATATAAGGGAAAACCTGTTGGATGGGGTATTCCCAATTCTTTAACAGCCGTAATTAATTCACCACTGTCCCACCAATATAAAGAGGGGCAAAGTGTTCGTATGAAAACGAATAACGCAGTAAGGACAATTAAGAACCCTGGCCAATCTCTGTTGAAAACTTTCAATATATTTTGTTTATTGAGTTTTTTCATAACTTGCTGACATTATTCTCCTGTAACCATTTTACGATGGGTTGATCTGCTGCCGGAAAAGCATATTTACTTAACTGCTTTGGAGTTACCCATTTAAAATCGTCCACTTCAAGTTTTTTTACGGTTCCTTCCAATATGGAGCAAAGATAAAAATGGATAGTGACTGTGAAGTGGGAATAACCATGGTCAATAGCCATTATCTTTGATTCTGTTTTGACGATAATATCTAATTCTTCCTTTAACTCTCTAACCAGACATTGTCTCAGGGATTCTCCCTGTTCCTTTTTTCCTCCAGGGAATTCCCATAATCCACCCAGAAGTCCCTTGGCAGGTCTTTGGGTGATTAATACTTTATCATGACAATGGATGACTCCGGCCGAGATGACTTTATGAGGTAGTTTCCGGCTGAGTTTGCGATAGGGGATGACATCTGTTAATCCCGAAGCATTTGCCACGCAATATTTTGACAGTGGGCATACTGTACATTGTGGTTGTCGGGGAGTACAGATAATTGCTCCCAATTCCATCAGTGATTGGTTAAAATCTCCCACTTTGTCGGAACCTGGTAATAGTTGTTCAGAAATATTCCATAACCTTTTATTTATTTCTGATGATTTGGGATCCTCTTGAATTCCGAATAATCGAGTAAGGACCCTGATGACATTTCCATCCAAAACTGGCATCCGGTGACCGAAAGCGATACTTCCAATAGCCCCGACGGTATATCGGCCAATTCCGGGTAATTGTTTTATTTCATCGGGAGTCGTTGGAAAACAGTTGGAAAAGTTATCCCGAATTATTATTGCAGCCTTGTGAAGGTTTCTCGCTCTTGCATAATAACCTAAGCCTTCCCAATGTTTTAGGACAACATCCAGTCGAGCGTCAGCTAAACTTTTTACCGTAGGAAATCTTTTCTTGAATTTCTCAAAATAGGGGATGACGGTTGTTACCTGGGTTTGTTGTAACATGATTTCAGATATCCAGATCAAATAGGGATCCTTCGTGTTACGCCACGGCATGGACCGTTTCGATTTATGATACCAATCCAACATCTTATTCTGGATAGTATGGATTTTTCGTGTATTTAAAGTGGATAATTTGTCTTGTGTTTCTTCAGGCATGGTTAATTATATCAACAGTCATTGAAGAATAAAGTCAGAGGATTCGAATCATCCACGGACCTGGTCCGAACAGCTCCGTGGATGATTCGCGGAATAAACGCTCAAACTTATTATTAAATATATCAATATAACATTATAAATATCAGTGTTATACATATTACATTTATCTTTCTTGTTGAGAGTTTATATTACGACTATAGATAAATTCGGTATAATAGTGCGGTTATTAATAGATGAAGGTGGAATATGGAACCTGATAAAAATGAAACACCCTTTAATCGACTCGTCTGGTTGGTCAATCGACTAAGAGATCCAGGAGGGTGTCCCTGGGATCGGGAACAAACTAAGGAATCCCTTTCTCCCTGTGTTTTGGAGGAGGCGCATGAAGTTGTTGAAGCTATTGCAGATCCCAATCCTGAGGCTTTACGGGAGGAACTAGGGGATTTGACCTATCAGGTGTTGTTCCTGGCCAAAATTGCATCGGAGCGCCAGGAATTCACGCTAGATGATGTATTTCAATGTGCTTATCAGAAATTATATAATCGGCATCCTCATGTTTTTGGAGAAGTAAAAGTTAATGGAACACAGGATGTTCTTCAAAACTGGGATAAAATCAAAGCCATTGAAAAAAAAGACACCCGGAAATCCGTTTTGGATGGATTGCCAAATACTTTACCAGCGCTGATCAAGGCTCAGAAGGTTCAAGAAAAGGCGTCCCGGGTTGGTTTTGACTGGAATCATTTTAAGCCAGCTTTTGAGAAGGTAAAAGAAGAACTAAGTGAATTTGAACAGGCTGTAGAATCCGGTGAGCAATGTCATATTGATGAGGAGCTGGGCGATTTATTATTTGCGATTGTAAACAGTGCTCGATTTGTTAAGGTAAATCCGGAAATGGCACTCCAGGGAACTATTCGTAAATTTACTCATCGGTTCCATTATATTGAAGAAATGGCTCAGAAGCAGGGCCGTTCATTAGAAGATATGAGTCTGGAAGAAATGGACCATCTTTGGAATGAAGTAAAAAAACAGGACATGGAGGTGAAAGAATGAGTTTTAGTTGGCATAGTCAGAAGATGCATACAAAAGAACCTTTTGGGATATCCCGTGGGACCTATTCTGAGGTAACCGATTTGATTGTGGAAATCGGTGATGGGATAGGCGAGGGCGCTCCCCATAAATTTTTTAATGACACATTAGAGACCTTTATACCCGATTTAGATAAAGTAACCCGTTATTTTGAAGATAAAGATTTATTTCAGATAGAAGAACTATTAAAAGATATTGACCACATGACACATAGTAAAGTCGTGAAATGTGCGCTTGATATGGCTCTTTATGACCATGTTGGTAAACAATTAGGTGTTCCTGTCTATAAACTTCTGGGGTTATCTTCAGATAAAACACCCCAGACGTCATTTACCATTGGAATCTCTGATACAGAAGATATGGTGAGAAAAGCACTGGATGCAAAAGATTTCCCCATTCTTAAAATCAAACTGGGTGGTAAAGACGATTTGAATGTCATGCGCCGGATTCGGGAATCCCTGCCAAACCATGTGCTTCGTGTTGATTGTAATTGTGGGTGGACTTCCGAAAATGCACTTCCTCAAATTGATGCTTTGGCTGAGCTGGGCGTAGAGTTTGTTGAACAACCTTTACCTCCTGATGATATCGAGGGAGCAAAAAAGATATTTGCTCAATCAAAACTTCCCATCTATCTTGATGAAAGTATTTGTACAACCAGTGATATCCCCAAAGTAGCCCCTTATTGTCATGGGGTGAATTTTAAATTAGTTAAAACCGGCGGAATCAGAGAATGTCTTAGAGGTATTCATACTGCCAGAGCCTGTGGTTTGAAAGTTATGATTGGATGTATGTTGGAAAGTTCCATTGGTATTACTGCCGCAGCTCATCTAACGCCACTGGTAGATTGTGCGGATCTTGATGGAAATATCCTTTTGGCAGATGATCCCTTTGATGGAATGAAGCTGGAGAATGGTTGGATAAAATTACCGGAAAGACCGGGTCTTGGTGTTGTCCCAGTCTGATTTTTGAATTCTGTTGACAGGTCAAGTTGAAAAAAGTCATTTATACCCATAAAATACCTTAAATAGGCTTATTCATAAATTTAATAGAGGAGGATATAGCTGTGGCAGGTGCCGCTTTAGAGTTTAATGATACAAACTTTGAAACTGAAGTTATTAAGTCAAATGTCCCTGTTTTAGTTGATTTTTGGGCTGTTTGGTGTGGCCCATGTAAAATGTTGGGACCAACTATTGAAAAGATTGCTGGTGATAGCGAATTGTCCGGGAAAGTGAAAGTTGGAAAGCTTAATGTAGATGATAGCCCCAATTCTGCCAGTAAATTTGGAATTCAAGCTATTCCCACGATGTTATTTTTTAAAGGTGGTCAGGTCGTTGACCGTGTTGTTGGCGTAGTATCTGAAAAAGATATTCGTGAGAAACTGGAAAAACTTTACTAATTTGAATAGATAATAATCCCCCAGCATGAATAAAATGTCTGGGGGATTATTTTATTTTTTATTGTTAAAGATAACTTTATCTCCAGCCTTTATATTATGCTGCTGACAAAACCCTCCATTGACTTCTAACACATACTTTGAAGGCATTTCGATACTTCGGGGTTCTAAGCTATAAGGCGTTGTATTTTCGATTATTCCGGCAATCTTCCAATCGCTGAAGATAAATATCATATCGAGGGGTATTCGAGTGTTTTTCATCCAAAATGACTGGACTTCCTCCTCATCCATCAAAAATAGCATCCCGTTATTTTTTCCTAAATAATCACGATCCATCAGCCCGTGTGCCCGGGAATCAGGTGTGTCAACGATTTCAACGAAAACCTTTATTTTCTGGCCATTCTGATTAATCAATATGACATGAGGTTCGTTGTTTTGAGAATGATACTGGAATAACCCTATTCCAGCGCCGGTTAAAACTAATAATATTGCGATAATTAAAACTCTTTTGGTTGAAAACATATCTGCAGTTGTGTCCTTATTTTTTAATGTCGTCTCTGCTGAAATTTAATATATTCATGGTGCTTTTATGAATGATAAATATTTCTTTATACCTGTTTGAATAAGCATAGTATCCTTTATTATCATGGGTTTCCTTACCCACCATGATTTTATAAAGTCCACCTTTATTGTCCATGCAAGACAGTATCAGCTGCGGTGTACTGAGTCCATACACAGGATTATTTAAGTTTTTATCTTGAGTGAATAAGTATAATGAAGCTGTATTTAAGGACCACAAAGTATTTTCTACTGAAGAATAATTGCACAAGTGATTGCTCGGACTAATATACCAATCACTATTTCGTTTATTTATTTCCAGGGGATTTGTCCCCTTTCTTTCAATTTTTTGGATATCATCCACTTTGAACGAGAAGATACTTTTATCACGGATTTGGTCAATACTTAAGTTTTTAATGGGCATCGTAATAGTACTATCAACACCCAGGAGATATCTCCTGTCAGATGACTGTATCCAATCCACAGAGCCTGTTTTATCTTCATTTGTTAAATCAAAATTCAGTATTTTCCCACTCGAATATTTAATTGAAAAACGATATTTAGGTTGAGCCTTTCGTTTTCTGTTATCAGTGGATACTGATGAACCGAAATTCCGTATTTGGCCTGATACCAGTTTCCAGAGTATTTCATCGATTTCATAAGAATCTAATATATAATCTGGCTTTGATTTTTCTATCCACTGGTTGCCATCTCTAGACAAAATCAAAGTGCCATGTGGATTGGTGATTTGAAGTTCCTGGATATCCTGGACCTGGCCATCAGTAAGATTCCTTAACCGAAAATCATCGGGTTTTCTAAACCATTTTTCAATTTGTTGAGTACTTATAAGATATATATCTGATTTTTTGGATTGTTTCAGGTAAAAATAAGCTCCATCGGGAGTGATATTTCCGACCCTATATTGGGTAGTACTTTTACCTTGAACGGTAAGTAAGAAGCGGGGAGAATCTAAGCCATAAGTAGCTTCATTTAAAGCCTCTGTGGCTGAGAGTGTTCTGTAAACAGGTATATTTTTTAAACTATCTATAAAAGACCTGATAGATATACTATCTCCATCATCTTTTTCACCAAAAATGACTTCCCATTTATCTTTATCAATTTTTGTAATAGTAAAATCAGGGAGGTCTTCTGGATAGTAAAAACTAATTTTTCTGATAGAGTCTGCAAACAATGAATCATTCGCTATCAAAGAGTTTGATGGGTTGGAAGTAAACGGCTTTTCAAACCATAGAATATAAATTCCAAGTAATATAAGAATGATTGCTGCAAGAGATAAATATTTGTGTTTATTCATATTATTCAAATTGGATATATACTTAATTTGTTAACTTTTATCTGATTAATGGAACCCTGTATGAAAGTATCATATAATGGACCCATTAATTACAAGAATTATAAACAATCAGTGGGGAGGCACTCTGATTATGCGATTCTTAGTTACATTAGCAATTCTATTGACACTCTTTGCTTTAATCTTAGCATTCCGACCACAAATAGATGAATTCCTGGCCGGTTATGATCTGCAGAGACAGCAGCAAAAAAGCCAAACGGCAACGACACCTGTTCAGCAATCTCAGAGAGGCCCTTTATTTGGTGATATGGCTATGGGAGCAGACGGTACTTCAGCTTTACAGTCTCCAACACCTGTTGCCAATCCTCAAAGAGTTCAACAGCAGGTTCCACAACCTGTAAATCAACCACGCATTCTCCGGTCCGCCAGAGATAAGTTTTTTCAGTTTGCTAAAGACAATGACTGTCGTATTATTTTTTATCAGGAACCAGCAATTGGTAATGTCATTGTTACCTTGGAAACAAGAGATAAAAACAATGTTTATGGTTTTATGGACGCTGTTGAAAAGGGCGTACGAATGTTAGATATCGAAAATGTAAAGAATGGATATCAGTCATTGATTACACCCGATGGATCTCGAATAATTCGCTCATCATTAAAAATCAAATACTCTCCAGAATAGAATTGTATATAGATAATTTGAGGGAATTGCAGCAATCGTATAGAATTGTTAATTACTGACAGATTGGTCTCCAAGTATAATTACATGGCAAAACGACGAACTAAACGAAAAAAGAAAGTTGAATTACAAGATTACCTTGGTAAAGTTCGTGATCTTCGAAAGGTAAATGAGTCTATTCAATTAATCCAGGAAGGGATGTTTGGTGAATATTTGCTTCCGGTTGATTTTGAATGGCGTGATAAGGTATTTCATGTTCGTGACCTCATTGGTAGATGGGTTATTACGGATGATGAAAATCAGGAACCTTCAAGAGTCTGTTATCGGGTTGATCTTGATGATATGTCACAAGTTGATTTTTGCCGTCCCGCAGAATCTGACAATTGGCTTATCATAGGAGTTGAACCAGAGTTGTTGGATGTTATGCGAAAGAACAAGTAGTCTGTCAAAATGCTAATTGAGTAAAGTTGAATATGAAGAAAACAGAAGAAAAGAAAAATACGATAACACCAGAGGTTCCACCCACACCAACGGCACCCAAAGAAACTGGTGGAACCATTGTTTGGGAAAAAATGCTGACGGGTCTGGAAAATTGTCAGGTTAACTATCTTCTTCCCATTCCTGGTGGTGGGTGTATATTGGCCGGATACACATCACTCAATAATAGTGGCGAAAAGCCATGGATTGTAAAAATCAATGGGACAGGGCAGTTGGAATGGGAGTTCATCCACGAACATGGAACTGTTATAAATATCAAGCCTGTTAAAGAAGGTGGCTATTTGGCTGTTGTTATGGCTGAGAAAATTGAGGAAGATGGTGCAAAAGGATATGTCCCTCAATTTTTAAAACTTAACGAACCCTATGGACTTGAATGGGAATCTGAAATTGGTAAAAGAGATGCCGCTCGTCCTGAGTATGTGCTGAACACTATTGATAATGGTTTTTTATTAGCGGGAACTTTCGAGGAAGAAGAATCCGGAGAGTTTAAAGTTTGGATTCGAAAACTTGATACAAATGGAAATCTCCAATATGTCAAAATCTTTGGTGAGGGTGATGAAGAAACTATAAAATGTCTTTCATCCTCACGCGATGGTTCTTTAATGTTAGGTTGTACTTTGTTGGATGACGGATCCTTTCAGGGCTGGGTGAAAAAGTTTGATCTCCTTGGTAATGTAAAATGGAATTGGCCTAAGGAGGGAAAAGTTAAGCATTACATGGCGAACCATACTCATCAGGATAATGATGGGAGTATTGTTTTGGCAGGCACAAGATTTGTTGAAGAAGAAAACTCTTGGAGAATCTGGTTGATGAAATTAGATTCCCATGGTAAACAGTTATGGAATCGGTTGATTGGTGCAAAAAATAACTTTCAAGCTTCTTTCGTATCCCCAACACCTGATAAAGGATACATTTTGACAGGGGAAACCTGGTCCGAATCTAACGCCTCTCAAAATGCCATTGTTATGAAAGTAGATTCAAATGGAAGCCGAATATGGGTTCATACATACTCAAAAGAAGATAATTGTGTGGGGCGTGCTGTTTATCCCCATCCCGAAGGTGGGTACTTCTTTGTGGGAAGTGTGAAATCGTCTAAAACAGGACGACAGGCAATTTGGCTTTGTAAACTAACCGATTAAAGTGATATTTTATAGGCTCTCCAGAATAATAATTGGAGAGCCTATTTTTTAACTCTCCAATTCCAATTTAATTCTTTGACCCGTTGATGAACCTGCAGGTATTAATTCAATTTCGCATTCTTGTTTCCTTGCATCAATATCGATAACTCGTATTTTGTACTGTCCAATACTTTCGGAATCTCCTGACTTTAACCGTAGCTCTTGATCAGAAGTTGACGTGACCACTAACAATGTAATCTCAGATCCATCACCATCGCCTTTAATACCTCTCAAAGTGATGTTCATATCAGATGCGGGTTTCTTTGATATTGTAGATGGTTGTTGAGGAATCTGTGTGCTGGGTGTATTTGTTGTGAGCATTTGTTTTGCAGTAGCCTGGGTATATTTGTATTCTTCAAATTCCTTAAGATTTTTTTCTGTTGTAACTTTGAAGTTTTCTAAATCAATTCTGTGTATTTCAAGTGCAGTGGCTCTTGCTGTGGCATCAGCAAAATATCTTTTGGCTGTTGGATTATCTGGTAATAGTTGTAAAGCTAGTTTGAACTGTTCAACAGATTTACCAAAACTGCCTTCACGGTACAAAGCCATACCTTTTGATAAAGCTAAGGCACCTTGTAATGAATCTCGTTCTTTTTGAATTGAAAGGTTTTGGTTAGCATAGATTGTTTCGATTTTTGACAACAGTTCTTTTGCCTGAATATTTTTGGGATCGTCTTCCAATGCGAGATTGTATTGAGTGATAGCTTCTGTATAGTTATTTTCGGTTTTGTATTTATTTCCTAAAGTAATATGATATTCTGATTTGGGAAGTACTTGAGAAACTTGGAATTTATAAAAAGAAATCTCTTTTCCATCATCCGTATGTGCATATATCTGAATTTTATCTTCTTTTACATCCCTTACATGAACTATATCACCATTTTTAAAAATAATAGTTTGATTGGCTTGGGCCAGTCCTAACATGAGAATAAAATAAGATAATATTGAACCTGTTCTGTTGAGTAATTTCATTTTGGCGTACCTCCATGGTATTAACAAAATTGAGTATAACATGAGAGTAATAAGATTTATATTCCATTCCAACATGTTCATATACATAGGATTATCTTCATATCTTTAATAGATTTATTTAAGTTTAATCTTATAAATTTATGCCCAGTGCATTCATAGCTTATTCGTGCTTAAATTTATTGACAGTATCCATAAGACATCTTATATTGATGTTAATAACAAACTGGACTGGATTTCTCGACCTTTTGAAAAGGCCCCGAGGATAAAAACCCGGGAACCTCGGAATCCCAGTCCAGTCTCTTTTGTGTGGTTTTCTGGACTACATGATTTCCTGTTAATATAGAGTCAAATAATGTATAGGAGAATGGTGTGACCCATGAGTATTCATAATCAATCCGAGAACGATATTAAGCAACGAAATAATGCGATGAGTACTGGCTTATCCGGTTCACAGGCTGATGAGTGGTTGGAAAAATACAGTATTAAGCAGGCAAAACTTATAAATCCCTCAGGTCAGTTCAATCCAGAATTAATAAATGAATATTTATTTTTCTATAAAAAAATCTGTATGTATGACCCAAGAGTATTAGCTTTTCAAGTAAGTGGAAAAGTTAGTAATAATTTTTTGGTCCTTGATGGAATGGTGAGTCTTGAACAACAGTTATTAGCTTTAATAAAGGTTTTTGAAAAGATATCTGGTTTAAAAGTTGAATCAAATGTAATAGTTTTACCTGATTCACGGTTAGGTGCTGATCGTTATGGAATTGTTTCTAATATGGTGGCCCCACTATTTTCTGGCCCTGATGATAGAGAAGAAAAGTTAACGGAAGCTTTACTGGGTGATCCACTAATAATACTTTTTATGAGTTCCGAGAAAGATTATTGTTTTGTTCAACATATATCTGGATACATAGGATGGGCAAAAGTAAACGATTTTATCCCTTGTGACTTAGAGAGTTTTAGGCAGTGGCGACAGGGTCTCCGCGCATTATTTCTGAAGTCCGTTAGAAATTCAGATAATAAAGTTATTATCCCACTAGGTTCGGAGCTCCCAATACATGACACTGATAAGGTGAAACTTCCTAATGGAGAGTTTTTAAAGGTTGATCTATCTCTATGTAAAGTATTTTCCAAGAAAACCCCTGATAAAGCCGTGAAAATGATTGAAAACGCTCTTGAGTTATGTGGCGTTCCTTATCATTGGGGGGGAGTATCCCCTTCGGGTATAGATTGCTCAGGATTTGTAAATATTATGTATAGAACCTTGGGAGTTATGATGCCACGTGATTGTGACCAACAATTTATAGGCGGTGAATTGGTCGGATGGAAAGGTTATATGGAAGATATGCTTCCTGGGGATTTGCTTTATTTTTCTGGTGCAAATGGAAGGATAACACATACAGGAATATATGTAGGTAACCAACGATTTCTTCATGCACATGAGCCTTTTTTAAGTTTTTCAAGCTTTGATCCGACGAGTCCTGAATACGATGAAAAGAATGCTAACCGCTGGGTTTATGCAAAACGGGTATTCCAAGTAACCGAGTAGGCGTAAAATATAATAATATTCTCTTCGGGTTGAGGTTGGCATGAAAATATCATCTAAGTTAAAAATTGCTGTTTTTATGGGTGGTCGTAGTTCTGAGCATGAAGTATCGCTGAAAAGCGGTGAAGTTATTTGTTCTTCAATTGATACTGAGAAATATTCAGTGGTTCCTGTTATTATCAATAAAAATGGCACATGGAATATCCAACCATTTGGTGAATCTTTAAATGTGGGCGAAGCAATTGGATATATAAAGGAAGAAAAGATTAGTGTCGCTTTTTTAGCCTTGCATGGAAAATATGGTGAAGATGGTGCAATTCAGGGCCTATTAGAAATGTTGGATATTGCTTATACTGGTTCCAATGTATTGTCCAGCAGCTTAGCAATGCATAAAGTAAAAACACTTGAAATGTATGAATATCACGGATTCAAAACACCTAAGAGGATTGTTTTTTCTCGTTGGGATTCAAAACTGATTCGCGAAGAACAGATAAATAAAACGGATAAATCAATTGGATTTCCTTGTATTGTGAAACCTTCCCAGCTGGGTTCTAGTGTTGCTACATATAAGGTTGATAAAGTTGAGTCATTAAGAAAAGCAATTACTGATGTATGCAGGTATGATGTAGATGGTTTGATTGAAGAATACATTCTGGGTAGTGAAGTTACTTGTGCGGTATTAGGTGGAATGCCTGGTGAAAGTCCAAAAGCACTGCCTCCAACGTTAATTAAACCAAAGAAAAGTATATTTTTTGATTATAAGGCAAAATATACTTCAGGCGCATCAGAAGAAATTACTCCCGCTCCTTTGCCCAAGAATTTAATTAAAAGAATTCAAAATGCTGCCGTCAAAGCTCATCAGATACTAGGCTGTGGAAGTTTGTCGCGAACAGACATGATTATAAGGGATAATACCCTTTACTTATTGGAGACGAATACCATTCCAGGAATGACACAGAACAGTCTTTTCCCCCAAGCTGCGAACGCAGCAGGAATCTCTTTAACTCAACTTTGTAATTATCTAATACTTCATGCACTGAGGTATTATGAAATGAAACAATCAAAAATATAAATTGGAGAATACTTGCCTGTGAAGAAGATCATTCATTTAATGAGTTTCTTGGGTCTTCTTTTGTTTATTTGGTTATTATCTCGATTAGATTACAAGCATATCATCCGAATATTCCAAGATGTAAATTACATATGGATTTTTGTTGGGCTACTATTTACTGTTGTTGAGCTTTATTTTAAAGCATATAAACTAAAAGGTATTGTGAATTTAGTGGCACCTATTCGATTATGGGATTCCTTTAAAGTTTATCTGATTGGTCTTCCATATGGAATGGTTACACCCGGGAAAGTTGGGGATGTCGTCAAATTATATACACTTCAGAGAAAAACTGGTATTCAGAAAACGGATTGTCTGGCTTTAGGCTTAGTGGAACGATTACTTGAGATGATTGCACTGGTTGTTTTGGCCGGGATAGGAATACTTGTTTTAATTGGACATCTGAATCGGCAACAATTTTATATACTTTTTGCTGCAGTATTTGTAATGATTGTGGGAATGCTAATTATTCTAGATCAAAGATTGGTTAGGTTCTTATTGAGACCGGTGTTTTATTTATTAGTTCCTGCAAAGATGCAATCCCGTCCAAGAGAATTGTTTTATCAATTTTACGGTGGCATTGAAAAATATACTATTCACCGATTTGTAATGGCAAAAAGTTTAGGATTATGTTTGCTGGGTTGGTTGGCTGGTTCTATCCGTACTTATTTTTTTGCTAAATCAATTGGTTTGGGTTTGATTACTTTTATACAAACACTTTTCTTAATACCTTTAGTGACTGTCTTTGAATTACTTCCTATATCAATTTTGGGGATTGGGACAAGAGATGTGTCCTTAATTACCCTCTTTTCTTTAATGGGATATACCTCTCCTGATATAAAAGAAATTGCAATTTCTCTCTCTTTGATGATGCTTGTTTTGGGTGGTATTCCTCAATCCATTTTGGGCTACTTTATATCCATTAGAGAAAATATCCGATGGCATGATGTTAAAGATCTTGATGATAATTAGTATTATTTAGGATACTTTTCTATTGTTTTATACGAGTATTCCAAAAACTTTTCTGCAGTATTGTCCCAATTAAATGTACCGGCCCAATCAAGAGAACCTTGATAGAGTTTTTGTTGTATTGAAGGATTTCCCAAAATTTGGTCAATATACTTAGCCAGCTGTTCAATATTCCCATGTTCGATTAAATAGCCAGAGACGCCATCTTTAACTGCTTCTCGTAAGCCTGGCGAGTTACTTGCAATCACAGGTGTCCCACAGGCGTTTGCTTCGATAGCTGTTAATCCCCAACCTTCTTTTACTGAATTGTATAAAACGATTTGAGATTCTTGCAGGATTCGGACTTTAGTGGACTCATCGACAAATCCCCAAAATTTAACGTTATTTGATAATCCCAGTTTTTCAGCTAGCGACTTTAATTGTGGGAGATTATCGCCTCGACCGACGATATTGTATGAAATATTCGGATACTTTTCTTTGAGTTTAGCCATTGCTAACATGCCATGGTCAATGAATTTGTATCTTTTAATTCGACCCACAAAACAAAGAGAGTTGGGTATGCGGTTATTCTGGGTTTCTGCTGGGCAATATAAATTATGATCAAGAGCTATATATGCAACATGGATTTTATCTGCCTGAATACCACGGTTAATAAGATCTTCTCTCGTACTTAATGAGTAAGTCATATAGTAGGGACATCTACGATATACATAAGGTATAAATTGTTCCATGCTCCACACATATGCAGCTGCAGGGAACGGTGCTTCCTCAAATGCAGTTGTCCCAAAAAGATGCGGTACCAAGGGTAAAACTGGAGTTTTCGTATAAAGTGGAAAGAAAAAAGGAATCTTATCAATTCCCTCTATAATGACATCGTAATGATTTTGTTCAAGGTGTTTTTTGAAATAAAAAGGTGCCACCCAGTTGAAATTAAACTTATTTCCTACGCGAATCATCCGAGCCCCCTCCATCATTTGTTCTGGAGTGGCTCCTGGATATAGCGAATTTAGATAATCTATTTGATGTCCCTGCTGACTCAATCGACGGTATACTTCTTTAAGAACAACTTCTGCTCCACCCGCCTCAGGATGAACATAATCTCGGTATTCAACATGTAGTATTTTTAATTTTTTCATTGTTAGAAAATATTAACGCAATCAGGCTCAGGATAAAAGGTAGATATTGTTTTACAAATGCTAATAGCTTTAGGATAAAATACAGGACAAGAGTAAATTATGGTACCTGACAATAAGAAAATATCCATAGTTATGCCGGCATATAATGAAGAACGGCATATCTATAATAATATTCTAGAGACTCGGCAATATTTTATTGATGCTGGATCTTTATTTGAAATTATTGTTGTTGATGATGGCAGTTCGGATCAGACACTTAGTCAGGCAAAGATGGTAATGGAGAAAAACCCTGAAGTTAAAGTTATTTCCTTGTCACGAAATATGGGGAAGGGGTGGGCTTTAAGGGAAGGTGTCTCGCATGTCACTGGGGACTATGTTGCATTCATTGATAGTGATTTAGATTTACATCCCAGACAACTGTCTTTGTTCTTTGATATTATGCAGGCAGAGAATGCAGATGTCGTTATTGGTTCAAAACGTCATCCGGATTCAAAACTGAATTATCCTAATAATCGTAAGTTTATCTCCAATGGTTATTTCTTCCTTGTAAAATATCTCTTCGGGCTTCCCATAAAAGATACACAAACTGGTTTGAAGTTATTTAAAACCGAAGTGATAAAGAAAGTGTTCCCAAGAATCTTAGTGAAACGCTACGCCTTTGATTTGGAAGTGCTGGCAGTGTCTAATCACGATGGATTCAAAATTGCTGAAGCTCCTATAGTTTTGGAACACCATCTTAAGTACGGTCGAATTGGTTTCAAAGCAATATGGGAAACATGGTGGGACACGATGGCTGTCTTCTACCGTTTGAAAATTCTAAAATATTATGATCGTTGATTATGACTTCTTTACCTAAAGTATCTATTGTAATAGCAGTTGGCCCATGGAACGATTTTCTTAAGGAATCCATAGGTAGATGTCAGGAACTTGATTATCCTGACTATGAAATTATTGTACTTCCTGATGAGTTACCAGACCAACTTCCTGATGGTGTCCAGGTTATTCCAACCGGTCGAAAATCTTCCCCTGGTTACAAACGAGATCTCGGTGCTGAGCATTCAAAAGGTTCTATAATCGCCTTTTTGGATGATGATGCTTATCCCGCCCAAGGTTGGTTAACAGCCGCTGTTAGTGTTTTTCTATCTGATGATTCAATTGGCGCTGTAGGGGGACCTGCCGTTACTCCACCCCATGATTCATTAAGCCAACATGCTAGCGGTCTTATATATAGTTCCTTACTCGTTGGTGGTAATTACCGATTTAGATATATCCCACAGATTCAACGTGATGTTGATGATTATCCTACCTGTAACTTACTTGTACGAAAAGATGTCTTTAATGCTGTCAGTGGATTTGATACCAACTTCTATCCTGGAGAAGATACCAAACTTTGTCTGGATATTACAAAGAAACTTGGGAAAAGGATTGTATATCATCCTGATGTATTGGTTTATCATCACCGTCGTCGTATGTATAAGCCACATTTGAGACAAGTGTTAAATTATGGATTACATCGAGGGCATTTCGTAAAGAGATTTCCTGAAACCTCATTTCGGTTATCTTATTTTCTGCCTTCTATGTGGAGTTTAGGTGTGGTTTCAGGTTGGACTGTGTATTTTGTTCATCCCTGGTTATTTTATTTCTATACAGGGGTTATAGTCTTTTATTTGCTTATTGCTGTGCTGACATCGATTAAGGAAGGATGTCTAGCTGTTGTTGCAAAATCTTTGTGGGATCGAATCAAGTTAACCTATTGGATTTTTACCGGGTTAGCAGCGACGCATTTTGTTTATGGACTGTGGTTTATGAAGGGTTTGGTTATTAAGCATTTACCCGAAGAACAGCCTGTCCGTAATTAGTAAGAATCTCGTTCGAATTAAAGTCAACTTGCCTCAATCCTTCGTTTTGGGGGATGATTAATTATTATGTTAATTACTTATCAAGGAATTAAACCCAATGTCGGTCGTTATGCATTTATTGCAGAAACGGCTGTTTTAATTGGTGATGTGCGGATTGGTGCTTATGCCAGTGTCTGGTATAACTCGGTATTAAGGGGAGATTTGAGCGTTATAGAAATTGGAGACTATTCCAATATTCAAGATGGAACTGTTGTGCATCTTGAAAAAGATAATCCAGTAAAAGTTGGAAATTATGTAACTGTGGGGCACGGTGTAGTTCTTCATGGATGTACGATTGAAGATGATTGCTTGATTGGAATGAGCGCAACGATATTAACGGGTGCTTACATTGGAGCCGGATCTGTGATTGCTGCAGGAGCTTTAATACCTGAGGGAAAAGTAATTCCACCCCGTTCATTGGTAATGGGGATTCCCGGTAAGGTTGTCAGGGAAATAACGGAAGACGAATATCACATCCATGAACATGCTATCCATTATGCAGAATATGCCAGAGAACATTTAACTAATTCTGAAATTACCCGAAAAAAGGATAAATAGTATGAAGATACTTGATTATAAAAAATCCCAGGATAAATCCACATTCGCTGAATTAGTGTCCCCTAAAATATTGCGTGATATCGATGTTGAAAACACCGTTAGATTAATATTAGATGATGTGAGTCGTAAAGGGGATGCTGCTGTTTCCAAATACATTCGGCAATTCGACAAAGCCAATCTATCTCCAGCACAGTTCAGAGTTGATGTGGAAGAGATATCGGATGCAGTGAATAAGGTCGAGAAGTCGTTTCTGAAAGCAGCTCGATTAGCTATCAAAAATATTACGGAGTATCACAAGTTTCAAATTCGAAAAACCCGTTCCTATCAACGTAACGATGGTAGCCGATTAACCCAAAGGATACGACCCTTAAACAGAGTCGGTATGTATGTCCCAGGAGGTTCTGCGCCTTTGGCTTCATCTTTATTGATGTGTGCTGTTCCAGCTAAAGTGGCTGGAGTCCCTGAGATTGTTATGGTTACTCCAAGCAATTCTGAAGGTGAAGTGAATCCTTATATACTGGCCAGTGCAAAACTTGCCGGAGTTACTGAAATGTACAGGGTAGGTGGAGTCCAAGCCATTGGAGCTTTGGCCTATGGCACTGATTCAATTCCCAGAGTTGATAAAATTGTAGGGCCTGGAAATAAATATGTTGTTGAAGCAAAAAGACAGGTTTATGGGATTGTAGATGTTGATTTGATTCCGGGACCGAGCGAGATATTAGTCATTGCAGATGACACAGCAAATCCATCATGGGTAGCCGCTGATATGCTATCTCAAGCTGAACATACCGGTAATGAACGGGTCTTTTTAGTCACTCCATCAAAGTCCTTGGCCAAAGAAGTGGAAAAAGAATTATATGCCCAGGCGAATCAATTATCGCGAACTCCTCAAATGCTTAGTTCTCTGGAAAAAGGTGGCGTTATTGTAATTACTAAGGATTTAGACCAAGCTGTGGAAATAGCTGATTTGGTAGCTGCCGAGCATTTGGAAATAATGACACAGGATGCCCGTAAAATAGCCGATAAGGTGAAGTATGCCGGGGCAATTTTTATTGGTCCTTGGACACCGGAACCTATCTGTGACTATGTTGCTGGAACGAATCACATTCTTCCAACGGGGGGGACAGGTCGGATGTTCTCCGGTTTAAATCTGGATGAGTTTATTAAAAAGACCAATGTAGTTGAAATATCAGATAAAGGTTTTCAACAATTGGCTGAGTCAACCATAATATTTGCAGAAAAAGAAGAATTAACCGCACATGCAAATTCTGTTCGAGTGCGATTGAAAAATGGAGGTAAGAGATAATGAAATATCTCCGTAAATGTCTGAAGAAATTTGATGCTTATACTCCTGGTGAACAACCCCAGGAAAAGGGTTGGGTAAAACTGAATACCAATGAAAACCCTTACCCACCATCTCCCAAGGTGGGAATTGCATTAAAAAAAGCCGCTGTTGATTCATTAAATTTATATCCAGATCCTGTATTTATGGAATTACGGAAGGCGTTTGCGAAGCTGAACCGGGTAAAAGTTAAACAAATATTTTGTGGAAATGGATCAGATGAGGTCTTACGGGTATTGTTTGAGGCTTTTGTTGATCCGCGTGAAAAAGTTGTTTATCCATACCCTTCTTACCCTCTGTATAAAACATTGGCGGAATTACACGATGCCCGATGTGTAGAAATTCCATTAACCGAGGATTTTGATTTGCCTGAATGGAATAATAAGTGGCAGGGTAAATTGTTATTTTTGGCCAGTCCAAATTCTCCTACGGGAGGTTTGTATGGTTTAGACAGGATTGAATTGGCTTGTCGCAAATTTAATGGAATTGTTGTGGTTGATGAAGCGTATGCGGATTTTGCAGGATTTACGACAATCCCATTGTTAAAGAAATATCCGAATTTAATTGTCTGCCGTACTTTCTCAAAGTCATATTCCCTGGCGGGAATGAGGATTGGAATTGCTGTAGCCTCTGAAGAAATAATTAATGTCTTATACAGTATAAAAGATTCATACAATATGAGCCGCTTGGATCAAGTGGCTGCCGTTGCTGCATTAGAAGACCAGGCTTATTTCAAGTTGGCTGTTTCAAAAGTGATTAAGACACGTCATCGGTTATGTGATGAACTGGTCAACTTGGGCTTTAAAACATATCCTTCTGATGCCAACTTCGTATTCACCAGCCCACCGGATCGAAAGGGCAAAGATTTATATCAGTATTTAAAGAGCAAAAAGATACTGGTCAGATTTTGGGATAAGGACCGGTTAAGAGAATCTGTTCGGATTTCCGTTGGAACGGATAAGGAGATTGATATTCTACTGGATGCTCTCCGAAAATATTAATAATCATTATTAATTATCAGTCATTAAAGCATCGAACAAGATCGATCTTGTTCGATTTTCATGTGTTGCGTTTTATTTTGGTGTCTCTACTGGTAAAATATACCCACCATATTAAGCCTGGGAGGAATATAAGCAGACTGATTATATATACGATTGAGGATGGATTACTATTTAGCCGATCCAATCCATATCCAGTTACATAACTCGAAATAGACATCATGATGGTAAAAAAAGCCCACTCTGTAGCGAAGACCCTTCCACGAATATCCGCAGGCGTAGTAAGTTGTAATAATGATGTTGAAAACACCCAAAGAATACTGGTCCCTGCATTGGATATGAGTAAAGCCAGGCAGGCAATCCATATATTTCGAGTCCATCCAAAAAGAGCAAAAAACAGCGCCCCAATCAAAAAAGAGTACCCAATCCATTTTTTCAAGAATTCTGTTGTGTTTGTTTGGGATGGTTTTATTAGTAGAGGGCCCAGTGCTGTTCCAATTCCTCTTGATGCATAAAGGATTGCAATCCCGGCATCAGTACTCCCATTTACCTGATAGTATTTTTGACCATAGAAGCTTAAAAGAACCAATACTCCACCCCCTGCAAGCCCCCAGCCTGATTTGACAAGGCAATATGCCATGGAATCTCGATGTTTTTTCAGGTAATTAATGCCTTCGATATATTTTTTCCATGCATGACCCAATGTTAATGGCGATGACGGTAATGTAGAATGAGGCACTTTTACTTTAAGAATAAAATACGCTGAAAATAGAAAAGATATTGAATTCAAGATAAATGTAGCATCCCTGCCTAAAAATACACTGACAGCTCCTCCTGCGACAGCTCCAAGGGTTAGCATGGATGACCATGTGGCAGATGAAATAGCATTGGCTGGTAATACTTCATGGGATGATACGATATCTGGTATGACCGCTGATTTAGCTGGAGTGAAGAACGCAGAAATGCTGACTTCAATTCCTGTTACCCAATAGATTATCCATATATCTTCTGGCCGTTTCACTAGCAGAAATGCTAAGACAACCAAGGCTCGTGCAAGGTCGGCGACAATCATGACAACCTTTTTGGGAAATCTATCCGCGATGACACCTGCTAATGGACCAAGGAGAAAATAGGGAAGTGATCTGAGGATTAGTATAATAGATGCGGTTTCCGCTTTACCTGTTAAGTCCATTAATAAAGACATAATGGCAATCAGATTAAACCAGTCCCCTAAGTGACTGATTATTTCTCCAAACCAAAGAAATCTGAAGTTCCGATTATTCTTTAGAAGTGATTTGTAAATATTAAAGGATGATTTGATTGAAGGTAAATAACGCATGGTTTTATTTTGACATAGAACCCCATTTTTAATAAAAAATATCAGATTAGTAAAGTGCGATAAAATTATTATTAATGTGGGGCACGATGTGTCTCGCTCTTCTTATTTGGTAAGGATGTTATCTGATGCGAGGAAAATACTCTCTTTCAACCTGTTGGTTGTCACAAAAAATCGTTGATAGTCAACAGTTAATAGATACTGTCAAAGATGCGGGTTTTGATTCTATTGAATGTGAATATCGAATCTCTGAAGAGATTCTTATTGGGATTAAAAAGTCGTATAAAGAGAAGGAAATAAACATATCCTCTGTCCATAATTACTGTCCAGTTCCAGATATTCTGAAACCTGAACAGGGCAGTGGGGATGCTTTTTCCCTATCTTCATTAGATGAGAGAGAACGCGATTTGGCTGTTAAATACACGATTAAGTCAATCGAATTGGCTGATTATTTTGGTGGCGTTCCAGTTGTTTTGCATTGTGGAAAAGTGCAGGGAGTTCAAAATCCCTATTGGACATGGGTACCAATGATTCAAGATGGAAAATCAGAGGAATTAGTAACGCACCGGAATCTTTTTTTTAAATCCATCGAGAAACAGTTAGAAAAACATGAATCTGCATTAAAGAAGAGCTTAGATAAATTAAACGAATTCGCATATCCACGAGGAATCCGTCTTGGATTGGAAGCAAGAATGTGTCCCCATGAATTACCCCGGCCCGAGGGTTTCCGTACCCTGTTAGATGAGTTTAGAGGGGGAGCTTTTGGTTACTGGCATGATGTGGGGCATGCTCAACTTACCGAGTATTTTGGAATTTGTTCCCATGATGATTTTATTTCATGGTATGCGGATGATCTAATTGGAATTCATTTGATGGATATACATAATGAAAGCGATCATTTGGCCCCCGGACAAGGAAGCTTTGATTATATGAGAATTCTTAAATATTTACGGGATGATGTGGTCAGAGTTTTTGAAATCAATTCGTCTGCAACAAAAGAGATGCTGTCTGAAGGGCAAGAGTATCTTAGAAAAATTGGAATATAAAAAAGCCCCGCAATATTTGCGGGGCTCTGAATAATAGAATACTAACTATTCCCATTCACGAATAATGGGTGCTGCGGTGGGAACCACAGTTAATGATGTGCTTCCGGTATTTCCCTCAGAATCAGTTACAGTGATAGTTACTGCTCCTAATCCCTTCGGTAAGAATAAACCATTTGAATCAATAGTACCTTTTGTTGTGTCACTGCAGACCCAACTATAGGGTGCAACTCCGTTTATGGCATTTAAGGTCAGTGTATTGTTGATCCCAATGGAAGAATTCCCAGGAGTTATGATGATGTTGATTGGAAGCTCCTGTAAAAATACATCATCATAAAATGCGGTGGGATTATTTGCGGTTGTATATGTGCCATTGAAAATAATGAAACGCATATACCGGGCGCCCACAGGTGGCGTTGTTGTACTGCACATATAGACCCAACCTGCAGAATCGCCTGTAGTGTATACTGATGTGGTTGGTGGAGCTGTTAAATCACCCGTTGCTGGTGAATCAAGCAGATTCCCTTCAGTATTGTTCATATATTGAATTCCATATCCTACTACCCCATATGAAGTTATATTGCTCCACTTCATCCATCCACCATATACATATTGTCGATCACTTTGTACAGAGATAAACCCTTTCAAGGTAGAATCTGCATTATAAAACATGCGGTAACCATAACGAGTAGTGTCATGGCTAATCCATAAAGACTGTGTTCCTGTATGAGAATCTAGTGTGGTCACCATGGCATTGGTAATGGAGGTGTTTCTTCTCCAATAGGGTGGCGCTGATGTATAGCTGGTGTCCAGTTTTTCCATGCTTGGGTTTATTAACATGTTGGTTATGTTTGTTGACTGTAAAGTTACATTATCAGCAATCAATACGGATTCAGTGTTTGCGTTTTCTGTTCCAAAAGCAACTGAGGCTGTTTTGGCATTAGCAGGTGCCGCAAAAGTGGTTGAAATTGAAATCCAATTGCCATTGCTGCTTCCTGTGAACTTGATATCCACTGTTGAAATGGAGACGGGTGTAATTAAACTATCATCATACAAGTAAATGCTTAAGAAAAAACTACCTGAAGTGTTCCCAGCGTATTTGACCATAGCACTCAATTTGTAATTTGTACCTGACTCAATAGCAATTTTATATTGGCTTGTCCATTTACAAGTCGTGGAAGTATTTAATGATTTAACAAATAGAGCGCCGTTTCCTGCGTACGCGTCTGATGTTGTTGCGCAAACAGTGTTGGATGCGGAACTCCGTAACCACCGCCTTGCAAGCACATTTCCACTGCCCCATTGATCTTCCATATCACCATTTGGCAAACGGTTACTACTGAATGCAGCAAAGCATGTGGCACAAAAACAGTAAAATAAGATAACAATTAATGAAATTTTCGTTATTTTCATACTATCTCCTTTTCAAAATTGTATTCTATAAATGTCTAATAAAAACTTGATTTACAAGAAGTTATCACCACCTCTTTTCTTCATATAGAACCATTCTTATGACTTTCAGTGAAATCTTAATCCCTATAGGTGAAACAAACAAGAGTTAATGGTGCGAGTTTATAAAAAAATGGTTTGAACTTTATAATATCCGTTTGAATATGATATTATGTACGACTATAATGAATAATCGATAACATGGAAATTATAATCAAGTAACTTTTCGTGATTAAATGACTCGAAAAATGAGGATGTTTTATGGCAGAAGAAAAGGTGATGGTAAAAATAAGTGATTTGATACATATCCCTGTCGAACCTAAAGGATTGATGGTTATTCTTGGTGAACCTGGTGCAGGAAAAACTACCTTCTGTCTTCAATATATGGCTGATGTCCAAGATCAGGATGTTACAGGTCTGTTTATTTCTTTGAAGAGATTTGAAGATCGTTTTATTGACTCATTCAGCAGTCTTAACAGTGCCCTTAAACATGAAATGATTGAGTTTGGTAAAAAGACCTCCCCTGAAGATTTGATTCGTTTAATTAAACGGAATAAAGCTGATTATACTATCATTGATGATTTTCATCTTGTGGGACAGACTTGGAACACTGAACAATTAAGTAACTTCCTGATATTTTTATCTAAATGGGAAAAAGGAATACTTATTACATCTACATCCAGCAATATGAATCATAAAATATCTGAGGTAGGTATTTCTTTAGCTGATTTATCTCATATCTTTATTGAACTACGTCAGGTTGAAGTTCAACAACATCCCCATATCCAGGTTTGGATACATAAACATCCTATTCTTGGGGATCCCCATTGTATCTATTGCTATTGGACAGCGGAAGGTTTACAGTCACAGAAAGAATCTATTACTCAGTCAACAGCATCACTCAATATTTCTGGTAAACTTTCAACTTATAGAACATCAAGTAGCCAAGTAAGTTTGGTTTTACCTGAGATTTTGTATTTTTCGCCTCTTCATCAACAACGCGTCCAAAAACGTATTGAACTATACAATCGCCAACACACGAATTATCCTGTGCGATTACCCGATAAACCAATTGTTTCAATATTGGAATATCATCAGTTGACCCAACAGTTTGAAGAAGGAAAATCACCATTCGCTTGCTTCCCTGTTGACTTGTATCGTTTACCGGAACTTGTTGAAAAAGAGTTGATTTATCCTATTGACGATTACTTTCCAGAAGCCGCACAGCAAGCATATCTTGATAAAGCTATCCAGCAATGCAGGTATCGGGGAAAAGTATATGCTATTCCACAGATTATAAATGTGGGTGTTATGGCATATCGTCAGGACTTATTGGATAGAATACACCGTAATCCACCAGAGACATGGAAAGAACTTGCAGATATTACAAAAGTCATTCTACGTGACCAAGGTGACCCAAAATTGCAGGGAATTGGATTTCAGGGAGCTCAATTTGAAAATCTTACCTGTAATCTACTTGAATTGATTTGGTGTAATGGTGGGGAGGTCTTTGACTCAGCAGGACATATTATTATTAACCGTCCCGAAGCCGTTGAGGCTCTTCAGTTCATGCAGGATCTGATCCATAAATATAAGTACTCACCCGATCAGACACCATTTATGATGGAATCCCACTGTGAACGATTGTTTTTGCAGGGGAAGATGATTTTTATGCGAAGTTGGCCACGGATTGTATCTCAGGCTGAACTACCTAATTCACATGTTTCTGGGCGCGTTGGCATAGTACCACTTCCAGTTGGACCTAGTGGCAGAGAAAGTGTTCCGGTAGTGGGAGCTTTTGGTTATGTAATTCCCAGGACAGTCCCTGACCCCGAACCGGTATGGCAATTCCTTACCTCATTAATGTCTCCGGATGCTGCATTAGAATCAGCTACTATTGGATGGTCATGTCCAGTACTTAAAGAGATGTATGTGAATCCTGATGTTTTAAGGGCTCGGCCATATTATCGTCAAATGATTCAATTGATACCTAAAGGAAGATTACGTCAATCTATACCCAATTATCCAGTATTGACTAACTTGATAAAACGTGAAGCACACTTAGCTATTAGAAATGAGAAACCAGCTCAGGATGCGCTTGATATTATTGCACGTGAACTTCATAAATCAGTTCACAGGCAGTTACACATGGCGCCAATTCAGCAGGCAATGGACTATGTTAATGGGCATTTGAAGGATCCCCTTACACGTGATCAAGTTGCGCGTATTGTTGGTATTAGTCCTAGTCATTTCAGCGTGTTGTTTAAAGATGTTACCGGGCAAACATTTACTGATTTTCTAATGCATGCACGTATTGAAGAAGCAAGACGATTATTGGGTCGAACCGAAATGAACATTTCACAGATATCCCATGAAGTTGGATTTAATGATGAAAGTTATTTCTCATACACATTCAAACGTTTGACAGGGGTTACTCCTTCTCATTACCGTTTAAATTTACAAGGTACGATTCTATCTCTATAAAAATGAATTTAATAAAAGCTCCCTCGGTTATTGCCGAGGGAGCTTTTCTACTTTCTGTATCAATAATGTGAATATTTTGATATTGTTTGATTAATTGTAGATTAAAAGACTTCTAAAAAAACAATATCTATATCAATCATACTAAAATAAAAGAAATTCCATTCATAGTCCCTTGTTGATATATTGAAGATGGACAACAATGGTAGTGTCTTACTAATTACAAGGAGGAGTAGATATGGATAGGTGTAAAGGATTTACATTGATTGAATTGCTTATTGTTGTTGCAATTATTGCAATTTTGGCTGCTATTGCAATCCCAAACTTCTTGGCAGCCCAAGTTCGTTCAAAAGTTGCCAGGTCCACAAGTGACTTGAGAACAATGGCAACAGCTTTAGAGTCTTATTATGTAGATAATAATGATTATCCATTGATGGGTTTATATTCATATGAAGGCGGTGTGGCTGACACTTGGGGAATCAATGCGCCTGAAGGCACATTAACCAACAACGAACAATTTATATCCAGACGAACAAGTATTACGACCCCCATTGCATATATTAGCAGTGAACCGTTAGACCCATTTTATATTCGTTCATTAGCTGTTGGTGGTTCAATTGCAGATACCCCAATGATGAAACGCTATTGTTATAGCAGTCAGGGTGGATATAAAGTTGGTAGTGGTACTGATCCATTGTGGCATCAACCAGTATTTGGTGCCTGGCGGTTATGGGGGAGTGGTCCCGATGCTGATCGCAGAGATATTTATATCCGCGCCTCTGATTTGTCTGCTATGACTTATGATCCAACTAATGGTACTGTTAGTAATGGTGATTTGCTACGAAGTGTTCGTTCTGCAAACAATGAGCGTCCATTTACTGATGGTTATGTGGCCGGTCCATGAAGATGTTTATCTAATCAACTAAGGAAGGCGGAGATTAATATTCTCCGCCTTTTATTTAGGAAACGTGTCATGTCCTATTCAATATCAAACTTAATTGTTTTAGCTGTTGTTTTGTTTTTTTTATTATCATATACCCATGGAAAACATATTATGAATCCAAAAGACAACCACAAATCTTCATCAATCATATTATTCTTAACGTCAGATGCATTTCGGAATGATTATATTGAAATATATAAACCACCTTATTTGATTAAGATGATCAGTGAAGGTGTAAGGGTCGAACATACGGATGATGTATTTCCAACCTTAACGACACCCAATATGACATCCCTCGTAACCGGTTCATATCCAGAGACAACTGGGATTGCTGCTAATTCTCAATATGATGTCGGAATAGATAAAATCATTGGAGCTCCTCGTAATAACAAAGCAGAAACAATATCTGAAACATTGAAAAAGAATCAATGGAAAACAGCGTCTATTAACCACTTTATGTTGGAACACCGTGGGACAGATGAGTACATACGTACTGGATATGACAATCTAACAAAAACTACAAATGAGATTATCCAATTCCTGGAAAAGGGTGATTTTAATTTTATATCTGCAATATATGGGTTAACAGACAACTGGGGCCATAAATATGGTCCATTTGGTGAAAAAATGAAGGAAGCCGTATTAAGTACTGATTATGAGGTGGGGCGAATTATCGAAACTATATACAGGTTGAATTTGCAAGACAGAGTTATTATTTCTTTTAATTCTGATCATGGGATGACTTCATATAAGGAAAGTAAAAATATTTTAACAGAACCAATAAGACTTCTTCGTAAATCAGGTTATAAAGTGGCAACAAATCCCGAAGAGTTAAACGATGAAACAGAAATTATTGTATTGGCCTATGGGGTAAGAATTATCTATTTTAGAAAGAATATAAATCTTCACGAAAGAGAAAAGGTCATTAATTTATTGAAAGTAATTGAGGGTGTGGAAATTCTGGAGAGAGATAAACTGGACAGTCTTCATTGTCACAACAATTTATCGGGTGATGTTATTGTTAGTCCCTTACCTGGATATCTGTTTAACGATGGAGGAAGAACGGGTGGAGTTCATGGAGTCATGACTGACCGAAATCCAGTGATAATTTTTTGGGGAAAGAATGTACAAAAAGGATGTACTATTCCATCGGGGAATATAATAGATATCGTTCCAACTTTATTAGACTTAGTAAATGTAAAACCTGCCTCAACCGTTGATGGCAGAGTATTGACGGGTGTTAAAGAAACATCTTCATCCGGAACTACTCAATAAAACTACCGATTTTTCGGTATTTTTCATATCGTTGACGAATTAAAGCTTCTGTTGGAAGATTGATAAGTTTTGAAAGATGATCTTCGATACTATTCTTAATATTTGTAGCTGTTCCTTGTAAGTTTTGATGAGCTCCCCCCCAAGGTTCTTTAATTATTTCATCAATTACCCCAAGCTCTTTCAAATTAGAGGCCGTGATTTTTAATGCTTCCGCTGCTTCAGGGGCTTTAGTTGCATCCCTCCACAGAATAGCAGCAGCTCCTTCAGGAGTGATGACAGAATAATATGCGTTTTCCAGCATGAGAATGGCATCACAAACACCGATACCTAATGCGCCCCCCGAACCTCCCTCACCAATGACTACTCCTATAGAGGGAACTTCCAATGACTCCATTTCCTGGAGGTTATAAGCAATAGCTTCCGCCTGTCCACGTTCTTCAGCGCCAATTCCTGGATATGCACCTGGTGTATCAATGAAGCAGATAATGGGCATTTTGAATTTCTCTGCCATCTTCATCATTCTCAGGGCTTTTCGATAACCTTCAGGATGGGGCATCCCAAAGTTTCTTATGATATTTTCTTTTGTATCACGACCCTTTTGATGTCCAATAATCATTACCGGTAAATTATTCAATTTTGCTGGACCACAGATGATTGCTGGGTCATCTGCATAACGTCTATCACCATGGAGTTCCTGAAAATCTTCGAATATGCAATTCACATAGTCTAGTGTATAGGGTCTGTTCGGATGTCGAGCTAATTTAATACGTTGCCATGGACTCAAGTTTGAATAAATATCTTCTTGCAAGAGTCTCATTTTTACTTCAAGCGACTTTATTTCATCCGTTGTATCTACGCCTTGAGTCTCTTGAAGTTTTTGTAATTCATCAATTTGCTTTTTTATGACAGCAATAGGTTTTTCAAAATCTAGCCATATTTCGTTTATAGCCATCCCGGTATTCCTTTCAAGGGATTATTATCTAATTATAAAGGCAAACTATCCCTTATTGCTAAACCATACATTTTCTCTTCCAAACAAATCACCAGCCTGATTAAGGAGTTGTGGACTATATTGAACACAATTTTCCAAATCTGTCATGATTGTAACTTGATAGTTCCCACTGGTTGTAGGTGTTGTGATATCCATAAAAAATCGATTAGGACCAGAATAATGGCGTAGTAATTTCTGCAGTTGCTCCAGCTTCTCTGGATCTGTTCCCCCGGAGGAGACCCTGACATGGAAACTACTCGTCAATTTATCGACAACCTGATCGAGCAGTATTGCGGCCTGAAGGGTTATATTTACATTGTCATTAAAAGAGTCAACACGACCCACAATATGGACAAGTTTATCTTTTTCAAGGATACCTACATACTTTTCAATATCCTGGAAAACTCGAATATCATGATGTCCAGTAAAATCTTCCAGTGTGATAATCAGGAATGGATTACCTTTTTTGCTTTTCTTTACTTTCTTATCAATAATGATCCCGGCGAGGCTCACATTCTTTCCAATATAGGGTTCAGCATTTGATTGTAATCTAATCGCATCTGCATCAGTATAGTGTTCCACAACGGATTCATATTGCTGGAGGGGATGCCCTGAAACATAGAATCCCAATAAATCTCGCTCAAACTGAAGAATCTCATGTTGAGAAAATTCCTGGATAGGAGGATATTGAGGTTGTTGATTTGTTTCAGGAGATGCTTCTTCAAATAAATCAAATAATGAACCCTGACCGCGTTCTTCATCTTTTTGATGAATCGCACCTTGTTCTAATGCGGCAGGCAATACAGCAAGCATTTGTGCCCGATTTGCACCGAAACCGTCAAAGGCCCCACATTTTATAAGACTTTCGATGACTTTTGAATTTATCTTTGAACTATCATTTCTTAAACAAAAATCATATAAGTCTGTGAACTTATTCTTTTTTCTATTATTCAAAATGGATTCAATGGCGGCCTCGCCAACATTTTTCACAGCACCCAGTCCGAACCGAATTGTCTGATCATCAATAACGGTGAAATTACGATAAGATGCATTAATATCAGGAGGGAGGACCTTTAGCCCCATTTTTCTACAAGCCTTAATGTAGCCTACCATTTTGTCCTGATTACCTATTTCTGAGGTAAGCAGTGAGGCCATAAATTCAACGGGATAATGGGCTTTTAAATAGGCTGTTTGAAAGGCCACCAAAGCGTATGCCACAGTATGTGACTTGTTGAAACCATACCCCGCAAATTTAACCATTAAGTCCCAGATATACTGAGCTTGTTCTTTTTTGACGTTGTTTTTTTGTGCACCATCAATAAACTGGGCTTCCAGTTTAGCCATCTCTTCAGGTTTTTTCTTTCCCATGGCTTTTCGTAACTTATCAGCTTCTGCCATGGTAAATCCGGACAATACAGAAGAAATCTGCATGACCTGTTCCTGATAGACCATTACTCCATAAGTATTTTGTAGAATCTCCTTCAGGCTGGGATGCGGATATTCAATAGGTTTTCTTCCATGACGACAGTCAATGAAGATGTCAATCATTCCAGATCCAAGAGGACCCGGACGATACAATGCAATAACCGCGGAAATATCTTCAAAATTACTGGGAGCAAGCCGCTTTAAAAGATCGCGCATTCCGTTACTTTCAAGCTGGAAAACGCCATCTGTATCTGCGCGGGTCAGTAACTCATACACTTGTGGATCATCTAAAGGTAAATCGTGCAGGTCAAGCTCGATCCCTCTCCGTTTTTTTACCAACTTTGCCGTATCATATACAACGGTTAAAGTTCGAAGACCCAAAAAGTCCATTTTCAGGAGTTTTATTTCATCGGCAACGGTTCCCATTTCAAATTGGGTAGTAATATCCTCCGTTCCTGGAGGCCGGTATAAAGGAACATAGTTAGTTAATTCACTGGGAGAAATTACAACCCCTGCTGCGTGGGTTGAGGCATGTCTTGGAGACCCTTCCAACCATTTTGCGGCAGTAAGAACTTGTTTATAGGTTTCATTATCACCATATAATTTTTTTAACTCAGAACTTTCATTGATTGCTTTATCAATTGTCCACCCGGGACCATTGGGAATTAATTTTGCCAGTTTATCAACTTCTGCCAGGGGAACATTCATGGCTCGGCCAACATCTCTGATGGCGTTTTTTGCCGCCATGGTTCCAAAGGTTATGATCTGGCAAACACTGTCACGACCATATTTTTCCGTGACATAATCAATTACTTCTCCACGTCGAACGTAACAAAAATCAACATCAATATCAGGCATGGAGATGCGGCTTGGATTTAAAAATCTTTCAAAGATGAGTCCATATTTTAGTGGGTCAATTTGTGTGATGCCCAGACTATAAGCAACAATTGAACCCGCGGCTGAACCTCGACCTGGACCTACAGGAATTCCCTGTTGTCGGGCGTGATGAATGAAATCCCAAACAATCAGGAAGTACCCGGCAAATCCCATATCTGTGATGACCCCTAATTCATATTTGGTTCTCACTTCAATTTCAGGGGTAATTGATTGGAACCGCTGTTTTAATCCCTGCCAGACAAGTTCTTCGAGATAACTGTTCAGATTATACCCGTCTGGAACCGCATAATTTGGAAGGAGATAACCATCGTATGTGAGTTTAATATCCACCATCTCAGCAATGGCCCGGGTGTTTAAAATAGCTTCAGGAATATCTTTAAAAGCTGTTTTCATTTCATCGGGTGACTTGTAGTAGAAAGAATCATGCCTAAACCTTAATCGGTTAGGGTCATCCAGAGTTTTACCCGTTTGTACGCAAAGCAGGATATCATGCAGTTCTGCATCTTCTTTCTTTAAGTAGTGACAATCATTTGTTGCCACCAGCGGAAGATTCATTTTTTTTGAAAGTGCTAATAATTTTCGATTAATGGTAATTTGTTCTTCGTAACCATTATCTTGAATTTCTAAATAAAAATTATTGGGCCCGAACATCTCCGCTAAACGAGCGGCTTTTTGATATGCCTCATTGTCACGGGAGTTCAGCAGCAGGTTAGGGACTTCTCCCTGCATGCAGGCTGTCAGACAGATCAAATCATCATGATGCTGTTCCAATAATTCCCAGTCAATTCGTGGTTTATAATAAAACCCTTCCAGGTATGCTTTTGAGGATAAAATGCTCAGATTTTTATAACCGTTAGCATTCTTGGCCAATAAAATCAGATGATAGTTACGTTCTTTTGTTGCTTCTTCAACCCCGCTCTTGGTATCAAACCGACTATGAGGTGCAACATACATTTCACAGCCGATGATGGGTTTTATGTTTTCTTTTTTACAGCTTTTGTATAATTCCATGGCGCCAAATAAATTGCCATGGTCAGTCACAGCAACGGCTGGAATTCCATAACCCTGAGCTGTTTTAATGGCTTGTTTTATTCGACATGCCCCATCCAATAATGAGTATTGGGAATGCATGTGCAAATGAACAAAGTCAGCAACGGGTATGTTGGATTTTTCGATTGGTTCTGTAATAACTTCAGCCATTTTCTTGATTACCTGTAATAGTCCATAGAGTTGTTTCTATTCTATCAAAACAATCCATTATTTCTTTGTGGATAATTCATGCTAAGTAGGTTAGACCGCAAGCATGCCGATAAAAGCCCTCCAAAGCGACATCGAACAAGATCGATCTTGTTCGATGTGTGGACACTATCAATAGTGTTTGACAAAAATAAGGATTCACCGATAACATATATATTCTCTAGAACGATTATTACTATATGAAAAATATCAAAAATAATAATACCGTACTTAATGGAGAGCCTCTTGGGCTTAGCGTAAAACAAAATGCTAAGTTGGAAAAGGCATTGTTGTTAATTGAAAAAGCATTAAAAAAAGATCCTCAAGATGCAGAGGCCTGGTTTCATAAGGGATTATGCCTTGATAAATTAGGTAGGAATCAAGAAGCCTCTGAATGTTTTAAAAAAGCTAACCAATATACCCTGCAAACTACTTTCGACTTCTACGAATAGTCCCTTTTATTTCTTTAACTGATTTCTGGGTATTAATATCTAACTGTTTTATTATCAATCGTCTTTGAGTTTCCTAAGCAACGTTTCCAGTTGAGATACAGGATCTTTCTTGGCGGGTTGCGTTCGGATTAATATCAGTTGATCTGCCGCCGTTTGTCTGAGTTCCACACCTTTTAATGAGGATAATGCCTTTATCGCTTTATGGGGCACCTTATCGGTCCATGTGAAAGATACTCGGTCTGAAGCGATTTTGATATGGATGATATTCATTTGAGCTGCTTGAACTCTGACGCGGACCAATCTAATCAAATTGGATGTTTCTTCAGGTAAGGCACCAAATCTATCTATGAGTTCACTTTCTATCTGTTCGATATCAACAATATCTTTTGTGGTGGCCAATTTACGATAAATAGTGAATTTTTGTTTTTCATCGGGGATATATTCGGATGGAATAAGGGTTTTGACTGGAACCTCGATCCGGGTTTCAGGATTTTCATAAATAACATCACCCTTCATTTCAGAAATGGCCTCTTCGACCATTTTGCAATAGAGGTCAAATCCGATTGCTTCCATGTGACCACTTTGGTCTTTGCCTAAAAGATTGCCCATTCCTCTGATTTCCAAGTCTCGCATTGCAATTCTATAGCCAGATCCAAGGTCCGTGAACTCCTGTAACGCTCTTAATCTCCTTGTAGCAATGCTTGTGAGACCCGTTGTGGCTGGAACGAGCAAATAGGCGTATGCCTGGTGTCGGTCTCGTCCCACTCTTCCACGTAATTGATACAATTGCGACAAACCAAGGGCATCTGCCCTGTCAATAATTATCGTGTTACAGTTGGGAATATCAATGCCATTTTCAACAATCGTCGTTGAAAGCAAGACATCATATCGACGAGAAATAAAATCCAACATGATTTTCTCAAGTTCTTTTTCCTGCATCTGCCCGTGCGCAACGGCAACTCTGGCTTGAGGTACAATTTCCTGTACTTTATCAGCCATTCGATAAATAGACTGAACACGATTGTGAATAAAGAATACTTGTCCGTTCCTGTTCATCTCACGCAAGATGGCTTCTTTGATGACTTTTGGTTCAAACCTGTGAACGAAGGTCTGTATGGGTAATCTATCTTCAGGGGGCGTATTGATCAGGCTCATATCCCGAATACCGGTTAGTGACATATAAAGTGTTCGGGGAATGGGGGTGGCACTCAAGGTCAAAACATCCACTTCTTTTTTTATCTGTTTTAGCCGTTCTTTGTGGGCTACACCGAAGCGTTGCTCCTCATCAACGATTAATAGTCCCAGATTTTTAAATTTCAGGTCTTTGGACAAAATTCGATGAGTTCCAATGACAATATCTACAGAACCTGCTGTAACGCCTTCAAGTGTTCTTTTAATATCTTGGGGGGACCGAAATCTTGATAACATTTCAACACTGATCGGGTATTCAGCTAGTCGTTCGCTAAAGGTGTACCAATGCTGCTCTGCCAATAAAGTAGTGGGTACCAGTATCGCGACTTGTTTTTTATTCATGACAGCTTTGAAAGCGGCTCGGATCGCTACTTCCGTTTTGCCAAATCCAACATCTCCACAGAGCAGACGGTCCATGGGTCGAGTAGATTCCATATCTGATTTAACATCTTCGATGGCTTTTAATTGGTCAGGAGTTTCCTCATACAGAAAACTGGTCTCAAATTCCTTCTGCCAGATTGTATCTGCAGGATAAGACACTCCCTGAACCATTTGACGGGCACCATAAAGTTCCAGTAATTCTTTAGCCATCTTCTGAATGGATTCTTTGGCCTTCGTCTTGGACTTCTGCCAAGATTTATCACCCAGAGTGTTTAATTTTGGATGGGCTTCTTCACCCGCGACATACTTTTGGATCATGTGGATTTGAGTGACAGGAACATACAATCGGTTAGTGTCTGCATATTCCAATATCAGGAAGTCGCCCACAGTTCCATCAATATCCATTTGTTTCAGTCCCTGAAACCGGCCAATTCCATAGTCAATATGGACAATCACATCTCCTGGAGACAGTTCCATTACATCACTGATTGGAACACCCTCACGGAATCTGCGGAAATGGCGCACTCGGGAATATCGTGTAAATATCTCACGATCTGTCAATATGGCTAATTTTAGGTCCGAAGAAATAAAGCCCGCAGATAAATCGGTTATCTCCAAGCTGATTGGATATGTTTGTTGCCCTGATTGTAAATGAACAAATTCTTCTGGGAATACTTCTTTTTCATGCAGTAATTCACTGAATCTATCTTTTTGTCCCGAATTATCACAACCTAACAGAACCAGATACCCTTCAGATTGCCATGTTTTGATGTTTTCAATGAGTCGATCAAATTGACCCTTATAAGACTCTACAGTCCGAGTTGGGATATCTTTTTGAAAGATATTATCTGGATTCGATTTTATGGGGGTTGGATTTTGAAGAAGAGAAAACTGGATGATATTTCGTGACCCAGATTCCTTAATAAAATTATCAAGTGATAGAGTCAATTGAGAAGGTTGAATATTTTCTTTCTTGTCTTTTCCAAGGCCTTGATACCGTTCCTCAAAAAGGTTGATTTGTTCCGCTTGTTTTTCTTGAATTAAGAGTGCTTCATCTAAAACAATGAATGACTGTTTGGGAAGGTAATCAGCGAGGGATACCAGAGGCAAGTTTTGAGATAGTGAATAGCCGATAAGCTCACTCTCACTGGCTGGGTAGATGACTATTTTTTCTATTTCCTCTTTTGATCTTTGATTGCTGACTCTGAATGTCCGAATTGATTCAAGTGTATTACCAAAGAACTCCATCCGAACCGGGTCAGAGGATGTAATATTAAATACATCAAGAATTCCACCTCGAACAGCAAACTGTCCTCTCTGTTCAACTAAAGGAACGCGCTCATATCCACCTTTGGCTAGTTTGAGGGTTAATTCATCCATGGAATAATCGTTACCGAATTCCAAAGTTATTGTCATCGCATCAAAGAGAGATAGAGGAAATGTCTTTTCAGTTAACTCTCTGATTGAGATTACGACAATGGGTGGATTTTGAGTGGGATGAAGTGAATACTCATGTAATTGCTGAAGTACATAGATACGTTCTGCTGTTAACTCAACCAGTGGTTCCATGTCTTCATAAGGAAGTATCTCTTTGCCTGGATAATGTAAAACATCCTGACCTGAAAAGCTTTTTAGGTCACTGGCAAATGAATAAGCTGTTTCGTCATCTCCGGTAATAACAAATAAAGCATTGGGATAAAGATGATAAAAAGAAGATAATACAAAGCTTTTAGCCGAGCCCGAAAGTCCGGTGAGAATAATTTCCTGATTCGTCTTTTGCAATGTTTGTGTCAGAATCTCAAAATTCGGAATCTGATGAATCCATTGTGTGAGTTCATGCAGTTTCATGATGATTATTTAATAATGACTTTTCGGCCATCCAATGTAATACGATCATTAGCGAAAAGGCCTATAACATAAGGATAAAGCTGATGTTCTTCTTGGTGTATTTTGGATTCAAGAGATTCCAATGTATCATCTTGATTGATTGAAACAACAGACTGGGCGATGATGGGGCCAGAATCGACACCTTCATCTACTATGTGAACTGTAACTCCCGTGTATTTTACTCCATAATTAAAGGCATCTTGAATGCCATGAGCACCTGGGAAGGATGGTAGTAAGGCAGGATGTATATTTAGTATTCGGTTTTGATATTCATGAATGATCCACGGTGTCAAAATCCGCATATAGCCAGCCATTACAATTAGGTCGACATGATGTTCTTTAAGGATACTTACAATAGCTTTTTCATGGTCTTCACGTGTTGAATATTCTTTGGGGTTCACAAAATACGAAGGTATTCCATGTTTCTTTGCTCTCTCAAGGCCATACGCTGTTTCCTTATTACTGATGACACAACTAATTTCAACAGGCAAAGATCCTTTTTCTTTTTGATCAATAATTGCCTGCAGATTAGAACCACTTCCTGAAATGAGTACACCAATTGTCAGCATGGATTAGCTCCGGGTAGGGATGTTCTGGTAATAAATCTTCATCAGGGTAAGACCATGAGCCGGTACTGTAGGCCCCGCTAATTGTCTGTTCCGGGATTCCAAAATGTCTTTAACCTGTCTAGGTGATATTTTACCACGCCCCACATCAATAAGGGTTCCCACTATAGACCTGACCATGTGATGTAGAAACGCATTCGCTTCAATATCAATTATTAAAAACTCATTCGTTTCATTTATTTCAAATCTGTGGATTGTTCTGACTGAATGAGGCGTTAATTCTGGACTCGCATTATAAGCAACAAAATCATGTGTGCCGCAGAACAAGGTTGCCGCTGATTTTATATCTTCAACTTTTAAATCCCAAGGGTAATGCCAGGAATATTTTCCCTCAAATACTTTTGGTGCTTTCGTTCTCAAAATATGATAGCGGTACCATCGGGATGTTGCACTAAAGCGGGAGTGAAAGTCTTCGGTTACTTCATCAACAGAGATAATACTTATATCAGGATAAACTTGGCTGTTAATACCCCTCTGCAAGTTATAAACAGGGATGGTACTTGTGGTATGAAAGTTAGCGACTTGCCCCCGCGCATGTACCCCAGTATCAGTCCTTCCTCCACAAATTAGTTTTATGGGTTGATTTACTATTTTGCTGACTGCTACTGTTAAGGTTCCCTGAATAGTCCTCCCCTGTGGTTGTATCTGCCAACCACAAAACGCCGAACCATCGTATTCGATGACTAATTTAAGGTTTCTTGGATTCATCATGATTCTTATATGACTTATTGAAATATTGGACACTGAAAGGTGTCTTATCGTCTGGGGGCACATAACGGATATCTGACTGATGGATCCAAAACTCATTTACATCAATCAGGGGAATGATAGGTAATTGTTTCTTAAGAATACTTAGTATTTTACTCATCTGATTTGCTTGTTTTAATGCGTCGTTTTGTTGTATGTAGTCTTTTAGTAATGATGTGAATTCTGAATTGTAAAAACCAGTTATATTTCCTGAATGGCCACGGTTAGGTTCAATAAAGTATTCATAAAGTGTTATTTCGGGGAGTACATGCGATGTGGAACCTGCGACTAAAGCAATATCATAATTACCTGTTCGTATTTGCTTGTGAAAATTGTTATATGAGGTGGTTTTTAATATTAAGGTAATATTATGTTGCTTAGCAGAAGCAATAATGTGGTGAGCAATATTTATATAGAGACTATTTGTATCTGGTACTAGTAAGGTGATTTCTTTGTTGTTCCAATTTCCATTAGTAGTAACAGATGAGTCCTTTGCACTCGTAATATTAAAATCATTTGTGAATGGATAGTTTATCGGGAAATATGTAAGAAGGGTACCATGTCCATTTAAAAGCATTGTAACTAAATCAGTTTTTGATATGGATGTGGATAATGCTTGTCTAAAATGGACAGAATTAACAATTGGACGATTTAAGTTAAATGCTAAAAACAAGGTGTAGACTGACTTGTTTTCAATAGTTTGATGGGCCCATTGTGGTTCTAATATAAGCCGTACAAACTCTGATTCCGGAATAATTGTACTGTCGAAATGTCCCGTTTCAAAGTCTAATATCCGATTTTCATCTGGTAGCGATGATTCAAAGATTATGGATCTTGTTACTGAATCCCTGGAGTTGAAATATGGGTTGGTTGTTAATGCGAACGCTTTTGTAGATGAAGATTTCTGCACTATCCAAGGGCCAGTCCCAGAAATAATGTTATCTGAAGATCGTGAGAATATAGATAATTCAGGAAGTGAGAGGTATTCAAGAAACCTTGGTATTGGCTTCGTAAGTTGAAAAACCAAGGTGCTTTCATTGGAGATTATTAATCCAGAGATGATATTTGTTTTTTTTGAGTAAAAATCCTGGTAGCCACTACAATTTTCAAATATCCATTTTTTAGGAGATGCTGGGGAATTGGTTAAGCCTTCATAAAATGAAGATACTATGGACTCTGCTGTAACAGGCTTTCCATTTGAGAAAAACAAACTCGGTTTAATTGAAACGGTATATGTAGAAAAAGTAGAATTTACAGACCATGATTCCGCAATGTTACCTGTTAGCTCTCTGTTTTTGTTTAGGTTGAATAATGATTGATATACCAGAGGAATGAGTTGTTTATCTTGATATGAATGTGATTCGTATGGTACCCAGGATGAAGGTGATTTATCTATGGGCAAGATAATTGTATGTTGGCGTTCGTTGGATAACTCAACAGCGAAAACATGAATAGAACAGAAGAATAAAATAAACAAATATATTGGTATAAGATTGTAGCTTTTATGCATGAGTTAATTATAGCAAGGTGTTGAAATAACTAATTGGATTCTTCAAGTAATTTGCGTGCAAAATCCATTGCTGATATATCAGAGTTACCCCGCCCAATCATTCGAGCAATCTCCGAAACACGTTCTTCATAATCTAAGAGTTTGATTTGAGTTTCTGTTCTGTTATTGGTCAGAATTTTACTGACTTGATACTGATGATCAGCCTGAGCAGCAATGGTTGGCAAGTGTGTTATTGCAAATAACTGTCTTTGTTGTGAAATATGGTGTAGTTTATTCGCTACAACGGTGGCTGTTGCGCCTCCAATTCCTACATCAATTTCGTCAAACACTAGAGTAGGGATAGCATCCGATTCAGCAAAAACAGTTTTCAATGCCAACATAAGTCGGGATAACTCACCCCCAGAGATTACTCTAGCCAGTGGTTTAACCGGTTCTCCTGCGTTTGCCGAAAACCAGAATACAACATCATCCCATCCCGTTCCCGAAAGATCATAATGATTGCCTTGATATGTAATCCACCCACTTTCAGTAATGCGAGGAGACACTTCAATAGAGAATTGGGCATATGGCATTCCTAATTCAGACAATTCATGTTGTATGGATTGTGACAGTTTTTTAGCTGCTTTACTCCGATGGTGCGAGAGCTTGCATGCTTTCTCAGATAGCTCACTTGTAATAACTTGAAACTCAGAATTTAGTTCATTTAGCCGATCTTCTTGATTATCCAATCCATTTAATTCAGCTTTCCATGCTTCCAGCTGGTCCAATAAATCATCTTGGGTATTGCAATTATACTTTCTTTTAAGCCGATGAATTAAATCAAGGCGCTGCTCCACTTCTTCGATTTTAGTAGGTTCCAGGTCTCCCTCTTTAACGTACTGCATTAAGTCGAGAGCCATTTGTGAAAGGCCACTATTAGCTTGCTCAAGTATGTCAATATGATTTGACCATATTGGGTCAATCTTATTTAATTCGGATATATCATGAATGATTCGATTTAATGAGGTCAGAACACCTGGATAGTTACTATCTTCACTGCCATTTAAGTGTTGGAGTGAAGCATTGGTCAATTGAATAATGTTTTCAGCATTTCGCAATGTATTACGAATCTGGACGAGATGTGTTTCTTCACCAATTTGCAGGTTGGCTGATGAAAGCTCCTCAACTTGATAATGCAACTGTTCTTTTCGTGCTTTTTTCAAAGAATCGGATTCTTTTAGTCGTTTTATTTCAGATTGAATGTCTTTAGCTTTTCGGACACCTTTTTCAAGAGTGGTGATTAAATCGCCTAATTGAGCATATCGGTCTAAAATTTCCATTTGACGAAAGGGTTGGAGCAGGGATTGGTGTTCATGCTGTCCATGAAGATCAACCAATTCGTTCCCCACCTGTTGAAGCGTTCCCAAGGTGGCTAATTGTCCATTAATCCAACAGCGATTTTTCCCATTTCGAGAAATTTCTCTACGTATCAAAAGTTCATTAGTATCAAGTTCATATCCAAGGTCTTCAAGGATTGATAAAAGATGGGGTGAGGATGGGATTTCAAAAACAGCCTCAACACGACAGGTGTCGGTACCCGTTCGGATAATGGATGAATCGGCTCGATCACCTAATATCTGTCCCAAGGCTTCCAATAAAATTGATTTTCCAGCACCTGTTTCCCCTGTTAAAACAGAGAAACCCTTATTGAAGATCAAATGCAATTCATCAATTAGTGCAAAATTAGTAATGTGAAGTTCAAGCAGCATAGATTAACTAAGTGTGTCCGTTATATTTTTAAGTATATCGGAGAAGTTACTGACAATGCTATTAGAACGAATCGGTTCTGAAATCATTGGAAACATGAAACCCAGGCAATCCGGCGAGAGTAACAATAAAATTGCGCTGATATAGAATACTCCCTTCATAGCGCCAAACCCAAGGCCTCCCACCTGTCGAATAACTGGATATAGTGAGGGATTGTATAAACTTTTCATGGCATAACGATGCAGATAAAGTGTGGTCAACCGGACGAGAATAAATATCAATGCCATGCTGAATGCAAGCGTAATAGGATTCATTCCAACACCAATTGACATCATAAGGGTAGGACTAAGACCATAGGCTAACATCCCGCATACAAGAGCGGATGTTGCATCAAACATCTCCGCCAATGCACCATTTTGTGAGCCACGCCAGCCGAAATAGAGGATAGCGACTGCAATATCAAAGATATATATGAATTCCAGCATATTAAACTTGTATCGTGGAACTTATCTCCGCGAGACTGACCTCTCCTTTACGAGCCTTATTTAACGCATCTTCCATCATGGTGGTCATACCATTTCTTACAGCATATTCCTTGATTGCTACACTGGAGGCTCTTTCATCAATTAGCTTTCTAATTGTATCGTCAATTAATAATAACTCGAAGACTCCAGTACGTCCGATGAATCCTGTGAAGTCACAACGTTTGCACCCTTCACCTTTATAGAACAAACCTTTATCGGAAAGTGGGATGCCAAGTTCTTTTAGAAGGGATTCATCAGGAAATTCCTGTACACGACAATGAGGACAGTTCATTCGAACAAGTCTTTGTGCGAGAACGGCTAATACGGCAGCGGAGATTAAGTACGGCTCCATCCCAATTTCCATTAATCGGGTCACGGCTCTCACTGCATCATTGGTGTGTAATGTTGAGAAAATTAAGTGCCCGGTAAGGGCGGAGCGAATCGCAATTTCTGCTGTTTCTAAATCACGAATTTCACCTACCATGATAACATCCGGGTCTTGTCTCAGAATGGATCGCAACCCACTGGCAAAGGTGACATCTGCCTTTGTATTAATGGGTATCTGATTGATATTATCCAATTGATATTCAACCGGGTCTTCAATCGTTGTGATATTGCATTTTTTTGCGTCAATTAAAGATAACGCTGCATAAAGAGTCGTGGTCTTACCACTTCCCGTAGGACCTGTCGATAAAATCATTCCTTGTGGATATGAGATAACACGTCTGAATTGTTTCAGATTTGCTTCATTCATACCTAGATTATCAATATTTAAAAGAGCCGATGTTCTGTCCAAGATACGAAGCGCTATTTTTTCACCATGAATGGTTGGGGTCGTACTGACTCGAATATCCGTCTTGTGTCCTTTATAAAACACCTGCATTCGACCATCCAAGGGTCTTCGATGCTCAGCAACATCTAAATCGGACATAGCCTTTACACAGGGGATGATGGATTCCTGCATGTCGTCTGGAGGTGTTAATTGTTCTTGAAGGACTCCGTCAAGGCGGAACCTGATTCTGATGGTTTTCTGGTCTGGCTCAAGATGTATATCGGTGGCGCCTTTCTCCATTGCTGAAGCAATAATAAATTTGACTGCTCGAATGGCAGACCACTTTTCAGGGGAGTCGGGTATATGTTGATATCTTGCGTCTTCTTTGTCTGTAATCCGAACATCGGCTTCATTGAAGTTAGATAAAGCCAGCATGAAGGGATTTTTATCATTTGAATCCGTCAATTTATATTTACAGTAAGGACATAAAGAACTTTTTATTTTGGGTAAGGGTTTACCACAGTTCGGGCAACCTTCTGGTTGACGGTTTCTTTGCCATAGATAAATACCGAAACCAATGGGTCCTGTTAAAAAGGTCAATGTAACCCAAAATTCGCGACTGGAGAGCTGCCGAATGACGATGTCACGATCTACCCAACCAATTAATCGAATCCAACCATACACGAGTGCGATAAGTGCAATGGATATAATTGCTATTTGCATTTCTCATTCCTTTATCATTTAAGGAATTACGACATTTTGAATTATATTACAGTTTTTACAGTTTGCGAACACAATGTCAATTCAATCCCTTATCATTTTAGATGATTTTTTTTATAATCTGTACGATTCACGGAGCTGTTCGGAGCACCTCCGTAGATTATTCGTTGTTTCTGTGCCGGCTTATCATTAATAAAAACACATAAAAACTTATTTAACATTCATGATATCAGTTGTTTACATATTTTTATACATTATGTATTACCTCCAGGATAATACATTGACGAAAGACAGCATTACCGTTAAGATGAATCCGAAAACCATTTGATGACAGGATGACACATGAAGAAGACCTCCTTTTTTGTATCATTAACGTTTATATTAGTAATAATCTTGTTAAATGGATGCGCTACTACAAAAGTAGACAAAGCCAATAGCCAAAAACCAACAAAAATTATGACTACAGAAAAAAATAATTTTCCAATACCCCCCTATGCTAAATATTTGAAGGACAAAAAAATCTGTTTAGATCCTGGACATGGTGGAGATGGTCACATCCCGGGATACAAAGCGGGACCTACCGGAGTTCGCGAAGCAGAAGTCAATTTGCGGGTTGCGTTACAGTTGAAATCCTGGTTGGAAGAATGTGGTGCAAAGGTATATATGACACGGACTACCGACATCGCCGTGAGCCTGAATCAGCGGACAGAGTATGCTAATTCTTGTGGTGCGGACTATTTTCTGTCCATGCATCACAATGCGATAAGCAATCCTTCAACAAACTTTACCAGTACCTGGTATCATGCTGAGGTCGATTATTCGCATTTATGCCTTGATATGGCTCGATATATCCAAGATGGGGTGGCTGATGCTTTAGGATTAGAACAACGAGCCATGGTTCCATTGAAAAGTGATTATTATGTTTATCCAGATGCTGGATTTGCTGTTTTAAGAAATACCCGGATCCCGGCCGTATTGTGTGAAGCTTCCTTCCATTCTAATCCTGAGGAAGAACAACGGATAAATAATCCTGAATATAATAAACGTGAGGCGTATGGATATTTTATTGGTTTGGCCAAATTCTTCTATTCTGGAGTGCCTCGATATGAGGTTTTATCTCCTTCAAAATCGATTAAAAACCGAACCCCGGAGATCACTGTCAAAATTAATGATGGGTTGAATAGCAGGCTTATTTTGGAAGACTCCTTAAAACTAAAGCTGGATGGTGAGGATATCCCTTATCTCTATGACCGTTCATCAGGAACAGTAAATTCATTAATCACTAAACCCTTACAGAATAATTATCATTCTATTGAAGTTTTATATATGAATTTGAATAAAACGAGTGCATATCCTGACAAGTTTGTTTTCCAAGTTGTTCCTGAAGTCCATACTATTTCGATGGATGTAAGTCCCTTTGTTTTACCCAATGATGGGCAAGCTATTGCTGGAATTAAACTCACAGTAAAAGATGATGAGAATAATCCTGTTGCTGATGGCACTCCCATTGAATTAGCGAGCCAGCAGATGAGATTTTCATCTTCGACCGTATATACATTAAATGGAGAAGCCTTAGCTTATGTAATTGCTTCGCAGGACACAGGAGTTTTTACGATAACCGCTCATAACCAGCAAGCTTCCTGTGTGGCTCAAATCAGAGTCGCAACTTCAACTAAGGGGTATCTGACAGGGTCCGTTTTTGATCAAAAAACCGGTTTGCCTGTGGTCGGCGCCAAAGTCGTTCCACTTTATCTTGTGGAAAATCCCGGAGTAGAGACCTTCAGTGATGGTATTTTCATTATGGGTGGTTTGGATGCCAAGAAGCAACTCATACAAATTCAGGCAGATGGGTATGAAACACTTAACTATGAAGCTGATTTATTGCCTAATCAAAGCCAAAATTTGCGATTTGAGTTAATTCGGAAACAATGATTTAGATTTTCGATACTTGATTAAGGGTTCTATCCGCTATAATATAAACTAGTTTTAAGTTTTTAAATACAGCATTGTCAGGTATTAATGGAAGGAGATTTTTCCGTATGAAACGCTTTCGTTTTATAACGGTTATTTTAACCTTGTTAGTTTTGGGATTGGTGATGTCCCTGTCTTTTGCTTTGCCAATCAAAATCAAGAATCGTAATGAGATCGATATCAAGTTAATTGAAGCCGATAGTAATAATGTCAAAATCGAACGAAATGGAGTGATTTTGACTGTTCCAAGAGCCCAGTTTGAATCACCCGTTTCTGTTTGGACAGATTTAACTCAGAAATCTCTTTATGCGGGTGATACAGAAAAAGCCTATGGATATGCCCAACAAATCTTGATCTGGGACCCCTTGAATGTCCAGGCACAGTTTATTGTTGATAAAGTGGATGCTATTGTTGCCGAGCAGAAGCGTATTGAGCAGGCCCGTCAAGAAGAGATTGAAGCTAAGGATCGTTATGCTGCGGTTCGAGAACAAGTCACTCGTGAAGTGAAGCGTAATCTCGAACTTCAGGCCATGACCCCTGAAAAAATTCTTGCAAAAGTAAAAGAAACATATCAGGCCATGACTACATATACCATCAAACTGAAAAGTGTGGTGGATATCAAGGCGAATGGTGTTTCTCAGACAATGGAAATTCCTACCTCAATTACAGGTATGAAGCCTGACCTTATGAAAATTGATATTCAGATTCCTTATATGGATTCACAAATATACATACAATCAACTTCGGCTTTAGTGTATATGCCAAAAGCTAAACAATATATTCGCTTAGCAGAAAGTGAATTAAGATCTATTCTTCCCAACAATAATATGTCGGGTGGGATTGAAAATGTCTTTAACGGCTTAAATCAATATGAAGCTCTCGCTGGTTTGGCTTCAAAAGCAAAGGTCTTGCGTCGTGAAAGCATTGATTTTGACGGGAAATCTGTTGAATGTTTTGTCATTCAAATAGATGCTCCAGCGCTTCCTCAGGGAACAGCTGCTGAAATTGGACAAATGTATTATTGGGTAGGCGTGGAATCTTCCTTAGTTTTAAAACAGGAAATGTCTATGAGTGTTAAAAACAGCAGTGGGGAAATTCCTGTAAAACAAAGCATCTTAACTGAGAGCATTGAATCTAATATCCCAATGGAAAAATCAGCCTTTGAGTTTACTCCTCCAGCTGATGCTAAACAGCTGGATATAGCGAAAATGCTTCAAGGTTTGATGCAAATGAATGTTGGTGGCGCCAAAACAGCAAAATAAGATATGAATTATCAGGCGCTGGGAAGAATTCTTTCCAGCGCCTTTTTCATTAAAATATTTATTTTGAAAGAAAATGGAGTAAAGAATAGTGATTGACTTTACAGGTATTTCGCAGGCATTGATCAGTGGTAATTCGAAAAAAGTTAAAGAAATGACAGAGGCTGCTCTTCAGGCTGGAGCAGATCCAAGAGAACTGCTTGATAAGGCTTTTATTTCGGGTATGGCCGTTGTGGGTGAGAGATTTAAAAGTGGTGAGTGTTTTGTTCCCGAAGTGTTGATTGCTGCGAAGGCGATGCATGCGGGAATGGGATTAGTAAAACCATTACTCGTTCAATCCGGCGCAAAGAATTCAGGGAAAATTGTAATTGGTACCGTTCGTGGTGATATGCACGATATTGGGAAAAACCTGGTCACAATGATGCTGGAAGGAGCCGGTTTTGAGGTTGTTGATTTAGGTGTGGATGTTCCACCAGCCAAGTTTGTGGAAAAAGTACAGGAAGTCAAACCTGACATTGTCGCCTTATCTGCCTTATTAACAACTACAATGTTGGCAATGAAAGATGTTATAAAAGCCCTTAATGATGCAGGTGTCCGTTCTGATGTGAAAGTTATGATTGGTGGAGCGCCTGTTACGGATAAATATGCACAGCAAATTGGTGCTGATGGATACTCAAGTGATGCACCCGGTGCTGTCGAAATAGCCCAAAACCTTATTTCTAAAAACTAAGATGAGAGCGCAATGAAACTCACGACTTTTTTCCTCAAGAAAGAAAAACATATTGGTCTTTTAATTAATGACTATGTTGTTGATTTTGACCTTGCTGCTAAACGGATGAGAATACCCTCATTTCCCAGAGATATGAAAGAGTTATTGGAAATGGGGTCTGTTGCAATGAATAATGCAAGAGTTATTCATGAAAAAGCGGTTGAATTACTATCTCAAGGGAAACAGTCAAATTACTTATTTCCAGTGAAATCCGTTAAATTATGGGCTCCTGTTGATAAGCCAGAGAAGATTATTTGCATTGGTCAAAATTACATTGATCATTGCAGGGAACAAGGAGTTGAACCTCCTGAACGCCCCATCGTTTTTGCCAAGTTTTGGAATACTCTGAATGGCCCTTCTGAGCCTGTTTTATTACCAGGTGTTTCAGACAAAATTGATTATGAAGCTGAATTAGCTTTTGTTATTGGTAAGAGAGGACGAAATATATCTATTGATCAAGCGATGAAATATGTTGCAGGATATATGGTCTTAAATGATATAACTGCTAGAGATATCCAAAAGTCGGATGGGCAATGGGTTCGAGGAAAATCATGTGATACTTTTGCTCCCTGTGGTCCGGCTTTGGTTACGAAAGATGAGATAAAGGATCCCCATCTTTTAAAAATATCTCTTAAACTCAATGGAAAAGTGATGCAGGAGTCATCCACATCCAATCTCATATTCAAGATTCCCTTCCTGATCGAATACCTGTCCAAAAGTATGACTTTACAGCCAGGAGATATTATCAGTACTGGAACCCCTCCAGGAGTTGGCTTTGCCAGAAAACCTCCAGTTTTTCTTAAAGCTGGTGACGTTGTCGAAACTTTTATTGAGAATATCGGCTGTTTAAAAAACAAAATTAAATAAATTATTATTATGAACTCCAAAGATGATGGTGGTTCTCACAAAGAAACTAACAGTACTCACGAACAAAAATCACCTGCAGTATGGCTAATTAGTTTTGTTAAGCCTTATGTTGGACGTGTTGTATTTGCGATTTTACTTACCTTATTGATTACTGTTCTGAACCTTATTCAACCCAAACTTTTGCAGGTATTTTTAGATGATGTTGTTGGGAAAAATAAATGGCAGTGGATGTGGTGGATTAGTTCCGGGTTATTTGTTATTTACTTTACCCACGGAGTGATTTCGTATTTTAATACTCAATCCATTGCCCGCATTGGGCAAAGTGTTATTTTTGACTTACGGTTTCAGTTATACCGCAAGCTCCAACAACTTTCTCTCAGTTTCTATGACAAGATGAGTACGGGAGCTATTGTTTCCCGTATGATGGATGATGTCATTTTGGTTCAGCAATTATTGACGGGTGCAACTATTAATTTGGTGACTGATTTTCTGACTCTAATATTTGTTGTAATTATTTTGTTCAAAATGAATTGGGTAATGACACTTATGGTTTTTGCAATTCTTCCTCTCTATGGGCTGAATTTTCGTTTCTTCAAATCCAGGATACGTCAGGCACACAGAAATATTCGTGAAAAAATGGATTTGATAATGGGAGACTTGGAAGAAACCATTTCTGGGGCAATGGTCGTAAAGTCGTTTTCAAAAGAGAAACACGAATCTATTGAATTTGTGACCAGTAATCGTGAAGCGTTGAATATGAATATGAAAGCTGCTTTTCTGGGCATGTCATTCTCCAGTATCGGTGGATTAATTAGTGGAGTGGGTGCTGCTGTAACTTTATGTTATGGAGCATGGGAAGTAATACATGGTCGTCTTACTGTTGGAGAACTGACTGCATTCACTGCATGGGCTGGCTATCTTTATGGGCCTACCGCCAGATTAACTGAAGTAATAAATACTTTTCAACAGGCGGCCACCTCATTAAATCGAATACATGAGATATTTATGACTATGCCTGATGTAAAAGAAATAGATAATGCAATTGTTCCAACTAACATTAAGGGACATGTGGTTTTTGATAATGTGAGTTTTGGTTATAATCCGGAACAAAAAGTCGTAAGTGAAATATCTCTAAACATAGAACCAGGAACAATTGTGGCTTTAGTTGGCCACACCGGATGTGGAAAAACGACATTAACCAGTTTGTTACTTAGATTCTATGATGTTACCTCTGGGAAAATTACTATTGATCAATATGATTTAAGAACACTCAAACTAACGGCTCTGCGTGATCGGGTGGGTGTTGTTCTTCAGGACCCCGTTTTGTTTAATGAATCTATTAAAGAAAATATCCGATATGGTGAAAATCATGCAACAGACGAACAGGTTATAAAGGCGGCTAAGATTGCTGAAATCCATGATTTCATAATGACTTTAAAAGATGGCTATGACACCCGCATGGGAGAAGGTGGTATCAAATTATCTGTCGGTGAAAAACAACGGTTGTCTATTGCCAGGGCAGTTGTTGGAGATCCTGCCATTCTGATAATGGACGAAGCAACTTCATCTTTAGACTCAGAATCAGAAGCTTTAATTCAAAAAGCGCTGAATAATGTGATGAAAAATAAAACCTGTTTTATTATTGCCCATCGTCTCTCAACCATAGTTCGTGCTGATTTAATTGTGGTAATGGATAAAGGACGAATAATTGAAACTGGCAAACACAAAGATCTTGTTGAAAAACAGGATGGATTTTATGCACGATTATATCAACAGCAATTTACTGTTCCATTAAAGCCTTTCCAGAAAGTAAATCAAGAAATAACTGCTGAAGAGACACCTTCACCATGAAGAATTTTCGTCGCTTAATAGTTGAGTTTATTCGTCCTTATTGGCCCAGAGTTTTGTACGCGTCATTATTTATGTCCCTTTTGACAATTTCCTGGGTTCCGATAATGTTATTGACTAAGATGTTATTCGATGAGGTCATTCCACAAAAAGATGGAAAACTTCTAATCATTATTTTGTTGGGATTTCTTTGTATTTATTTGTTCCGAAGCATGGTTACCTTTGCTCTCCAATATACTGTTTCCTTCCTGGGACAAAGAGTCGTCTATCACTTAAGGAGAAAATTGCACGACAAATTGGGACAATTACAGTTGAGTTATTATGATCAGCGACTTACAGGGAAAATTATGGCCCGTGTCATGAATGATGTATCAGCTGTTCAGAATTTGGTGACTGGTGGATTCATCACAATGTTTACTGATGCGATTATGGTTTTTGCTGTTATTGGTGTCCAATTCTATCTAAGTTGGCAATTAACATTAGCATCAATAATTGTTCTACCCATGTATGCCGTAAACTATAGTTTCTTTGTTAAGCAAATTCGGGAAGTAAATAAGAAAATTAGGGAAAAAATATCTGAGATGTATGGGTTGTTAGCAGAAAGAGTATCTGCTGTTAGGCTGGTAAGATCCTTTGCCAAGGAAGAATATGAAATTAATCGATTTCGTGAAAAAGTGAATGATAATTATCAGTTAAATATTAAAAATTCGAAATTAAACACATCCCTAGGGTCTGTGGCGGCCATTATAAGTGGATTAGGTACGGTTATATTTTTAAGTGTTGGCGGTTTAATGCTAAAAGAAAAACAAATGACTGTGGGGAGCTTTGTTGCTTTTCAATCATCCTTGATTTATTTGTATGGACCAATAGTTCGCTTAACCCAGGTGAATACAATTATCCAATGGGTTATGGTCAGTATTAATCGAATCTTTGAGGTTTTAGATGAACCGGTTTTAATCACTGACAGAGATAATGCAATAGATTTGGGGAAATTCATTGGACATATTGAATTTAACCATGTCGGTTTTAGGTATTCTTTATCTGAAAGTGATGTCCTAACAGCTATTGATCTAAATATTAGGCCAGGAACTGTTGTTGGAATTGTAGGTCCAAGTGGTAGTGGGAAAAGTACTTTTCTGAGTTTGATGGTCCGTTTGTATGATGTAGGCTCTGGATCTATCCGTATTGATGGACATGACATTCAGGATGTGAGACTCTCAAGTTTACGTCGTCATATTGGTTATGTCCCACAAGAGAGTTTTTTATTTTCGGGTACAATTAGGTCGAATATTTTATACGGTCGGATGGATGCAACTGAAAAAGAAATGATTGATGCCTCAATTGCAGCAGAAATTCATGAGTATATATTTGCTTTACCTGATAAATATGATACGGTGATTGGAGAAAGAGGTATTACTCTCTCAGGTGGACAGAAACAGAGAATAGCTCTAGCGCGTGCTTTATTAACTAAGCCGGGTGTATTGCTTTTGGATGACTGTACAAGTTCTCTAGATGCAGAAACAGAATCTCGTATTCAAAAGACCCTCGAAAAGTTACTGGAAGGTCGGTCAAGCTTTATTGTGGCGCACCGGTTATCCTCTGTGATGCATGCAGATTTGATTATTGTCTTGGAAAATGGTCGCATGGCCCAAAAGGGTACTCATAATGATTTGGTGAATCAAGAAGGTTTTTATGCCCGATTATTTGAAGAACAATATAGTTCAATTTTGGAAAATACTCACTAAACATAGACCTCCTTGGTTTTACCTTCCTTACAAGGTTATAATTTTCATGAGTATGCTTATTACCTATACAGGAGAATTTGTTATGGCTGATCTTACAAAGCATGATTTACCTATAAAAGAATTGAAAAATGTGGAATGGCGAAACCTTTATTCAATTCCTCTTAATATTGATGCCAGTGGGTATGAAGGGCTAACTTTTAAAATATCTGGCAAACCTGGCAAGGGTAGGGTGTATCTAGTTGATTTCGATAAAGATGATTGGTATGCAGAATTTGATATAACAGATTCAATGGTTCAGCACTATATAAGATTTGATGACTTTAATTCTTGTCAAGAAAACGCTGAGCCTCATTTTGATATGACAGACTTAAAAAACATTCGGTTTGAAAGTTATGACATGATACAAGAAACTCGGAACCTTGAAGATGTAGCATTTTGGGGCTCCAAGGGGGTGTATGGTCCGACAGTATGTGTTGATCCCTTATTTAATTTTTATAAATCAAAAACATGGTCGCAATGGGCGGATGTGTTTAAGGATTATGGTTTTACCGCAATTGATTTAGTAATTATTCGGGATTGGCCTGATATTGATTATCAAAAAGATATGGTTAAATCGTTTCAGGACAAGGGGATATCCTGTCGCTTACGTCTATATCCTACGACTGATTGGGGAGCTTATGAACACCATCCTGAATGGCGTCAAAAACTTCTCGGAGGAAGCAGTCAATATGACTGGCGAGTTTATTTGTGTCCATCAGATACAAAATTCGTGAAATACATGGAAAATAAGATTGAATCTTTATGCAAGAATGTCCCCTATGACGGTATTCAATTGGCAGAACCTTGGTTTGAAGTATGGGGAGGTGCCTATAAAAAAAATCCAACGCGTGACTATTATGCCTGCCTTTGTGATGATTGCCGAAATGCCTTTAAACTGTTGGAAGGTATAGATCCTCTTCGTTTGTTCATCGAGACTGATGGACTGTATTTTGAAAAATCTGAAAATAAAGAATTATATGAAAAATGGGTAACATTTAGAGTCAATACAATTATTAGCTTTAGTAAAAATTGTTATGAAGCGGCCAAACGAGTTCGTCCTGAAATTAAAGTGGTGCACATGTATCTTGCGGATTGTACTGTTCAATTAGATGCCAGCCGTGAATATCAAGCAATGGATTTGGACCGTTCTATCACTGAAATTAGACCAGATATGATTACAATAGAAGATTCATGGCAAGATTGGACCCAACCAGAATTGAAGCCAGATTTTATTCTTTCCTATGGCAAAGCTTATTATCAACGTATTCGAAATATAAATCCTGATATCAAGATACAAAGTCATAATGATATTGGATCCAGGCATGATACTAAACGTGATTATAATTTTATGCGTGCGTTTTCAACTTATTCCCGTCGGGCAGGATTTGACTCTCCCAGTTATTATGAGTTTAGTATTCAAGATTTCGAGGTGCTTCCAAAAGGTTGGACGAAAGGCGATATTAACAAGTAATATCCCATCATTCAGCATACTTCTTCATTGTAAAATTTGAATCACAAATTTCGTTGTTAATTATTTATGAGTGTCATGATTTAAAAGATATTCATATGAACAGAAATATTGTAAGATTGGGCATCTGACAGTTTTGTTCCGTATCTTTTATAGGTGGTTTCCCAGTGATAGGAATTGTTTATTCGCAAAAAACTAAAAATTTTCTTGATAGGCGTTTTCCTACACGTGATGACAAGCTTTGGTACCAAGAAGGAAGTGAAAGAGCCTTAAAAGAAGCTGATATTCCTTTTGAGTCCATATATGATACAGAATGGTTAAAATCTGGGGCATTAGATAGATATTCCGCATTGTTTATGGAAAATATTCTCTGTATGGATGATGCGGAGATTCAATTACTGAAGAACTATCATGCAATGGGTGGTGGAATTGTAGCCATGTTTGGAACCTCTGTTCGATATGGCGATGGTAAGATTCGCCCGAATTATGGCTTGGGCGAGGAATTTCATCTTTCTTGTATTAGTGATTTAAGAACTGATCAGTGGAATGAGCAACCATTTGGATATATAAAAGTTATTAAAGAACACCCTGTGACTCAGGGCATTAAGATTGGGAAGAGTTTGATGTATTCGAAAATTCTTCAGCCAATATGGGCACCCCGTCTTATAGTTAACACGGGAGCTAATACCCTTGCAAACCTATGTGATTTTGTAAATGAAGAACTAGATCTTGCCGCGATTACTGTTACCGAAAATAATAATAACCGTATTGTATATTCAGGTCCTTCTTTGAGTTACCGTATCTGTCAAAAGCAAATTTCTCAGGATACAGATGATTTGAAGAAGCTAATTGTAAATGCATGTCTATGGGCATCTAAAATGATATGAACTATGCATGGTTGTTACTTTGATATTATTAATGTTAAGTTGAAATTATAAGAGCTCATTTCTTTATTTGAGGTTGATTCCCTTGTACATCGAAAAGCCAGATTCTTGAGGTGTTCTTATATCGGGTATATAATGAGTAACATTCTTGTATTTCTGTGATGGAAAAATATGAATAATCATAAAAAAAGACGTGTAACGGTCCGTGATATTGCAGACGAACTGGGACTTTCTCATCCGACAGTCTCACGAGCCTTAAATGACCATCCTCGTATTAGTGAAGAAACAAAGATAAAAGTAAGGGAAATGGCCAAAAAACTCAACTATCGCCCTAATATCATGGCGAGAGGTTTGACGAGTCATCGGACATCTCTTATCGGTTTGGTTATTCGTGATATAAGATCCTCTTTTCATGCTGACATTATTGCAGGTGTACAAGATGTTCTTGATAAGCATGGATACAGCATTCTCCTATGTAGTTCTTCAATGGATGTTCAAAACGAAAAAAGACATCTCCAAACCGTTTCAGATAAACAAGTAGAAGGCATTATCGTTGTACCTGTTCTCGGAGATAACTCAAATTCTAAATTGATTGAGAGAATCCATGATGATGGTACACCTGTTGTTCTCGTTTCATTAGGAAAACAATTAAATAAGATCCCTTGTGTAAAGGTGGATAACATACTTGGTGGATATATGGCCACTAAGCACTTCTTAGAAATGGGACATAAGGAAGTCAAATACTATACTTATGAACATCCTGCAATGAACAATCTTATTCCCGGAGTAGATGAAAATATTGATAGATATGCAGGATATGTTAAGGCAATGCGTGAAGCCGGTTTGACTGAAAAAATAGGCTTGGTGATTGATCCAGATTTTGGAATGAATCCCCATTTTATTAATGATTTCATGAAGAAGAAAAATATCCCAAGAGCACTATTTTCATTCTCAGATGAAATGGCAATGTGTTTCATGAGAACCATTATTGCTTCGGGTAAACGAATACCTGAAGATATGTCAATTATTGGATTTGATGATATTCCGTGCGTATCAATGATGTACCCCGGCTTAACTACAATTGCGCAACCCAAATATGAGCTAGGGTCTCTCGCCGCAGAACAACTTTTATCGATGATTTCTGGGAAGGAAGTCGAAATGGAAGTGGTTCTTAATCCTGAAATTGTATGTCGCAATTCAGTCAATAAGCTTACCTAGTAGGTTAAATTATGAATTTAAAAAAATACGCATTATCTATCGACCTGGGAGGCACAAGTGTACGCATCGGTGTAGTTAATGCATCTGGAGATTTATTGTTAAAAAAAACATGTTCTACAGATGCCGATTTGGGAGCAGGCCAGATAATAGAGAATATTTATAAATTGGCTGATGATGTTATTGTCAAATATCCTGATTATGAAACCGTTGGTATGGGGAGTCCGGGATGTATAGATTCCAAGCAGGGAAAAGTACTATTTGCGACAGATAATCTTCCGGGATGGCGTGGAACCGAATTGAAGAAAATCTTAGAAGTCAAATTCCGCAAGCCGGTATATGTTCAGAACGATGTAAATATGATGACCTTTGCTGAAAGCAGGATTGGTAGTGGAAAAGGATATGATGATTTCATTTGTTTAACATTAGGAACCGGAGTAGGGGGAGGCATTGTCGTAAATGGTTTCCTATATGAAGGAGATCAATATTATGCTGGTGAAATGGGACATATTACGATAAATTTTAGTGGTCCTTACTGTAATTGTGGTGGGCAAGGATGTCTTGAGGCTTATATAGGCACCAAAGCCTTAGTTAGTCGGGTTGAAGCAGTCCTTTTAAAAAAAGAACCTACTGTGATGAATGATTTAATCCAGAGGAACAATGGAATGATAAGGCCCCACTTAATTTGTCAGGCTGCTGAGATGGGAGACAAGGCAGCGATGAATATCCTTATGGATATGGGTTTATATTTAGGAATAGGGCTAGGTAACATTATCAACGCTTTTTCACCACAACGTATTGCCATCGGAGGTGGAATAGCTCAATCATGGAAGTGGTTTTATCCATCAATGATGGAAGCAGTTCACCGCCAGGTTCTTTTCGGAAATAAAAGGAATATATCCATTGTTGCCGCAGATTTAGGGCCAGATGCTGGATTAATAGGAGCTGGATTATATGCCTTGGAACAGGAAGAAAAACATGAAAAATAAAATGACAGTTATAGTCTCCTGTACTCTTTTGATTTTTTTAATTATTGGATTAAATGGATGCCAAATGTTTTCTGGTAATAAAAAGAAAACTGTCGTTAAGTACTGGACAGGTTGGACTGGTGAGGAGATGGAAGTCCAGAAAAGGCTTGTTAAACGTTTCAATGAACAGCATCCAGATATTGAGGTGAAGATCAATACTGTTGCTTCATCCTATGAAAAAGTGAAAATAGCTTTTGCATCAGGTGGGCCACCGGATGTTTGTTCAGCTATCTGGGCTGATGAATTAGCCAGTTATGCCATGCGGGGAGCATTGACTCCATTAGATGAGTATTTGAAGAAATCTAATCGTCATGGTGAAGAATATATGTCAGGAATCTGGGATATGTTTCATTATGGGAATCACGTTTGGGCATTAAATGTAACTACAAACTCAGGATTTATTGTTTATAACAAGAAAATGTTTAGAGAGGCGGGCCTGGATCCCAATAAGCCCCCTATAACAACAGCTGAATTTGATAAGGTTATCGAGAAATTAGCCAAATTCGATAAAAATGGTAATGTCATACAATTCGGATTTCGTCCAAGCGGATTAACTTATTGGGGATTAGTATTTGGTGGACAATGGTATGACCCTAAAACGCGCACTGTGACAGCAGATAATCCGAATAATATTCGTGCTCTTACCTGGTTAAAATCATTTGGAAAGAAATATAATCTGCGGAAAATTGATGCATTTAATTCTGGATTTGCCAGTGGTACTTATGGTGACCAGTACGCAGGATTGTATGGTCTATTCACAGATAAGGTGGCAATGCTTTATACGGGTGAGTGGTCGCAGGAGCATATTGAAAGATATACTTCAAAGGATTTTGAGTATGGATATTTTGCTCCACCATATCCGCAAGATGGTGGTAAACCCAAGACTCAATATGTTGGTGGCAGTGTATTTGTAATCCCGAAAGATTCTAAGAATAAAGATGCTGCCTGGGAGTTTCTTAATTTCATGACTCAGCCAGAACAAGTTAAAGAGTTTTGTCATGAGATCAAGAATATTCCTCCCCTCGTGACTGTGGCACAAGATACTCTTTTTACCAGTAATCCAATGTTTAATTTTGCGATTGATTTGCTCTCTGGTAAAAACTCTTCAGGTCCACCTCAGATGCCGACATGGCCTTACTATTACAGTGAGATGGCTCGTGTTGAAGAAAAAGCAGTATTCAGCCAAGAAGATCCGAAAGCCTTGTTACAAGCATTACGAATCAAAATTCAAAAAGACCATGATGCAGCAATGCGTGATGCGGCATATAGATAAACCTTAAGGAGCCTTTACTTTATGACTAGAATGGAAAAAAGAAATCTCCGAAATGGGATACTGTTTGCATCACCCTGGATTATTGGGTTTTTAGGTTTTACCTTGTACCCAATATTTATGTCTATCTATTACAGCTTTTGTCGATTCGATGCTATTACCAAACCGCATTGGGCAGGGTTGGAAAATTACCACACACTGATATATAGTGATCCCTTATTTTGGAAATCCTTAACCAACACATTTTATATGGTGTTAATTGGTCTTCCTACAGCATTACTGTTTGCATTATTTATTGCTATCCTTCTTAATCAAAAGATTAAAGGACTTGCTTTCTATCGAACAGTCTTCTATCTTCCCTCCATTACACCTGTTGTTGCCTCATCCATTCTCTGGTTGTGGTTGCTGAATCCTCAAATGGGCTTAGTTAATTATCTTTTATTGCCAATATTTAATTTTATAAATCAGGTTACATCGTTGCATTTACAGGTTCCCGGTTGGTTATCTGATCCAGCTTGGGCAAAGCCAGCATTGGTCTTTATGGGATTATGGGGAGTCGGAAATACGGTCGTAATATTCCTGGCTTCGTTACAGGAAGTCCCAGAAGAATTGTATGAAGCCGCATTGATTGATGGAGCCAGCACCTTAAGAAAACTATGGCATATAACCCTGCCTATGATTTCTCCCGTAATATTTTTTAATCTGATTATGGGAATAATTGGATATTTCCAATACTTTACTCAAGTGTGGGTCATGACCCGTGGTGGTCCTGAAGATATGACGAACTTTTATTCGCTGTATTTATTCCAGAATGCGTTCCTGTTCTTCAAAATGGGGTATGCATCGGCAATGGCTTGGGTTTTGTTTGGCATTACATTGGTCTGTACTTTAATTGTCTTTAAATCCTCAAAGAAATGGGTTTATTATTCTGGAGAGGCTAAATAGGAGATGACAATGAAAAGCAAACAAAATCAATCACGAGTCAAATCAATAATTGTCCATCTTCTTTTGATATCAGTAGGTGTGACTTTCTTTTTACCTTTTTATTGGTTAGTTTCTACTTCATTAAAAAATGATGTACAGCTATTCGCTAATCCTCCTGTATGGATTCCCAATCCCATCATGTGGAAGAACTATCCAACGGCATTAGGGTATATTCCTTTTTTAATGTATGTGAAGAATACATTGATAATCAGTTTTCTAACGGTTACGGGAACCATTTTATCCTGTTCACTTGTGGCTTACAGTTTCGCACGTATTCCCTGGAAAGGGCGGAACTTTTGCTTCATGTTACTTCTAAGCACGATGATGATACCTGGACAAGTTACGCTCATTCCTGTCCTGATGATTTTTAAATGGTTGGGATGGATTGGATCTATTAAACCATTGGTTATTCCTGCATTTTTCGGAAGTGCTTTTTATATTTTCCTGTTGCGGCAGTTCTTTATGGCGATTCCGAATGAGTTGTCAGATGCTGCCAGGATAGATGGATGTTCTGAGTTTGGTATTTACTGGCGGATCATGTTGCCATTATCCAGGCCCGCTTTAGCAACGGTCATTCTCTTTACATTTATTGGTTCTTGGAATGATTTTCTGGGTCCCCTAATTTACTTATCAGATGAATCTCAATATACTTTGTCTTTGGGACTTCAGCAATTTTTAAGCCAGCATGGTGCTGAGTGGTCATTATTGATGGCAGCTTCTACGGTTATGGTGTTGCCAATAGTGATCTTATTCTTTTTTACTCAGCGAACATTTATTCAGGGAATTGCACTTACCGGAATCAAAGGATAGTAATCCCATTGATGTACAAAGAGCCCGATTCATCCAGGATCGGGCTCTTTATTTTCAAACTCTGTGATAAAATCTCCAAAAATGAAGGGAAGTATTGAACATGAAGAAAATTATCCAAATAATAACAGCACTAATCATTACCTGTGTTTTGTCCGTGAGTGTCTTTTGTGCTGAAACAATCATTCAGCCGAGCCAGGCCAGCCAATATGTTAATAAACAAGTTGTGATTGAAGGAAAGGTTCTCCGAGTGGGGGAATCCAAAAGTGGCGATACATTCTTCTTGAATTTTTCGAATAAGCCGGGGGACTTTTCAGTTGTTATCTTTTCTGTTGCCGTAAAAACTTTTAAGAATGGTTCTTCGGACATTAAGTCATTAAATGGTAAAAATATCCAAATAAAAGGCCAGATTGATAATCATCCCAAATATGGATTACAGATGATTTTAAAAAATGCGAATCAAATCACTGTAAAGTCAGGCAAAGATAGCAAGCCAACTTTGATAAAACCTGAAGGCCAGAAAAAAGATATTCCTGTTATTAGTTCTAAGGATGCAATGAAATATGTTAATCAAGTGGTTTATGTTGATGATAAAGTTCTGAAGGTTGGGAAATCTCCCACAAGTGAGACCTATTTTATTAATTACTCATCCCAAAAGGGTGGATTTACAGTTGTTGTTTTTAAAGATGTCGCTGCTCAATTTAAAGCAAAGAAAATGGATCTTATGCAGCTCACCGGTAAAAAAATTAAAGTATTAGGAAAGATTCAGAATCCGCCCCAACACGGTGTTCAAATTGTATTGGATCGAGCAGATAATTTGACGATTAGTAATTAATTGGAATGGGAATGAAAATGTTGAAAATAGTTAAAACAGTATTTCTTCTGACTTTTCTGGTTCTATTTTCATTTTCATCAGGGCAGACGAAAAAAACGATACAGACCTCTGATGATTCTGATTTGCAACAAATTATTCAATCATTACGGAAACCTAAGATTGTATCTATTGGTATTGATACGATTCAGTCCTCAAATAGATTGGTGGAAAGACAAGACATCCCCCCATTTAATTACTTTGTTAAGCAAGCAATTGATGAGCTGAATTCAGAAAAACAAAAGGGTTATAACGGATATCTTTTGATGGATCAGTTGGGGAAGTTTACGGGAGTTACGGAGACTCTTTATTATCAAGGTACATCATACATGTGGAATGAATACAAACCGGGAGATAAGGTTTTGTATAAACAAAAATATGTTGAACCTTGTGGTAAATCTTATTGTTGTGGTTTAACACTGGAAATCTTTCATCGTGCGATGAAAAAAAGAGACCAGTATCTTGGTATCAATGAATCCATGGAAAACTGGAATGGGTTAGGGCCCAGGGGAATATTCATATTTAAAAAGTTGTGGAATGTAATCCCCATAAAATATTCAGATACGGGTGAAATAGTCACCTCCGCACCTTCTCCTGCCCGCGCTTTAGCATTGTCTGGATTAGGACAGGTCATTTGTGATTCTGGAGAAGGATCACTGGAAAACATTAAACCTTATGACTTTTGTGATTATACGCGTGTGAATGGTTCTGGACATTCCGTTATCTTTATTGATTGGATAAAAGGATCTGATGGGGAAATCAAAGGATTTAAATACTATTCTTCGCAAAATAGTACGATGGGACAGGGATATAACACTGAATATTTTAGTGACGCTGGTGGAAAAGTGCTGAAAAAAATGTTCCGTGCAGGTCGTGTCTATGACCACCCATCTTATTGTCAGGCGAATAGAATTCGGGAAGCGGATTTTATTGCCGACTGATGATTATTCCTTTGGCAGGTATTTACTGTCAAAGGCTTCGGGTAAAAGGGCTGTAATCAGGAAGCTTTGATATTGACCTTTGGTATTCATGATACGCACTTGGCATTGTGATCCCAATTCATAGATGAATTGTCGGCATGCACCACAAGGCGCTGTCAAGCTGTCGGTATCTGTAAGTATCAATATTGCTTTTATTTCTGTCTCACCATTCCCTACAGCGGCAGAAATTGCATTGCGTTCCGCACACTGGGTCAATCCATAGGATGCATTCTCAACATTGCATCCACCATAAATCTCTCCACTATTACCCAAAACAGCTGCACCTACTTGGAAATGAGAGTAGGGTGCATAAGCATTTTTACGATAACGATCTGCTACAGAATAAAGTAAATCCCAGTCAATTTTTTCCATCAATGTTTTATCTCCTATACCCATTTTACTGAAATATCACCATCGAACAAGATTGATCTTGTTCGATGATTCATCGTTCTGGAGACAATTACTATAACTCCAATAATTATAGCGATATATACTTTCAGTTGAATTATATCTTGCTGAGTGCCAAAATGTTAGAAAATAATTATTTATTTCGAGGTCATCATGAAAGAATACTTACCCCATAGTAAGGGTTGTTATTGTTGTGGAGAGTCTAATCCTAAGGGGTTGAAAATACGTTTTTACAAAGAAGAATCACGAGTTGTTACAGAATTTATTGGTAAAGAAGAACACCAGAGCTATCCTGGTCGAATTCATGGTGGTATATTGTGTTCTTTACTTGATGAAACCATGGGGTGGGCACCTGTTCTTCAAACAGGATTAATGTCCGTTACCGGTGAATTGAACTTTCGATTTTTGAAACCGGCCCCCTTACACCAGAAACTATTTGTGATTGGTGAAGTTGAGAAGGTAAACAAGCGGTTATATTTAGCAAAAGGGCGAATTGAAGATGAATTGGGTAATGTATACATAACGGCTCAGGGTAAGTATGTGCCTATGAGTGAAGAACAGACCCGTGATGTAGATACTTATCTTCTTTATCCACCTGATTCTATTCGAATCTTTGAAAAATAGATGTTATCCAAGTAATTGATTTTATTTGTTAAAAAACATTTATTTTTTTATTTTGGCAGTATTCAGGTATAATCTTAAAAGTTTATTATTTTATGTTGTTTTCTTCTTCTCGAAAGGGGTTTCTCTTGTTAAGGGTTTCATTAATCGCTATAATGGCGTTTAATTTTGCGGTTATCCGCGAAACAATATAATTACTTGAGAGGGATTCTGAGATGCAAAAAGCCAGTATTGTAATGCCGCTGAAAAATGGACAGATTGCACATGAGAAAGCCATTAAGGCGGTTCTTTCCCAGACCATTGATGAGATTGAGTTGATTATTCTCGATACTCGCACTGAAAAGGAAAAAAAGAACGAAAAGGAACAGGCGTTATTCAAGTTCAATCCCCGTATTTATTATTTTGATAAACAGTTTAAGAACAATTCTGAAATGATGAATTTTGGGATTGAAGTATCTAAATCTCCCTATTTAATCTTTAATCCATTTGGTGTGGTATTAAATGGTGATGCCGTTGCCAAATTTGTTGATTCTCTGCAGCAAAATCCCAAGGCTGCCATGATTTATTCAAATTACAAAGAAGTCAATGAAGAAGGTAAAGAAAGATTGGTTGAGTTATATCCCGATGAACGTGAATTATCCGAAAACTGGGAATATGGCCATGCCAAAGCCTATCGGATCGAATATCTCGATAAAGTGGGTCGGTTTGATGAATCCTTCTTCCATGTAGAAGAATATGAGCTTCGTTTGCGATTAGATGATCATTATCAGATCAGTCTTTTAAAAGAGCCTCTCTATACTTATTATGCATCTCCGGTAAATGATGATAATAAAGCCCTGATGGCAAAACTGCACACCAAAGATTCTGGGAAACTGGGTTCCTTCTCATATCTTTTCGAGAACAAAGAAAAGTCCCTCGAACTCGAACGTGCCTGTAAAAATACACTCCGCCGCAGAGGCGCATTCCTTTACCGTGATAATGAAGTAATAACTTATCCAAAAGGAAAACGGTGGCCAGTTAAAGTAAGTGTGATTATCCCGTGTTTCAATCGGGGTGGATATTTAGGTAAAGCAATTGACAGTATTTTGCGACAGTCCTACCAGGATTTTGAAATTGTCATTGTTGATAATGGATCCAGTGACAATAGTATTCAGGTTGCTGAAGAATATTGTAAGAAGGATAAACGGATTAAATTGATTAAGAACAAAATCAATATTATTTCCGTCTCCCTGAACAAGGGGTTACGAGCTGCAAAAGGTAAATATTATGCGCAGTTAGACTCAGATGATGAATACGCACCAGATTGTCTGAAGAATATGGTGGAATTTTTAGAATCCCATCCAAAATGTTGTGTAGCGGTCTCTTATTACCAACTCATGGATGTTAATAGCATTTTGATTCCTGAGTTAGGGACCATTGATCATCTTGAATATGACCGGAACAATATCATGCGTGTTGGCGGTGCCGGTGCTTTACGAGTCTATCATCGTGAAATCATTCTTAACGAATTTGGTGGTTTTGATGAAAAGGATTTCGGCAGTTTCGGTGAGGATTATGATTTGAATTTACGGATATCTGAAAAATATGATATTGGTAGAGTTCATGCTGTCTGTTATTACTATCGCAGACATGCCGATAATACAGATGTAATCCGTGATCCATATATGAAATTACATAATAAAGCCTTGGCCAGAATTCGTGCACTTAACCGCCGTATTAAGCTGAACCAGAAGCTTGAAAAAGAGCGGCAAGCTGCTATCAAGAAGATGGATAAGGTGACAGTAAAAGCAAAAAAGAGTGTGAATACAAAAAAGTCCACTAAGAAAAAATAACTAAATGTGATAAATTAAAACGACAGGGATTCCCAGAATTGGAATCCCTGTCGTTTTTTCACAGGAGTTGTTATGGATATAATGAAAGCCGCTGTTTATCGTGGTAAAGACCATATCGTTGTTGAAGAAGTACCAATACCTGAGATTAAGGCAGGAGAAATCCTGGTTAAAATCGATACCTGTGGCGTATGTGGTACGGATTTGAAGAAGGTAAAAGATGGTTTGGTTGAACCTCCACGAATTTTTGGACACGAAATGGCTGGTACTATCGCTGAAGTAGGACAAGGTGTATCAAAATGGAAGATAGGCGATCGGGTTGCAGTCTATCATCATATTCCATGTAAAAAATGTTACTATTGCCAAGTTAAGGCGTATTCCATGTGTTCTGGGTATAAAGTGACCGGAACAACCGCTGGCTTTTCTCCTGCGGGTGGTGGGTTTGCTGAATATATCCGAGTTATGGATTGGATCGTTGATGAAGGAACCGTATTAATTCCTGATGATGTATCTTTTGAAATGGCATCCTTTCTTGAGCCATTAAACACTTGCTTGAAAGCAGTAGAAACAGCTCACATTACCGAGGGACAAACGGTTTTAATCGTTGGACAGGGTCCCATAGGATTATTATTAACGCAATTAGTGTCACAAAAAGGTGCCAAAGTTATCACCACCGATCGATTGGCTTCAAGACTTAACCAGTCTCTTTCGATGGGGGCTTCATTGACACTTCAAGCAGATTCCCCTGATATTAATCAAAGCATTATGGAATTCACATCAGGTCGGGGAGTTGATACGTCAATTATTGCTACAGCTAATAACAGTGTAGTGGATTTTGCGCTTGGAATAACTCGATATGCGGGAACTGTTTTGCTCTTTGCCCAGACTAAAATGGGTGACTTGGTAAACGTGGATTTAGGTGAAATCTGTGCGCATGAGAAACGGTTAATTGGGAGCTACAGCTCCTCAATTGATTTGAATAAAATAGTTGAAAATTTGATTTTTACACGAAAAGTTAATGTGGCATCATTAGTAACACATCGATTTAGCTTAGAAAATATTCTTCAGGGGATTAATTTGGCCTTGCATCCAGATGAATCCTCTCTGAAAATAGTTATTAAACCATAGTTTTCAAATTCCTTATATAAGAATGGGAAGTGAGACGGCAATATAGTGGACACAGTATCTGATAGTGGTGCAGTGATGACTGCGGCAATCCTTCATGGAAGGGAAGATGTTCGTATTGAGCAAATTCCTATTCCAATTCCAGGGCCTGGTGAAGTCTTAGTGAAAATTAAGACTGCATTAACTTGTGGAACCGATTTGAAGGTATACCGTCGTGGCTATCATGCACGGATGTTAAAGCCTCCCACCGTGTTTGGTCATGAATTCTCTGGGGTTGTCGATAAAGTTGGAGATGGTGTAACGCAATTTTTTCCTGGAATGCGAGTCGTGGCTGCAAATTCAGCGCCATGTGGTGGATGTTTTTTTTGCAAAAAAGATAAGCCTAACCTTTGTACCGATTTGCTTTTCGTAAATGGAGCCTATGCCGAATATATTTGTCTTCCATCCCGAATTGTTGAGAAAAACCTGATAGAAATTCCAGAAAATGTTACTTTCATGCAAGCGGCACTGGTCGAACCTCTGGCTTGTGTTGTAAAGGGCGTTGAGGATTCGGATATTCATCCTGGAGACTTAGTGGGAGTCTTAGGTACAGGCCCAATTGCGTATATGTTTGTCGCATTAGCTAAGCTGAAAGGTGCCAAAGTTATTTCTGTAGGCCGTCGAGATGAGCGATTGAGTATCTCCCAGAAGTTAGGGGCTGATTATTTAGTGAATTCTACTCGCTTAGATGTGGTTGAAGCCATTAAAACTATCTCAGAGGGAAACTATGGTGCCGATGTGATGATTGAGTGTATTGGGCAACCCGTTTGGTGGGAAAAAGCTATTGCCTGTCTACGAAAAGGTGGGGTCGTTAATTTATTTGGAGGGTGTCCTTCAAATACAGCAATTGAAGTAAACACTGAACGACTCCATTATTCTGAATTGACATTAAAAGCCAGTTTTCACCACACGCCTAAACATATTAGAGAGTCTTTGGAATTGATATCGACTGGCCGTATTAACACAGACTTATTTATTAGTGGTGAGAAGCCTTTAAGTGAGTTGCCTTTTTTATTTGATGAAATGGCCAATCGTTTAAATCAGTCTATTAAGATGGCAATTATTCCCTGATGAACCCTCCGAAATCAGCTAGAATTATTCCATGAAAATACCAGCAACTTTAATGAAAGATTATTCTCTTTTTTTTACGGGAAAGGAGAATACTCTTACACAGGCTGAACGTTATTGCCAATATTTGGCAACTCACCATTATGAGAATTTTACAGTAGTTTCCTGGTTCTTACCCAAAGATAAGCGTCAGGACTTTTATAACATCTATTCCTATTGCCGCTGGGCTGATGATCTTGGTGATGAAACTGGATCTGTTCAGCAATCCATTGACCTTTTAAGCTGGTGGGAAGATGAACTGATATCGTGTTATGCAGGAAAACCCAATCATCCAGTTTTTCAAGCACTCTATAAAACAATAGAAAAGTATGACATACCAATTCTCCCTTTTAAAAACCTAATTAAAGCCTTCCTGCAGGATCAAACCGTAAATCGATACAAAACAATGGATGAACTTAAAGATTATTGCTGTCATTCAGCCAATCCAGTTGGACACCTCGTTTTATATCTTTGTGGATATCGTGATGAGAAGAGACAGTTATTATCCGATAAAACATGTACTGCTTTGCAGCTGGCTAATTTTTGGCAGGACATTACTGTTGATTTGATGAAGGGTAGGATTTATCTGCCTTTAGATGATATTAAAATGTTTGGTTATAGTGAGGAAATGTTAAAAAACAAGATTTTTAATAATCAGTTCAAAAACCTTATGGAATATGAGGTTAATCTCACGCGGCAGATGTTTTATGATGGTCAGGAATTGTTTGAATTAATAGAAAAACCTCTGAGATTAGATATTGAATTATTCAACCAGGGCGGTTTGCTTATACTGGATGCAATCGAAAAAAACAATTATGATGTTTTGTGCAGAAGACCTTCTTTAACAAAAGTAACAAAATTAAGACTAATGTTTCAAAGGATAATAGGGTTATAAAGAATGGCTATTTCACTGGATGACTCATATCGTTATTGTGAACAAATAACCCGACATGCCGCCAAAAATTTCTACTATTCATTTCTTTTACTTCCCAGGGAAAAGAGACTATCTCTGTATGCAATTTATGCTTTCATGAGATATTGTGATGATGCCGTTGATGAGCCTGTAGAATATAAAGAACAAACATCTTCTGTCGCTATGTGTCGTGAGCAACTGGATATGGCTCTTAATAAAACGGTTCCTGACCACCCGCTTTTCCCAGCATTTATTGATTCGATTGATAAATATAATATTCCTTCAAAGTATTTATATGAAGTCTTGGAGGGAATGGAAATGGACTTGGTCAAAAAAAGATATGAAACATTTGAGGAGTTAAAAAAATACTGTTACCATGCTGCTTCAGCTGTGGGCCTGGTAACTTTACAGGTTTTTGGTTATTCGGAACAATATAAGGTTTATCCTCTTGCTGTAGATTGTGGTATCGCCTTACAAATGACAAATATCATTAGGGATCTAAAGGAAGATGCAAATCGTGACAGAATATATTTTCCTCAATGTGACTGGAATCAATATGGTCTTTCTGAAGATGATTTTAAAACAAACAAGTCTTCACCGTTAATGACAAGTTATTTATCATCTGTTGTTCAACAAACAGAGCAATTTTACCAGTCAGCTTACAAACTAATTCCCTATATTGATAAAGACTCTCGATGTGCATTAAGTGCCATGATAGATATTTATCATCATATTCTCCTAAAGATTAAAGATCATAATTACGATGTCTTTTCTCGAAGGATAAGTTTGCCACCTCTCCAGAAAATTGGTATTGGACTGAAATCTGTATTAAGAGAGAAAATATGACTCGTGTTTTAGTTGTGGGGGGGGGCATTTCTGGAATAACAGCGGCCTTAAAATCTGCACAGGCAGGTTATGATGTGACACTTATAGAGAGTCGCCCTTATTTGGGCGGCAGAGCCTATTCGTATTGGGACTCTTCTCAAGAAGAATGGATCGATAATTGTCAACATATCATAATGGGATGTTGTAGGGAGATTACGGAACTTCTTAAAGAGTTAGATGTATATGAGAAAATTAAATGGTACGATAAATACCGTTTTTTATATGATTCAAAACAGATAAGTGAATTAACTTCTTCGATATTACCTGCACCTTTTCATCTGATTCCATCATTTTTTAATAATCAGTATTATGGCACAAAGGATAAAATTCGACTTTGTCGATCCATCGCAAAGTTATGGTTAACTGAAACAGTATTTATTGAACCCGAAGAGATTATCAGTGCGGAGGCGTGGCTCTTAAAAGCAGGACAATCTGAATGTCTTATGAATGGGTTTTGGCATCCACTGATTGTGAGTGCTTTTAATACTCCCGCTAATGAAGTGCCTTGGACCGCTCTAAAGCAATCTATAGAGTTGGCCTTTTTAGGAAATAAAGATGGATATCGACTTGGTGTTTTTACCAATTCCCTCAACGAAATATTTCACCAAGCAGCAATGAGGAAATTAACTGAGCATAATGTCCATGTTTTGTTGAACACATCTATAAATACTGTTCATTGGGATGAGCTTGCTAAAGTTCGGGGGCTTATAAGCAAAAATCAAGAGATGTTTTATTCGGACGTTTATATTTCATGTCTACCCAATATGAGAAGCGCTGTCTTGTTTAATTCTCATAAGCAGAGATGTTTTAAACCTTCACCGATCATGTCACTTCATTTATGGGTCAAAGACGAAATTACTCAAGAAGATTATCTCTGTTTGCCGGGACGGAAAATACATTGGATGTTTAATAAAAATAAGCAATATGATAGGTCGTTGAAAACAAATCAATATCTGACCTTTGTGATAAGCGCTGCATATGATTTAATGGATAAAACAAATCTTGAGATTCAGAAATTATTATTACCTGAGATTTTAGAAATATTTCCAAAGTTGGAAAATACTCAAATTGAAGCCGTGAGAATTTTGAGAGAACCTGGCGCTACATTTAGATTTAACATCTCTTTCAGTCAAAAAAGACCCTATACCTATATGGGAGGAAATGTTCTTTTTTCTGGAGATTATACTGACACAGATTGGCCGGGTACTATGGAGGGTTCTGTCATCAGTGGTATAAATGCAGTTGAGATACTTAAGTCTTTATGGAAGCCTTAATTGGAGCCAGAGCTTTTATTTGATGTGGTAAAATAGGAAACATTGAGGTAATTTCAAAATGTTAAAAACAACCCGTCTTTTCATTATTTTTTTTCTGGTCGGACTCGTATTTGCAGCTGTTCCTACTGGTCAAGTTATCGAGGGTATCAAAAAGAAATTTGATAATACTAAGGACTTTCAAGCAACTATTGTTCAAACAAATGTTGATAGTTTTGGTGCGAAGACTGTTTATAAAGGTGATATTGTTTTTGTTCAACCTAATGTCGTTCGCTTGGCGTATTATGAAAAATTCCCCCAAAAACCTTCACAGGTTGCAGTGACTGATGGAAAATATCTCTGGATTTATACTGTGGAATTAAAACAAATAACAAAACAAAAGGTTGATAGTCGCAATTTACCATTACCATTGATGATTTTAGGTGGTGCAGCACAGATTGATGAAAAGTTTAGGGATAAAAATTATATTCGCCCGATTGAGCGCGTGTCTCTAAATGGTAAAAAGGCATTAAACATAACCATTAAGCCAAAGAATAAGAACATGGATTATAAACAGCAAACATTATGGGTTGAATCGAGTACTTATCTTCCAATAAAAGCTGAATATAAAGATTTGTCTGGAAATGTATCTACCGTGACTTTTAATAATGTTAAGGTTGATAGTGGAGTTGATATTAAATCAATATCACTCGAAAAGAAAACTGGTGTAAAATTAATCGATCTTACAAAATAACCTATGCTTTCATTAAATAGCTCATCTCAGGGGAAATTCAGTCTGGTCAGTCTTGGGTGTCCTAAAAACCTGGTTGACAGTGAACAAACAATCGCATTACTCGAAAATGCTGGTTATATTTTTACTCAGAATTTGGCTGACTCTTCAATAATATTGATAAATACGTGTGGGTTCATTGATTCTTCAAAGAGAGAGTCTGTCGATACAATACTTGAAATTGCCCAATATAAGAAAAAAGGGAAATGTAAAAAAATTGTTGTAATGGGTTGTCTTGTACAGTTGTACAAGGAAAAGTTACTGAAAGAAATGCCTGAGATTGACGCTGTCATTGGAGTGTCAGATTATCATAGTATTGTCCGAATTGTTAATGAATTGAAAACTACAAAACACTATATTCAGGTTAGTTCTCCCGACTCTTTCTCCCAAAGTTCTATCCCGAGACATCTTTGTACATTGCCTCATATTGCCTACGTCAAAATATCTGAGGGTTGTGATCACCTTTGTTCTTATTGCATAATACCCCAAATCAGAGGCAAGCAACAAAGTCGTTCAATTGATGATATTCTTGATGAAGTGAACAGTCTTGTTAAACAGGGAGTGAGGGAAATTATTCTCATTGGGCAGGATTTAACTGATTATGGCAGAGATATTTATGGTAATCGTTGTTTGTCAGAACTCCTTTACAAGCTTAATGAAGTGAAAAAGCTAAGCTGGATTCGACTTTTATATGCATATCCGAATTTAATTACTGACAAGCTAATATCTGCTATCAGGGATTGTGAAAAGGTTGTTAAATATATAGATATGCCTTTGCAGCATATTTCTAACTCAATTCTAAATTCAATGAATAGGCCGATTTCTAAACAAAAAATAGTAAACCTAGTCGAAAAGCTTCGGAATGAAATCCCCAACATTATAATTCGAACCACCTTTATCGTTGGGTATCCTGGTGAAACTCAAGGTGAATTTAATGAGTTGAAGAGCTTTGTATTGAATAATAAGCTGGAACATGTAGGAGTGTTTACCTTTAGTCGAGAAAAAGGTACATCCTCTTATTTAATGAAACCTCAAATAAGAAAGTCAGTAAAAGATATTAGGTATAATGAGTTAATGGAAATACAACAAAATATTGTGAAAATGCATAACATGAACCTGCTGGGGAAAACCGTAGATGTAATTATTGATTGGATAGATGATGATGGGATAGCTGACAGTATTGGCAGAACCTATGGGCAGGCTCCAGATATTGATGGGATTACATATATTGTCTCTTTGAAACCTAAAAAAGCAAAACCTGGTCAGATTGTAAAAGCAGTCATTCAGGATTATGATGGATATGATTTGTATGCGAAAGCTCTTTAAATACGGAGATAGTACTGAAAATGAATCTTCCAAATAAATTAACTCTCAGCAGAGTGATTGCGATTCCATTTGTTATGGCTGGATTACTTGTAGAATTTGAAAATCCAAGTCTAAATATAACTGCTAAGTATTTTGCTTTAATTGTTTTTGTGATTGCAACAATTACCGATCTCTATGACGGGAAAATTGCCAGAAAACTGAAAATCGTCACACCTTTTGGGAGCTTTTTTGATCCTATTGCAGATAAATTATTAGTGAGTTCCGTCATGATTTGCTTTGTGGAAATGAGAATATTACCTGCTTGGATCGTTTCATTGATTATTTTTCGTGAATTTCTTATATCAGGATTACGTATTATTGGTGTAAGAGCGGGTGTCGATATTCCGGCCGGGAGTTTGGGTAAGCAAAAAACTGTTTCTCAAATGGTATTAATTATTACTATTTTAGTATATCTAGCTGCTCAATCTAGCCATGGACAATATTTTAAAAGTTTATTTATTTCTGGGCTATCACTCGATATGATTATTAATAATATCCTGATGTTCTTGATGATATGGACAATATTCGCAACCGTAATATCTGGGTATATGTATGTAAAAGATCATTGGTATCTGATTATTGATGGAGCAAAATAGACAGTGAAATTTAGGACAATAGTAAATCAAATTGGGTTTTACTCCTCAATAGGATTTGGTGTTGGTTATATTCCTGTTGCATCAGGTACTTTTGGCTCATTACTAGCGTTTCCTATTCTATTCTTTATCAGTAAGTTAGCCCAATATGACTATTATTTATTAACAACGATAATTCTGGGCACTTTTTACGGAATATGGTCTTCTAAAGTTGGTGAGATTAAATTAGCGACAAAAGATCCTCACCCAGTTGTAATTGATGAAGTATGTGGCATGATGATCTCTATGCTTTTTTTGCCGTTTACGTTAAAATACGCAATAGTTTGTTTTGTTATATTCAGGGTAATGGATGTGTTTAAGCCATGGCCTTGTTGGCGGTTACAAGATTTATCTGGTGGTTGGGGCATTATGTTGGACGATGTTGTTGCTGGAATTTATACATGTGCCCTAGTGCATATTTTAATTTGGACTTCATTACTATAATCAAATGAAGGAGAGTCTCCTCATGAAATGTAAATCATTTTTTTGGAATCTATTACTAGTTTCTTTTGCAAGTTTATTTTTGACTGTATCACTTTTTGCCGATGTGGTTTATCTTAAAAATGGTCGCAAGGTAACTGGTGAAATATTTGCAGAGTCTGATACTCAGATATCTGTTAAAACAGCGACAGGACGAGTTATTATTCGAAAAGCTGATGTTGATCGCATTTCGAAAGAGGAAGCTGAGATTAATTATCTTCGAAACGGAGATTATCTCATTTTGCGCGGAGAATATGACTTGGCAGTTGAGGCATACGAAGCTGCTTTACGGTTAGAGCCAAATAACCAAGAAATAATTAATAAATTAGAAGATGCTCGCAGAAAAGTAATAGATAAACGTTCAGTTCAAATGGCCCCAGAATTTGCAAAGGGTGACGATTTCATGAATCGTGGTTATTATGAATCAGCCTTTAATGCTTATATGGCAATTCCAAAAGCAAAAGATGGTAATGCCTCTTATGTGGAAGAGGCTGGGAAAAAAATTAAGGTATTGCAGCAGGTTATGTTATCACGTGCTCAGGATTATTTAAGTCAACAAGACTATAATAAAGCTTTCCAGATATACAGTATTGGCACAACAGTGTTAACCGGTGAATTGTTTACTGAAATGGAAGTTGCTTTTAACGAAGCTCAAAAGGAATTTTTTAAAAAAGCCGATGAATCTAGAGATTCGGGATTGTTGGCAAAAGCCGCTTCTGATTATCGGCAGTTATATCTAACATATACTGGGGAATTTGTTCGTAAAGCTGTTGATGCTCGTTTATATGGTATTGGAGTTCCATTAACATATAATGATGACTCCACTCAGCTTGGTAAATATGTTACTAGAATTTTAATTTCAGTGCCACAGACCTCTGTTGCACCATGGACAATTTATCAGCCAGGTAATGTGAAAAACTTATCACTGTTTTTGGAAAATACTTTTAGACCAGATGGGCAGGATGAAGCTGGTTTAACAAATGTTGACTTAACTGTCAGTCGAGTAAGTGTGAATATCGAAGAGTTTAATGGAACTAAAGTAAATGCTGAGTTGACAGATGCAGTGGGGAAAAAAGCCCCCGGACTGATGTCATTAAATGGTAAATTTGAACGTCCTGTTGATATGGGTAAGATTTTAGTTACATCTGTTGTAGATGGAACTAGTGCTTCAAACAATGCATTGGCTGGGATATTAGGTTTCTTATCCAGGTTTCCTTTTCTCAAAGAAGGTGAAATTAAGTTAAATGATGAGTGGAAAGAACCACTTAATGAGAGAAGAAGCGTAGGACCTCTTGAACTGAACACAATTGGAACTATGAAATATAAAGTTGTTGGATTCGAATCCTATATGGATATTGATTGTATAAAATTGGAAATGGAAGCTAATATTTACAACACTCTTCAGGGTACTATTGCTATTAATGAAGGGCAGCAGAAGAATATACGAATTAATTATGAGACACCTTTAAAAGGTTATGCTTATATTGATCACACTAATCGGATTTTAACCCGATATAGTCTTAATGGTGATTTAAAATACAAAGGATCAAGTCAGATTATCCAAACAGTAAGTGATCAGAATGCTGGACAGGCTAATCCACAAAATATGGATGGCGCAATGATGATGCCAGGGATGGACCCGGCTATGATGGACCCAGCAATGATGATGAGACCGGGAATGGGTATGCAAGTACCTGGACAGCCAGTCCAAGGGCAGGATGGAACCCCACAGCAGATTGTAAATCCCGCTGTAAGCATAGCTGAAACAACAATTAAAATATCCATTGAACAAAGTTTCTTGGGATCAGAAAAGTATGAAATTCCTGTTTCTGAACAACCTGTTGAAAATAATGAGGTGAGTACAACAGAAAAAACAGCGACAGATCAATCTAAAACCGAAGAGAATAAATTAGATAACTAACAGTTAAATATTATTGTATTTGATTTAAACAGCTTTTTCGTGAGGAAAAGCTGTTTTATATTTTATTGAGGTCAGAGGCTAATTCCATAACATACGAGTATCGTTCATCAGGTTTTTTTGCTAAACAACGGGTTAATATATGTTTCATGGTTTCTGATAAGAAATCAGGTATCACTGGTTGTGTGTGTATATGATGATATGCAATATTTCCAGTCTTAAAGGGAGTTTCACCCGTTACCAGTTCAAAGAGGAGAACTCCCAGAGAGTAAATATCTGATCTGGTATCAATAGTGTTACCCTGACACTGCTCGGGTGACATATAGAGAGGTGTACCCAGCATGTCGGTTGTGCTGGTCATCTGGTCAGAATTAATGTTTTTTGCGATGCCAAAATCCATAACTTTTACAATCTGGTTTATATCGATCATTATATTTGCCGGCTTAATATCTCTATGAATTATTCCTTGCTCATGGGCAGTAGACAATGCCTGACATATCTGGATAGTGATAATCGCCGCTTCTTTTTCTGAGAGCTTATCCCGCTCTTTTAATATTTGGCGAAGAGTTTTCCCTTTTATAAACTCCATGGAAATGAAAAGATGTCCCTGGTCTTCAACAACATCATAGATGCGGACAATATTTTTATGTATTAACTTGCGAGTTGCTTTTACTTCTCTTAAAAACCGTTCCCTCGCCTGAGGATCATCATCTAAACCCTGAGGGAGACTTTTCAAGGCAACCATTTCATTCAAAATAGTATCTAAGGCACAAAATACTATTCCCATGCCCCCCCGTGCAATTTCGTCAATGATTTGAAAGCGAGGACTTGTGGATTTATTGTCTACTTTCTTTGATGTGACATCTTGATGCCCTTTGATAAATGTTTGATGGCGTATTATATCAATATCTTTAAATTTTGAATCAACTTGATGAATCTTATCTAAGATAACAACAGCCTTATCTGGCATTCCCTCATCTATATATTGTTTGGCCATTGAATACAGCATATCTTTCTGTGTTTCATTCAAATCTAAATCAGAAAATTGTCGTTCCGCGATATCAGGTTTACCCATTGCTAAGAAACAACTGGCGATATGTACTTTACTGGATGCTTCGAATTCAGCAAACTTTGCAGAGTGTTGAAATTGTATTATAGCTTCCTGCCATTGTTGTTTTTCCTCATAAAGAATTCCCAAATGGTAAAAGGATTCTGGTGGAGGATTATCAGTATGTCTGATTTTGTGTCGATATAAATCGACTAATCTGTCATTAAACTGGGTATTAGATTCTTTTTGAGAACGTATCCATTCGTAATCTTCAATAGCTAAATCAATTTCACTGTCCTGTTCAGCCATTTCGGCACGTTTTACACGAGCTTCAAAATATTTGGGATCGACTTTTAAAATGTTTGTATAGTATTTAATCAGGTTTTTTGAAACCCCGGGATCATAAGCTGTTTGCTTGATATGTTCAATACTTTCTATTGCAAGTGAGTATTGTTTGAGGAGTATCAGTGATTGAATGTAAATATCCAATAATCCTTCATGGTCAGGGTATTTTTTCAAGATTGGCGATAGATCGTTAACTAGATTTTGAGGCCAATGATCTGACATATCGAGTAGAATTAACCCATGATTAATGATGTCACTTAGATTGTTTTCACGAAGGGCTTTTTTAAATAAGCAATAGTTTATTAAATCATCTTTGGGATGTATTAGTAGTTGTTCTTTATAAATGGTAATAGATTCAGGATCAATGAGGTTTAATCCTGCTTTTGCTCTTGCAACACCGTAGAGATATTTACGTTCATCTGGATAATCTTGGTATAGTTTGGTGAATAGTTCTAAGGATTCGACATATTGACCCGTGCAGATATACATCTCACCTAGAAGCTCCATAACATCCTGGTCAAGGTCACCCTTTTCAATAAAATATCTACATTGCTCAATGCATGGCCCTATCTTTTTTTGTCGGAGCAGGGCCTGTGACAACCTGATTCTGTATACTTTATTTTCGGGTTCATATCCAAGTGCCTTTTCGAAAAGATTGATAGTGCTGCCCGATAAATAATCCGGTTCAGTATAGTTATCGGCCAGATACTTTACTATATTCTGATCGGGTGGAATTTCCTGTAGAAATCCAATAGCAAGGCTCAGTAACTGTGGATCTGTGATTGCGTGTGATCTTACTATTTTGGTTAAAAGCTGTTTATCTTCTGTTTTAGAATCCAATTGCATACATAAAGGAACCAAAAACAGTAGTGCCTCGGGAATATCTTTATTCTTAAAATAATACAATGCGGCGACTCTTAATATAGCTGTTTCGCGAATGCCCCATTCCAGTATTTTATGGTAAATCAAAAGTGCATCTTTATCCGTTTTCTCATGTTTTGCTAAACATCTTCCTAATTGGATAATGATGTTTTTATCTTGAGTATTATCGCGATAAACCTTGAGATATATTTCTTCTGCAAGAGTACTCACTTTACCCGAAGACGCATAGTAAGTTGCAATCTGATGAAGCAGTGTTTTATTACTTGTTATTTTGGATTTATATAATTGAAGAGCCCGGTCATATTCATTTCGCGATAATAGGTCCTCTAATTTGGGTCGTCGAGGGGATACTATGGATGATTTATACATCAGTATTCCCAACCAACCTACAAGGCTGGCTGCGAAAAGAACAGAAGAAATTCCTTTTGCCGTAGGGGATTGTATCCATCCCAAGTCAGCAGAATATGGCGTTTGGCTTTCTGCCTTCGAAAGAACAAAGAAGAGGGTTCCAATATATATATATTTCTTATTAAATGTTTTCATTACTTCCTTGATGTATAGGTAAAGTGATAGTGAATGTCGTCCCTACACCTAATTGACTGTTTACTGCAATTGAGCCGGAATGTAACTCAACTAAGCTCTTTACAATATATAATCCAAGCCCTGTTCCCTTTATTTTTCCTTGGCTTTGACTGGTTCGATAAAAGCGATCAAATAAGTGTGGAATATCCTCTTCAGAAATACCCAATCCTGTATCTGCAACTTTGATGACATATTTGTTTTCATTATATTCACAAGATAGTGATACTTTACCCGGAGACTGTGTAAATTTCAAGGAATTATTGATAAGGTTGTTGAAAACTCTTTCAAGTTGAAGTGGATCACCCATTAAAATGGGGGTGGGGTTTGGGGGTAGGGATTGGCATAACTCTATACCCAGTTCGTTTGCCTGGGTTTGAAAATTGCTGATGATGCTGTTCAATAACTTCACAATATCAACTTCAATTGAAGCAATAGTGACTTTCCCTGAATCAAGTTTACTGACATCCAGGAAATTATTAACAATTTCTAACATCGTGCGTGCATTTCTAAATATCGATTGAATCTGACCACTCATTTTGTCTGACAATTGTCCCAAGTATCCCTTTAAAAGCATCTGAGAGGATGTAAGTATCACTGTGAGGGGATTTTTTAAATCATGGGACAGCATGGATACAAAATCAGCTTTTAACTGTTCAATTTCAACATCATGAGTAATGTCCTGGTTAACCAGAACTGATCCAAGGTAATTATTCTCATCATCACGAATAGGGGCAATATTGACTCGGATGTGTTGTTTTCCTAGTTGAATTCTGCATTCAGAGAATATGGATCCAGGATCTTTCATTGCTTGTGACGGATTCTTTAAATCCTCAGCCATATCCTGAATTTCAGGAGGATATGTCGTAATCAGGCTCTGGTGGTCTTCTTCTGTAAGTTGAAAGAGATTCTTGGCTGCTGGGTTTAATAAAGTGAAATGGTCTTGGAGATCAGTGACGATTACGCCTTCACCCATGCAATTAAGAATGGATTTCAATCTATTTTGTTCAAACGCAATTTCTCGCGTACGTGCTGTAACTTCATTTTCTAACTCATCATTGTAATTTTTCATTTTTCGCCATAGAACAGCATTATCCATGGCAATTCCCGTTTGGTTGGCAACTGCAGTGACGAGATCAAGATCATTTTCCTTGAATGAGTGATTTTTAATAATTGTATCCAGATAAAGTACACCGTATATTTGATTCTTACCTTTGATTGGTACACAAAGCGTTGATTGAATGCCTTTTTTTACAACAGTTTCGGAAGTTGACATATCATCAAAATCCTTAAGATTGGCAATCATAATAGATGTTTGTTCTTTAATCGCTTTATGTACGACAGTGCGGCTGATAATCAATTCGGGTGAAATTTGAGGAGAGGTAGTCTCCTTTTGCTTTAAAGACAGGGTTTTATATTGAAAACCTTCTGTGGATTGTGGGTCTTGAATGAGGACGACACAACCACGATCAGCAGGTATGACGGCCATTAATTCATCCATCATTAAATCTAATAACCGTTCTTCCTCAAGTGAAGACATTAAAATACGGCTGATTTTATAAAGAACATGAAGAAAAGCCTGCTCACTCGATTCAGGCAATGTGATGATACTCTGGGTTAACTCTGTGGTGGATTTATTTAGGAAATCTGGTTTGTGTGTAATAGGTTTTTGGAAGCGTGTTTCATAATTAGTTGTGTCGGAAAAACGGTGATGAAAAGTCGTATCCGTTTTCTCTTCTTTATCTTCAATATCCCAACTTAATATCCAACGTGGATGAGCACCTAAAACGATAATATCTCCCTTATTTAAAGGGGATTCCTTGACAGGTTCTTGATTGATGAGTGTTCCATTAGCACTGGCTAAATCACTAATCCAATAACGGTTATCTCTCATCTCAATAATACAGTGACGCCGAGATATATCGGGAGATTCAAAAACAAAATCACAGGCAGGACTTCGCCCTAATAAAAAAGGTTTATCTCCAATGATAATTTGCTCTGTTTTATTTTCTTGAGCATCTTTAATTGTGAGTATTCCGTGCATTTTACATCCCATTCTGGATATTATCTTCATAATATTACAGATATCAAAGCATTACCACTTTTAAAATGTATTTTGTTTAAATTAAGTCATATTTACATATAAGATTCATGGAAACAGGGAATAAATGACCATCGAACAAGATCAATCTTGTTCGATGGTACTTCGAAGGGGAAAATGCGGTCTAACTGATTTTATGTCAATAAATTATGTAATAAATTCTGGGGATTGATTTGCACTAGTCAATATATTAGGTTATTTTGATAAAAGAGGATTTTTTTCTGATTAAGAGAAAAAGGTGGATAACATGGGAATATTAGATATCATTGCTTTTGGTGCACATCCTGATGATTGTGAGATAGGTGCCGGTGCGTTTTTATTGAAAATGAAGAAAAAAGGCTATCGCACGGGTCTTATTACATTAACCGAAGGGGATATGGGGAGGGGCAATCCGAAGGAACGACGAAAAGAAACCCTTAAAGCAGCAAAAATCTTAAAGGTTGATACGGTTGAAATTCATAATTTAGGTGATTGTCGATTAGAAGATAATCATGAGAACCGAATATATGTCGCTAGTATTATCCGAAAATATCAGCCAGATATGATTTTATGTCCATATTGGGGGATTGAACCTGGAAGGGGCAGGGGACATGCCGACCATATCGCTTGTGGACATTTGGTGACGCATGCCGCCAATTTTGCACATCTTGCAAAATATCCGGCAGATGGAGAACCCCATGCGGTCAAAAGAATTTTATATTATTTCTTATCGCCCTATCATAAACCGTCATTTATTGTTCCCGTGGATGATGAACTGCTTTATATGGAAAAATCTATCCGTCAACATGTTTCACAGTTCGGGCCACAGGATTACCACAACCGGGTTCCCTCCATGTTGGATTCATTAGGGAGATTTTATGGCGCCATGATTGGTTCAAAATATGGTCAGCCATTTATGCTAAATGAAACGTTGCCCATGGAAGACCCTTTTGATTATTTGGTTAAAAAACGTCCTGTCATTACTCCTGCACCTTTGGGTCGTCGAAGCTCGAAACCCAGGGAGTCTTCAAAGTAACAGGTTTTCCTGTATGAATAAGAACATTTTCACTGTCATGGTCATGTCCGTGTGGCCAAGGTAATGAATTGTTTGATGACCATTGTGAATTGATATATATACAGGATGCCATCCAGTAATTTCCTGACATTCCTGGTTTCACAAAGGGGCCTCCATTGTTCCATGAAGCCCCATTCATGGCATATCGGAGATATTGACGCCGTCCCGGGTATCGTTTATACAGGGTTGGACACCAGAATACCTTTTTGTTGGTAACATACCCCAAATTGTAGAGAATCATGGGTACAGCACTCCAGTATCCATTCCCCGCGGGACCTTCCCCAAATTGGGTTTCCATGTTTTGTTCACCATATCCATCCGCTGCTGGATAACTATTAAAGTCTATGGCATAGGAGTTAAGTGCAATTCCCAAGGTTCGTAAATTAGATAAACATTCTACTGACTCTGCGCGTTGTGTAGCCAATTGAAAATTAACCAGTGCAATGGCTGACAATATTCCAATGATTGCCACCACAACAAGCAATTCTATGAGGGTAAACCCTTTATTCATAAATATCCCAATTATTTACATCCGTAGCATTCATCAAAACGCGATAATATATTGCAGATTCACTATCTCGATTATCTTGCCAGATAAGATGAACTGAGTTGTTTTTATCGACAGATAATCCCGGATATTGTGCATCTCCTTCACCGTTTGTTATCAGTTCTTGTGAACTCCAAACATTCATTCCAGGATTAAAAGTCTTGTAAAACAGGCGATATTTTCCATTGACTAAATCACTCCATACGATATGGAGGATTCCTTTATTATCAACAGCACAAACGGGACTAGTAGCTTGTTGTGAGTTTTCAGAAACAATTGTGGGTGCAGACCATGCTTGAGTCAGGGGAGATAATGATTGGTAGTAAATAGTTTTCTTTTGGCTTGACAGTAGAGAATAGAACAAATGCAAGGTGTTTTCACTGGTCTGCGTCAGGCTGGGAAATTGCGCTGTGGCTCCAAGATAGGTGATTTGTTGGACAGCATTCCATGTATGAGTCGTTGGATTTTGGCTTATTGAAAATAACTCCACTGACCCCGCAGAATCATCGGACCATACAATAAACGGTGTTCCTGACTGCGTTAAGATAAAATCCGGAAACGGATTTTCATATAATGCGGAAGATGTGATCTTGAAATCATCCATACTCTCAACAGCATTCCATGTGGCAGGTGACGTCATCTTTCGATGGCATAACTCCGGTCGCCATCCATTCCAATGGTAGTCATACCAGACAACATGTTGAATACTATTAGAATCTGTGCGGATAAGTGGAATATAACCGTTATCCCCATTAGTTGTGTTTTGGTCATTTGAGATGGTCAGGCGGGTCTCGTTTGGCCAAGTTAATCCTTTATCATCTGACCGATTATAGTAAATCTCAAGATTATTGATTTGGCCATGCCGGTAGTCATGCCACGCCAGGTGATAATCTCCATCAGGAGAGATTGATAGAGAAGGGTACCGGGAATTGAAACTGACGGTAGTTACTGAAATCGGTTCTCTCCATCCACCTTGGCTGCTCCGCCGCGAAAACATGACTTTTGAAGGATTTCCCGAGAACCATGTCACTGCGGGATTTCCAGATGAATCCACAACAATTGATGAGTGATTACCACTGAAACCAGTTAATCCCAATGTTGCTCCCGAGTTGGCTATCTTTTCTTCAGACAGCCAGCTCCCAGTTGCAAATACCGAACTAAGAAGACTTGATATGAGGAGTATTGCCCCCATACATTTTTTTAATGACATGATTATCGTTACTCCAAATTTTCCCAGTATTTATTGCTAACAGCCAATGGGTAGGTTAGTGAAATATTATCGATTTTTCCTGATGCCGAGAAGGTGGCAGGTCCACCCCAGGATGCAGGTGTATCATCAAGCCAATTCGTAATGGCGAACTTGTCTAATGATATGGTTAAACCCGATAAATCCAAGGTAGAGAATGCGGGAAGGGGATTACCATTTTCAGACATAATGAGTTTCAGATTTTCTTCTGCGGCATTATATTGGAGCTTCACATGATAAGTTGAGTCCATTTTCAGTGTATATGCCTTCGTATAAAATGTATTACCACCTTTTGAATTCATGAAACTACCTTGGTTATTGATAACTGACATTCCCAGCCAATTTGGACCTCCATATGTAGCGTCAGTCCCTGGATAGTAACTCCATTCCATGATATTCATTGAACGATTATTACTGTTTGATGAGTTATACAATCCAATGGAAAGAGGGTAATTACTGAAAGAACCCACGGATAGATTGCTTAGTGTTAAATCAAACTCAAGATTAAATGATTGATTTTGAGTGATGATTTTCCCTTCGTCCATGGAATGGGACAAATGGCTGGTTGTAACAGCGCTGTTCCAGTTAAATTGGATGTTTTGATTTTGACTATCCCAGCTATATAAGGAATTGGTAGAACCTTGATAATTCCAGTTTGTTAATTGGGTAAATGAATCTGTCCAACCCCAGCTCCCGGCTAGTAGTGGTGTTGTTAATATACAAATACTAATAATCAGTAATATTTTTTTAATCATTATTTGCTTCCTTTGTGATTTGTGAAATAGTGGGATTTATAGCGACCATGGGGCATGATGTCTTCGGATGAGTAAGAAATTGCGGGGTTATCCCATATACATTATGAAGTGTTACTGCAGTTAACACTTCAGCTGGGGACCCTACGGCTTTCACTTCACCCGCTGAAATCATGATTAAGCGGTTACAGTACAAAGAGGCAATGTTTAAGTCATGAGTTACAAGTACTGTGGTTATGCCTTTTTCTTTATTTAAGGACAAAACAATATCCATTACTTCTTGTTGATGATTTATATCAAGGTGAGTCGTTGGCTCATCTAACAGTAATATCTCAGGTTCCTGAACAAGGGCTCTGGCAATTAGAACTCGCTGTCTTTCGCCTCCACTGAGTTCATTAAAGAACCTCCCTGCTAAATGATATGTATTGGTGCGTTTCATGACGTTCTGAGCTATTTGATAATCTTTTTCACTCTCAAATTGTAGCCATCCCAAGTGGGGCGAGCGGCCCATTAAAACGATTTCTTCTACGGTGTACATAAAAGGTAAATAGGTGTCTTGCGGAACTATAGCGACTGTTTGTGCAAGAGTTTTTTGTCGCCATTTTTTGATAGAATGGTTTTTGATTTCAATCGAACCGGATTGAAGGGGTAATACCTTGGAGATTAGTTTTAAGATGGTTGATTTTCCGGATCCATTGGGTCCAATCAGTCCTATCCGTTCCCCTTTTGATATATCAAGATTGACCCCTCTCAATACCGGAGTTTTTTCATAACTGAATGATATATTTGTTATTTTTATATGTGATTGCATATCTATATCCTTTTCCAGTAATTTTTACGAAGAATATAGATAAAAAATGGTGCGCCTAATAATGCTGTAATGACCCCCACAGGTAATTCTGTTGGAGACATAAGTGTTCTCGCCAGTGTGTCAGAGATAATCAGGAATATCGCACCACCAAGAGCTGATGCGGGTAACAATATCCGATGATCCGATCCAACCCAGGATCGAATAATATGTGGTATAACTAATCCAACAAAACCAATTATTCCCGTCATACTGACAACCGCACTTGCTAACAAGGATGCTGCTACAAAAGTTATTCTCTGAACAGTTGCAACATTAACTCCTAATTGGGTTGCTGTATCCGACCCAAGTGATAGTAAGTTGAGTGATTTTGAAAACAACCATAAAACGAAGAAGCCGATGAACACATAAAGGCTGCCAACAAAGAGAAGATGAGTGTCCGTAACTTCGATATGTCCAATCATCCAGAACATGTAGGATTGAATTCTACTTGCGTCAAGAACAGAAGCCAGAAAAAGAATGATTGCTGAAAAAAACGAATTCATAATGACACCTGCTAATAATAGGGTCTGAGATGAAAAACGACTTTTGTTTCCAGCAATAAACAGAATAACAAGAATGGTGGCTAATCCACCCGCTAAGGAAAATAGGGGGATAGACCAATTGCCCAGGAATGTATAAGAAGTTGATAATGATAATGCAATAACCGCTCCAACTGCGGCTCCAGAACTAACTCCTATCACAAAGGGATCAGCCAGGGGATTTCTCAACAGGCTTTGAAAAACAGTGCCCGAAGATGCTAAAGCAATACCTGCTATGGCGGCTAAAAGAATCCGAGGGATTCTAATATCAGAGATGATTATGATGTCACTCGGATCACTAGTCAGTGTTATCGGAATATGAAGCCATTGATTAAGTACTATCTTTAGTGTAGTCCAGGGCGATACATTGACTGAGCCTGCTGATGCACTCAAACAAATAATGATTGCCAATAAAATCAAAAGTAGAGCAATAATGAAACTCCAGCGCATGCGTTTTTGTTTATGTTTGTAGGGTAATAACATTACTTTTGAACTTTCTCATTAATTGGATGGATTATCATAGATATGGTTTCAAATCCAGTGACTATGGAAGGAGCTGGTCTGGCTATATCATCTGGATTGATTGTGTAATATCGATTATTCTTAATTGCGGATACAGCTTTAAGCTGTTTGAAAGAGGTTGGGATTTTGTGCCCCATTTCACTGCCCATAGCGGCACTGATAATAATATCTGGATTAAGTCTGATTATCTGTTCATAATTAATCTGAGGATATTTGGTTTTGGTGTTCCCCATGACGTTTATTCCCCCAGAACGACTGATCAAGTCATCCGTAAATGTATTCTGTCCACAGCTAATCATTGGATTTACGGACCAGAGAAAGAGCACCCGTGGTTTGGAACTTTTAGCAACTCTGGATTCTACTTTATTAATTCTGTTTTGTAGTCCTTGTGCTAACCTGTCTGAATTTGCAGTATGTCCGGTGATGTTGCCAATCTGTCTAATAGTTTCAAGGGTCTGGTTTAAATTGCGTGGATTTACAACAAAAACCCTGAATTTCAGTTGAACTAATTGATCATAAACCTTCCCCTGGTTACTATCGGCGGTCATTATGATTAAATCAGGTCTTAGGTGTGCAATGACTTCCAGATTGGGATTTATAAAACCACCCACAATTGTTTTGGTCTGTGCTTTGGACGGATATTTGCACCAGTCAGTTACCCCAACTAATTGTTCTTCTGCGCCGATTGCATAGAGTATTTCTGTAATATTGGGAGCGAGAGAAATTATTCTTTTGGGTGATGATGAAATAGTAAGTAACTTTCCCGTTGCGTCTCTGTAAGAAGAAGCCACAGAAATGCTGCTGATTAAAAATGACAGGACTATTAAAGTTAATAACCTGTATGTCGTCCGCATACGGCACTCCGTTTCTAAATGAATCCTGTACGGAGGGGAGGAAGGAAGTAATGCATTCACAAGTATGTGAGAGCACCCACCCCTTTTCTCCGAAGGGATTCGGTTTGACTCTTACAGGCAGGTTTCCTGACTAAGGGGTCTTCCTAATAGCCGTGTCTTCCCATGTAGATTACACAGTGACAAGGTACGGTTTTCGTAACCCAATACAGTGGCGGGACCGTGATGGATTTTCACCATCTTCCCTTTTACCCATTTAATCGGATGATTAAATGAGCACCTGTAAGATGATATATTCTACCAAACATTGAAAAAGACTGTCAAATCATCCAGAATAATGGAGTTAGTTTGAAAATGGAGGATACCCCATATGTTAAGAGCTTTAGAGAAAAGACCATTAGTAAAAGACAATATTCCTGTTACTTTTATCGGATTTGGTGCATTGGAAATTGGCAGAGACTGGGGTTTAGGAAGTCCAGAGGATCGATGTCGGCCTAGTGATGAAGTGGCTGGTATTGTGTTGAATAAGGTCTTGGATTCTGGGATAAATTTTATAGATTCTGCACGTGCATATCATAGGAGTGAGGAACGAATTGGGAAATATCTGACGAATCGTCGTTCCGAATATGTGTTAGCGACGAAATGTGGTGAGCACTCGACAGAGCCAACGACCTATTATGATTTTTCATATGAAGCAGTAAAACATTCTATTGATATTAGTTTAGAAAAGTTAAAGACAAATCAAATAGATTTGCTTCAGATACACTTTGGGCCTGAACCTGAAAAAGTATTAGCCTCAGGTGATACGTTGCGAGCAATGAAGGAAGCTCGAGCTGAAGGAAAAGTAAAATACCTGGGTGCTTCAACTTATGGTGCAATTGCTCAGCAATGCATAGAATCTGGGGATTTTGATGTACTTCAACTGGATTATAGTTTATTAAATACAAAGGACAGTGAGTTAATTACTCTTTGTGCCAGTCGTGGTATTGGCGTATTGATAAGGGGTGGGCTTGGATATGGTCGCTTAACGAATAAAATTATTCCCAACCTTGATAAAGAAACAGAAGAAAAACGGGCCAAAATAAAAGCACTTCTGGAATTAGTCAATGGAGATACATCGTTACTAACCCAAATAGCCCTTCACTTTTTATATCAGAATAAGGGAATTACCTCTATTTTGCTTGGCACAAAAAATGTGGATCACTTACTGCAAAATATTGATTATTTGAATCAGGATGTTGATTCTGATATCTTGAAAAAAGCCACTGAAATCGCCTATAAGGAGTAGTTGATGACGCGTTGTTTAAAGAATTCTGTGGGGATTTGGAGCTTTGGTATTAATCCAACAGAGCATTTATTGCAGGGATATCATCCTGAATATGGTACCGAGGGAATTATAGACAGGACTAATCGTGCTGTAGAGGGATTAGGTGATTTGGTGGATGGATTTGAATATCAATATCTTTATGAGATAAATGAATCCAATGCTGAATTAATAAATAATACCCTTGGTTCCAAAGATATATATTCTATTACTGTCAATCTTTGTATGATGTCGCAATACCGAGAGGGTGACTTTACAAATCCTGACAAACGAAAGAGAACGGAAGTTATTTGTTTATCGAAAAGCGCTATTGATTTAGCAGCGCAATTTAAGTCCCAAATAGTTCTTAAATATTCCTGTCCGGTCTTTAATCCGAAGGATATAAAAGAATATCATAAGGCATGGTGTTTACTCATTGAAGGACTTCAGGAATGTCTTGAATATACGAATCAAAAGAAATTGAATATCTGTTTAAATCATAAACAGCAATCTCTTTTTGCGGGTTGGAGTAAACAAAGCGATTTGTATGTAATTAATAAATTGAAATCGCAAAATATCGATGTTTCATTTATGAAGATTAATATGAGTTGTCCCAAATTACAGCAGCAGAAAGTATCTTTAGCGGAGTATTCTGCTTTTCTGGGGATGGAAAAATCACTGGGTCATATTCATGCCAATCCGGGATGTAATGACTTGTATGGCAATAGCCCAGAACTAGAAAATACCGTTTTATTTGCTCATACATTACAGAATATCGGATATGGGAAAAATGGTGAAAGAATTGGATTTGATGTGTTCCCTTATTCGGGTCATCAGATTGAAATAGTGAAAAACAGTATTAAGTATTGGAATTATTGTAATGAAATCGCTTCAAAGCTGAATTTGAAAGTAAGTGGCTTGGACTCGTCAAAATCAGACAATATGGATATCTATCGTAAGATATACAAAGAAGTGGGAATAAAAAGTGGAATTATATAGTTGTTGAAAAGAATAAAGAGGGACGAGTAATATTCGTCCCTCTTTTTTTATATTAATTTAAAGCTCTGACTAATTCTCGAAGAAACGATTCAGAATCTGTTACCATCCCAATGGATTGGGCACTGCCTCGATCCGATAATTTTGTTACAACAGCAGGATTAATATCGACACAGATGGTGTAAACTCGGGCAGGGAGGCAATTCCCCGTAGCAATTGCATGTAAAGTAGAGGCCACAATCAGGCAGATATCAACTTTCTGAGCCCAATATCTGATTTTGTCTTGTCCTACCATCGAATCCGTTATTACATCAGGTAAAGGGCCATCATCACGAATAGAACCAGTCAATACATAGGGAACACTGTTTTTAACACAGGAATACATAATGCCTCCACTGAGTATTCCTTTCTCGACTGCTTTGTGTATAGATCCTGCCTGTCGAATTGTATTAATGGCTCGTAAGTGATTACGATGTCCCCCATGAACGGGTGTACCCTTATCCAGATGGATTCCCAATGATGTTCCGAAGAGGTTGCTCTCAATGTCATGGGTCGCAAATCCATTACCTGCTAGTAAAACCTGGATAAATCCTTTTTCAATTAGTTTGGAGACATATACCCCAGCGCCAGTGTGAATGACTGCCGGACCTCCGACGAACATAATATTTTTGCCCTGTTTACGAGCGTTTTTGATGTTATGTGCTATCTCTGAAATGAGAAGATGTTTTGGTTTTTCAGAGGAAACGGAACTATTCATAAAACTGAACACTTCTCCATGTTGACTGCCTGACAACAGGGGAATGACTCGGACACCCTCATGACCTACAATCACTCTGTCCCCTTTTTTTATATTAAACAGGGGCCTGCAGTAGGCCTTGAGTTTGACCGGATCAAATATTACGCCACAATCCATTTCAATATTTTGAACGGGAATCCATTTGTTGTGATACCAAACTTGGGTTTCAAGGTTAGTCGTAGAATAAAAGTCATCGGGGAATACTCCATTCTTAGGTGCTTTTTTCCAATGTATCTCATCTTTTTCTTTTACGACGGCTCCGAGCTTTCCAATGGCTGCTAAAATGGAATCCAATGAATCCTGGTCCTTAGCTGAAACCTGAATCTGAGTATAACTGGTGTCATCATTGGTTTTACCAAGTTCTATTTCATCCAGTTTGAAATCTCCTCCTAACTCGATTATTTTGTCCAAGGTTTTGGAAAGAGACATGGAGTTGATGATGTGTCCTTCCAAAGTGATTAATTCACTGGGCATAATTACCTCCTTTTCTATTAAGCTGTTTATTAAAAACGATGTCAATCTCTGGGTAGTATCTACAATTTAGTGAGAATTGTCAAATTGACAGGATTTGAAACAAAAAGAAACATCGAACAAGATCGATCTTGTTCGATGTTCCTTCGTTAATAAATCTATTGTATTTGTGATTAAGAATTGACTTGTAATGGGAACTTAACGGGTTTACCTGTTTTCGAAGATTCATAAATAGCAAGGATAACTTCGAGGGCTTTCCGACCTTCAGAACCCGTGATGACTGGATCCCGATTTTCTCTGACAGCATCTGCTAAATCGGCAATGATGATTCCATGCCCTTGCATTGAGATGGCTGTGGGATCTGTGAGTGCCTGGTTAGTTCCATCACCAAATACAAGTTTATCTACCGGATTTCCATCAGGGCCTTTCACCACCCATTTGGAAACGCCTTCACCAGAAAGCATTATGGTTCCTTCGGAGCCATGCAGTTCTAAGCGATGGGGTACATCGGGATAAACGGAAGTGGTTCCCTCAATAATGCCAACACATCCATTTTTGAATTTCACTGTGGCAATAGCCGTATCTTCCACTTCAATATTGTGAACCTGAGTTCGACAGACGGAATAGATTTCATCAACATCACCAGCCATCCAAAGTAACTGGTCAATCATGTGAATTCCCTGATTCATCAAGGCACCACCACCATCATATTCCCAAGTGCCGCGCCATCCTGCTGAATCGTAATAGGCCTGAGAGCGATAGTACTTTGCATAAATATCAGCCAGTGCAAGTTTTCCGATTTCGCCAGAGTCTACCGCTTTTTTTATGGATACAAAGGGCTCCTGGAATCGACGTTGGAATATACAGGCCAATTTCACATTTGCATCTTTGCAGGCTTTGATCATGGCATCTGCCCGTTCCAGTTTTGTAGCCATGGGCTTTTCAGTTAAAACATTTTTTCCATATTTGGCTGCTAGAATCGCCATCTCTGGATGAAGGGAAGATGGGGTACAGATAGATACGCAATCAATATCGTCTCTTTTCAACATTTCTTCCAGGTCAGTGTAATATTCACAACCGTACTTTTCTGCTTTTTCCCGGGCTTTTTCTTCGATGATGTCGCAGACGGCAATCAATTTTACTCCCTGGGTTTTAAGCACATTCTCAATGTGCCAGGGAGAAATAACGCCACAGCCAACAACAGCCCAGCCAACAATACCATTTTTCATTAATTAATCCTCCTGATTTGGATTATTTGTAGTAAAGAAAGAGGCTCCATCCACAGATGTACAGATTTCACATCCTGAAGGAAGGTCCTTTTTATAATAATAGTTTTTGTTAAGAACATCTATTAGATTTTCTGCTGAATCCTCTTTTACGAGAACTAACACACATCCACCCAGACCTGCTCCTGTTAATCCTGCGCCCATTACACCCGGAACTGTTTTTGCTAAATCCACAATTAAATCCAGTTCTTCACAGCTACAACCATATCCACCGGGTTGCAAATATAACCTTGCATCTGGTTCTCCCCGCATCGCTTCAGAAGTTAATTTTACGAGTTGCTCATCTGTTACATCATACGTCCAAGGCAGTATCTTTCCATCAGGGGTATGTTGCGTGACTCTATCACCATCATGAGACAAATACATAAGTCTACCGAATTTATCAATTTCTCCAGATTTTAAGAACTCAGCACAAACTTCACCTCTGCTGCATTCAGCTAAACCAAATAAACAAACTTTTCGAACTTCATATCCACCTTCAGGTTCATCGTGAGAGCTGTAAATTGATTCTAAAGCTTGCTTTTCTTGCGGTAAAATTTGGGTTAGTTCTTGTCGGGTGATTCTATGGGGTAATTCTAACAACATGCGATACAGCCAGACATCATCCCTTAATAAGAGGTCTCTTAAATGATGGACTTGTCTGGCAGTTTCAGGAAACTTTTGTTTAATTAAAAGTAAGGCTACCTGATATGTTGCTACTTTTGAGTTGAAAGTGTTTCTGGCATCTTTTGACTTTACGGCTTTAACCATGGAGTTACACATCACAACCTTATATCCTTGTGGGAAAGGAACACGAGTATATGTAAAGGGAAAGAATTGAGCATGAAGTACGCTATCTTTTTTGGAGAAAATCATGGCGGCATGATCACCAGCCCCCCCTCGCGTTCCAACATACCACTCACCCATACCACAAAGTTCTGCTAAATCATTATCACCCAATGAAAGACCATTGACCTGAAGTCCACATAATACGGTTCCAACGACTAACGATGATGATGAACTAAGTCCTCCGCCCATGGGAATTTCTGAATCTACCAATAAATTCATTCCATGCAGGGGTGCTTCAGCAAAATGATCCTGCAGTTTCAATATTCCACCCTTGATATAATTTGACCAATGACCTCTTACTAGTTCTATTGATTGAATATATTGAATCCAGTTGCCTCTCTGATCTTCGGGAAGTTCATCTGAAAGAGTAAATGTGCAGGATTCAAACTGGGGATTTGTATTTCTAAGTAAGACTTTATCATCTTGCCTTTTTTGACAAATGAACCAGGCTTCTTTGTTGATGGCCATGTAATTCACATAACCACCCCGATGTTCGATATGAACACCTTTTAGGTTTATCCGAGCCGGGACTCTCAAAATAGATACAGGTAAATCATCGCTGAATTCCTGAATAAAAGTATTAAGCATTTTGTGAAGCCGAGAATCACTATATTTTTTAATCCACTGGCTGGGTTTCATTTCATTCACTTGTAACATTGTATTCAACCTCGAAAATATTCGTAAATTAGACTGGAAATGTATAAATCATTTTTATTAAGATTCATTAAACGACTATGTGCTAAACCCGATGGCCTCGAGTTTATTTCAATAACAACAGGAACCACTTTATTGGAAGTGTCATACTCAATAACGGTATCGACTCCAGCGGCTCCTAATTCAAATGAACGGGCATTATTAATGGTTTTTAAGGCTAAGACTGCTGTCTGGGTAATTGTGTCAATATCTGATTGGGATATAGGATATGAATGAAATTGGCCCTCAATATTGAAGGCTAAAGAAGAAAACAACTCACAGGGTGAGACAATATCACTCCCATGACTTCTGGAGCATATCCAATTGTCGGGCTTAGAAGAAATTAGTCCAAAACCAGATTTCGCCTCATAACATCCGTCTTTAGAAAAAACATTCACTCGCAATACAAAAGGATAGAAAACATTCTCTTTCTTGAAATAAAAGTTACCTCTTCTATGTCTTACTATCATTGAGTTGTTTTTTTCTAAACCCTGGCCGATAAATTGGGTTATTGAAGAGGCTGCCTGTTCATTTCTTTTAAAAGTTTGGATATCTATGCCTTCAGTCATCCTGTCTGGTTGTGCAATGAAATCATCATTCAATCTATTCGTGTTTAGAAAATTCCTTATGAAGATTTCACTTATCGGGCTGGATTTATCAAAGTACATACACTCGGGTGTGGGTATGTTCGGTTTCCAAATTGAGTGGCACCAGGATTTACTATCCGGAGACTTCGATGAATCAAACTCAGGATTAACTATCTTTACAGCACTATTATGAAATGTCATCGTTAATTCACGATGGACTCTTTGTTCAGTGTCGATATCCAGATGCGTGATAAAAGCGCACTTAATAAATACGGGCTCTATAAAAGTCTCTTCCACTATAAGGCCCTTGTTATCGATACTTAAGCCTCTGTGGGTTGATGGTGTATTAGTGGAAAAATCCAACCAGTCTTTATGTATGCCCATTATACGGATGGGCATACCCTCATTACAGGATTTCCACGAATCATTCTGCATTTGATGGATAGTGTCTTGAATTAGTGTAGCGCTGGAGTTAAATATGATTGCAAAAACAGGGTCTGTATATGCTGATTGAGGAATGGGATTTACTCGCAAGCATGGGGACTTCAATGTGACTCTCTCTTGTTGAATTGCTGATACTCTATCCAAGAAAGATTGAAGGACATTACCTCGAGATAATAAATCCCAGTCGATAATGTCGGGATACAGTGTTTTTATTGATGAAAGAGACTGATGGAAAGTGTTAATAGGATATAGGTCCTGAAGAATCATCAGCATTACACTGATGTCTTCAGGACCTAATTTATCACTGGGAGAATATCCCACTTCCTCACAAACTAGAGTTGTTAACTGATTCACAGTATTTATCTCTGTTGAGACTTACGATATTCTCGAGCTCTTTCACCTAATGATTTGAATATGAGATAAACGCCTTCACCTTTTCGTTCCACTGGTAATTGATCATCGTGTGGACGCCAGAGACCCGCACCTGGATTGGGCTCAATCTTAAAGACAACTAAAGGCGATATCTGATTTCCTTTTTTATCGAAATAATCAACAGGTTGATTGTTTTGATCCTTACAGACAAAAGGTGGTCGTACTGCCTTACCTGATTTGTTGAAAAGCTGTATAACGGGTTTTCCTTTTTCAAACAGGGGGAGAATAATTTCAGACTCTTCATCATAGTAACTGACTAATTCATCATTTACATTTGTCATGAAAACAGGCATATAATCTCCCATTTCATAGGGGATGTCTGTAATTTGAAGCTCTCGTTCAATGTTAATCGTATCCCCAAATTCAGGATGTGACTGTAAATACTCATCAAGAATTTGACGGCCATGTTTTTTCAGGTATTGGCTTTGAGAATTAATTGAACAGAAACACGCTTTCTGCATTTCTCTCCACAATGCATCTCTATATATTGGATTTATAAACTCATCTCTATACTCATAAAGAAGTCCGCCCTGGCCTACATTAGCAACACCCTGAGTACTTAATACAGTGATGCGGTGAGTTATTCTGTAATTTTCTTTACCCTTCACAACAATAAGTCGGAAGTAAGAGAATAGGGGAGTTCTGGGTTCGTTTAATAAATTTACAGGAATACCTATTTTGATGAATCGATTAATCATGTCGTGCAGGAAATCTTGGCTGTAGAGCTTTCTTACATGGGATTTCAAGACTTCCTGAATGACTACATTATCGACTTTTGATATTTCATAAATGTGTCGTGAAAGAATATCAAGGTTCTCATTAATTAATGAATTGTTCTTTCTGACGGGTAGAATCATGGCGCTTCGTCCACCAGATTCTTTCTCCGATTTTACAATTAACGCATCATGATTTTTGGCCAGTTTAGTGATTTGTTTTTTTATTTCAGATATCGCTTTTTCTGTTTTCATTTTGAGCGTATCTTTTTGTAACCAGTTAGCTTGATCGGCTGTTCTTGCTGAACTTCCTTTCAACATATCTGGAAGCCGACATTTAAGGTGTGTGGCTGCTTCCCAAAGGAAAGGTTGAATTACAGGGATATCTAATGCATCAACCTTCAATCTCAGGTAATGTGTGAAATGGAAGAAAATAGCATCGGGAGGTAATGGATTTGAGAATTGAACCATAACTAATATGTTATCTTCAGCAATTGGAATATTACGATTTAGTGTGGAATCAACTAACCCAGCATTTTTGATCTCATTAAAATCTTCTTTTGAAACAAACATGAAGCTATCATGAAGATCTAATGAAGATTGACCCTTATTTTCTTTCATTTCAGGGAAGGCTGATAACATGAGATTTATGTTATCCAGTCTCGACAATTTGCTGCCTTGTTGTAAAGCTACTGGAACGGTTGTGTTTCCATGTGGATATATGATGGCAACATTGATACGCTCTGGTTTATTGATATAAGAAGGAGGTAAGTTGTTAATCAGGATGGGAAGAGGAATTCCCTCATGCATTAATACTGCGACATCTCTCAATCTGGCATAACTGAACCAGAATTGCTCATTGGGATTTTCTAATTTCACTCCCAATGGAGAATGGTTATTCAGAATGTCCCCAATCCATTGATTTCTATATGCCTCAGAGGTTGTCTTCAAAGGAGATTCTTCTGAAAGAATATACTGAATATGTTGATATAGCCATTGATGATGTGATACGGAAAGACTAAATAATTCTGTCCTTGAGTAATGTTTGAATGCTGTGCCTCGTTCAGTATGGTAGTGATAAGGGAGATAATCGAATATGTGATTATTTATTGTCAGATCAAAGAAACGAGCCACTTCCAGCATTTTTTCTTCTGGAGTATCCGTGCAGAGCATTTTTTCTAATAAAAAGGCTATATCTAAAAGTTCAAATGTATAAGCAATTTCTGATAAATCGGAGTTTGTTTTAAACTGTTCTGCTGCCTTTGCTAATACTTTCGCCAAATGTGTGTATTGTTCAGGCGTTAGTTCATATGATGATATGAGATTATTGATTGCGTCTGTTAAGTTGGTTTTAGCCGGACTATCAGATAATTTTGAAATAATAATCTCAAGGGATTTGTAAAGATGAAACATTAAAATCCCTAATTGTGTATTATCATTTAACTCTTTAATAGATAATTTAGCGATGGCCTGCTTATAAATCAATTCGATATTATGTTCAGTATTGCAGAGATTTGAAGATTGGAAAGCGATTTTTCTCTGCTGAATACCGAGAACTCGACGAGTTGTTTTTCGCCGTTCATTTAATTTTTCTAAACGAGAAGTTTTTTCCTCAACTGCTTTTAATGAACCACCAATTCCTGTTTTAATTTCTCTATACTCATCTGAGATATTAATCTTAAAAACAGGTCTGAACAGGGAAGATATAATTTCGTTGATTTCCGATTCATTAAACTCAGGACGTGAGCCTTTTCTAGGGATTGATTTTTCGAATGACTTGCGAATGTTTACTAATTCTTCATTCGTAATTTTTCCATTTACAACATATGAACCACCTAATATCAACCATGCTCCAAAGTCAAGATCTTCTAATCTATATTCTGATACAAGTCTTCCATAGGCACGAGATATGTATCTATCAATAGGTTTCCAGACTCCATTATCCCGGGCTTTCTTTTCTTCAGTGGTTGCTTGAAGCGCTTTATCGTAAAGTTTTGCTGATGTCACAATCTTGTTTAATACAGCTCGTGATTCTGTGTGATTTTTGTTTGTAATTGAAGCGAATAATTCGTCACAAAGGTTTTTCTCGAGTTCCATCTCTTGCCGCCACTGGTCTACCGTTTCCTGACCCAAACCGAGAGATCCATAGACTGCATTTGGTTCATATGCAAAGAGCTCTTTTACTTTTCTGCGAGATGAAGCATATCTGAAAGAAAATGTTCTTCTCCGACCACCTGATGTACCATCAGCAAATACTAATGCGGAATCGGGTCTGCCAAATCTCATTAATGCACAGAGTTTTGGAAAGTTATCGATTAAATCTAATAGTCCAGGATCAGGAATACCTAAATCAATAAAATCAACGCCTTGAACTGCTTCATCATAAGTTGCAAATGTTCCACGCCGATCAGTGACCAGTAAATGAATACTGGGCCCAATCTCAGATAACAATGCCGACTTAACGGAATCTGCTAACTCTTGTATACCTGTCCAGTTCTTTAAATCTCCGCCATAGACTCTACAGTTTGCATCAATCTGTGCTTGATTTAGTCCTGCATCAATTAGTTTCTGATTTATTTGCTCTTTTAAATCTTCTAAGCCCGAACCAGGAACATAGTTTAGAATGTCAGAACCTGTACATGTACCCACAAATCGTATATCGGAAACAGTCTTGAAATCCCTAAACATATTTCTGAGGACTTCTCTACCTTCTGGATCAATATCTTTAAGTAGATTTTTTTCATAAGTCCCTGAATATATTTCTAATTTACGAGCACCGGCACTGAATCTTACATCAGTAATTGGAATCTCAAGGCCATCTTTATTTAAAGCTCCTTCTTTATAAGAGGCTGTCATCACTCCGATAAGCTGGGTGTCATCTGGAATGTTTGGATTTCTCTGACGTGATTTATTGAGAAGGTTTCGAATCAATTGGACTTTTCGGAAAGGGCCAATTCGGTTTATTTCTTCCAAGCCTTGAGCTTTTTTATTTATCCAGTTGGTAAGCCTTAATGTTTCATCCGTTTCTTTTTCTGAGGTTGTTGATATTACATTGGCTTTTGAAAATGTATTGGCCAATGCAAATGGATTGGGAAGATAGAAACAGCCGTTTTCTGTTGTAAAGTATTCCTTATATTTTTCTGTTAAATATTTCTGACATGCATCTTCCCAATCTAATATTGAGTCAAATTCAATTCGTCTTGCTAAAATCTTGCGCATATCATCTACAAGAGAAGGTTGAATTGCTGTTGGGATGTTAAAACTGGTCAGTAGTTTTGCAGAGGTATCTTTATCAACGGCCGCTAAAGTGACTGCGTAAAGAAGTGTGAATTCCTTAGGTACACAAAATCCACCATACGTTTCACCGGTGGGCAAGACCAAACGGTCTTCACGCATATTCCATTGATCTCTGAAAAACTCGAAATCACCGATTCCAACAGCATCAATATTTGCTCCGGCTGCGAGAGAAAGGTAATAAACCCCACCTCTCGTGAAAAAGTTTTCTCCTACTTTCATAAACTCTGCTAATCTTGGAGAATTTACGGCTTGTGGATTGGCATTATACAGGGAATATAATTCTTTACCACGAATTGATGCAGCTTGATCTCTTCCTCCAAGCCACTTTGGAATTCCTTGGACAGAGTAAACTTCTTCTATTCCAAGATCAACACGGCTAGGTGTATATAAAAGATTGTATCGTTTGTAAGGACCACTTGCTTCATATCGATATAGAGGATCCATTAATAAAGAAGACAATCCCTCCGCAGCGATGACTTCTCTACGAGCAGAGATTGTTGCCATTGTATTGTCAAGCTGTCGATAAAGATCCTTGGTTTCAATTGACAGTGCTTTTGCTGTTGCCTTTGCAACTTCAGGATATGACATTAGTAGTTTTATAACGCATTTGTTTAAATCTTGTTCTAGGGAAGCGTTGAGCCCTTCATCCCTGATTAGATTTAATAATGTTCCTTCGAGTTCAAGCTCTCTGATGACAGTATTGGCAGAATCAATAATTGTTTTTTTATACCCTTTAATTATGGCAGCAACTTTTCCTTGAAGATTAAATGCACGGATTACGTTGAATAATGCCATTGTCTCTTGCAACCAATTTTCAACATTTACTTCCGTTTCGCCAGGGCCAAGTGTGGTGAGAACATGAATACATGGTAATGGTCTAACCTTATCAAATACATGGTTATGGTAAATGGAATTGTTTAATGGTTTCGTTTTGTGATTATTTATTTTTTTGATTAACCTACTGTCGTTTTGAGCTGTCAGCCATAATGCTTCTAGTCTGCTGCTCCCTTTTTCTATCTCATAACCAATGGTCTTAACGTGTTTTTTACTTATATCTTCGACTAATTCTGATACCCAAACTATCCTGTTAGAAAGATTATATTTTTTTATTTTATTCACGATTTGTGAATGTGATAATTTATTCCAGTTTGATATTAATAATCTACGTGCAACTTCAACATTCTCTATGAACATCACCTCTTCAATATTTATTGCCCAATCATCAGCATGTCTTCGATACATCTCTTCCAAAGAAGCTCTCTGTACTTGTGCCGTAATATCATAACCCCCTTCGGTTTTAGGAGTTATTTTATAGGATGCATATGCAGGAAGTGCTTCAATCCAATCATCACATTTTTGTAACCATGTATTTAAATGGGGCGTAATATATGAGTTTGGAGCAGATGTTTCTAACAGCTGTAGGATGTGTTCATCTTGTCCAAAAAAAGGATCCTTTTTTTCATTAAGCATGCCAATATTGATAGAACCTGTATTGGTTATTCGTTGGAAATATACAAGAAAAGCCGGATCATATTGGGAAGCTTTTTGTATACTCTTTTCAAGATTTGTAACCAGCTGTCTTAATTTCAATGTAATACTAATCAATTTATTGTATTCAATAACGAATTGATCATGATTCAATCCGTGTTTAGATTCTAGGACAGAAGTTGTCTTACTCTCATAACTCTGTAGCGATTTTTTCAGCCTTGAGAGAATCCCATTAATTTCAGCTAAAGATACTTTTTCCTTTGAATTTAGGTTAATTAGAGACTGAATATCAGAACCTAAATATGTTTCAATGGAGTAAAAATCTCTATTTTGTTTGAGAAATGCGACGATTTTTTGAATGGGAATGTGGATGCTGACTGATTCAATGACTTTTGCTGAAGCCATCAACATACCATCAATGTAAAAGGCTCTAGAAAAACGGCCACATATTAATCGTGTGTCATTTGCTCTGCACCAATCAGATACAGTATGTACGTTATTAATTTCTATAGAGTTATCAAAAGTTTCAGCAATGTCTCTGTAAATTGCTTCACGAAGCGAGGCCAAGTCCGAGTATTGTTCTATATCCTTTTTTATCTTTGAACGATCATATGGAGTATTTACTGTGATTTTTTCGTTAGGCATTTTTGAGCAGAGACTCCTTCATTTCGATATTGTTCAAAATATTTTTTAAGGAACGAATAGCTTCTCTTGTGGGTTCTATGCCACTAAATCCGCCTTTGGAATCCCCACCTTGAAGATGTGGTTCTAATGAAATAACATCTGTCTGTTTAAGTTTGCATAATTCTGTGATTATTTTTTCAAATTCGCAATCACCTTTTCCTGGTACAAGAAATTGATTGCTACCAAGTTTTATATCTTTTACATGTAAATAGCCAGTTAAAGGCAACATCAGTGGGGTCATTTCGTGACTAACAGCTTCTCTCATGAAATATATGTAATTCCCTGGGTCATATAGAAAGTCAAAATTTGGAGAGGAAATATGTTTATTTATAAAACGCACTTCATCAGGAGTGGATCCAAAGAGTGAACCATCTTCATTTTCTAGATGGAGTATATGCCCTCTTGCTTTTGCTGTTTCAAGAAGTATATGCAACCTGTCGACAACAGCATTTCCCCAAGAGATATGATCAGTATCTGGTAAATAATAACCGAATATTCGGATGTTGTTGGTTTGAAAATAGTCTGCATAATCAAGAATTTTTTGGAAGTTTGCGAGTGATAAATCTGGAGGATCGGTGATAGGTGTTTTACCAATTGGAGAGGATAATCCAGACACAGTAATATTATTATCATCAAGAAGTTTTTTGACTTCAGATAATTCATGAGAAGTCCAATTAACAATATTTTTGTTGTTGATACTACGCAATTCAATATGGTTAATGTTTTCCTGGATTAAAAGATTGACTTGTTCTTGCAAATTACTTGATATCTCATCACCAATAACACTTAGTTTAAACATAATGAACTCTTTCATTCTAATATTATAGTTACGCATATATATTTATCAATAAATAAATCTATATTCATATTATACGACTAAATATGATGAAATGTATTAAAAAATAAACATATTTGTAATTATGTTTATATATATATGATATTAAAGGGTTTAGGTTGTTTTTTTATTGCGAAATAGAATCGACTTTGTGAATTTGTACGAATCGTACAATAGTTTCATCAAAAACAAAGATTTTGCTTGAAAATATGATATTCAAACAATATTCATGAAGAAAGCAAATTTTAATTAAGAAATAGCGTCAAGATTATATTGGATGGAAGTTTTGTTAAAAGTACGTATAAATAAACTCCAAAGGAATTTACATGAGTTAGGGGAAACGACTATATTGTTATTTTGAAAATAAATACTCTTCTTTTAATCCGGATTATCGAGTACCCAAAATACTATATTCCGAAATCAAAAGCCTTTTAGAAAAAATCCTTATTTCATCATTCCAAAGTTTTTCAGAAATTGTAATCCAATTTTTTGACTTTTTTCGGGGTGAAACTGCGTGGCTACAACATTATCTTTTGCTACAACTGTTGTAAATTCGCCTTCATAATCAGTTATTGCTGCAATCCATTCAGGGTTCGATGGTTTTACATAGAAGGAATGATCATAATAGACGTATGATTCGTTCTGTATGTTGTCGAAGATGGGTATATTTTTCTTGATAATTAGTTGGTTCCAACCAATATGAGGAATCTTCATTGATCCGCTAAAACGAACAACCTCACCTGGAATTACATTCATACCATCGAAAACCCCACCCTCATAACTGACGGTAAAGAGCATCTGCAAACCTAAACAAATGCCCAGGAATGGTTTTCCACTCTGAATGGCTGAGATTACTTCTCCCGTTAACTTATTTTCTTCAAGGCAACGTTTTGCATCGCAAAATGCACCCTGCCCAGGTACAACAACGTGGGTAGCATTTCTTATTGATTGCCGATTTTGAGTGATTTCAGCGGTATAGCCAACTTTTTCAATAGCTTTTTGTACGGAACGAAGGTTACCCATTCCATAATCAATAATGACGATTCGTGGTTCCATAGGTCCTACCATTTTGATTTTAAATTATTAAACTTATTTTCCTTAATTGCGTAATCTAAAGTGAAAATAATAACACCCTTTGAAGGTGGTCTTAACGCTTCATTGATAGCACTGGTAAATTCTTTATTACTAAGTTCTGAAGGAATACTGCATGCCTGAATAATTGGCACGATAGGTTTATTCGTTTGGTTTGACTGATAATTTATTATCGCGTTAATCCAGTTAATATCACGATAGCATAATTTATGATAAACCATGGGAGTAAAAACATCTACATAGGGGCTTAATGTTTTATAATTCTGTCCAATTGTTGAATGTATTGCATTATTAAAATCATCAGGAGTCCACGGAACTCCAAAGAATCCAACCACGATAGATGGATTCTTGGATTTAATTTGCTGATACGCTTTTCTTGTGAAGGTGGTAATATTCTGACATTTCCAATCTATCCATGCTTGATTGTGAGTTTTGAGGATCCAGGCTGCCTTATCAGCAGTCTTGGTTAGGTTTGTGGGAATTTGAATTCTTGTATCTTTCTGAAATTTTGCCAGACAAATCGGACAGAAACATGTCTGGTCTAAACGGGGATTTTTTACTTCCCAATGGGTTGGATAGCGGATAAAATCCAGCCATATCCCATCAACATCATATTTATCAATTAATTCGGATATTTCATGTAATCGTTTCTCTTGTAATTTGGGTTGATTAGGGCATAGGCCACCATACCAATCATCTTTTTCTATTGGTTTGCCAGATGATGTGATGGGCCTATATTCGGGATTCATTTTCCATAATCCAGTCCCTGCAAATAATGTTATCTCTGCATAAACATTTATTTGATTTTGTTTCAAAAGTTTTCGTAGCTCAGTATTTTTATATCCCCCAAAAACACTATTAATCTTATTTTCTTTTAGAAGCTTTATGACATCTTCATCAGTCTTGCCTGGAAATTGTAGTTGGGGAGAATCATTTAGTCCGTAAACCGATTTTACAGGGAACTGAATCCTTAAATTTGGTTTTTTCATTGTTGAACCCCATCCAATTCCAATCAAGAGATGAATTAAGACAAGAACTAGGTAGATATGTTTATTTTGTGGGAAAACCATAGGTATATTTTACCTTACAAATAATATGTTTTTTATTTTCATTCCGTTGATATGCCTAAATTTCATTTATGTCAGTAATAATTGACATAAATATTAATATTAGTTAGGATGGTTAATGAATAGAGTGATAATGAAGGAGAATCTAAATTCAGATGAAAAAAGAAATATTTGATAGCCCTTCAGGTAAGATCTTTCGCTTTATTTTGGAACAGGGGGAGGTTACTATAAAAGAAATTGAAGAAGGTCTTGTCGTAACTCGGAATGCAATTCGTCCCCAACTGGATAGTTTAATTATTCAAGGTTTAATTGGCTCGAGATTGGTCAAAACTGAACGGGGAAGACCCTATAATTTATATTATGTAACAGAGATTGGAAGAGATTCGTTGCCTGACCAGTACAAGGCATTATTTAGGAGCATATGGCAGGAGATTAATTCGTTATCTGATTCAACTTTAAAGGCTCGTTTAATGGAGGTTATTAGTACCCGTATGGCTGAAGAGTATGAGATTGAACTGCGCGGAGTATCTCCAGAAAACAGATTAAATCGATTTATTGAGTTATTAAATACAAGGGGAATTCCGACTCAAATTAAAGAAGAAGATGACAGTTTTGAGTGGAAAGAATATGTATGTCCTTATTATCAAGTTGCGAAAGCTGATCCTGATGTTTGTCTCATGGAACTTGAAATGATGAAAAAAGTATTAGGCAAAGAAGTGGAACGGCATGAGTGGATAATGAAAGGCTCGTCCGGGTGCAAGTTCCGTATTAATAAAGATTCAAATATTAACCCGTTTTCACAGGAGGATACTAGATAAAATGGCTGGCAAAACTTTAGAGATTAAAGATCTTCATGTTTCAGTCGAAGGTAAGGAAATATTAAAAGGTGTGAATTTGAACATTAATCAGGGTGAAGTTCATGCCTTAATGGGTCCAAATGGATCAGGTAAAAGCACTTTAGCGTACACCTTAATTGGACATCCTCGCTATGAGGTGACATCAGGGGAAGTCTTATTGAATGGTGAAAATGTTTTAGATATGGAACCTAGTGAGAGAGCTATAAAAGGACTCTTTTTGGCCTATCAGTATCCTGTGGCAATACCGGGTGTGAGTGTTGCAAATTTTCTAAGGTCTTCTGTGAGTGCAGTGCGGCAACATGGAAAAAATATGAGTGAAACAGAAAAAGCCGCTTCAAGTCAGGACAGTCATTTAATTCCAATGCGTGATTTCCGAAAAGAACTTGATGAGCAGATGAAGCAGATGGGTGTTGAAAAAGCATTCGCACGTCGTTCGTTGAATGACGGTTTTTCGGGTGGCGAAAAGAAGAGAATGGAAATCTTGCAAATGAGCATGTTAAAGCCCAAATATGCCGTGTTGGATGAGACTGACTCTGGGTTAGATATTGATGCTCTTCGATTTGTCTCTGAAGGTGTGAATAGATTATCAGGACCCGAATTGGGTGTTTTAATTATTACCCACTATCAACGGATTTTGAATTATATAAAACCACAATTTGTTCATATATTTATGGCTGGAAAAATTGTGGAATCCGGGGGGCCTGAACTTGCCTTAATGCTGGAAGAAAGTGGATACGAAGCTATTAGAAGGAAATATAATTTAGATATCAATTTATCTGATGAAGACAAAACTGCTTTAAAACCGGTCGTCTAATTTAAAGAAAAGGAGACCGATATGTCAAATACTAAAAATGAAAATGCAGAAGCATTAACGCAAGAGTATAAATATGGATTTCATGATGACCGAAAGAATATCTACGAAGTCCAAAAAGGTTTAAATCCTCGAATTGTAAATCAAATATCAGACATCAAAGGTGAACCGGAGTGGATGAGAGAATTCCGTCTTAAATCTTTGAATGTGTTTTTTGCAAAACCAGATTTGAATTGGGGTGCTGATCTTTCCGCACTTGATTTCCAAGACATCTATTATTATGTGAAACCCTCCAATCGTGCAGAGCGAACATGGGAAGATGTCCCAGATGATATTAAAAATACTTTTGAAAGACTGGGTATCCCTGAGGCTGAAAGAAAATATTTGGCGGGTGTCGGTGCACAATATGATTCAGAAGTTGTTTATCACAAATTAAAAGAAGATTTGGAAAGTAAGGGTGTGATTTTTGTTGGAACTGACCAGGCCTTGAAAGAATATCCTGATTTATTTAAAGAGTATTTTGGGACGGTTATTCCTCCAGATGACAATAAATTTGCCGCATTAAATAGTGCGGTGTGGTCGGGAGGAAGTTTTATTTATGTCCCCCCTGGAGTGAAGGTTGATATTCCTTTGCAAGCCTATTTCCGTATAAATTCTGAACGTATGGGGCAATTCGAACGAACTTTAATCATTGCTGATGAAGGTAGTTTTGTTCACTATGTCGAGGGATGTACTGCTCCTACTTATTCATCCGAGTCACTTCATAGTGCGGTTGTTGAAATCATCGTGAAACGGGGTGCCCGTGTCAGATATACCACTATTCAGAACTGGGCAAACAATGTTTACAATCTGGTTACCAAACGAGCCGTTTGTCATGAAGATGCGACCATGGAGTGGGTAGATGGAAATTTAGGCAGTAAGGTGACTATGAAATATCCGGCAGTTTATATGATGGGGAAGGGTGCTCACGGTGAAATCCTTTCAATAGCTTTTGCCGGAAAAGGTCAACAACTGGATGCCGGTGCAAAAGTGGTTCATGGGGCTCCCTATACAACTTCCCGGATTATTTCGAAATCTATTAGTAAGGATGGTGGACAGTCTTCATATCGTGGACTGTTAAAAGTTGTTAATGGGGCTATTGGTTCAAAATCAAATGTTGTGTGCGATGCTTTGATTTTAGATGAATTATCTCGTTCAGACACCTATCCTTATATTGAGGTAGAAGAAAAGAAAGTATCCATCGGACATGAAGCCACTGTCAGTAAAATCAATGATGAGCAACTGTTGTATTTGATGAGTCGTGGTATATCTGAGCAGGAAGCATCCTCCATGATAGTTGCGGGATTTATAGAGCCCCTGGTAAAAGAATTACCCATGGAATATGCTCTTGAGATGAACCGGCTGATTCAGCTTCAAATGGAAGGTTCCGTAGGCTGACATTAAATCAAAATAGCCCATACATGAGGTGAGATAATTGTGAGTACCGATATTAAAACTAATCAAACATCATTCAATAAAATCAATCCCGATGTCTTCAATCTGTTTTGTAAAAAACGTGATGAAAATAAATGGTTTGTGAGTTGTCGAGAATCTGCCTGGCAGGCCTGGCAAACACTGCCATTTCCAACTTTAAAGGATGAATCATGGAGACGGACAGATATCAGGACACTTTCACTTGATTCTTATGAATTTGAATCTCTTGGAAATGCTGGAACGCCCCAGCCTGCTGCTCTTAAAGCTGAGGAAATCATCCAGAATCTAACATCTTCCTGGGGAGATTCTGCCGGAACACTAATAACCCTGGATAGTAAACCTTTCTTTAGAAAGATGGCTTCATCATCTCCTCAAGGGGTAGTATTTGATCATTTTGAAAATCTGGTAAAAGAATCAAATCCCTTAATTGAAAAATATTATTCCAAAGCTGTACCTGTTAATGATAGTAAGTTTTCCGCGCTGCATTATGCTTTTGAATCGGGTGGAGCGCTTCTTTATATTCCCCAGGACACGGTTGTAGAACTGCCATTTAATTATTTTATTGAGCTGTCCAAAAACAAAGGTATTGATACTTCTCATCTACTGGTTATTGCCGGAAAAAATAGTAAATTTTCTATTATTCGGCAAACTGAAAGTCTGGATGAAAAACTGGATGGTTTCCATACAGGCGTTGTTGAACTTTTCCTTGAAGAAGGAGCCAATGTATCTTTTGTTGATGTTCAGAATTGGAACTTAAAATCATGGCATATTGATACACATCGAGCTTTTCTTGCCAAGGATGCTCATCTGGAATGGGTTGCTGTTGGGTTAGGGGGTAGGGTGTCTAAAACAGATTCCAATACTCATCTTCAAGGGGAAGGAAGCCGGGTGGATATGTTGGGACTTGTTTGTTCAGAAGGAAAACAACATCTGGATTATCATACTCTTCAGGATCATGACGCACCTAATGCATTCTCCGATTTACTCTACAATACTGTTCTAAAAGATAAATCACGGACTGTATTTAGAGGGATGATAAAAGTCCATCCGCACGCTCAGAAGACGGATGCGTACCAGAAAAATAATAATCTTTCATTAAGTTCCCATGCAAGAGCTGACTCAATCCCGGGTTTGGAAATATCGGCTAATGATGTTCGTTGCACTCACGGTTCAACGACCAGTGAGATAGATAATGATCAAGTTCTTTATTTAATGAGTCGTGGTATTTCACGACAGGACGCGGATAATTTAATCGTTGAAGGTTTCTTTGAAACCGTGATGCAACGAATGCAATCTGAATATATTCGTGAACATGTTCGTGGGTTAATATTAAATAAGCTTGGTTTATCTTCTGTTTTATCTTAATAAGACTTTTATTTAAGGACTGAAACGAAAATGAGTAATTCACGATCTCGTGAAGAACAAATTGATGACCTGATGGATCATTACGAAGATCCCAGGCATTATGGAAAATTGGAAAACCCAACAGTTACGATCCGAATGACCAATCCAGGTTGTGGAGATATCATTAATCTTTATGCAAAGATTGGGCCAGATGGAAAGTTGGAAGATGTGTCTTTTGAAGGCGAAGGATGCACTATTAGCCAGGCTGCTGCATCAATGGCAATGGAAGTGGTCTTTGGTAAAGATATGGATGATATTATGAATTTACCTCAAGACTATATGATGGAAATTGTTGGAAATGAAATTGCGTTGACCCGCCCTAAATGTTCAACTCTGGGATTAAATGCTGTTCGCGAAGCTATTCGTGAGTATATCCGTAAAAAACATGGAATGGATACTTCTGACCAAGATAATCAAGGTGAATCCCCGAAGGCGTGCCCGTCTCATTAATAAAGGGTTTTAATAATGATAAAAGTATGTTCTGCCCGTGAAATTGAATTAGTACAGAAGAAGCTTTTTGATATTGATGGTTTGGTTATTGCAGTATTTTATGTAGAGGGTAAGTTTTATGCAATGGAAGACATCTGTACTCATGATGGAGGGCCGGTCATTGAGGGTCCCTTAAATGGGCATGAGATAACTTGCCCCCGGCATGGTGCCCGATTTGATGTCCGTACGGGTAAGCCATTGTGTATGCCTGCTTTTGTTCCAATTCAAACATTTCCAGTTGAAGTCAAAGATGGCGATATATATATTGATTTAGATTAAAAATAAAGAGTGGACACATGGTAACTGAAGAAATCATACGAGAAGCACTAAAGGTAGTTAAAGACCCTGAGATTGGAATGGATATTGTTAATTTGGGTCTGGTTTATGATATTTCCATTGAAGAAAATAGTAAGGTATTTGTAAAAATGACGCTTACTAGCCCTGCTTGTCCGGTTGGTCCACAAATAATGGCAGAGGCTGATTCGATAATTCGAGAAATCGAAGGCGTTGATTTGGTGGATGTTGAATTGGTTTGGACCCCACCTTGGAATCCTGACATGATGTCTGATGAAGCCCGTGATCATCTGGGGATTTACTAGAGAAAAACCTTCTAAACAGCATCGAACAAGATCCATCTTGTTCGATGCTGTTTCGCTTTGAATAAAGAACTATTAAATATTGGGTTAATATTTGTGAAGAATGCTGATATTAAAAGAGATAGGCCGGAATGGTTTAAGAAGAATCTTGCTCCAGCAGGTCAAACCAGGCTTGTGAGCCAGACTGTTCATCATCAGGTATTAAATACCGTATGTCAAAGTGCGCAATGCCCGAATAAGCAAGAATGTTGGGCAAAAAATACGGCAACTTTCATGATATTAGGGAATACTTGTTCTCGTTTCTGTCGATTCTGTGCTGTTTCTCATGGAGAACCTTCTGCTTTAGATTGTGCAGAGCCTGAGCGAGTTGCAGATGCAATCCAGAAGTTGAATATTAGCCATGCGGTTGTAACATCCGTAACGCGTGATGATTTACTCGATGAAGGTGCCCATCATTTTAATAAGGTCATATCAGAAATCAAGAAAACAACCCCTTCGATTACTATTGAGGTTTTGACTCCAGATTTTCATGGACGAAAAGAACTAATTAAGATTGTTCTTGAATCGTCTCCTGATGTCTATGGTCATAATCTGGAAACCGTAGAGAGGCTTACATCCCATATCCGTCATCGAGCCAGTTATTCATGTTCATTATCTGTTATTCAATCCGTAAAAGAATTGAAACCAGATATAGTGACCAAGTCGGGAATCATGGTAGGTTTAGGTGAGACTGAAGATGATATTATTAAGACAATGGATGATTTGTTAAACGTGGGTTGTGATATATTAACCCTCGGTCACTATTTACGGCCTACAAGAGAACAATTACCAGTGGTAAAATATTATTCTTTAGAAGACTTTATAAGATGGCAAGAAATAGCCATATCTAAAGGTTTTAAATATGTTGTAAGTCATCCGATGGCACGAAGTTCTTACCATGCTGAAGAGGCTTACCGCCAGGTTAAAAAAACGAAATAAACCTCTTGGAAAGAAAGATTCATCAAGGAGAATTAAAAATGGCCACAGAAATCATTTTACCCGACTTGAATGTTGATGTTGATGAAGTGCTTATCAATACCTGGCATTTTAAAGAAGGTGATCGGGTGAACGAAGGCGATGATCTGGTGGAATTACAGGTCGGTACTACTATTTTTAATTTGCCCACACCGGTGAGTGGTATTTTATTAGAGATACTGGTAGATGAGGGAGACGCGGTGGAGTTTGGTGAAGCTCTTGCCACTGTAGATGAAGAATAATTTATTGTACATAAGATAATTGGATAACCCTCCCTTTAAAACAGGGATTGGGTATTTTTTGTTTAGTAATTCAGTATTGGAAGGAGCTCTTCAGTGAGTGTATTAATAGTTGGTTCCGTGGCTCTTGATAATGTAACAACACCTCATGGTGAAGTAAAGGATATTCTGGGTGGGTCTGCTACCCATGCTTCTTATTCTGCCAGTTTCTTTTCTCCAATTAACCTGGTAGGGGTAGTAGGTAAAGATTTTCCAAATCAATATATTGATTTATTGAAACAGAGAAATGTTTCTTTAGATGGATTACAAATAGTTGATGGAAAGACTTTCCGTTGGACCGGATATTATGAATACGATATGAATCATGCTTATACCCTTAATACAGAATTAAATGTATTTGCTGATTTTCATCCTCATATTCCTGAATCATACCGAGACAGTGAATATGTATTCCTGGCAAATATTGACCCCGTTTTACAGTTGGAAGTGCTGGATCAGATACATAGTCCCAAGTTTACGGCGCTGGATACCATGAACCTTTGGATTCAAAATAAAAAAGAAGACTTAATAAAAGTTATTTCTAAAGTCGATATGGTATTGCTGAATGATGGGGAAGCACGAATGTTATGCAATACCTCAAATCTTTTAGCAGCCGCCCGACAAGTCCTCGAAATGGGTCCTCGTATTGTTATTATCAAAAAAGGTGAATATGGGGCTTCGATGATTACTAAAGACGAAGTGTTTATTGCCCCCGCTTATCCTCTGGCTGCAATATATGATCCCACAGGTGCTGGTGATACCTTTGCGGGTGGATTTATGGGGTATCTCGCCTCCACCGGTAATCCTACTAATGGCAATTTACGAAAAGCCGTTGTTATGGGGAGTACAATAGCTTCCTTTAATGTTGAAGACTTTAGTTTAAATCGATTAACTCGGTTGAAACCTGATGAAATTAGAAAACGATATTCTGAATTTCACACACTTACGCATTTTGAACCCTTACATGAACGGGAGATTAATTAATGAAAAAAATTAATGTAGGTTTAATCGGATGTGGTACGGTTGGAACGGGTGTTGCCAAAGTTCTCTTGGAAAAAAGAGATTGGTTATCTAAAACAACGGGCGTTGATTTTGTCTTAACCAAAATTGCTGAGAAGGACCAAAAGAGAAAACGGCCCGTTCGTATCCCCCGCAATCTTTGGACTGATGATGCGTATGATTTGATTAACACCCCCGATATAGATATTGTTATTGAGCTGGTGGGTGGCACTACTATTGCAAAGGATTTCATATCTGCTGCTCTGCAAAAGAAAAAACATGTTGTTACTGCGAATAAAGCGTTATTGGCTGACCACGGACAAAAACTCATGTCTCTGGCAACCACCAACAGAGTTCAGCTTGAATTTGAAGCCAGTGTGGCTGGCGGTATTCCAATTATTAACGCCATGCGTTCCGGATTGATCGCTAATAAAATCCAAAGTATTTTCGGAATCTTGAATGGAACAACAAACTATATTCTCAGTAAGATGACCTCTGAAGGTTTGGACTATGCCACTGTCCTGAAGGAAGCTCAGGAGTTAGGATTTGCTGAAGCCGATCCGTATCTGGATATTAGTGGTCATGATGCTGCTCATAAAATAGCCATATTGAGTTTTCTCTCTGTTCATGGTTGGGTCAATATGAAGGACCTTTATGTGGAAGGCATTACTCAAATCAATGCCCAGGATATTAAATATGCGTCTGAACTGGGATATGTTATTAAACTTTTAGCTATTGCCAAGTTCATGGACAAGGGTGTTGATTTACGTGTTCATCCAACAATGATTCCTAAGGATAATTTGCTGGCCTCTGTAAACGGTGCATATAATGGCGTCCTGGTTACAGGTGATGTGGTTGGAACAACTATGTATTATGGTAAAGGTGCAGGTATGTTACCCACTGCCAGTGCCGTTGTCAGTGATGTTATTCGGATTGGTCAGAAACTTGCCGCCGGCGGTATGGTTAATACTCCAGTCAAATCCGAATACGGATGTGTTCCTGTTTTGCCCATTGGCGATATTATCAGTCAATATTATTTGCGGTGCAGTGTTATTGACCGGCCTGGTGCTTTTGCTCAGATTTCAACCATCTTAGGAAAACATAAAATCAGTATCGCTTCCGTTATTCAGAAAAACCGTAAAGCAGGCGATGCCGTACCCGTAATGATGATGACTCATGAAGCAAAAGAATCATCTATGCAGGCTGCCATCAAAGAAATTGATCGGCTTCGAGTTATCAAAGACAAGACATTTATCATTCGTGTTGAAAAATAAAAATATCATTGATCTTGAAAGGATCTATCATAATGTCCGATAAAAAGTTTTATTATTGGCCTGGTTTAGTTGAGCACTACAGAAAATATTTACCTGTTTCTGAGAAGACAACTATTGTTACTTTGCAGGAAGGAAATACTCCACTTATTCCTTGTTGTAATCTAGCTGATTACTTAAAAGCTGATATTAATATTTTTGTTAAGTTTGAAGGGACCAATCCTACCGGGTCCTTTAAAGACCGCGGTATGACTATGGCTATTACCAAAGCTTTGGAAGAAGGTAGTAAAGCCGTTATGTGTGCTTCTACTGGAAATACATCCGCTTCAGCTGCTGCCTATGCTGCTAAGGCAAATATGGATTGCATCGTACTTATTCCTGAAGGAAAAATTGCTTTGGGTAAACTGGCCCAGGCGATTATGCATGGTGCAAAGGTTATTCAAGTGTTAGGTAATTTTGATGATGCACTCAAAATGGTTTGTAGTATTACTGATAAATATCCCATCACTCTTGTAAATTCGATTAACCCCTATCGTATTGAAGGACAAAAAACAGGTGCTTTTGAAGTGTGTGATCAATTGGAAAGAGTCCCTGATTTTCATTTCATTCCCGTAGGAAATGCAGGTAACATTACTGCTTATTGGAAAGGTTATAAAGAATATAAAGATGTAGGGATTACTGATAGATTACCAAAGATGATGGGATATCAGGCGGCTGGATCGGCTCCTATCGTTGAAAACCGGATAATTGAAAAACCTGAGACTCTTGCAACAGCCATTCGTATTGGTAATCCTGCATCATGGAAAACTGCTGTTGCTGCTCGTGATGAATCTGGTGGAATTATTGATAAGGTAACAGATGATGAAATCCTTGAGGCCTATGGTTTGATTGCTTCCCAAGAAGGTGTAATGTGTGAACCAGGTTCTGCTGCTTCTGTTGCAGGATTAATCAAAGCATTGAAAGAAAACCGTGTTCCTGCTGGTTCTACGGTTGTATGTACTCTTACCGGACATGGCCTGAAAGATCCAGATCGTGCTGTGGCTTTTGGACAAAAGCCAGTGACTTTACCTTCTGACTTGAATGAAATTATCAAATACCTCGGTTATTAAAGAATATAGGGAAAATGAAGATGAAAAAAATCGTTTTAATTGGTGACGGCATGGCCGATTGGCCAATTGATACGTTAGATGGCAAAACTCCAATGGAAGTTGCTTATACGCCCAATATGGACCGATTGGCCCAGAAGGGTATTCAGCTGCTTTGCAAAACTGTTCCTGATGGAATTCTCCCTGGTTCTGACGTTGCTATTCTCTCAATTATGGGATATGACCCTCAGACCCATTATACTGGACGTGCTCCTATGGAAGCGGCCAGTATGGGAGTACCTGTTCCAGAGGATTATACTGTCTTCCGTTGCAACACTGTAACAACAAAAGACGGGTTTATGGAAGATTACTCTGCAGGACATATCACAACTCCTGAATCACAGACCATTATTCAGGACTTGGATAAAGAATTGACAGCTCCCAACTATAAATTTTTTCCTGGAGTAAGTTATCGGCATCTTCTTGTTATTCAAGGCGATTATAGAGATTTAAAATGTACGCCTCCTCATGATATTCTCAATAAAGAAATAGCAAACTATCTTCCGACGGGACCGGGCCAAAATATCATTAGAGAACTTATGGATAAATCAATTGCTATTTGTGGTTCTCATCCAGTCAATGATAAACGCATAGCTGATGGGCATTCTCCTGCAACCCAGATATGGTTATGGGGACAAGGTAAAATGCCACAGTTGGAATCTTTCTGTGAAAAATATGATATCAATGGCGGTACTATAATTTCTGCGGTAGATTTGGTTAAAGGTATTGGCATTTTAGCTAAGTTGGATGTTCCCCAAGTTGAAGGACTTACTGGTTATTTGGATACCAATTATGCAAATAAAGTTAAATCCGGTCTCGAAGGGTTAAAAAAGAATGAATTTCTTTTAATCCATGTTGAAGCACCCGATGAATGCGGACATCAAGGCCGGCCTGATTTAAAAGTGAAAGCTATCGAAGATTTTGATTGTCATATTGTTGGTCCTATCTTGGACTGGGCTGAAGAAAACGGTGACTGTGACATTATGGTATTGCCAGATCATCCAACTCCTTGTGCATTTCGTACTCATGTAAGTGAGCCTGTTCCCGTGTTAATTGGTTCAATCAACGCATCGCAAACGGAAAAAAAAGTTTCAACCTACTGTGAAAAAACAGCAAAAGAATCCAACCTTTTTATTGACCATGGACATGATCTGATGGGATTCTTTATGAAAAGTAGTTGGAAAACAGAAATCCGATAAAGTACTGTTTGATAGGTCTAAAGGGATATCTTATAATTAAATAAGTAAGATTTCCCTTTTATTCTTTTAATAAGATTGGTATGTTGAGTTTGCCTATACAAAACAACATAATATCAACTGTAAATCCTTACCCCTTAATTGACGAGCTTCTATACTCTCATCTTGATAAACTTGAAGCATTGTTAATTCAATCTGTTCGGACTGATTCAACTTTAGTATCAAAATCAGCTGAATACCTGGTAAAAGCAGGCGGTAAACGTTTTCGACCCATGCTGGCATTATTGTTTTCAGGTATGACGGGTGGTATATCCCCCTTTATCTTGGATTTATCAGCCGCGATTGAATTATGCCATACGGCAACACTGATTCATGATGATATTATCGACGATGCAAATGTTAGACGTGGTATTCCAAGTGTAAATCAGAAATATGGAAATCAGGTTGCTGTATTAAGTGGAGACTATCTTTATGCTGTGGCTAGTCAAATCATGGCAAGGAATAAAGATTTATCTTTTAATAAATTATTTGCAAACTGTGTAAAGAACCTTGTTGAAGGGGAAATTATTGAAATTGAAAAAGGTTTTCAATTCGATACAACAATTGATGAGTATTTGAGGATTATCAATAAAAAAACAGCTGTTTTAATTGCTCTTAGCTGCAGATTTGGCGCAATGGTCAATGAGAGTAGTACTGAAAAAGTTGAGGCTGCAGAAAGATATGGCCATAATTTAGGTATTGTTTTCCAAATTATTGATGACCTATTGGACTATACAAGCAGTGCGGATGAATTTGGCAAACCTGTCTTACATGACATGGTTGAAGGTAAAATTACTTTACCATTAATTATGTTGAGAGACTCATTAGATTTGAATGACAGAAATCGTTTAGAGAGTATCCTTGGTGATAGTATAGAGATTAAGGATTTGGAGTGGGTACTTGATATGATGCACACACTGCAAATTACTAATAAAGTCAGAGAATATGCTTTAAATATCGCTATGGATGGTAAAGAACAGCTGAATGTTTTTCCTGATTCAAAGTATAAGCAGGCCTTAATCCAGTTAAGTGAGTTTGTTGTATCTCGACGAAGCTAAATCAAATGCCCTTACATAATAAGGCAATCAAAGTATTCCTATCAATAATTAACGTCCTCTCTTCGAAAATATTTTTTCTAATTATTGCCTCTTTACTAATTCTATTTTGTTTCTTTAGTTTATTAGTTCCCCAGCTTTCTTCCAGCAATGATATTGTTGGGCAAAATTCTACAGCATTTATACAAGTTATTTCACTGATTCAATTAAATGCCATATTTCAATCGTATTTCATGATTATATTGTTTGCTCTTCTTTACATTGGGCTGGTGATTTCCTGCATAAAAAGTGTTTTTTGTAAATGTTCCATAAGTGCAACGGATGTAATACATTTGGCGATTATCATTACTTTGTCAGGATTTATCCTTAACTTATCCTTTTGGTCTTGGAATGAGAATTATGAAGTACTGATTAGTCCAAACGAAAAGATTACTGTGCCCAAGAGTAATGTTATTCTTCAGTTAGAAATGATTACTTTCAATTCCCATAATCAACCGTTGTCAGTCGTTTGCGTCCATACTTCCAGCCAAAATGGATTTGAAACTGAATTGGGGGTAAATAAGCCATTAAAAGTATCTGGATATTATCTTCACCAGGTTGGGATATATGATAATAACTCACTTATATGGAATGTATCACGATACCCATTTGATTGGTTGATAAATAGCGGATTTATCATGATAGTTCTTGGAATGATAATCTGGGTGTTTGAAAGTAACTATCCCAAAAGTCTAAAAAAGGATTAAAGGGTAGCTTATTCAATGATCCATATCTCATGCAGTGAAATAATTATTTCGTTGGTTTATGTATTAATGGGAATACAGTTGTTTATTGCTTTTTTTACTTCGGAAAAGCAATGGTACATATATTTTCAAAAAATAAGTGTTTTGGTGTTTACGATTTTAATGGGAATGGGACTTTGTTTGCGTTGGATTGAGTCTGGGCATGTACCATTTTCTAATATGTATGAGAGTATGTTGTTATTTGTTTTCTCAGTAATACTTGTACAAATGTTTCTATACTTTAGAAACGATAGATATTGTAAGGCCATAAATTTAAATGTATTTCTATTAATATTCTTGGGATATGCGTTAGCTTTACCACCAGTAAGCTGGCTTATAAATATTGGCAATCTCATAACGGGTAAACTGTTTTCAAGAAACTGGATTGTGTATCCTGAGAAGCTTCCTGAAAGGTTAAATCCAATCTTAGATACTATTTGGTTTCAAATCCATGTGCCCCTTTTCTTTATAGGATTTTCATTCCTGGCTGTTGGCTCCTTTTTATCATATAGATATCTGATGAATTCTTATCATGAATCATCAGAATCAAATGCAATTGACTACTTCAAATCATCTTACTACTTAAATCAAATTGGTTTTTTATTTATAACAGCTGGATTAGTTTCAGGTGCATATTGGGCGAAAATAGCATGGACGCGATATTGGAATTGGGATCCAAAGGAAACGTGGAGTTTAATCCTGTGGTTGGCATATGCTTTTTACTTTCATGTCGAAAAGACAAAACTTGATGCACCTAAAAGAATGGCTTATATATCGGTATTTGGACTTGTTATCATATTATTATGTTATCTTGGAGTAAATGTAATATTTCCCCAATTCACTGGTAAGGATATGGGGCTCCATTCTTATGGCGTAATTAAATAGAAAGAGAGAACATGTTATTGTGAGTGTTGATGAAAACATTCGAATATTAAAGGATCGTATTCAGCAAGCAGCTGAAAAATCGTCCCGAAATCCTAATGATATAACTCTAATGGCTGTAACAAAAATGGTCTCTGCTGAACTGATAAATAATGCAATTGATTGTGGAATTACATGTATTGGAGAAAACTGGGTTCAAGAGGCCAGGGAGAAATTTCATTTAATTAAGCCCGTTGAAAAACACATGATTGGTCATTTACAAACCAATAAGGTTAGATATGCATTGGATTTATTTGATTGTATCCAATCGGTTGATAGAAAAAATCTGGTTGATGAGATTGTGAAGAGGACACAAGTAAATCGTAAAAGCATACGTACCTTTATAGAGGTAAATACATCTGCTGAAGAGCAAAAACATGGATGTATGCCTGAATCTGTATATGAATTGGTAAAATATGTAGGAGACTATCCTTCAATTATCGTTGAAGGGTTAATGACTGTTGGACCTCTTACTGAGGATAAAACTAAAGTTCGAGATAGTTTCAAGAAGTTGAAAGAGATATTTGAAAGTGTAAAATTAATGAATATCCCCAATGTTAAAATGTGTCATTTATCAATGGGGATGAGTGGCGATTTCGAGGAAGCGATAGAAGAGGGCAGCACAATTATACGGGTTGGCACTGCAATATTTGGTTCCCGTGCATACAATAAATGAAAGGTAAATTATGAGCAATAACTTAAAGATTGGTGTGATTGGTGGAGGCAATATGGCCGAAGCCATTGTTAAAGGTTTATTAAAATCAGAAAACAATCGACCTGCCAGTATTATTGTGAGCGATGTGTCAGCTTCAAGAAGAGACTATTTGGCACAAACATTACATGTGACTGTAACTGACGATAATACCCAGATTATTTTAAATTCTGATGTTGTTGTATTGGCAGTTAAACCAAATGTGGTCGAAGAAGTTATCGGGAATATTCGTGAAACGATAACGGACAAGCAGACGATTATCAGTATTGCTGCCGGTGTCAAAACTAAAAGTATAGAGAAATGGCTAAATCATCCAATTCCAGTCATAAGGGTAATGCCAAATACACCAGCCCTGGTGGGAGCAGGTATTTCTGCATTGGCTGCTGGGAAATATGCTTGTGATGAGAATATGAATATTGCCCGGGAAATCTTATCTAGTATCGGTAAGGTGGTGGATACAGATGAGAAATTACTTGATGCCGTGACCGGTTTGTCAGGTAGTGGGCCGGCCTATGTTTTTGAGTTCATTGATGCGTTGGCGGCCGGTGGAGTAAAAGAAGGCTTGCGTAAAGATGTAGCATTATTATTGGCAGCCCAGACAGTTTTAGGTTCTGCACTGCTTGTTCTTGAATCAGGTGACCATCCTTCTATTTTGCGCGACAAAGTGACTTCACCGGGTGGAACTACGATAGCAGGTTTATATGCTTTAGAATCAGGCAGTTTCAAGGCTACGGTTATGGATGCCGTATCTTGTGCGACTGAACGCTCACGCGAGTTAAGTGAAAAATAAAAATGATCGATAAACCTTATATTCGTGAACAGATTGTCCAAATTGGTAAACGGTTGTACTCTCATGGTTATATTGTTGGCGCAGAAGGCAATATCAGTTTCAGGATTGAAAACGGTCTCTTGATAACGCCTTCTGGTAAATGTAAAGGTGAGATGGCCCCGGATGAAATAGTGGAGGTTTATTTATCAGATAATGACCAACCCTTTGCATCCAGTGAACTTCCTTTTCATCAATCAATTTACAGCAATAGACCTGATGTAATGGCTGTTATTCATGCTCATCCAGCCACTGTGACCGCTATGGCAATTACAGGTCAAAAAATGGATAAGATATTTTTGCCAGAGATGATCCATACTACCGGTCCAATAGGATGGGTTGATTATGCCCCCCCTGGGACCGTTTTACTTGCGAAAGAAATTGGAAAAGAGATTGTTGAACATAATGTGGTTATTCTTGAAAATCATGGAGCAATAAGTGTTGGAAAGACACTTGAAGAGGCTCTTTATAGAATCGAGTATCTTGAACGGTATTGTAAGGTTTTATTGATGGCAAAAATGATTGGACCGGTAAACTACCTGTCTGACAGACAAATAAATACTTTGTATGATTTGATTAAAGAAAGGAATAAGGAGATATAAATGAGTCAATTTTTGGAACGATTAAAAAGAGGGGAAGTATTAATTCTCGATGGAGCTATGGGGACTCAATTACAGTTAGCGGGTCTTGAATCTGGCGGCTGTGGTGATATTTGGAATATAGAGGAGCCAGAAAAAGTACAGGCTATTCACCGTACTTATTTAAATGCAGGTTCTGATATTGTTCTAACTAATACATTTGGTTCAAATTCATTAAGACTGCGTCATTATGATTTACAAGACCGTTGCCTGGAAATTAATAGAGCAGGGGGGCAAATTGCCCGAAATGTTTTACCTGATAATCAGCATTATGTATTTGGAGATATTGGGCCCAGCGGTGAAATACTTGAGACTTCAGGAGGCCTTTTTGATGAAAAAGAGCTTTATGAAGTTTTTAAGCAGCAGGCAATGGCACTCTCAGATGGGGGTGTCGATGCCATTGTAGTTGAGACAATGATGGCCTTGGATGAACTGTTATGTGCTATTCGTGCTGCCAAGGAAAACACTTCTTTACCGGTTGTTGCCTCTATGTGTTTTTCTCCAGGAGCCTTTGGTTATAAGACAATGATGGGTATTAGCCCAGAAAAACTTGTTACGGAAGCCATTGCTGCGGGAGCTAATGTTGTGGGGACTAATTGTGGTGATTGTACTATCGATCACATGATTCAAGTTATAACTCAGATGAAACAAGCTGCGCCAGATGCACTTTTAATGGCGGAGCCAAATGCCGGGTTACCTGTATTGGAAAATGGCGCCGTTGTTTATAAAGATACTCCTGAAATGATGGCAGAAAAATATCCATTACTTATTAGTGCTGGAGCTAATATTGTTGGTGGGTGTTGTGGTACAACTCCAAACCATATTGCGGCTTTGGCAAAAATTGTAAAAAAATAACTATTTTTGGCAGACAGGGCAAAAATGAGTGCTTCTGCCTGCGAGAGTAATTTTATTAACGGGAGAACCGCAATTTACACAGGGTTCTCCCGTTTTTCCATAAACTTTCAAAAACTTCTGAAACTTCCCTGATTTTTCTTCATCGTCAACAAAAGTGTATACTGTCGTTCCCTTCATTCTTATTGCTGTTGTTAAAACATTGGGTATTGTTTTGCAGAGAAGGTCTATTTGTTCAGCCTTTAATTGAGAAACATGTTTTAAAGGGTGAATACCTGCACGGAACAAACACTCATCAACATAAATATTCCCCAGCCCAGCAATTTTACTTTGATCCATCAGAAAAGCTTTTATGGGTCTATTGCTCTTGAAAAGAGCAACTATATTTGATTTCGAGAATGCCTTTGATAATGGGTCTATTCCTAAATGATAAAGTCCAGGTAAGGGGGAATAATCACTGGTATTCAACAAAGCTATTCGTCCAAAGGTTCGTGGGTCAATAAAACATAAAATCTGATTATTATCGAGGTGAAAAGTTATATGCGTATGTTTGGGGAAAGTAGTATGACTATCAACAAGTAACAATCTGCCAGACATTCCCAGGTGAATAACCAATGTTTTCTCATCTGACAATTCAATGAGTAGATATTTCCCTTTTCGAGATATAGCATTAATTGCTAGATTCTGGATAGACTGCTGGAAGATTTTGGGTTTAGGATACTTTATAAGACGAGGGAGCAGGATTCGTGCAGAACGAATAACCCGATTTTTAATCTTCGGTTCCAGACTTCTTCTGACGGTTTCAACTTCCGGCAATTCAGGCATATATAAAAACCCCTAATGAATATATCATAAGGGGTTTCATTTCTTCAGATTCTATTAGTCAATAAAAACGGCTGCAGAAACAACTGTGGTCCAAAGACCATCCTTGTCGCCTTCAGCAGTTTGAGTGACATTGGTGGTACGGTATATTTTATTATGTACTTTCCATAATTCTTTCCGAGCATCCCAATGAACATCTTCGTCAAAATCTATGCCCAAAGTTGAAGCTAACATGCATGCAGCCAAATCTTCAGTGTAATCAGCTGCATCATCTTCTTTCATACCAAAGGTATGGTGTTCACTTAAATATCCATATTGATTGGGATCGGCTGGAACGGCAACACCCACGGAGGATGTGACAAGACGATTAGGTTCGTTTGTTGTATTTTCAGCAAGAACGACGAATACGATTTGACCCGGTTTTAATAATGCTAATCCTTGTTTCTTGGAGATGATTTTGCACCCCGGGGGAAGAATACTGGATACTCTGACCAAGTTACATTTTTCAATACCTGCTTCACGCAGGGCAAGCTCAAATGATGACAGTTTTTGGCGATGCTTGCCAACACCTTTGGTAAAAAATACCTTAGTCGGGACGATGGGCATGGACGCTAATTCATCTCCTCTGAAATAGAATAAAGATATATTAAAATATTAATCCATTTCTTAATAAAAATAAAGGATTGACAATCTTAATAAATAAATGCTTATTATGCAAAATTGTTCTAAAATGTACATCGAACAAGATTGATCTCGTTCGATGTTCTTTTAACTCAGTTATGATGACAATTTATCCTTCAAATTCTGCAGGTTTGAAGAATCGGGGAAATAGGATAAGGCTTCCATTACAGCCTCTAACGCCTTGTCATTCTGTTGCTTATCTAAGTGTTTCTCAATCAGGATTATGTATTGTTCGAGAGCCTCTTTTTTCATATCCCGGACCATTAAGAGATCAATAAGTCTCCGTCGAATTGCAAAATGATAGGGATTGATGGAAAGAGTGCGATAAAAACTATCTGTTCGTGTATTACTTGTCTCATCATTTAATGTGGACGTCACACTGTTATCAACAGGTGCTGATGTTGTTGCCTGGGGTTTTTCTTCTGGTTTTTGAATCTGAGTTTTTATCTGGCTCAGATTGTTTTTTGCAATTTCAGCTTCCTGAACTTTATTCATTCTGCTGAAAGCCGTTTCATTGGTGGGATCAATTTTAAACACTTTATCATATTGAGAAAGTGCATTTGTAAAATCATTGTAATAAAGGTAAGCGTCCCCTAAAGCAATATATTCATCAATCAATTCCGCTTCCATTCCTTGTTCAAGAAATGTATCAATATATGCTTGATGCATCAGAATATCATTGGGTGTAACTTCGAGGATCTTTTTAAGGGTAACAAGAGTATTTTCAAGATCCCCTTTCATTTTATAGATATCAACCAGTTTTTTGTATGTTTCAAGAGATTTATCTTTTTGGCCATTTGCTAAATAGCCTGAGGCAAGATGTTCAAAGGTTTTTAAGTTTGAACCATCTAATTGAACACCTTTTTCTCCAGCCAACAATGCTTCCTGAGTATCACCGCTTCGACTGAAGAAATCGCATAAACGATGATAAAACCTTGCCAATTCAAGAGAGGGAGGACATTTAACCATATATTTAAGCAATAGCTTATGGTGAGACACATCAACAGGGCCAATACGGAATATATCTTTACAGATATTCCATCCCCGCGAAATATCATTTTGTTTGAAATATAACCCGGCTACTAAAAGATAATCATCAAGCAGATCTTCTTCAGGTCTGTATTTACGGGCATATTCCAGTATCATTAAGCGCAAATCAACATTTTCCGGGTCTATGTCTGCTGCGCGTGAATAGTTGGCTAATGCTTCATCTGCATTGCTGGTTCGTTTGTAGTATTCAGCGATATTAATGTATTCAGTAAGTGCTTTTTCTTTATTTCCAGAATCCAGATAGGTCTTTGCTAAGTGATGGCGAATTTCCATATCATTTGGATTGATCTTTATAGCCATATCCAGGTTTTCGATTGCTTTCTCAAAATTGTTTTGAGATACATACAATCGGGCTACTTCACGGTACTCACGTATTACATCAGCTGGTCTTTCGGTCTGAATATACAAGTTAGCCAATGCTTGGTGCATTTCTATAGAGTCTGGAATCTTATTTAATACTTCTAACAGTATTTTTTCAGCTTCTTTGTACTGATTATTATCACTATAAATTTTTGCGACATAAAGGGCTATCTTAATTGCTTGAGCGAAGTCCTTCTGATGATAATACACATCTAACAATAAGCGCTGAACATCCTTGTTAAGCGGTACTATTCCAATAGCTTCCTCTAAGATATTACGGGCTTTACTGTGTTCATTGTTTGATAGGTAAGTATTTGCTAATTTTAAATAATATGAGATGTCCTGTTCAGAAGGCCCTTCCTGGAAGAATGCACAAATGAGTGATTCCAAAATACTAATGTTATTGGGATTTATTTCATAAGCTTTCTTCCAATAAGTAACAGCGTCTGACCATTTTTCAAGTTCTTCATAAAGCGTTGCAATATTGATGAGCAAGGGCTCAGCCTTATCCATTTTGTTTGTTTCAAGGAAAGCTGTGGCTAATTTTATACGAGGGTCAATGGCTGTCCTGTCAGAATGAATAATATACTCAAGGACAGGAATGGCTTCCTGGTACGATTTATTACCCAGGTAATAATCCCCCGCCGTTTGGAATTCTTTTAAAGCTTCATCCTTACGGTTTAATTGTTCAAGTAACCGGCCTGCTTCAAGCCTGAATCTTATTTCGTCAGGATAATTCTCGACAACTTCATAGGTTACTGTCAGCGCATCATCGTATTGTCCCATTTCCTTGTGAAGAATTATTATTTTTTCAAAGGCTTTTAGAGCATCATTGGGCTTATTGTGATTTAGATAGAGATGGGCAATTCGCTGATATGTTGGAATATGATTAGGTGATATTTCCAGAATAGACGCCAATATTTTCAGATAGTGAGAAAGATCTCTATTTGCTAATAAGGCATCCGCTAACGTAGTTAGGGTATTAATACTGTCTTCGATTCGGTTTTGCTGTAAATAGCTTTTTGATAATGTAACTGCGGCATTTGCATTTAAGGGTTCAATTTCCAATACTTGTTGCAATGCGTCATCTGCATCTTTGACTTGTCCTGATTTTCCATATAATGCGGATAAAGATAATAAGGTCTTTATCGTAGAGTCTTTATCTCCATCTTGTTTATATTCAAAAACCAGCTGTTCAAGAGCCAGAACATCATTTTGATTCAAGGAAACAATTTTCTCAAGGATTGGTTTTATTGAACGACTGAGCTGTATATCCCGGATGAGCCTGATTGCTTTCCACAGGTAGTCAGGCGCTTTTTCTGACTGATTGGCAGAAATCAATACATCCGCAATCTCAAGCAGATAATGCTCATTAGTTGGATTATAACGACACAATTCCTCGAGATAACTCAGAGCGTTATCATAATCATTGTTATTCACTGAATTGGATACTAATCTCTCAATATCCGTTGTAATATCTTGAGACTTTATCATTCCCTGGGACAATAAGCGCCGATCAGCGGATACTTTTAAAGTCAGAATTTCATAATCATCAGCATTTAATTCTAAAATTGATTGATAAATGGATGATGCATTTACCCAACTTTCTGTTTTCTGATGAACATTTGCTAAGTGAACTGAAATTTTTCTATATGCTTCGTAGTTATTGGTTTCTTTATAGATAACTCTGCATCTTTGTAATAATGAAATGTTATCAGGTAATAAATCTCGGCTCTTTTGATAGCAGTCTATCGCTTTAGAGGCATCTTTAATTGTGTCTCTATAAATATCTCCGCAACGGCGCATCCATACAGCCTTACGATGTGGAAGAGTTTCCAATTCGCAGGCTTTCTCATATGCTTTAATCTCAATTGGATTAATACATATAATTCGGTAACAGTAATTTATAGCCTTGCGAGCAATGTCTGTATGCTGGATTAGTTTGTAATAAGTAGCTATTTCTGACTTGATGTTTTTAGTCTGATGATAGAGTCCTGTCAGGGAAAGCAATAAATCACAATCATTTTCGATGATAGCGATACATGATTCACCAAAAGCTATCTTCTTATTTATATCTCCAGGGTTATTGGTATTCTTAAATAAGTATCTAAATTCATTCGCTGCAGATTCTTTGTCGCCGGATTCCAGATACCACTGACTTGAATACTCATGACAGGTATAATTATCAGGTTCAATTTGAAGTGCTTCTTTTACCTGATAAAGTGCCTTTTCAATATTTCCATTTTTATGGTAAATCAACGCTAATTTTTGCAGCTGTGGAACTAAGGATGATTTTGATTGTTCATCCCGAGTTAGGTGTTTACTTGTCTCCAGCTTTTGCTCAAGGATTTCTATGTTCTCGGGTTCATAATCCAAGGCTTCATTAATGTACTTTAGAGCTTCACTAAAGAGTCCTCGATTAAATAAGCAATTGGAAATATGAATGAGTGATTTTACTATTTCATTTGCTCCCAATTTTTGAATCTTCATTAATTCCAAAGAACGAGTAAGTAAAGAGTGATTATTGGGGAGCAGGGCAAGTGCTTTGGATATGAATGTATGGGATTTATCGTAATTTTTGGACTTGAATTCAATATCGGACAATCGGCGATATAAAACTGATTTGCGAGCACCAGATTCCATTTCTAATAGTGAAGTCAGCGCTGTCACATCCGCAGGTGAAAGGCCGATGATGCTCTTTAAAACTTTAAGTTTTTGTTCTTTATCTTGTGCCTCTGTGAGATTTTTTGCCCATTGATGCTTGATTGAAACTTCATTCCCGATATCACCCTTTTCGTGGAAAAGAAGCGATAAAACCTGATAAGTCGAAAATGATCTTGGATTAATTCTGAAAATCAATCCACTTACTTTTATCGCTGAATCAATATCTTTTATTTCTTTGTAGTAATCAAATGCAATTAAATAATGATTTATTGCAGACTTACTGTCCTTGATATTTTCATAATATTGACCTATATCAATATTTAGAGGGACTTGGGTCTTGTCAATTACCAGAATCTGTTTAAGCAATTCTATTGAACGGGCATAATCCCCTTTTTTACTGGTTAAATCGTGATATGCCGATAAATCAGAAATAAATTCCTTCTGAGTCTGTTCAGTCGGATTATTTGAATATAGAGTATGATCGATTTGCAGAATATCTTCCCAGATGCTTTTTTGATCGGGGAAAAGATTAAGTATTGTCTGATAAACTTTTCTAGCTTCCCCAAGATGTCCTAAAGATTTGTGTGTATCGGCAAGTAGTCTTAAATACTGATGAATGTCCTTGGGGGATGCTTTTATTTTTCCTAATAAAGTTAAAAGAGATTCTATGAGGCTGATATTATTGGGGACTTGTTCAATGGCAGATTTTAGATGGCTGATGGCATCTTGGAAGTTGTTTTGAGATATCAGAGCCCTTGAACATTGACGATGATAAACAGCTTTTCTTGCAGAAGATGATGACATATCTATCAACTGAAGAGTTGCTGCTATATGATTGGGTTCAATAGATCTTATACGGTAACAAACAGCCTTTCGTTTTTGGTCATCTTTTTCTTTTTGATAAAGATTGGAAGCTTCAAGCAAATAGTCAATTTCTGGCCCAGCTTCTTTTATGGCGTGATATGCATCCGCCATGGCATGAATGATTTGTAAACTCTCTGGTTTCCAAGTTAATAACAGTTTTCCATATTTAATGGTTTTGGAATATTCTTGAACGGCAGTGACTTGGTCGAAGATAATTTGATAGTGAATAAAAGCTTTATCAATTTCTTTTTCTTTAATGTACAGATCTGCCAGTTCTAACCTAAGATTCTGACTATCTGGAACTAGTTCACAGGATTCTTCAAAAAGGACTAGTGCTTGTTTTGTTTGTTTTTGTACTAAATAAAGCCTTGCCAATTTTGCTGTTTCTGCGGCCAGGCGGGACTTGTCTTTCTCTGTCTCACGGATAATACTCAGTCGTTCCTGATGATACGATAAGTTATTTGAATCGAGCTGTATAAGTAATTCCGACCATTTAAAGGAGTTACTTAAATCATTTTTATGTTTATAGTTATTAAATATTGATTCTGATAATGGGATTAATAACGAGGGTTTTATTTTTAATTCTTGATAAGTATTGAATAATCGAAGTAGTAATGTGATATTATCCGGGACAAGGTTCAGGGCAGCTTTTAGATGTTTTTCTGACTGGTTCCAGTCTTTTTGGGTGCAGGCAATATCTGATAATCTTCTGTAATATGTAGAAATTCGTGCTTTGTTGGATTCGAAAGATATTAAGAAATTTAAAGCTGCTATATTACTTGAATCAATGCTTAATACCGACTTGGCTGTCTTTCTTGCAGAGGCGAGGTCCTCATTGTTTTTATAGACACCGGCTAAATCCAGTAATGTTTGGATATACTTGGATGTATTGCCAACAGATTCGTAAAATTTTATCAATCGTTGGTAATGTTCAGGATTTGTATTATCTGCCTGGATAATACGCCAGCCAGTCTTATCTGTTAATTCGATGTTCCCTGATTGTTTGTATGAGGTAAACAGATATATTAAATGACGTATTGAATCTTCTGCCTTATTTTGATTTGAATATAGAAGGGCAAGACTTTCATGACAGCTTAAATCCTCATAATTCAACTGGCATGCTTCTTCTAATAATTCAATCGTTCTCGTCGTATGTTTCTTCTGAGTGTATAGCTGTGAAAGCCCTTTAATATATTCGATTAATTGATTCTTATTAGTTTCATTAGGATTATCGTCAAAGATATTCCTTAAAATGGATAACTTAATTTCATGGATGGATAAATCACTGGGTTGGTTTTCAAGTATTTTTTCAGTGTAGAGCAGGGCCGTTTTGAATTGTTTTAACTCAATACAGCGTTCTGATATTAATCGATAAACGCTGAGTATTTCTTTGGTTGATGCTTTCGATAATTCCAAGGATTCAGAAAGTCTATATAGAATTGATAAACTATTAGGAAAACTTCCCAATAAACCCTTATAAATATCGAGAACTTTCCCCCAATTTCCTAATCTCTTATAAATCTCAGCTAATCTGTCTAATTGTACAGATTTTCTATGGATGTTTGTTTCAGTCTTTACCAGATATATGGCGGCATCCAGATAATCTATATCAATTTTTAAAATATCTTTGCAAATAAGTCGTGCATTTTTTATATCAGAATCTTTATCGAGTTGCAGCACCAATTCCCAAAGAGTGTTTAATTGTTTTGCTTTTGCTTTTGTGTCTCTATACAAACAAGCCAATTGCAAATGTGATTTTATTTGACGAGGGTCAGCTTCGATGATTTTCTTTGCCCATATCTCTGCATATTGAATATTACCTTGTTTGTTATAGACCTCATATACTTTTTGGTAATTCTCTACAGCCTTATTATTATCTCCAGTTTTTTGGTAAAGACTGCCTAAAATTTCAAATAAATCAGAGTGAGTGGGTAATGTTTCTCGAAGTTTTTCGATGACCTCAATTGCAGCGGAATAATTCTCATTATTCTCATATAGAGAGGATATTTTTATCCCTAATTCCTTAAGTGAAATTTCAGAAGTATCCGTAGGATTAATATCTGATAGTTTTTTTAATATCGAGTACTTATATTCTAATAACGATAAATCATCAGGTTCTATTTGCAACAATCGATCAATTGCTTGTAATGAATACTGGTAACGGCCTTTTTGCTCATTAGCTTCTGCCAGTTCTTTGTAGACCTTTTTTAAAATAAACGGCTGGAAATTGCCTTTATCCATGGCAATCGCTAAGTTGCTTAATAGTGAAAGATTATTAGGCACTTTTTCCAAAGCAGATTGATATTCTGTCGCTGCTCTATCGTACTGCTTGTTCTTAAAGTATAAATTACCTAGTCTGCGTAAATGACATGCAATTCGAGGCTTTGACTTTTCCAGATTGATGACTTGCCGTAGTGCGTCTATGTCTTCAGGTAATAGTTTTAATAATTGTTTGGAAATACTATATGCTTTAACTGTGTTCTTTTGGCTTAATAAGTACTCCAAATAACGTTTTAATATATCCGCAACTTTTTCAATTTTATTTTCAGATAAGTATAATTTAGACAATTCCAAATAGATTAGTTCCTGTGAGTTGTCTAAAACTAGGATTTCAACACCAATTTTTTCAATTTCATCTTTGCTATTACTTGTTAATGCTTTATTGAATAAAACCAGGTAGTTTTTAATTGCTTCTTTTATTTGATTAGACTCAACATGAATTTTGGCTAACAACTCATGAATCTCTTTATTGTCTGGCGCCCATCGTAGAGCTTCATCTAGCAATGCTGTTGATTTAGGTGCGTCTTTTCGACTTAGATATATGTTGGCTAAACCAATTAGCTGTTTTGTGAATAGTGATTGTTCTTCTTTTGATGCTTGCTTTGAAATAAGCGGCCTGGTGATATCAATCATATGCTGTCTGGCCTGAATATGATTTGCATCAAGGGCAATTATCTTATTTAACAATAATTGTGCTTTATCAATTTTCTGTTTTTCAAGATATAAATCTGAACAATACTGATAAATTGGGATGATTTCTTTTGGGTGAACCTTGTTTTTCTCTAAAACAGTAATAACTCTCTCATATAAAGAAATATTGCTGGGTAGTATTTTCTGCGCTGATCTATATTGAATTAAGGCTTCTTTTTCGTTCTTGACCGCCGATATATCTCCTAATCTTCTAAGATATACAGCTTGCCGACCCGGGACATTAGTTAATGCGAGAAGTTTACCTAGAGCGATCACATGCTTGGGATCAATTTTTAAAATCTCGCGATAATGTCCAATGGCATCTGTCAGTTTTCCTTTATATTGTTCTAATTGTGCGAGATTTAACAAAGCACTGATTTCTGATTGGGGTTCATTTAGAGAACGGCTTAGTTTAACCATCTGAGCCCAGGAATCAATATTTGTTTTATCTAAAGACAAGATTGTATTGAGAGTTTTAAAGGCATCCTTTATGGCATCTGCTTGAATTTGGAGGCTAAATAATTTTTGTAAGTGATGTAATGTATTTATAATATTTTCAGTTTTGTAATATAAACTCGAAAGTAAAGTATGTGTTTCAATATCATTTGGGATAATTCCACATAGTTTTTCTAAATAGTTGATGGCTTGTGTGATATGGTTATTTTTTACTAATAAAGAGGAAACTTTTTTCAAGCTATCAGTTTTGGTTTTTATATTAGTTTTTTCATATGAAAGAACTATATCTGCTTGCTTTAAAAGAATTTCTAAATCATCAGGGAATAGTGGTAAAAGTTTCTGCAATACATTAAGTGATCTATCGAGCATATTCTTCTGAGTAAAAATATCACATAAAAGAATTCCTGTTGATTTGGTATTTTCATTATCCTTAATTTCTGAGTATAAGTTAAAGAGCTTGGTGTAGATTGAAACTGACCCTGCATTTGTATCGGCTAAGGTCTTTAGTATATTTATTGCCTCTTTGTATTTCTTATTTGATGCATAATAATCAGAAATTCGTCTTTGCCATACAACTAAACGTGGAGAGTGTTGTTCAAGAATTGATAGTGATGAATAAAGAGCTTTATCAGTTAGGTCTATTTTAGAAAGCCTGTAAGCAACTTTTCTGGCAAGCGTTATATTACTTTGTTTGATTAACAAATCTAAGGAGGTAAGAAGTATTGATTTTTCTTTTTCGATGTCTCTGTTTTTGTTATATAAATCGCTGAGCGAAAGCAAAACCGAAATATTACTATTATCTAATTGAACAATTTGTTTGGATAAGGATTCTGCATCTGAGACCTTATTTTCTGACAAAGCTTTATTAAATAGAATTAGATAGTGTTGGATAGCTTCTTTGGCTGAATTTTGCTTTGCTAATAATTCAGCTAGTTTTTGATGAATATCAGGATAATCTGGATTCAGGTCTAAGATGGTTTTATAAATTCGTATTGCATGATCGAAAATATTATTTGATTGATAATGATTTGCAATAAACAATAACTCATTTAAGGCTGTTTTATTATCCCCACTGATGATTAATGTCTGTGCCAGTTGTTCGCGATAATCAACATTGTTGGGACTAATGGTTATTGCGCTATTCAGATACTTAATTGTCGCTTCATGGTTTGATTGAACAACACTCCTATCTATTAAATGCTTGAGTACCTCTAAAGCCTTTTCTGTTTTATTCCCTTTTAGAAGGAACGCAAGCCTAATTTCTTGAAGAATAATTGTCTCAGAATTATCTGTAACCACCAAGTCAAGGAGGTCTGATAATAAATCAAAGTCTTTATCCGAATAATCTTTTAATATAGCCTGTAACGGTTCGATGATATCGTTGGTCTTATGCTGATGAGACAGATATTTGATTTCAGCAATTTTCCATTCAGTATTGTGAGGGTCAAGTTTTTTTAAATGTAATAAAGTCTGATGGTATGATTCAAAATCTTTTGCTTTTTCTTGAATCAATAGCATAGAACGTAAAGTAATTACCGCATTTGCAATTAAGCCAGAATTAATTTCCAGTTGTGATTTTGGAGCAAGCCATTCAATGTTATCTGGCTGCAGAGAAGAAAGGACATCAAGTAACACCTTAAGATACTCTGGTTTGTCGGATACCGATGACAGTATTTTCCGAAGGGCAGTAATTAATAATTCATTTTGATTGTTTTTATGGAAAAGATCTATTAGCTCATGAACAATTGAAAGCTTATATTCAGATTTAAACAATATGTCTTTGATAGTTGTGTCAATTAGTTTTATATTCTCTGAGCGCAAATATATGTTTAATAAAACAAATTTCTGTTTTATATATATATCTTTGTTTTCTAACTTTTCTGCAATAAGAATGGATTGTTCAAGTATTTCGCAATCATCCGGGAGAAGCTGCGACAAATTTAAAAAACGGTCTAGAGCTTCTTCATCTTTACCATTATTGACTAGATTATTACATTCAGAAAGTGCTGCATTTTTATACGACTGTATGTCAAAACCAAGTGATGATGAAAGTTTAAGGAAAGCTGCATCTGATGGGTACTGAGTTAGGGCGCAATATAAATCAAAAAATGAACCCCCTTTATGTCCCGTACATAATGGATATGCACACTTAAACTGGTGCTGAGAATCATCAAGATGTAGACTGTGCAGGATTAGCTCTTTGTGAAAGGGGCAACGCAGGGAATGCTTGCCATTATCCAATCTGACCTGATCTGGGGCTAAATTTAACTCACTTACCAAAAAATCGGCAGTTAAGCTGGAATTGAGTTGTTTGATGATATTTAAATCTACTTGCATAGCCCCTCATATAACCCAAGATTGATAAATAAGGGGAAGAGGATTCGCATCCTCTTCCCCTATACCCAATTTATAGCGAATAAATCTTAATGTTATCAATATACATGATTGCTGTTGTTGCTGGATTATCACGAATTGATAATGTATTTAAATGTTCAGGGTTACCTGGAATACGTGCGCTTTGAACTACAGTTTGATTATTAATAAATGCATCTACTGTTGAGTCGTTCAAATTCATAATGTACTTAACATGAGCCCAAGAACCCAGTTGATATGGTACCGATTCTCCCTGGAGTCGGAGTGAAGAGTTTGAACCATCTTCTGTTGTATGAATTACCGTATGAACTGCTTTACGGAAATCTTCATCAGATTCGATATATAAGCCCAAGAAATACTTGTTCTTAGTCTCACAGTTTATATCAAATTCAACAGCAAATTTACCCTTCATATCTGGAAATTTACAACGATAGTGAGTACTGGCACTTCCGTTTGGTTTTTCAAATGCTAGTGAATATCCCATATTATTAGCCACTACTTTATCGCTGACCTTTAATGAAGCATGGGAGTACTCGCCCATCCATCCTGATACGGGTTCGCCCAAAGTATCACTGTCATAACTTTGCTCAAATACGGGTGTTATTTCCGCTGGAGTAACCGGAGGTACAACGACGGGAACAGCCGGGGGAGGAGTAACTTGAGTTCCAGCTATTGTTGCCTCAGGAGACGGTTGAGCCGAAATAGAAATTTGAGGTGCAGGTTCAGCTGTTGCTGGTGGTGTTGAGGGTACAGCTGGCCGATTAATTGAAATAGTTGGAATAGCATCCTGCGTGGTAGCTGGTGCTGGTGTCGGTGGTGTTACTTCCTGTGCCGTTGTTACCTTTTGCTCGGCTTCATTAAGTCTTCCACCCTCTTTTCGTAGCATACGAAGACGTTCAACCTTTCCACGAGGTTCTGGATTGTTCGGATCTAAGGCTGCGGCTGTCAGTAATAAGCTTTCTGCTTTGTCCCATTCCTTACGTTCCATGGCTTCAAGCCCCTGCCGAAGATATTCTTCGCCTTGTTTTTTTTGTTCCATCTGTTCTTCAGTTAATTCACGTTCAGCACTGTGATCAACCGGTGGGGCAATCATGTCGTTAAGCCCTTTGGCTTTCTTGCCCTTAGGTAACTTAGGTTCTTTGGCTTTCTTGGGTTTAGCTGGGCGAGCCTTAATAGCAGAAATAGCTTTTTGAATACCAATAATAATACCCGCTAAAAGAACTATTCCGATAATTGCATACACAGCATACCAAACATAAGTTTTCCAACCAGACGCATCTGATGATGTTGTAGCATTTTGTGTTTCCTTCATACCCTGTTCTGCTTCAATTTTTGCAATAGCATCTGAAGCTGTTCTTCCAATTGGAGAATTGGGGTCTTTGGAAAGGATTTCCTGATATTTACTCCGAGCTAGTTCATAGTTCTTATTGATATAAGCATCTTGAGCTTCTTTTCCAATAGCCTGAAGTTCATCATTCAGTTTCGCTTTCGCTTCCATTTCGGCTTTTACGGGATCTGGAAGATTTTCTCTAAACTTACGAGCTAATGGTAAAAAGTAATTTGCATTTGCATTACGTGGATCTATTTTGAGGACGCTTTCCCATTTTGCAATAGCAGAGTCCATATTGCCTTGTTTATAGAGGTTTGCGGCATCATCATTTAATTGACGGACTTGATTTTGCTTATCTTCAGCTTCAGCTTTTTGCAGTTTTTCTGTTTCAAGTTTTTTCCGTTGTTCGCTGGATAAACTTTCAATCGTACTTTTCAATTGTTTGATGATTTCTTCATTATCTTGTTGTTTCTGAAGAATGCTTTCGAGTTGTGCAATGGCTTCGAGAGGTTGACCCTGACTGACCATTTTTTCAGCTTCTTGTTTTTTTGTATCAATCGATTTTTTCTCTTCGTCAGACAATAGTGAGGATACAACTTCACCGGCTTTGACTACCTTTGCATTCGGATAGCCAGAATTGATTAATTCTTTTAGTAATCCCTGAGCTGCTTTTTCATTTGGATAATTACCAACGGTGACATCCCATGTTGGAGGAATATTATCGAGGAAAACGGGATATCGCCCCTGAGATTCCAAAATTGCTTTTAATTTGGCACCGTCCAAAGATTCTCTGTACTGATTGACGAGAACACGGTATGCAATAGTGGGTGTATAAACCTTATCCGTTACCTTTGCAGCAAAGATCCAAAATGATTTTCCAGCATTCGGGAACACCAAGCTTTTCGTAAGATGTTCACTGATGCGCTTGGCATCATTAATGGATGCGAATGGACCCATGCGGACTTTCTTTAACATTACATTGTTTAAAGCGGGTTCTTCAATAACGTGGACATTCGCATAACCCAGTTTTTCAATTGCAGCTTTTAATCCACTGGCATTCTGCCCCGAAGCATATGCTGCAACTTGTAGCCAATAACCCACTGAGCCTTTTTCAGCTTTTGTTACTGTAGGAGCTGCTTTATTAGTGGCTGTGAGTTGTGCCGGGAAGAATTTAACGCTTTGATTCTTATCATTTATAATCCAAGCACCGTTGAATCCAGGCCAATCAATTTTACCTTGTAATTCTTTTGCAACATTTTCAGCATCCGCTAATGTTTTATACTTGCCAATGACCAAACGGTTTAAATTATCTGTTCCACTTGTGAGTATCTCGATATCAGAGTAATTCATTTTTTGAATATACTCTTTCATGGCCCGGGCATTGTCCGCATTGGAGAAGGCACCGACTTGTATCCTTAAAATTGAACCTGCGGTTACTACCGGTGTGGTTTCCGGTGAGGTTACGGCAACAGCTTTAATGTCGGTAGCCCAAACCTGTAATGGTGCAGCTGAGAACTGAGCAACCACCATTTTCCCATTATCTGTAAAAGCAACACCTCTGGGTAATCGAAGCCGTGGTGTTCCACCGCTGATTTCCTGAATAAATCGACCATTTTGTTCATAAACGAGAATTCTGTTAGAACCGCCTTCACTTACATAGACACGATTATCAGGGCCAATATTTACTGCACCTGGATCGTTTAATCCAGTTATGAACGGTTCGAAACGACTAAAAGTGACACTGTTTCCATTTACTCTTCCTGTGGCTCGAAGAACTGTCCCTGGTTTTTCGGAGACAATGTAGAGTGTATCTGCATTATTAGAGACTGCGAGGCCACGAAAGTTCTCATAACTTCTTGGTATAGCAATGGGGCTTCCTTCTAAATCTCGGCCATTCGCATCAATAATATGGACAGAATGTCCAGTTTTTTCAGCAATGTAGAGACGTCCTTGTTGATCCGAGTCAATATCTCCTACTGAATAGGGAAGTTTGAAACCCTGTAAGGGACTTCCATCAGAAGATTTAAATTTAAATACAAATCGGTCACCGGCGAAAGAGTCGCAAGTAATATAAACAATTCCACCTACAACTGCACATCCGGAAGGATTTTCAATTCTGTATCTTCTCCCTGATGCATCTAAACCAGTGGAAATCGGAGAAAAAGTGGATGAACGACCATCTTTTTCGACTATTCGGACATTGTTGTCTGAATAGACAGGTATCCAAATACGTCCATCTTGTTCAAATTCAGGGAATTGGGCTCCATTCATAGGGCGCCCCATGGTGCCAGACTGCTGGAATGCAGCGATTGCAAAGGCTGATATTAAAAGTACAAAACCAATAACAATCAGAGACTTAATGGCATTCCATCGTGTGCTTGTGTGTTTTTTCTTGGAGACTGGATAAGTCTTCATAAATAATAAATCTCCTTGCGGGATGTTTTATTCATTCTGCTTCAGGCAAATAATACAGATTCGATTATATAACTCGAATCTATTGAATACATTATATTTTAATTGAAAATTATTAAATTCAAACCTTTTTTTCACTTCAATGGCAAAAGAATACAAATATTTGAATGCACAACCGACAATCGAACAAAATCGATCTCGTTCGATTCATCTTCGTTTGGTCTATTCTTCTAAAAAATTATATACCTAATAGAACTATTATTTATATATTTACTTGATAATTATCTGATTATGATTAGATAGACGAATAAGTTAAAATCAGATGATGTAACTTGTATCAATATTTATAGAAGGATTTTAGAATGATTAAGTGTGGAGAAAATATACAGGTTGGTGAGGGTAATCCTCTTTTAGTTATCGCTGGGCCCTGTGTCATTGAAAATGAAGACATAGTAATGTCAATAGCTGAAAAAGCTTTAAATATTACCCAGAAGATAGGGTTGCCCTATATTTTTAAGGCTTCCTTCGATAAAGCTAATCGTAGTTCTGTTGATAGTTTCAGGGGCCCCGGTATATCAAAGGGCTTGGAGATACTGAACAAAGTCAAGAATACCTTTAAAATCCCAGTTCTTACGGATATCCATGAATGCAGTCAGATTAAACCTGTCGCTGAAGTTGTAGATATTATCCAAATACCGGCTTTTTTGTGTCGACAAACTGATTTATTAGTTGAGTCAGCCAAAACAGGCTTAGTTGTAAATGTAAAAAAAGGGCAGTTTATTTCCCCTTATGATATGAAGAATGTTGTCGATAAGTTGGAATCTACTGGAAATAAGAAAATAATGCTGACCGAACGGGGAACATTTTTTGGTTATAACAATCTGGTTGTTGATTTTCGGGGATTACCTGTTATGAGAAATTTTGGATATCCCGTAATATTTGATGCAACCCATAGTGTGCAAAGACCTGGTGGCGCTGGATCATCTTCGACAGGTGACCGCGAGTTTATTGCGCATTTATCAAGAGCGGCTATGGCTGTTGGATGTGATGGCGTGTTTTTGGAGACCCATCCAAATCCAGAAAAAGCTCTTTCAGATGGCCCTAATATGGTTGCTTTGGCTGATTTGGAAAGACTTTTGACCCAATTAAAAAGTGTTCACGAATTAGTTGAAACCAATGGATTTAATAAATAATTTTTAAAAACTGTCTTAGGATTTTATAACGGATTTATTTATTTTTATTTTTTTCTTTTAAGCAAAGGTAAACCAACAGTGTAATACTGCTAAAAAGTCCTGATACAGATAGTAATAATCCCAAAACAAGAGTCGATGGCCAGTAGATTAAGTCCAGATGGTTATTTCCAGCGGGGACTGAAAAAGTCATAAAAGGATGATTTATCTGTTCAACTGAAATCTTTTTTCCATTGAGTTTGGCTTTCCATCCATTGGCATAATTCTCAGAGATATAAACCATTCCTTTGTAGGGCATCTTAATGTCAATACTTATATGGTTCGGATTCAAATAATGGGTGTGAGCCATAATTGATTTCTGCTGAATTTCTTTTAGTGATGCTTGAGATAAAAACAAGTTATCTGGGTATCCAAAGGAACGAGGCAATGTCTCAGGATTAAAATATTCCAAGACTCCATTTTTTTTCGTGTTTAATTTCAGATACTTTGTATTCAATGGCACGGATGAATATATTCTACTAACATTCATCAAGCTGATTGTTTTTACAGGTTCATCTTCATTTACAGCAGGATCCATCCAGACTCGTGGGCCTGAATCCTTCCAAAATCCAACCTGTGCTTGCCGGAGATGATTTTCATATTCATTGAGAACGACCGCATCATATCCCCTGATGTCGGCATCCCCGGTTAAAGTTGCAACATTGGGTGGATATGCAGTCCATTCATCTAGTGATAATAATCTTCCCGAGGATAGCGTATTAACATAGTCCGTTTTACATTTAACCTCTAAAGGGTAGGGTAATTTAATAACTGGATTATACCCATATCCAAAGTGAAATAAATTGGTAATAGTAAGTGCTAAAATTCCGAACCCCATAATATTTCTTAACTTGAAGTTGGGTTTTGCAGATAACAGGAAAAGTGACAATAAAAAACATATAGAAGGTAAAATCCAGAATACAGTGGTCTGATATATTTGAGTTCCCAGGTAGGGGAGGACCGTTTGAATATTATTGTCAATTAGTGGACTTAAAAAGTATTGAAGGAATTGGGGGCTGAATTTGAAAGGAATAAAGGAAAGAGGTAATAAGAAACAAATCAACAAAGCTGGGGCAGGGATTTTTACTATATTTTTCTTTAAGAAACAACTTAATGTTTCACTAGACAAAATTATCAATGCTAAAGAGATGATAATGACCATTCTTTTGGGGTGGATTAATGAGATGCCGGGAAGGTGCGCGAGAATCTTTCCTATTATTGGAATGTCATAGGCCAGAATAAAACTTAGAACGAGTGTGATTATCCAGAACCAATAATAACTTGATCGTGACAACACAAATATTCCAATTATCCCCAATAGTAAGGGGAGAATTCCAACATACCCACTGACGGCCTCATTGTAATTAAACTGGTAAAAGATATCGGGTTTGATCCACTCATTCATTAATGTGGGATTGCCAAAAAAGTCGGGGAATATCCATGTAACCAGGGAACGAATTGCCTGGCTGTCATTTGCTAATCCCAGGGATCTTTCTTTGAGTGCTGTGGAATTTTTCATGTATTCTAGAAAAGGTATCCATTGAATACAGGAAATGAGAAATATAGATAATCCTGCAATTAAAAGAATCCGAGATACATGGTTAAACCGTAAACCATCTTGATACAAACAATACGCACCAATGACTAAGAGAGACATGAAAATTGTTTCAGGATGACCACCTAACAAGATACATAACAAACAAAACATCCATCCTGCCAGAATGTATGGAGAAATCTTGCAATGCAATTTGTCGGTGAAATAAAGAATCAGTGGTATCCAGATAAATGAATTTGTATGTGGGTGCCCCAACCACAATACTTGAAATCCAAATAACATGAAAGTAATCCCACCAAACAATGCTGCCAAGAAGTGTAATTTGCGTTCATGCAGGTATAAAAACATTCCCCATCCAGATACTAATAATTTACTGAAAGCAACGAGAAATAATCCCCATTGTAAGGGTAAAAACCAGGACATTAGATTAGATGGATATAAAAGAGCCGATTGGCTGTTGGCAAGGAATGGCGCTCCACAATATTGAGCAGAATTCCATAAAGGCAATGTTCCCTTTTGTATCCAGTGTGAGGTGAAAACTCGCCACGGTATAAACTGTAATGCCTGATCTGATAATAAATAATTTTGGGGAGTTGCTGTCAATTGGTTTGTTTGGTAGGGATACCAATGAAATAAAAGATCTACAGGTCCAAGGCAAGTATTCTTAAATAAAGAAGATGGATTTAAGAATATCCCTGCAGTGATAAAAATTAACAGCAACCCCCAGAACAAATGATTGTTTACCTTAGCAAGTTTTTTTAGTAATGTTTTCATATGGATTAACCTAATGGATTGTATAATAAATTAATATTAAATAGTTTGGAAATGAAAGGGGTTTACTATGATTCGGGTTGGTATTATTGGTTCCGCTAGTTTTACCGGAGGAGAACTGCTCCGATTATTAAGCAGACATCCTGAAGTCAAAGTGACCTGTCTAGAATCTTCTAGTAATGCAGGTAAAAAAGTTTTTCAAGTTCATCGTCAGTTATTAGGATTATATGATTTGACTCTACAAACATATAATCGTGATCAAATTAAAAGTGAATGTGATGTGGTATTTATTTGTCGTTCATCAGGCGGGTCGATGAAATTTATTCATGATCTATATGATGAAAATGATAATTTAAAGATAATTGACCTTGGCGGTGATTTTAGACTCCAAGATGTAAGTCTTTATCCAAAATGGTACAAATTTGACCATATTTGCCCCGATTTGGTTAAAAAGGCTGTTTTTGGTTTATCGGAAATTCATACAGATGCTATAAAAAAAGCAAAATTGTTATCGAATCCAGGATGTTATGCGACTTCGATATTATTAGCATTAATTCCACTTATAGCCGAAAAATATGTGGTTTTAGACTCAATTAAGGTCACTTCTTACTCAGGAATGTCAGGTGCCGGGAAAACACATAAAGAAGGTTTTAACTTGTTTATGGATGCTTATGGCAATGCTCGCCCCTACAGAGTAGGGACGCATCAACACACACCTGAAATTGAAGGACAGTTAAAGATTTTTAGTGATAATGACATTAAGATTACGTTTGTACCCCATGTTATGCCCATTGATCGAGGAATATTAACTGAAATATGGTGTTCTCCACAAAGCCCCTATCAATTTGAAAGTTTGATGGAGGTTTATTTAAAATACTATCAAAATAGGCCCTTTATTCGTCTACGGCAACAGGGTGATTATCCTCAAGTGGCAGATGTGAATTATACAAACTTCTGCGATATCAGTTGGGACTATGACGCAAGAACTAATTCACTCATTATTTTTTCGGCGGAAGATAATGCTATTAAAGGAGCTAGTGGGCAAGCAATTCAAAATATGAACCTCATGTTTGGATTCCCGGAAACCACAGGATTACCAGGTTTTTGAGCCTGATTTCGATTACTTTAAATGACAATTAATTGGGTAGTCATTTGTATAATACTCCTTACGATGACAGGTGTGATTTCCTGGCTTATTACTCCTGTGTGTCGTCTTTTAGCTCTTAAATTGGGAATATTAGACCATCCTGGTCAGAGGAAAATTCACTTTTCTCCTAAACCATATTTAGGAGGTTTGGCCATCTATTTAGCAATGTATGTCGTAACTATTGCTGGTTTGGTTTTTGCTCTATCATTTCCTCATGTGATTCAGAACTACTTTCCTTCACAGATTGCTATTTACATTCCCAATATTGATTCGGTTATGAGTAAATTATCTGTGTTATTTGTGACTGGGACATTCATGTTTATATTGGGATTGCTTGATGATAAGTATGTTTTAAAACCCAGCATAAAATTCCTTTGCCAAATTGGGATTATTTCTGTAGCGGCTATCTTGGGAATACGATTAGACTTGTTTTTAAATTCCCCAATATTATCAATTTTTGTGACAGTATTATGGATTACGGCAATTACAAATGCTTTAAACTTTATGGACAATATGGATGGATTGTCGGCTGGAGTAACAACAATAGCGTCATTGATATTTTTGATTCACTCTCTTCAGTTAGGACATGTATATATGGCTGTTATCCTTGCCGTTTTTTCTGGCGCTGTTCTTGGATTCTTGCCACATAATTACCCTGTCTCGAAAATATTTATGGGTGATGCTGGAGCTCTTTTCATTGGATATAACTTGGGATCACTTACGGTTATGAATTCTTACTATTACGTTGGGAATCCTAATTGGTTGCCTCTATTGCTTCCTTTATTTGTTCTCAGTATGCCTTTATTTGATTTAATTAGTGTGATGATTATTCGAATTAGAAATCATAAACCTGTTTATATCGGGGATAAGAACCATTTCTCTCACAGGCTTATGGCTTTGGGCCTATCTCAGAAACAGGCTCTATGGACTATATATTTAGTCACATTTATTACAGGATGTGGTGCTTTATTACTAAAAGATTTAAGTTTCCTACAAGGGATATTGGTTTTGGTCCAGATGATAGCTATTTTTTCAGTTGTGACTGTTTTAGAAAAGGCTGGACGTAATATTACATCATCTAACTAACTGGTAATAAAATAGATATAAATAAAATAAAATAGGCTTTGACAAACTATATCTAGGGTGTTAAACTGTTTTTTCTAGGAAAAATAGGGTGATATCAAATAGTTTTGATAGCCATTGAAAACAAAAAAATTAAACCAGCCAAAGCGAATCATCTTCTTTAGGCTATCAAATAAACCACATCCATTAGGATGTGGTTTTTCTTATAAGTATTATGTAACTTCAATAAAATCATTCTAGTACACTATCGTAAACTTCTTTCACTTTTTCAAACATTAATGTGGTAGAAAACTCCTTTTCTAAACGTACTTTAGCGTATTTCCCCATATCTAGCATTTCTTGAGGGTGATTTATGCAGTATTCAAAGGCTTTTGCTAAGTCTACTGGATCTTTTGGCTTAACTATGAGCCCCGTTTTCATATGTTGATTAACAAATGGGACCCCTGTGTTAAGGTCTGTACTAATGACTGGTTTACCACAAGCATGTGCTTCCAATTGAACCAAGCCATATGCTTCACTACGTTCTATTGAGGGCAAGCAAAACACGTCACATGCATACAAATATGGTAATAAATCATGGTCACTAAGTTCACCAAGAAAATGGATCTGTGAATCTAAATTTAAACTCTTTACTAAATTTAAGTATTCTGCTTCCTGTTTTACTTTTGGAGCTTTCCCAATTATCCAAAAATGAATGCCTTTGGTTAATTTAGCTGCATTTATTAAAACACCTAATCCTTTGTAGTATCTTAGTTTTCCAATAAAAAGGACATGTAGTTGACCTGGATACTTAGTCTTTAATTCATGTGCTTTATTTAAGGTATCGTTATTGGCCTTAAATTGGTCAGAATTTATTGTTAAGGGTACTACAGTACATTTAGTTTTGTAGTGTTGCAATATTGGTGAAGAAGCAAGATAGTTCTCTGAAGTAGGTAATATTCGGCTTGCATGATTAAAAAATAAATGGAGAAATGGTTTATATAATGGCATGATCAGGGCTTGCCTAATTATGTCGCTGTGATAAGAGATGACCAGCTTCCCCGGTGATCCTGCTAATAAATAAGCAATTTCAGCTGTAGGATTTGGATGATGGAAATGGTAAATATCAGCCTTAATTTTTCGAATATAATGATGTAATGAGGGGGTTATTGGAGCAGACATAAATCTGCCCAATTGTGCAACTTTTGTTATTTTTATAGTGTCTTCGAAAGATATTTCAGTCTTGTTTTTGCGATTTGCAATCAAGACTTCAACATCTAAGCCATTTTCCTGGGATAAATGACATAACAAGTGAATATGTTTTTCTACTCCACCTGTTATGGGGGGATACATATCTTTATATACATGTAGAATTTTCATGAGTATGCCAAGAATATCTTATGGGCTTTTGAAATGTCATTTTGAATTTGTTTTACTAACTGATCAATAGAGGAGAACTTTATTTCATTACGTAGGTGGGCAATAAAAGTTATCTTTAATCTTTTTCCATAGAGATTACCTTCATAATTTAACAGGTGGATTTCATAGGTTCTTTTACTCCCATTAAATGTAGGTCTATTCCCGATATTCATCACGCCATGGAATCGCATCCCGTCAAAATCAACTAGGACAGCATATACTCCATTACAGGGTAATAATTCATTTTCGGGTTGTAGATTTGCTGTAGGAAAACCAATTTGGCGACCAACTTGGTTTCCACTTACCACTTTACCTGAAATAGAATAAAACTTAGTTAACAGTTTTGTTGCAAGCAAAATGTTACCCTGTTGGATTAATTCTCGGATGAGACTGCTTGATACTACTTGATTTTTATAAACCACAGGTGGAATGGATCGAACTTTGAATCCCTCTTTTTTACCAATCTCTTTTAGTAATTCCACATTTCCAGTTGATTTACTCCCAAAAGTATGGTCATGACCAACAACAATTTCCGCTACATTAAAGTACTTTAATAGATAATTATTGATGAATATATTGGGGGTTATTTTCGAAAAGCTGTGAGTGAAATTAATATTAACCACTACATCAATACCTTCTGAAATAAGTAAATTTACTTTTTCTTGATTGGATATTAATAAAGGAGGAGTTTGTTCGGGTGTAAGAATTTTTGCAGGATGGTTTCTAAAAGTTATAATAACACTAATACCTTTTGGATATTTCCCAGAATATTCTTTTACCTTACTCAAAAGCTTACGATGGGCCATATGAAGTCCATCGAAAACTCCTACAGTTATTACTGCAGGATATTTTTTAATTGATGTTGGTACATCAGTGAAATCATTATATATATTCAAAATTAATACCTAATATTAAAGCTCTCATATAGATTTACAGGAGATTTCTTTTCAATTATTAAAACATCTTTTACTTCGGAGTAATCGGGACCTTTTCGTAAATAATCAATATATAAATCAAGATCGGATTTATATCCTTGTACTAATAATTCTACACATCCATCATAATTGTTTTTTACCCACCCATGTATGCCATATTGTTGGGCTAGTTGGTATGCAAATAATCTATATCCAACACCTTGTACAAAGCCAGTTACAATAATATGATATTCGAATACATCGGTAATCATTAGATAATCGTAATAAAACCAAAGTAGATTGTCGAGTCTATATGATAGGGAGAAATATGTTTTCCAAACGTACAAGATGGAAAGTTAATGAAAATTCACTCACAAAATTAATTAATGAGTTTAGAGTCGCTAACATTAAATATATTGATTTGTGTCTTTCTAATCCGACAAAATGTGGTTTTACCTTACCTGGTGTATTGATTAATGAGTTATCAAAAAATGAAAATTCATTATATGAGCCTATTTCAAAAGGTTTACTGACTGCGCGCGAAGCTATTTGTTCTTATTATTCCAAGCAAGGCTTTGATATCGAAATTGATAATTTATTTATAACAGCTAGTACAAGTGAAGCATATTCTTTTATTTTTAAATTAATTTGCAACCCCAAAGATGAGGTGGTTATTTTCGTGCCGGGTTATCCCTTATTGAGTTATCTTTCTGATTTGCATGATATAAAGATAAAAGAAGTTCGTCAGGTATTTGTTGATGGGAAATGGAAGATTGATAGAGATCAGTTTGATAAAAACATTACAACAAGAACGAAGTTGATTATTGTTGTAAATCCTAATAATCCGACGGGACATTATATCTCTGACTCAGATTGGGAATATATATTAAATAAAGCTATAAAAAATGGTATAGCTTTAGCGACAGATGAAGTGTTTAATGATTATCCTGTATGTTGGCAGGGAGCTCCTATTTCTAAAATTATGGAAGATAGGGCTCTTATATTTAATATTAATGGTATATCTAAGGTCCTTTGTTTACCTCAAATGAAGTTGGGTTGGATATATGTAAATGGTCCAAAGGAATTGAAAAATAAAGCTTGTGAGAAATTAGATATTATCGCTGACACATACTTATCACCGAATACTCCAGTTCAGAATGCTCTTGGAAAATGGTTTGATAATATTCAATTGATTCAGGCTCCTGTTCGTCAAAGAATACTTGCGAATTATAAATATCTACAATCAATTCAATCGAAAAAAATTGATGTTCTTGATGTTGATGCGGGGTGGTATGGAGTTCTTAGGCTCCACAATGTGGAATGGGATGATGAAGACTTTGCCTTTTTAATGTTGGCCCAGAGACAGGTCTATATTCAACCAGGGTACTTCTTTGATTTTGATGAAAGCAACTGTTTGGTTGTCAGTTTATTAACAGAGGAAGAAATATTTAAAAAAGGGATAGAGAAACTTTGTGAAGGTTTGGAATAAATGGTCGGGGCGACTGGATTTGAACCAGCGGCCTCACGGTCCCGAACCGTGCGCGCTAGCCAGCTGCGCTACGCCCCGACAATTACAATTGATAAAATTGTTTATTAATTTTAGTATATCTGTTGTTTGATAACAAGATGATGTTGAACGATTAAGATAATAAGTTATGAGCTTGGTGTTTTAAGAAATAGTCATTTGTTAGATTTAAGTGTAAGGGAGTTATGGCTATATAACCTTCTTCAATCGCATGAAAATCGGTATTTTCTTCTCTTTCATGTGAGGGTTCTTCGCCACCAATCCAATAATAGAACCTTCCTCTCGGATCTGTCTTTTTAATTATAGAATCTCTGTATATTCTGCGCCCTTGACGTACAAATCTAATTCCCTGTATGTTTTTTTCTGGTAACAGTGGAATATTTACATTTAGTAAAGTATCTTTTGGTAATCCCTGTTTTAGTATTGACAGTGTAATTCTTTCGGAGAAAATAGATGCAGGTTTAAAATCCGCAGAAGCGGTTCTGGTATTTAGAGAGATGGCACACGAGGGTATGCCAAGTAAAGTCCCTTCCATCGCAGCAGCCACTGTTCCTGAAAAGGTTATGTCATCTCCAAGATTTGGCCCAATATTAATACCGGAAATTACAATATCGGGTCTAATTTTAAGTAACTCCAGAACACCTAGAAGCACACAGTCGGTAGGTGTCCCATCTAATGCAAAGTGTTGATTATCAATTTGATGAACTCTAAGTGGGTGATGTAAGGTGATTGAGTGACTTACAGCAGATCTCTCTCTGTCAGGTGCAACAACGAAAATATTACCGATATGAGATAGTTGCTTTTCTAAGGCGATAATACCTGGGGAATTAATGCCATCATCGTTAGTCAAAAGTATTGTTGGTTTTATATTTTTCATGATTCTGTTAATTGAATGATTGACTTATCCACTCATCCTCTTTAATATTTTGAAAGTTACATTCATCAAACCTTAGAAGATGGAGGTCTATAAGAATGTATTTTGGTTATTTTATAGCATCTGTAATAATTTTTCTGGCTGGGTTCATTTGTGGGAAATATTGGGTAACAAAATTAGAAGGTAAAACCGTACCATTGAAAACTGTGTGTATTATCTTTTTTGTAATAGTCCTTCTTGTGTTTAGCATTGTAACTATCATGGTAAATCAGTCTTCAGTTTCTTCCAGTAGTAATACAAAAGTGACGAATAATATGTTGCCCTGATTCTATATGATAAAATTGGAGAATTATAACTGTTTCCTATTACGAAAAGTAAAGATTAGCAACCATCTATGATAATTCGACAACCGATTGTCGCAGGACATTTTTATCCTGGTACTGCGGAAAAATTGAATACACTTATTCAAACTTGGGGGACTGAACCAGAGCCAATTTTGGAACCAGCACTGGGTGTTATAACTCCACATGGTGCCTATGACCAGTGTGGACCCGTGATTTTTGAAACATTTAAAAGGGTTTCTCCTGTCAATACGTTTGTTTTACTTGGTCCCAATCATAACGATAGAGAAAAACAAGCCGTTGTTTTTAAAAGGGGGATCTGGGTAACTCCGTTTGGTGAGGTTTGTATTGACAACCATTTCACTCAATTACTTTCTACTGAAATGCCCTCACTTAAAGAAGATATATATGCCCATGATAAAGAACATTGCTTAGAAGTTCAGTTACCGATAATGCAATACCTCATCAAGACACCCTTTAAAATAGTTCCTATCCTACTTCCTACCGAATTTTATAATGATTTAGCATTAGAGTTGTCTTCAGCTATTACTAGAACTATTCAAGGATTGTCCCAGTCCACAGCAATTATCGCAACAACAGATATGTCTAGAGATTTGTCACCTGAGATGGCAAAACGAAAGGACCAGATGCTGATAAATGCTCTTCTACATATGGAAATAGAACAAATATTATCAAATATTAAACGATATGGGATAAGATATTGCGGATTAACTTCTTTGCTTACCTTGTTATATGTAACACGTGATTTAGGTGCTACAGGTGGAGAATTAATTGATTATATTTGTTGTGGTGAAAATGAAGATGATTTTGCTAGAGTTAATGGATATGCAGGAATTCTTGTTAAGTAAGGATTAACTAACCGTTAGTTTTATATAAATATGTCAATTTGAATAGTGACTAATAAAATAAATCAATAAAGGTGCGTTTATGAAGAGAACAGTAGTTACAGGTGGAGCTGGTTTTATCGGTTCCCATTTATGTGAAAGACTTATTGCAGAAGGTCATGAAGTCATTGCCATTGATAATTTTCTGACAGGCAATGTAGACAATGTTGCTCATATTAAATCCCCGCAGTTTGAGTTGTTGGAACACAATATTTGTGACAGTATTTTCATTTCCGGAAAAGTTGATTATGTATTGCATTTTGCATCTCCAGCCAGTCCTGTAGATTATTTGGAAAAACCTATCCAGACGTTGAAGGTTGGATCTTTAGGTACACATACAGCGCTGGGTTTAGCAAAACAGAAAAAAGCGGTATTTTTATTAGCATCAACCTCTGAAATATATGGTGACCCACTTGTCCATCCTCAGAAAGAAGATTATTGGGGAAATGTGAATACAATTGGGCCTCGTGGAGTATATGATGAGGCCAAGAGATTTGCTGAAGCAATGACGATGGCGTATCACCGTTTTCACGGCGTAAATACACGGATAATCCGTATTTTTAACACTTTTGGTCCAAGAATGAGACTAAACGATGGTCGGGTAGTTCCCAACTTTGCGGTTCAGGCGATAAAAGGAGAACCCATTACTGTCTATGGTGATGGAAACCAGACGCGGAGTTTTTGTTATGTGTCAGATTTAGTTGAGGGAATCGTCAGGTTAATAGATACTCCTCACCATCTGCCCGTAAATTTAGGAAATCCGGCTGAAATGACAATTTTGGAATTTGCAAACAAAATCAAAACGTTAACGAACTCTTCCAGTGAGATAATTTTTAAAGATTTACCCGTGGATGATCCCAAACAAAGAAAACCGGATATCAGCAAAGCATGGGAATTATTGAAATGGAAACCTGTTGTTTCTACTGATGATGGTTTAGAAAAAACTGTGAAGTGGTTCAGAAGTGCACTTGAAAAGAATGCCTGATTATTTCTGTAAGGAGAATTATTAATGAATATTGCAGTTGTTGGAACTGGCTATGTAGGTTTGGTTACAGGTGCCGTTTTTGCAGACCTTGGTAATGATGTGATTTGTGTTGATAAAATTCCACAAAAAGTTGAAAACCTAAATAAAAATATAATGCCCATTTATGAGCCAGGTTTGGAAGAAATGGTACTAAGAAATCGTAATGACGGGCGGTTAACATTTACGACGGATTTGACGGAAGCAGTTCGCCATTCGGAAGTGATATTTATTTGTGTAGGAACTCCTCCGAAATCAAATGGTGAATCCGATTTAGCTCAAGTGCGTGATGTGGCGGCTGAAATCGGGCAAGCCATGGATCATTATATCGTCGTCGTGAATAAGAGTACTGTTCCGGTGGGAACCGGTGATTTAGTGAGAACAATTGTAAAGATGAATCAAAAGCGTGAAATAGATTTTGATGTTGTTTCAAATCCAGAATTTCTCCGTGAAGGCTCTGCCATCAGTGATACCTTATTTCCGGATAGAATCGTTATTGGTGCACCTACGCGTCAAGTCGCAATGAAATTGTTGGAATTATATGCTCCACTGGAAAGACCGATGATTATAACGGATGTCTATTCGGCTGAGATTATTAAATATGCCAGCAATGCTTTCCTTGCAACTAAAATATCCTTTATTAACTCCATTGCGGATATCTGTGAAAATACCGGTGCCAATGTAACGGATGTTATAAAGGGTATGGGAATGGACAATCGGATTGGTAAAGGCTTCTTGCAGGCAGGTTTGGGATATGGTGGTTCCTGCTTCCCCAAAGACACTCTGGCCTTGATTTATACCGCCTCACAGCACGGAGAAGATATGAAGATTCTCAAGGCTGTTGTGGATACGAATGAATCTCGAATCCCCCGGTTTATTGGTCGTATTGAGAAAGTTCTTGGTGGATTACAAGGTAAAACAATTGGTATTTTAGGGCTAGCATTTAAACCTAATACGGATGATATTCGATTTGCAAAATCATTGGAAATCATTCAATATCTTTTAGAGAATGGGGCCGTGGTAAAGGCTTATGATCCTATCGCTATGGATAACACGAAAGAAGTGTGCCCTGATGTTGAATATTGTGACAGTTCCATGGCAACAGCCAAAGATTGTGATGCGATAGTCATCGTTACTGAATGGAATGAATTTAAGCTGTTAAATTTCCAAAAATTAAAAAGCATTATGAAACGACCCGTAATATTTGATGGTCGTAATATGTATGATCCTGAACGTATGAAATCCGTTGGGTTTGAATATTACTCAATAGGCCGTTAGTTATAAGAATTTAGAGAAGAGCTGGAGAATCATAAAGAATCTCCAGCTCTTTTTGTTTACTATGCATAAATCTCATTTTCAGATTTTGGATTTCGAGTCATCAAATCAAGAACGGCTTTTTCCACAGGTTTATTGTTATAAATAACTTGGTAGATTTCATTAATTATTGGCATCTCAACATTAAGTTTATCGGCCAGTCTTTTCCCAGAATCTGTTGTGTTCAAACCTTCAACGACCATTCCAATTTCTTTTAATGCTTCTTCGGTGGTATATCCTTTGGCTCTTAATTCACCAAATTTCCTGTTTCTGGAATGCTGGCTCATACATGTAACAATTAGATCCCCGAGTCCCGACAATCCTGAAAATGTGGCTGGGTTTCCACCTCTTTTAACTCCCAGTCTGGTAATTTCAGCCAAGCCCCGGGTAATTAATGCCGCTTTTGTGTTATCGCCAAATCCCATACCGTCACAGGCACCAGCGGCGATGGCAATAACGTTTTTTAATGAGCCACCCATTTCGACACCAATTATGTCGGGGTTTGTATATACGCGAAATTGTGCAGTAGAGAAGATATCTTGAATTTCCTGAATATGATCAAGTTTATTTCCACTGATAGTTACTGTGGTAGGGATATCACGGCTCACTTCTTCTGCATGGCTTGGTCCGGATAATACTACAATCCGGTCCAACGAATGATCGGGAAGAACATCATGGATAACCTCTGACATTGTTTGCAGAGATTCAATATCCAAACCTTTGGCACAATTGATAAGAGTTAACTCGTTTGATATTAGAGGTTTGAGTTGTTTGCAGAGGCTTCTTACAGCATGAGAAGGTACTGTTATTATGGCATAGTGTGCGTTATCAAGTGCTTCTTCGAGGCTGTGAATTGGATGAATATTATTGGGTAACTCTATTCCCGGTAAGAGGCGGGGATGTCTATGATTTTGTTGGAGAAAAGTGATAGCTTCCTGGTCAATGTCCCACAAATTAACTGAATAATTCTTATTTCCTAATAAGCGAGATAGAGCCAAGCCCCAACTGCCAGCACCTAGTACGACTAATCTTGTGTCCATAAAATACCACTTTCTGGTTGAATAATGCAGATATTGAATCTTTATGTTAACAAAACAGGGAAATTTTGGATAATATTTCCCTCGTAAACATTTTCAATGGACATACATCGAACAAGATTGATCTTGTTCGATGTATCTTAGGGTAACAAAACGAACCGTAAGTATTTGTCTTCTTGAGAGAAAAATATTTTTTGTAAACAAATTTATGTTCATTTTTTGATGTAAAACAAAAATATCCCATGCTATAATCTGAACAGATACCATACCAGACATGAGGTTATTATTTTATGACAAAAAAACGGTTAATCATCATTGGGACCTTTGCGCTGATTATTGTTGTTGTTTCTGTTCTTGCGTACGCTCAGACAGCAGGCATGTATTCTGTGCAAAGAGCTAGAGATGTGGCTGGTGGAGCGCCCGGTGGAAGTATGGCTCCTATGGACATTAGCCCTGAACAATTACAGATGTTTAATCAAGGTAATATGTTGATGATGAACCAACAGGAGGAAGGACCTACACCTGAAGTCAAAATGATAACAGTATTAGAAGGTGATAGAGTGATTTCTGCTGTATCCGGTGAGGTTTTACAACAACCGGAGCGTAAACAGGTCCCAGATACACAGAAAAATCAATATTACGATGATGGAACTCACGGAGATGAAGTTGCGGGTGATGGTATTTATAGCAATGTCGTGGAACGCAAAGATGTTATCAGTAAAGATGAGTACATCCAGAGAATTAGATTAGAAGCATTAATCAATAAAATAGTAAATGATAAAGCTGTTGATTTTTATCGTGAGTATGTAGCAGCGGAATCACCCAATCCAGTAATGCCAACCGTTAGTTACTGGAAGAATAAAAAGACCAGCTTTGTTGAAGAATATCGTGAAAGAGTCCTTCGCCCTTACAAAAATGAAAAGGGTGAGTACTATGAAGTTTATGAAGCACCGAAACCGAAGGTGAATCCATTATTATTAATGCAACAACAAAATATGATGATGAATAATATGCAAGGTGGCAATATGATGATGCCTGGCGCAATGGGTGGTGCTTCAGCTGATCCCACTATGCAGGGTATGAATATGGGTGTTGGTGGAAGCTCATATTTTGGTGAACGAAATCGGATGTAGTAAAAATAGATGTCTGAAAAACTTAACGAAAAAGAACGCGCTCGGATAATATTCCAAACTTTGGAGTCTGTTTATCCGGGCGCGAAATGTTCTCTGAACTATAAAAATCCTCTTCAATTACTTGTTGCTACAATATTGTCTGCTCAATGTACAGATGAGAGAGTGAATCTCGTAACAGCCAGCCTTTTTGTAAAATATCCTGATGCTTTAGCCTTTGCAAAAACACCTATTTCTGAACTTGAGCAAGATATTCGTTCTACTGGTTTTTACCGTAATAAGGCAAAGAATATCCAAGCAGCCTGTTTGCGGATAGTAAACGTATATAATGGCGAAGTTCCCGCTAATATGGATGATTTATTAACCTTAGCCGGTGTGGCACGGAAGACTGCAAATGTTGTTTTGGGGAATGCTTTCAATATCTCTTCAGGATTTGTTGTGGATACTCATATCGGACGATTAGCTCAACGGATGGGTTTTAGTAAACAAAAGCTCCCTGAAAAAATTGAACAGGATTTAATGGCACTGTTTGATCAAAAGATTTGGGTGCAAATGGGACATATTCTAATTAGTCATGGCCGGAAGGTGTGTACTTCACGTAAAGCACATTGTGAGCTTTGTCCGATTGAAAAACTTTGTCCCAAGATAATTTAGGCAAATTTTTACCGCATCAAAAACCTTCAAATTAAACCCACGGATGTGCTATTATTTTTATCTACTGATTGTTCAATTGGTGGGCGCATGGCTCAGGTGGTTAGAGCGCTCCGTTCACATCGGAGAGGTCACAGGTTCGAGTCCTGTTGTGCCCACCATTTTTTATTTCTTCTTTTTATCCAACAAAACTAGTTTCTTTAATTCTCGTATTTCAGACGGTACTAATTCTCGATATTCTCCTTTTTTAATCTTTCCGAGTTTGAGATTTCCAAATTCGATTCTGACTAATCGGAGAACTTCATGGCCAACGGCTTCAAACATCCGTCGAACTTGTCTGTTTTTACCTTCAGAAATCCCAATAATTACTACGGATGCATTTGGAGCGCGACTATTTAATTCAACCGAAGCGGGTGAAGTCAGTCCATCTTCCAAGAGAACGCCTTTTTCAAGTTTTTTTAAGGAGGTTTCCGTAATATTACCTTTTATATGTGCCAAATATGTTTTCTTTACACCATATCGGGGATGTGACAGCCTGTTTGCTAATTCTCCATCGTTTGTCAGCAATAATAATCCCTCAGTGTCGATATCTAATCTTCCCACTGGATAAAGACGAATATCTATTCCTGATATAAGGTCCATGACTGTTTTACGTTTCTCTGGATCTTTCACAGTCGTTACCGCTCCGACAGGCTTGTGGAGAATAATGTATAATTTTTCTTCTTGCGGCCGAACAACATGATTTTTTACAATAACTTCATCTTTTAACGGATCAATTGTCACACCCATTTCTCGAATTAACTTTTTATTAACTCTCACCAGTCCATTCTCAATGAGTTCATCAGCAGCTCTTCGAGAACATATCCCACAGCGTGCAATGTATTTATTTAACCGTTCTTTCATAATAGCGGTCTCTTTTCTTATTTAGTTATTATTATTTAATTGTAACAAACTGCTACGCATGGAACTGTTGATAAATCTCACCCATCTCGATACCAGCAATGGATTTCCTGGAATAAGTTTCACTGAGAGATTTGATTGCCTTACTAAATTCCTGACTGGGTGATCCATTTTCTCTTGCTAACCATGCCTCCAGGAATGCGGCAATATGGTCAGCTGCTCGAACAATCTCACCATCTCTTGGTGAAAAGTGGTCAGAATTATATGATAAATTAATCTCATCGGAACTGGCAGGTAATTGTTTGTTATCCTTCATAATCAGACTGGCAAATTCATTTTCTGTATATAATTTCAAGTCACTAATCCATTCGGAGGGGATGAGTCCAGGTTTATAAATCTTTTCTTCCATCTCTTCTATTTCATAGGACTTAATTAAGTCATCCAGCCCTTCAACTGAGACCTTAACGGGATTGATAATATCTCGAGTCAATACCTCGGGCAGATCATGGAATAAGCCAGTCATGAAATTATTTATACATCGTTTAGGACATGCATTAACTTGTAAAGAGAAGAAATAAGAAAGGAGGGCAACAATAAATGAATGTCCAAGAACCGAAGTTCTGGGAATTCTATGGAGATGGCTCCAACGGACTTGAAATCGTAATTGACCACATAAATCAATGAACTTTGCATATTCGGGATAAAGCATGATTTTTTGCATCCCGGTAAGATCATAATAACTACGAGTCACCTCAGATAAACCATGGCTTATATCATCAATCTCATATCCCTCAGGATCAGATTGCTGGATGATACGAAATTCCCACTTTGTTGCCTGAAAATGTGCTGCATTTAAAATCCTTCGATGAATTGTCTCCTTTGGAGAATCAATGTATTCCTTGAAACGGGTACAAAAATCAGAGCCAAGAGGAGATATGGATGGAGATATTTGGGCATAGACCCAGTTATTTAATTCAAGAAATTTCTCTCGGTTATTTTTAATTTTGTGAAATATCTGGGGTTTTAAATCTGTTAATACCAGACGATGAAGAAACTCAAAAATACCCCCTTCAATAATTTTGATCCAATCAGCGTGATCTATATTTTCATCAAACTTACCCAACATATAAGCAATAACCATTTTATGGGCCTGTTTATCTAATTCGCGAAGCTCAACAGGGCATATTTTGTCATTCCAACGGCGCAAGTTGGCAGAATCCATTATTCGTAGTAGAAGAGTTTTAGTAATCATGATATTGCTATTCTCCTTGAAATATGGACGTTAAATAATCATGTAATAGCATGTTAAAATAAACATTATGAATCGTCCGATTGGTGTTTTTGATTCCGGTATTGGTGGTTTAACTGTTGTCAAAAGTCTGAAACAGGAACTGCCAAATGAATCTATTGTCTATTTTGGCGATACCGCCCGTGTTCCTTATGGTTCAAAATCTAAAGATATTATAAGACGATATGCTATAGAGAGCGCACGTTTTCTCATGCAGTATGATATTAAATTTATGGTTGTCGCTTGTAATACTACTTCAGCTGTTGCTTTAGAAAGTATCCGAGAGTTTTATCATAATCCAGTCGTAGGAATGATTCACCCTGGTGCAGTTTGTGCCGCAGAAACCAGTAGAAATAAGAATATTGGAATTATTGGAACAAAGGCTACTATTAGCAGTAATTCATACTCACATGAAATATCCTATATTGACTCCTCAATTAAAGTATATTCCAAAGCCTGTCCCTTATTTGTTCCTCTGGTTGAGGAGTGTATGATTCAGGGTGATATTGTTGATAGAATCGCTCATTATTATTTGGATTCATTGGTTGAACAGGGTATTGATACTTTAGTGATGGGCTGTACTCATTATCCACTTTTATTTGATGCGATACGAAACTGTGTTGGTCCTGAGATTAATTTGATTGATTCCGGATATGCTGCGGCTCGTTCTGTTAAGAGGATTCTTAATGAAATGAATCTTACAAATAAAACAGGCATTCAACCAATATATAAATTTTATGTAAGTGATGCTGTTCAGGATTTTTCTCGCAATGCCAGTTTCTTTCTGGGCCATGAAATGAAAAACATAGAAAAAATTGATTTAGAAGACAGGGTTAGAATCTGAAACCATGATAAACAAACAACGTTTACAAAAAATATTTTTGGATTTAGTCAAAATATCATCGCCACCATTAAATGAAAGGCTTGTTGCTGATTATATTAAGGCGATATTATCAGACTTGAATTTGAATGTTATTGAAGATGACGCTGGAAAGAAAATAGGTGGCAATACGGGGAATTTATTATGCAGTATTCCTGGTAATAGTCCTGATGTACCTCCAATTGCCTTGGTCACTCACATGGACACTGTTATCCCATGTGAAAATATTGAGCCCACTTTCGATGGCGATGTTTTCCGTGTTAAAGGGAAAACTGTTCTTGGTGCCGATGATAAAGCTGCTGTTGCAGAAGTGCTTGAGTTTGTTTACATAGTATTAGAAAGCAATATACCTCATGGTGATATCGAAATAGTGTTTACTATTTCCGAAGAAACTTATATGCATGGTTCCAAGGGTTTTGATATAAAAAATCTGAAATCAAAAATTGCATTAATATTAGATGAGCAGGGGGCGCCTGGATCAATTGTCCATGCAGCTCCACACCTATTTACACTAGACATAGCTTGCAGAGGAAAAGCTGCTCATGCGGGAATGTGTCCAGAAAAAGGAATTAGTGCAATTCAGATAGCCTCTGATGCAATTTCGTCAATGACTATTGGCCGACTTGATGAGGAAACTACTGCTAATATTGGTCTTATTACGGGTGGATATGCCCGGAATATTGTTGCAGAAACCGTAAAACTTGAAGCGGAGAGCCGTAGCTTATCTTTTGAAAAGGTTAAAAAACAAGTCGAGCATATGATAACCTGTTTTCAAGAATCTGCAAAAAAATGGCAAGGTAGTGTTGATATTAAGTTGAATCATAGCTTTCAAGGGTATTTTATTCCTGAAACTAATCCTTTAATTCAGCTTGTGAATACTGCGGGTATTTCTGCGGGATTAGATACGAACCTTTCTCATTCAGGTGGGGGAACGGATGCAAATATCTTTAACTCCAAGGGGCTCACATCTCTTGTCTTATCATGCGGTTATCGTGATATGCATTCAAGCTCAGAAAATGTATCCATTGTTGATATGGAAAATACTGTAATATGGCTGAGTAAAATAAGTGAATTGATGAATCAGAAAGAATGGATCCAACGTCTGACATAAATCTCAATAATGACACTTCAATAAAGGTTCCGACGGAGTTGGAGCCTTTATTGAAGTGTATAAAGAATTACTTGCCTAATGAATCTCTTGATGAGGTAGTAAAGGCCTTTTTGTTTGCATCAAGAGCTCATTCAGAAATGAAAAGGCTTTCCGGTGAACCCTATATCCAACATTGCCTTTCGGTCGCCTTAATATTAGCTGAATTAGAAGTAGATATTCCTACCATATGTGCAGCATTGCTTCATGATGTAGTTGAAGACACCGGTATGACACATGAGGAACTTGAAAAAAGGTTTGGCTCTGAAGTGTCCATACTTGTAGAGGGTGTCACAAAAATTGGCAAACAGCAGTTTGATACGCGGGAAGAACGTGAAGTAGAAAATATGAGGAAAATTATCCTGGCAATGGCACAGGATATTCGTGTAATCATCATTAAATTAGCGGATAGATTACATAATATGCGTACACTTCAATATCATTCACCAGAAAAACAAAAAAGAATTGCTACCGATACTCTTGATATTTACGCACCTATAGCTCACAGACTTGGTATTGGCCGGATTAAATGGGAATTAGAGGATTTGTGTTTACGTTTTCTCAAACCCGATGTTTATTCTCAGATCCATCAGATGGTTGCAAAGAAGAGAAGAGAACGAGAAGAATATATTGTCCAAGTTATAAAAGTTCTTAGTGAAAAACTTGCAGAGTCAAAGATTAAGTCGAGGATTGAAGGAAGACCAAAACACTTCTATAGCATTTATCAGAAAATGTTGAATCAGAATAGAGATATCGATGAGATTTATGATTTAACAGCTATTCGCATTATTACTGATTCTAAGAGAAATTGTTATGAAGCTCTTGGTGTTGTACACACATTATATAAACCAATTTTAGGTCGATTCAAAGACTATATTGCCATGCCTAAATCAAATATGTATCAATCTTTACATACAACCGTCTGGGGTGTAAATAATGAGCCATTAGAAATCCAGATTCGTACAGATGAAATGCATTTGATTGCAGAAGAGGGTATAGCCGCTCACTGGTTATACAAAGAAGGTATTCATTTATCCAAGGAACAATACGATAAGCGTTTTGGTTGGTTGCGACAGCTAATTGAATCACAAGAAGAAACTAATGATCCCAAAGAATTTATGAGAAACCTGAAAATTGAATTATTTTCAGATGAAGTCTTTGTTTTTACTCCCAAAGGGTCCGTTAAAGAATTGCCTGTTGGAGCTACTCCTGTAGATTTTGCCTTTGCTGTCCACAGTGAAGTAGGACTCAGATGTACGGGCGCAAAGGTTAATGGGAAATTAGTGCCACTTAGGACGGCACTTAATACTGGGGATATTGTTGAGATTATTACTAATAAAAGTGCCAAGCCAAGCAGAGACTGGCTAAGTTATATAAAGACTTCACGTGCAAGGAATAAAATAACCCATTTTTTAAAACAAGAGGAAGCCTCTGAACTTATAAAAACTGGGCGTGAAGAAGTGGCGAGAGAATTGAAACAAATTCATATTGGAATTCAGGAAGTTTCAAAACCAGATGGGCTGGTTAAAATTGCAATTGATTTGGGGTTTCCTGGAGCTGATGAGCTTTTCATTGCTGTCGCTTCTGGGAAAGTGTCTGCAAAGAATATCGTAAACCGTTTATTTCCCTCAAAAGACAAGATAATCAAAAATGAGAATTTATTAACATCAAATACTGCCCCCATTTCTCATAGTCAAGAAGGTGTCATAATTCAAGGGGTTTCTGATGCTTTAGTTCGTTTTGGAAGGTGCTGTCATCCTGTTCCTGGTGATCCCATTGGTGGATTTATAACTCGTGGAAGGGGCATATCTATACATAAAATTGGATGTCAAAGTATTAAACCATTTTTACAGGATAAATCGCGCATCATAAAAGTAACTTGGGATAATACTCAAGAAAAGTATCCAGTTCCAATCCGAATTATTGCTCACGACAGACCCGGTCTCTTACGTGATGTATTGGACTTGATTGCCTCATTTGATATTAATGTATATTATGCAAAGGCTGAACAAGCGAATAAAAAGGCAAATATTCATATAACTATCGATATTATAAACAATAAACAGCTAGATGATTTAATAAAAAATCTTGGAAATATCACTGGAGTTATAGAAACGGTAAGAATTAACAAATAAATAAAAGAGGTAAGTTTGAACTTACCTCTTTTATTTATTTCAATACGAATTATGCAGCTTTAGTTACTTTGCCAGAGCGGATACAACGAGTGCAAACACGAATATACTTGTTTACACCAGGCGCGATTTGAGCATGGACTCTCTGTAAATTAGGGAGCCAACGCCTTTTAGTTTTCTTATTTGAATGGGACACATTATTACCACTATGAGATGTTTTTCCACAAACTGAACAACTTACTGACATGACATACTCCTCAATAAATGACTTAACTCTATAAATATATCAGTTTTTACCCAATATATCAATACCCAATCCTTGATATATATGGTTATAATGAAGCTACTTATGAATAAATAAATTGTATGGGAAGTGTATGGATTACAATCAATCCGTTCAATATTTAAAAGGTGTTGGACCCCATAAGGCAAGATTGTTTGAAAAAATGGGAGTTATAACTATATTAGATTTGCTTTTATTTTTTCCAAGAGAATATCAGAATTGGGGAAATTTAAGAAAAATAGCAGATATTCAGATTGGTGAAATTGTGACATTTATCGGATATGTGATGGCATTCAAGGAAATAAGACCATTCAAATCAAAGGGTGTGAAACATATACTGAAAATGGCCGTTTCTGATGGGACGTCAGTCGTGCATATAGTTTGGTTTAATCAATCGTATAATTTGAAAAAATATTCAGTGGGTGAACAATTATGTATAACTGGGAAGGCAAGGAAGGGATTGTCAAAATTACAAATTGAACCCTATGAAATATCTAACGTTGAAGATGGCACTCTTCCTACTGCTAAGAAATATGTCCCCGTGTATCCACTTACTGAGGGATTAGACCAAAAAATACTACGAAAATTAATTGCTTTTGTGTTGGATGAAATTAATATCAATTTTGAGACATTACCAGACCCCATATTAAGGAAGTATAGCTTTATACCACGGAGTGAATCACTTAAACTGATTCATTTTCCAGAGAACGAACGTGATGTTGAGAAGGCTAGAAACAGGCTTGTATATGAAGAACTATTCTCATATCAGATTGCTTATTTGTTAGTAAAACGTAGACAAGAGATACAGATTAAAAACATTGTCTATACAAGTAATTATGAATTAATTCACAAGGTAAAAGGTATTATTCCCTTTGACCTTACTAATTCTCAAAAAAGAGTACTACACGATATATGGAAAGATATGAAATCCTCTTCACCAATGAATCGTCTTTTACAAGGCGATGTTGGATCTGGAAAAACTATTATTGTCTTATTTTCATTATTATTGTCATATTGTAGTGGATATCAAAGCGTATTGATGGTTCCTACTGAAGTTTTGGCAAACCAGCATTATAAGACGTTTCTGAAATACTTCGAGTCTATAAATATAAATCTCTTTTTGTTGACAAGCCAAACATCTTCAAATGACAGAAAAAAGATTTATCAATACATTGGTGAAGGAATTCCCTGTATTGTAATAGGTACTCATGCGTTGATTGAAAACAATGTGGTGTTTAAAAAATTATCATTAATTGTAATTGATGAGCAACACAGGTTTGGTGTAATTCAAAGAGATAGTCTTAGGTTAAAAGGGGGTAATACTGCTGACGTTTTAATAATGACAGCTACTCCCATTCCCAGAACACTTAGTATGAGTGTTTATGGAGATTTGGATATATCAGTTATTGATGAAATCCCCCCTGGAAGAAAGCCCACCAAAACTCAAATATGTGAGAGTAATAGTACTGCACTATATGAGTTTATCCATGAAAATATTACAAAAGGACGTCAAGCTTACTTTGTTTATCCTTTAATTAATGAAACCGAAAAGAGTGATATTAAAGCCGCATTATCAATGCATAAGGAACTTGGAAAAATATTTCCTGATTTTGAAATTGGGTTGGTCCATGGAAGACAAAACAAAAGGAATCAACAATCAACAATGAATTCTTTTGTGAATGGAGAGATTGATATTTTAGTCAGCACAACAGTGATTGAGGTTGGTGTTGATGTTCCGAATGCAAACATAATTGTTATTGAAAATGCAGAAAGATTTGGACTAGCTCAATTGCATCAACTGCGAGGAAGAGTTGGAAGAGGATTTTATGAATCTTTTTGTTTTCTTGTTTCTGAAAATAATGTGTCTGAAATTGCAAAACAACGATTAAGAATAATGGAAGAAACTACAGATGGATTTGTGATTGCTGAAAAAGACATGAAACTAAGAGGCCCTGGTGAAATGATTGGTACTGCGCAACATGGTGCCATCAATTATTATATTGCCAATCTCCAAAGAGATGAAGAATGGCTGAAATTAGCACGAGATGATGCAAAGAGAATAATCAACGATGATCCAACCTTGTCGAAAGAACAAAATAGCAGAATAAAGTTTTTACTCAAACAATATGTTAGAGAAAAAATCAATTATGGTGATGTAGGGTAGGGTTAATTTTATAAATGGTAATTGAATTGTGAGAGTAAATAATCTTACCAACTGAGCTCCATTTGTTATTATTCGGGTAATACATATTTTCTAGAAAACCTACATACACATATTCGATTTTATATTTTTGTATTAGAGACTTTAAAATTTCTGTATCATTTGTTCCCCATAAAAGAGATATGTCTTTATATCGTTTTTCAATGAGTGATGTATTATTTCTCCATATAACCTCATGGTTGCCCCACCCAAGTAATGATGAAAGCCCCGTATACGAAGATATTCTTCCTGTATAGTAATAAGCTGATCCTGGTGCCTCCAGAATTACATGATTTCCTGTTAGATAGGTGTTTAGCCATTTTATGGCATCTTTCTCCTGAGGCATTAATTTATCCATATAACACAAGCCATCTAATGTACATGAACTGTTTGAGTTAACTCTATCTCGAACAACAGCGATAGGATATATAAGACCCAGAGATATTAAAAGTACTATATGTACACGGATTTTGGGTGTAGATTTTATCCAATATTTCGCAATAAATGGTGACAATCCACATCCTAAAAGAATCCAGGAAAGGAAATATGTCTTAAATACTGTATTATGTCTATAAAACATGCCCTCATTGTAGGGGTCAATCAGGTATAAAAATTCACATGACCCTATACTAATTAATGCTATTGAAATCAGTACCCTATATGTACTCGTTTTATCCAGGATATAAATAAGCACTCCCCACCAAATTAATAAGTATCCTGGCCAGTATTTAGTTGATACGAAGCATAATAAAACTAATGGTGACAAATAAATCAAATCCAATTTATTTTTTACTGGCTTATTGAGTAATAAAAGTGAAAATCCCCCAAATATTCCCCAAACAAAAAATACAGCCAGTGGTCCACTTGGAGTTGAAACAATTCCTACTCCTTTTACTGATGATGACAGGTTATGCCAATATGGATGAAAAGTAACGATTAGCAAGCTTGATATAAATAAAACATGAAAAATGTTCTTAGCACTCATTAGTTTTTTAAGGTTATGACATATAAAAACTATAATTAATAATAATATTATTGGTACATCCCATGGATTGATCATACACAAGAGGGAAAAACAAGAAATTGTTACGATGCTTAGGGCATTTGAACGATTTAGTTTGTACTGTAGGAGTAAACAAATGAGTGCTAATACAAAAGGTAGGTTTATGTAATGTGCATGAAGATCCCCATGAATGAAACTGAAAAACGGGAATTCATTAATTGTGTAGGGGATTACTCTTGAACTTGACCAATAATCAATATTATTACCTCTGACGAGTTGTACTACTGGATATAGATTTCCCAATAGACAGACTATGATGCATAGGAAAATGCCAGTCCATAAACGTTCTTTGTTATTTGGTGACATAGAAACAGTAAAACAGTGGAGGAATGTTAAGTAAAAGACTGTTACAAGCGCAAATTGATAACCATAAGAAAAATAGATGCCACTCATTTTCAATACATTGGCAAATATCATGTGTCCCCAATAGTAATAGTTCGATGAGTATCCAGCGAGCCAGGGATCTGGAGGCGGAAGAACATCTGTTCGTATTAGAGAATTAAGAATAGCCGAGTCCATTAATTTCTCAGCTCCAATAATAGAAGGGTTTAATGCCCTTATAGTCAATAAAATGCTGAAGACCAATAGTCCGAATAATTCATAAGCTAAAATCTTTTTACAATTGTCTTTTAGTGCTAATTGTGTATTTTTTCCAAGGGGATCCAATAGACCCCAATTTAAAATAAGTTGTACAATAACAATAGACCAGAGCAAATATTTACAATAAGAGATATGAAACCAAGATACTGCCGTAAATGATAAAAAAGATAAACAACCTAACCCCAGAGTTCTTGACAGTAACACCCCTTTCTCTGGAGCTTTAGGAAACAATATAATACTCAGAGGAATCATTGATATACCAATGATTATCAACCAGAAATACCAATAGATGGATAATAAAATCGAATTCATAGTAAAAGAATAATTGGCAATGTTGTTTTCTTTAGTTATTATTTGATATACAAATTAAAAATAGAATTGTAGCCTTATGTCGATAGCAAAAGAAAGTTTACCTTTTATAGCTCCACTTATATTATTAACTATTTTAATAGGATGGTGGGATTGGCGTTTTGCATTCATTCCTGTCATCTTTATCACGTTAATAGCTTTTTTCTTTAGAGACCCCTCCCGAACTATCCCATCTGAACCAGATATTATAGTCTCTGCAGCAGATGGAAAGGTAGATATTATTGATGAAATCCCCTCATTAGACGAACATTCAAATGCTAAATTAAAAAGAGTAAGTGTATTTTTATCTGTATTCGATGTTCATATTAACCGCTCTCCAGTGGCGGGTAAAATAATAAAAACTCAGTATAAACAAGGGAAATTTCATAATGCGATGGATGGTAAATCTTCGGAATTAAATGAAAATAACCTCATCTGTATATTCTATAATGGTAAAAAGGTATGGGTAAGGCAAATAGCAGGAATGATTGCCCGTAGAATTGTATGTTATTTGGAAAAAGGTTCGTCTGTAGAGCGTGGTGAAAAAATAGGGCTGATACGCTTTGGATCAAGAACCGATATTTACTTACCATTAGAAGCAGAAGTAATTGTGAAAAAAGGAGATCGTGTACGAGGTGGAGAAACCATTATTGCACGATTGAAATAGAAAAACATGAAGAAGATTAATTCAATCAAGGGTATTTATCTGTTACCTAACCTGTTTACTACTGCAAGCTTATTTTGTGGATTTTTAGCTATTATCTTTGCAAATAACAATCAGATTGAACAAGCAATATGGTCAATTTTTATTGGGGTAATTATGGATGGTTTAGATGGAAGAATTGCCCGTATGACAGGTACATCAAGTGAGTTTGGTGTCCAATATGATTCACTTTCTGATTTGGTGACTTTTGGAATTGCCCCCGGTTTTATATCCTATAAGCTGGCTCATGGGTATGGTAGTAAAATTGCTTTAGCCGCCTGTGCAATGTATGTGATATGTGGTGCATTACGTTTAGCCAGATTTAATGTACAAAGTAAGGGTGAAGAAAAACAAGGTTTTGTTGGGATTCCGATCCCGGGTGCCGCTGCCATGTTGTTGTCAACAATTATGGTTTTTGAGAAATATAACTGGATTTTCATGCCGAAGTGGATTCCAATGTTGGCTTTTATTTTAGGAATGTTGATGGTAAGCAATTTGCCATATATGAGCCTTAAAAAAGCTCGCCTTGAACAGAAAAAACCGTTTAATTCATTAGTTGCTATGGTCATGGTAGTTGTTATTCTGATAATGATATCTGACTATATGGAATTAATGTTATTTGGATTATGTACTATCTATACCCTTTTGGGGATATTGACAGGAATTGGGGTTCCAACATGGAAAATTCCGGGTATTGGTTATTATATTCCTATTCCTACAAATGCATTGATACGAGCTGGTAGAATAAGTAAATAATAGATAAGAGGGAAAGCCTGTGATACTAAAATCCATAAGTCACCTTGCTTTATTGGCACAATCTAATCTTGGGAATATTAATAAGTTAAAAGAAAATATAGTCCAAAATGGTGTCCAAGGTCTAATATGTTTGGGATTGGTTTTCGGTGGTTTTATTTGGGCACTTATATTTGACAATAAAATTGGATATTTGTTGGTAATTGGTGGTTTTGTTTGGATGGCAAAACTGTGGGGATTATTTTAATAAAAAATTTTGTTTATATTCTCTGAGTAAATTTTTTATTTGTTTATTTCCTTTATCGTCTGAAAGTCTTTTTTCCAAAAGTGATATAGCTTTTTCAAGGTTGTTATTTTTGTAATATGCTTGCGCAAGATGTAAGATCATTTCACTGTTATTGGGATTAATTTTATACGACTTTTCCAAATACTCAACCGCCTTTTCATAGTCACCTCTTTTAAAATAACACCACCCCAGACTATCCAGTATGTAGTATTTCTCAGGTGACAAAGACACTGCCTTTATCAGTAATTTTAGCGCCTCTTCAAAGTAAATATTATTTTCCACATAAACATACCCTAATGCATTCAAATAATCGGGTTCATCAGGACTTAAGCTAATGGATTCTTTCAAGTAGCCAATGGCTTTTTCATATTGTTTATTTTCAAGATTTATTAGTCCCATACGATAGGGTATCTCAGGATTGTTTTTATTTTTTTTATAAGCAGTTTGGTACCATGACATGGCAATATCTGGTTTATTTAATGATTCATAGGATAAAGCTAAGGAAAAAGCTATGCTCGAATATTGTGGATATTGTTGATAGATCTTTTCGAGATAATCAATTGATTGTGGTATTTGATGGGTCTCTGAGAAGTAGTTACTGTAAAGTTTCAGAATGTTTTTTTCATCTGAAGCCTGAATTATTGAATCTTTTATGAAGTTGGCTGCCCCTGTTTTATTACCATTATGATGGTAGATAAATCCAAGATAAAGTTTAGCTAGTGGTGAGTTATCCTTCTTACTTACGAGTGGTTCAAGATAACTCTGAGCTTCTTCATATTGACCTAAATGGACCAGGGCAATTCCATAGCGTAATTTGTGACTGTTATAATCAGGTTGTTTAGTAATGAGATAACTGAGGTAGGTTGTTGCTGAAGAGTAATTCATTTGGCTTATATAAATTTCAGAAAGCCCAGTATAAGCAGGAATGGATGTGCTATCCAAACTTATGGCTTTTAGATACGCTGTTTCTGCTAAATATGATTGATTCAACATTTCATAACAATTTGCCAAACTAATATATCCCATTGGAATGTTTGGGTTGAGCTTTGTTACTGTTTTAAAACATTCAACTGCTTTTTCATAATCACTGGTGAGCGAATAGAGTGTACCTAATTGAAAAATAGAAATAATATCTGCAGGATTAAGAGATATTGCTTTTTCATAGTGATCGATTGAACTCTTAATATTACCCGTTCGCCAGTATTCTTCTGCCAATAAAGATTCCGCAGCATCTTGAGTCGAATCATTCATTAATGACTGTAGGATTTCGTTAATCGCAAGTGTATGCTTATTTAATCTGGCATAAATTGTTCCCAATAATAATCTTGCGGTTGGATTATCCTTTTGAATGGCTAAGACTTTTTTTGAATATGTCGTGGCCTTATCAAAATCATCTTGAAGATAATAAAGCTCAGCAACTTCCATTGTTATTTCAACATTTGTTGAATCCCAGGACAATCCTCTCATAAATTCTTGTAGGGCATTATCATATTGACCATTAAACTTATAAAAAGAACCAAGGATATAACTTTGATAAACTCTGATTTGTTGATTTTGCGTGTAAATTGATTGAGGCACTAAGTCCGCTGCCATATTTGGGGATACAATATTGAATAAGGATATAACTAATAATATATAGAATATTTTTATGGGCATCTTATTGTCCTGAATTAAAGTAACTGCTAATCTACATACATTCTAGAATTCATATTCACTTGAAGCAAGGAAAAAGGATTGAAATATATTGAAATAGCTGTAGATGTACCGATTCATTCGTTATTTACGTATATTTTACCTGATGAATATCAGGATTTTGTTCATATAGGCTCTTTGGTCTCGGTTCCCTTTCGTAAAATGATGAAACGAGGGGTTGTTGTAAGAATACTTGATACTACAGATGTAAAAAATCCAAAACCAATATTAGGAATTGAGCAACCCAACATATCCTTAAGTAAGAATATTCTTAAATTATTATTGTGGATGTCTGATTATTACCAATGCCCTGTTGGTGAAGCTGTTTTCGCAGCCATACCTAAGCTGACAAAAAAATCCGAGAAAAAATCTACTTTAACCGACGAATTCCCTTTATTATCCACTATTAAGCATCAAACCCTCACTCCTGAGCAAAACGAAGTAATGATTCAACTTCTTAAGAAGTTAAATCATGGCCATTTCAATGTGAACTTGATATACGGAGTAACTGGAAGTGGGAAAACCGAGCTTTATCTTCATGCAATCCACAATATATTGAATCAAGGTAAGGGGATTTTGGTTCTGGTACCAGAAATAACTTTGACTTATCAGCTCATCAATAGAATTAAAGAAAGGTTTGGGAATTGGGTTGCCGTTTTACATAGTGGGTTAACAGGAAGTGTTCGGAGTGATGAGTGGTGGAGAGCCCAAAGGGGCGAGGCACGAATTGTCGTAGGAGTACGATCTGCTGTCTTTGCGCCAGTGAAAAATCTGGGTTTAATAATTATTGATGAAGAACATGAGAACACTTTCAAGCAGGATAATAATCCTCGCTACCATGCTCGTGACGTCGCTATAATGCGAGCAAAGATTGAATCTGCTTCAATCATACTGGGTAGTGCTACACCGTCCATGGAATCCTATTATAATGCGCTATTAAAAAGATATACTCTTTATGATTTATCAATACGAATTGATAATCGGCCTATGCCTAAATACAAGGTTATCGATATGCGTAAGGAGATTAACAAAGGAACTTCAGCAAGTACAATTATTTCTCCTTCACTGAATTCCATGATGAGAGATAAATTAATCAATGATGAACAGGTGTTGTTATTTCTAAATAGAAGGGGTTATTCCACAGTATTAATGTGTAGGGCCTGTGGAAAGGCTTACCAATGTAATCATTGCTCAGTCCCGATGACTTATCACAAATCTACCCATAGGTTGCTTTGCCATTATTGTGGATTAGTTAGTATTCCTCCTGATAGTTGCGAAAACTGTGGTTCCGGAATGATTAAATACCTGGGTACAGGAACTCAACAGGTTGAGGAGTGTGTTCAAAAACTTTTGCCAGAATACTTACTCAATAGATTGGATGTTGACGTTAGTAAGAAGAGGGGCGTAACCCAAAAGATCCTTAAAAATTTTATTCAGGGAGAAACAAAGATACTACTGGGTACTCAGATGATAGCTAAAGGTATTGATATTTCTACCGTTACCTTGGTGGGTGTTATTAATGCGGATCAGTTATTAAATCTTATTGATTACCGTTCTGCTGAAAGAGCTTATGCCTTATTAACGCAAGTGGCAGGTCGAGCAGGGCGTGGAACATCCCCCGGACTTGTGGCTATCCAGACCTTTAATCCCAATCATCATGCTCTGTGCGCGGTTATCAATGGGGAAAGACATGAATTCTATCGACGTGAACTAAGGTTGAGACATAAACTGGGGTTCCCTCCATATCAACGATTAGCTCTTTCTGTTTATCATCATCGTAAGGAGGAAACTTGTTTCAGTCAGGCAGCTGAGTTTGCCCGAACTGTAAGGCAATTGATTCTTGAAGAGCCAGACACTCCCATTGAAGTTTTAGGTCCGTCATTTGCAACAATCCAAAAAATCAAAGACAAGTATAGATGTCATGTGCTAATGAAAATGCCTAAGGCATTTAATCATGTGGAATTTATCAAAAAAATTAGAACAACGATGACTGAAAAAGGGGTGGTAATGCCAAACTATATAGATATTGATCCTGTTTCACTTTTGCAATAATTATTTCTCTGGTTGAACAACTACAATGGCACCACTATGATTTAACCATGCTTTTTCCAACTCATTTTTATCGAGTGTAATGTATCCCTTGGATACATCTTCTGCACCCGGGTCATTCACAATAGGGTTACCCTCTTCACTAAAGCCTCTGACCACGATAATATGCCCGGCAGTACTGTTTACCGGAGCACCTTTTAATTCCCCTTCGTTATAACGTATAGACAATATAACAGGATGTCCTTGTGATATTTGTTCTTTTACTGGGTCAAAATTTCCACAATACTGCACATAGGATCGATAACCTAAAGAACCCGCAAATGCGGCATTATAAATCCAGTTTCCATAAATATTGTTCAAATTGTCCCATACATTTTGTGCGACTTCAGCTGTTGCAAAAGACTTTCCATAATAATCTAAAACCATAGATAAAGATGTCGGATGACAGATTCTCCAAGATAAATCTTTGGCTTCAACCATTTGTGACCTATAGGGGACATCAAGATTTCTTATCCAGTCTTTTCTTGATTTCCCTATCACTAACTTTTCTTTAACAGGTGTGTCTTTTTTATAATTTGCATAACTGAAGGATACTCGGCGTAATGTCGGCGTGTGTTCCGATGAATCAGAGTATAAAGAAAAACGATATCTAAAAGCATTGGAGGGTTTGCTTAGTTTAATCTGATCTACATCAACATATCCGTATTCATCCTTTTTCATTCGATGACGGTTTATCTCAGGATTTTCCTGGTAATCGGAGATTTCGTACCAAGATGACCATTTATTGAATCCAACATGGACCTGTGCTTCTACTCTCAAATGTGTTTGGGAGGGATATTTCCCATTCCAGGAAAGTAATAATGTATCAAAAGGAAATTTAGATCTGATAACGGGGGAGACTATTTGCCCATTTGAGACGAAACTGCCGTTTTCTTTTGCTAATGTAAATTCATGGGATATGTCATTGTATTCCAGGTTATAACTAACAGCTTTTTTGAAATCATTTATATTCTCATGAATTTTACATGAAGTTTTCGGTCCAATATTTGCAGATACCATCTGAATCATAAACACAACTCCTGTTATTATGAAAAGGTAATATTTCATATCCCCATCCTTGTGTAGATTCTATACATTTAAACACATTATTGTCTGTATAGCACATATTTTATAACTTGACCAAGATTTTTAGGGATTTTAAATACAGTATTTTTTATAACATCTATCCAACCTATTGATTCTGAATGACTTATCATTCCTAACGCAAATTGAAGCATTAAATTGATATTCCATACCGATAACATCGATAAAACGAATAATCCAATTCTTATTCGTATACATGATAAAAAACCCGCTAAACCCAGACAATATATGGGATACAAGTCTAACAATCTCCGATATCCAAATGAGGATCCAGCCCACCAATTGTCAGGTACGGCGTTAATGTAGATTTGAAAAAGGATAAAAACATCGAACAAGATCGATCTTGTTCGATGTTCCTTCGTTTGTAATCCGAGACCGATAAATACTAAAAAATACACGGGATTCCATGTTAAAAAACCATGCCGTGATGAAAAAAGAACATCCCATATTCTGGGGCTGGCCCAGTTCATTGTTTCATTTCCCATCGGAATGAGAAACCAAAACCCATAAACAATTTTCCATACAATCAATTGTGGAAGGAATCCTATAAATAACCCTAAAGACAATGCTGTTGAATTGGAAAGATAGTGTTTACTCCTATTTTTTAACCAAAACCATATATAGGGAATTAATACAATAGGTAAGTTCTGCCAACGAACAAGACCCACCAATCCCGCCAAAAGGCCTATAAGGAGATATTCGAGAGATCCTTTATCTTTTAATTTCCACCATACCCAAAGAAATAATGAGATAGAAAAACAGGATAAAACATGCGCCATACTCGGAACGAGCGATTGGTAATATATGAAAGGCGTGGTAAATAAGAGCCCGATTATTGACAGTAACGAAATGGTGCATGAATACCAGTTCCTGACAAATTTATATGACAAAATCAGGGTCATCAATCCATAAATTGCAGTTCCAAAACTGATACTTCCCACATAGAAAAGAGAATATCCATTCATCAGGTTTGTATCGGTGAACAAATAGTACAAATAGGTTAGAAGGTGACCAATTAAAAAGAAAGGTAACCATAACAGGGCTGGTCCACAGGATGTTCTGTTGGGTGTGTGATTAGTAATTGTTCGTGGTTCATCTGGAGAAAACAATCCACTTTTATCATGGGCAGGTTTGTAAGAAGTAATCTTCGGAGCGGAGCTGTCTCCGGTGAAAATTTTGTAATAGTAATCAAATTCATTAGAATATTGTAAATCCCCATCTATGACTATTGAACGAAGTTGGGCATAGTAAGCTATTCCATCGCTGTTTATCCATGGGTGTAATAATGGGAGCAGTAAAACCCAGAAGACAACAATGATCCAAAGAGAGCGTTGATCTGTTAATGTAATTTTTTTATTCATGGTACACACAATAAGATAAGCACGATTTGTTTTATGAATATGTTAGACTTTTTTCATGGATAATGATACTGAAAATAATACTCAAACGATTACCTGTACGATTCATCCTGATGTCCAGGCCACAGGTGAGTGTTTTTCTTGCCAGAAACCGCTTTGTGAGGAGTGTTGTGACTGGATTGACGGTAAAGTTTTTTGTCCTGAGTGCCAGTTTGAGGCTCATCAAAAAGCTGACCTGATTAAATCTCATCACTCGGGTATAAGCGTCCTTCCTGTTTATCATACGGGATTGATGTCCATCGCCTTTGTTTTAACATTGGTGGGTACTTTTTTCTTTAGAAGAAATATGTCGATAATAAATGGGTTATTGTTTTCTACGGGACTTTTCTTATTTCTGGTGAGTTTTGTATTGTCTTCGATTAATCGTTCATATGAATATGTTGTTAAATGGTTTTTCTGGATTATAAACATTTTCTTTATCTTATTTGCGCTTTTAATTGCCTGGTAAGGCTTCATGAAAATAGATTCTCTTGAGTTGCTGGATTTCAGAAATTATTCTTCCATCAAAATCCCAATAAATGATTCTCATGTTTTAATCCGAGGTGATAATGCTCAGGGAAAAACTAATTTAATTGAGGCCATTTATATTGGTGCATTGGGAAAATCCTTTAGAACGTCTATTACTCGTGAAACAATCCGATTTGGCCAGGAACAGGCTTTTGTTTCCATTCACTTTACTCGAAACCGGGTTCGTCATAAGATTCGCTATCGAATTGCCTCTCAGGGGAATTCATTTTCGGTCAATGATACTCCTGTTACGAAACGATCTGAACTGGTTGGCAAGTTGCCCGTTGTTCTTTTTACTCCTGATTATTTATCCTTGATAAAAGGAGAACCTCAGGGACGACGGGCATTTATTGACAGCTGTTTATGCCAGATTGATGTTGAGTATTTAAAACATCTCCAGCGTTACCATCATGTTGTTAAACAAAGAAATCAGGCTCTCAAGGATGTTCGTGCTAATCGGTCCCCTTTTGATTGCGTAGAGGCCTGGAATAGCCAATTAGTAGAAACGGGACTCTTCATAACACAGAAGAGAGTCGATAGTTTGGCTATAATCAATCAGTTATTGGAAACGTTTAACAAGATAAATAGAACTCATATCAATCTTGAATATGAGCCCTCTATGAAAAAACTAAATATTAATGAGATTTATCAGGACCTCAACGACAATCGTGAATCGGAAATATTCAAGGGTTCAACCAGTATGGGGCCTCATCGGGATAATATATCTTTTTATGATGGAGAAAAATTATTAAAAAATTATGGCTCACAGGGAGAACAAAGGACAGCTATTCTCTTGTTAATGGTGGCACAAGTTAATTTTCTCTATCGTTTTTCGGGAGAATATCCAGTAATATTATGGGATGACTTTGCATCAGAACTGGATGTTAAGCATATGACGATGATGTTGGATTTAATTCCCAATACGTGTCAATTGATAGCTACGTCAGTCGATGTCCCATCCGCAGGTCATAAATCGTTTAATAACATAATGAGAATACAAAACGGAAAATTAGTTTAAGGTTTTTATGATTCAATTGGAATATTTCATCATACTCATTCAAGTAATTCGGATATCTATTCCGTACCTTCTGGCGGCCATGGGCGGAATGGTTAGTGAGCGTGCTGGCATTGTAAACATTGCTCTTGAGGGGATGATGTTAAATGGCGCTCTTGGTTGTGTTTTAACCATCTATTACACAGGAAATCCCTGGTTGGGAGTCGTTGGTGGTATTACCGCAGGCTTTTTGACAGCAATTATTCATGCTGTAACGACTGTGAAATTCTGTGCTAATCAAATTATCAGTGGTGTGGCAATCAATCTTTTTTCTGTCGGAATCACCAAATATCTTCTTAAGTTGATTTTTGGGAGTACAAGTAATTCAGCACGCGTAGAAGGATTGCCAATGCTTGGAGGAGCCCAGGGTATATCACCTGTGATGATTCTGGCCTTATTATTAGTTCCAATCACATTCATATTGCTCCAGTATACAAAGTATGGACTTCGACTAAAATCTGTGGGTGAAAAACCTGAGGCATCGGAAAGCGTAGGAATTAATGTTCTGATGTATCGGTATTGGGGAGTATTAATATCAGGGATGTTGGCTGGATTGGCGGGGGCTTATCTTGCTCTCGAACAACATCAATTTACCGACAATATGACAGGGGGACGGGGATATATAGCCTTGGCTGCAATGATATTAGGAAAATGGAATCCATGGGGCTGTTTGGCAGCCAGCCTTTTGTTTGGTGCCGCCGAAACATTGAACATTCATCTGCAAAGTTCAGGCTCAGGAATTCCTAATCAGTTTATACAAATTATTCCATACTTATTAACAGTTATCGTTCTAGTTAGTGCAATTGGAAAGTCCATATCACCCGCATCTACAGGAAAACCCTATGAAAAAAGCTAAACCGGCAAATCTTCTTGATTTAATCGCAAAGAAAAAGAATGGGATTCCATTAACTTTAGATGAGATCAATTCTCTGGTATCAGATTATACTTTAGGAATAATTCCGGATTATCAGATGGCCTCATTTCTAATGGCTGTTTATTTCCGTGGAATGGATGATATTGAAATTCTTAACTATACTAAAGCGTTAATGAATTCAGGTGATGTCATAAAATTCCCAAAGATGAAATATCGCCCAGTTGATAAACATTCTACTGGAGGAGTAGGGGATAAGGTAAGTATTCCCCTGGCGGCATTAGTAGCGGCCTGTGGCGCACCCGTTCCGATGATATCTGGCAGGGGACTAGGCCATACAGGTGGAACCCTGGATAAGTTGGAATCTATTCCCGGATTCAATGTAAATCTTTCCATGGAAGAATTTAAATCATTGGTAGTTAAATATGGTTTAGCTTTGGGAGGTCAAACATCAACATTAGTTCCGGCGGATAAGAAAATATACGCTTTGCGAGATGTAACCGAAACAGTTGATAGTATTCCCCTAATTGTTGGGAGTATTTTAAGTAAAAAGTTGGCGGAAGGAGCTCAATCCTTTGTCTTTGATGTGAAAGCGGGTAGTGGTGCTTTTATGAAGGATGAATATCAGGCCACTGTATTAGCAAAAGCTCTTGTTTCAATGACAAAACAGTTTAAAAAGAAATCTGTCGCTTTAGTTACCGATATGTCGCAACCTCTTGGTAATACGATTGGAAATAGCTTGGAAATCATTGAATCCATTGAGTTGCTAAAGGGTAATGGACCTGATGATACCCTTGAATTAGTTATTATTATGGGTGCTTATATGCTTCTGATGAGTGGAGTCGTTAAAAATAGAATTGAGGGAGAAAGAAAAATAATCAAGTCCATTCAAGACAAAACAGGTTTAATGAAATTTGGAGAAATTATTAAAGCTCAGAAGGGTAATCCTGTGGTTATTGATGATTATGATTTGTTGCCTCAAGCCAAATATAAAAAGGTTTTGAAAGCTTCCCAATCAGGTTATATTGAGAAGATTGATGCCTTGGATATAGGTCTGGCTTCAGTCTATTTAGGAGCGGGAAGGGAATCTTTGGAATCAATTATTGATCCCGCCGTAGGTTTTTGGGTACATAAAAAAGTGGGAGATAGGGTTACAGCCAATACCCCGATAATTACTATTTGCTATAACGATAAGTCCAAAATGGAAAAGGCACTTATTGATCTTAAAAAAGCGATTACCTTTAGTGACAAGATTATTGATAGCCCTCAACTCATAAAATCTGTCATTGAGGATGCTTAATATGAAAACACGACTTTTGGTAATTGGAAGTACAAACATGGATTTAGTTGGTTTGGTTGATAGATTGCCTAAACCAGGAGAAACGATACTTGGTCGATTGTTTTCTCAAAATCCGGGCGGAAAAGGTGCAAATCAGGCTGTTGCTGCAGCAAAATTGGGTGCACATGTCTCCTTTGTGAGCTCATTAGGGAATGATCTTTTCGGGGACCAATTATGTCGCATATTAAAAACCAATAAGGTATCAACCAAATATATCAAGAGAGTTGAAAAGCCAAGTGGAGTAGCTCTTATTGGTATTGATAATGAAGCTGAAAATTCAATTATTGTGATACCAGGTGCTAATCATGACCTACGACCCTCAGATTTGTTGGAGATGAACGATGCTTTTGATAATGTTAATGCCTTATTGATTCAGTTGGAAATACCTCTGAAAACTGTAGAAAAAGCAATCGTATTGGCACATAAAAAGAATATTCCTGTAATTTTGAACCCCGCGCCTGCACATCATCTTACACCGTCAGTCTTCCCCTTAATTGATGTGTTAATCCCTAATGAAACAGAAGCAACTCTCTTAGCTGGGAAATCATTAAACACTAAAACTTCGATAGAAGACATTGGAAATATTCTTCTCAAAAAGGGAATAAAAAACCTTATCATCACTCTTGGTTCAAAGGGTGCTTTTGTGATGTCATCTAATACTTGTGAATTAGTTAAGGCTCCCAAGGTTAAGGCAATAAATACCGTTGCAGCAGGGGATGCGTTTTGTGGTGGATTTGCCTTAGCTTATGCTGGAGGAATGGGTTTGCTTGATTCTACAAAGTTTGCTGTGTGTGTAGGTGCAACAAAAGTAACCCGTTCAGGAGCATTGGAAGGTATGCCCACATTGAAAGATGTTATGAAGTTATATAAATATTAGTTCTGCTAATTTTCACTATTTAAGATATCAATGGTTTGATCATCTGCAGTTCCCTTAACTTTATCTGGACCTGCGGAAATGATATAAAACTTTCCGTTTGAATTAAGTGAATCATATTGATTTCCCCACGGGTCTTTTGGAATTGAATTATTACCTAAAGCCCCTGACTTTGCTAAATCATCAAGATTCTGTGGTAAAGCACCATTATGATCCACTCGATATAGTTCGACCCCATTTTTTATAGTCGATAAATCTGCTGCAGTTATTTTTGTTTTTGCCTTCTGTAGAGCTCCAATTTGGGTCTGTCCAGTTATACCGGCTAATCCTTGGTCAGTGTTTACTCCTAATTGGGCAGCTATTGTCTCTGGAGCCTTGTCATGTCGATAGCCACTCATGAATTCTGAAATGGAATCCTTGAAATAAAACCCTAATACAGCTAAACAAGCAAGAAAGATTAATATCTTTATTAGTTTTCCTAATGACATTTCATACTCCTTAAATATATCTTTGATTTATAAGGATTTCTTGTTCAGAGTATATTAGCAGATAAAATTTAGTATTCCTATTTTTTATTCCTCAATTACTAGACAACTAAAGTCTGCAATTTTATTGAATGAGTTTTCCATCATTTCCAGTAATGCTAAACGATTGTTGCGGATAGTATCATCTTTATCCATAACCATTACTTTCTCAAAGAATAAATCAATCGGCGTTCGTAACTTTGCTATTTCTTGTAAAGCCATCATATAGTTTTTTTCAGAACAGAACCTGTTAATTTCCCCTGTAATAACATTAATTGTTTTAAACAAATTGATTTCCGAAGAATCAATAAAATATGATTCATTGGGTTGTCCAAAAGTTTGTGCATTATATTTTTCACGTGCTTGCTTCAAAATATTCATAGTTCGTTTGAATGCAACTGTTAAAGGATTGAAATCATCTGAATGTCTAATTGAGTGTAGAGCATCGCAACGAAGCAATGCATCACTGACATTTTTGAAATCTACTGATAAGGTGGCATCAATCGTATCATATGAATACTCTTTTTCCGCCATGAATGCTTTTAATCTATTAAGGAAAAAATCAAATACCGCATCATGTCCGGATGAAGCATCAATACCATCTGATACATATAATTCAATAGCTTTATCAATGATTTTCTCTAATGAAAGATTCCATTCAGGGTGATTTGCAATAATTCGAATAATACCATTTGCTGATCTTCTTAATGCAAAAGGATCTTCCGATCCAGTGGGTATCATTCCAATACCAAAACATCCAATGATGGAATCCAATTTATCAGCTATTGATACAATAGAACCAATGAGATTGGATGGAAGTGGTGATTCAGGACCTTTCGGCAAGTAGTGTTCTTCAATCGCTAAGGCTACTTCTGAATCTTCACCATCGAAGTTTGCATAATGTTTGCCCATTACACCTTGTAGCTCAGTGAATTCTTTAACCATTTCAGTGATTAAATCAATTTTTGATAAATGAGCCGCCTTTTGTACATGACCAGTTTCAATAGAGGTTAATCCAACAAGTTCACCAACAAATTGACTAAGCTGTTCGATTCTCTTGGTTTTTTTGTCATAATTGCCTAGCTTTGCCTGGAATAAAAGACCAGATAGTTTGGGGAATTTATCTTCCAGCTTATTTTTGGTATCTTCTTTCCAAAAGAAATGTGCATCCGATAGTCTTGCTTCCAAAACCCTTTCATTTCCTTCTTTAATGAATCTCTCAGCATTCTTATCAGAATTATGAATTGATATAAAACCAGAGTCTAAGTTTCCATTGTCATTTATTAATGGAAAATACTTTTGATGATGTTTCATTGATGTAATTAAAACATCTTGGGGAAGCTTTAAATACTCCGGAGAAAAAGAACCCTGGATAATTGCCGGACATTCAACAAGATTGGTAACTATATCTAAAAGATTCTCATCATAATTCCTGGTTTCAGATTTATTAAGCAATTGCCGGATTGAGTCTTTACGTTTGTTATGGTCTGCAATAACAAAGGCCTTTTCCAAAACAGACAAATATTCCAGTAGGTTTGCGGTTTGCAAAACTATTTGTTCATTTGCCCGGATTTTATGTCCATATGTAATATTAGAAGAGTCCACACCAGCTTTTGAATAAGTGATTACCTGATCGCCAAATAGTGCCACAATCCAACGGAGAGGCCGAGCATATCTATATTGGGTTGCTTCCCAATACATAGACTTGGGAAAATTGATTTTAGTTAGTATTTCTTCACATAGATCAGGTAAAAGATCATATGTATTTAATCCCCCGACCATCTTTTTTACAGCAAGATATTCTCCTTTATCTGTCTGAATCTTAAAGGTATCTTCAATAGCGCAATCTTGATTCCGAGTGAAACCAGTGCCTGCCTTAGACAAAGTTCCATCAGGATTGAATGCTACTTTTGCTGGGGGACCAATAATTACCTTTTCAGATAAAGCCTGTTTATCCGAAACACTAGATACATGCAGAGTTAATCGACGTGGAGTCGAAAACCCTTTTATATCTTTAGCTTCCAGTTCATTATTTACGAACCACTTGGAGGCAATATCAACTATTTGTTCTCTTGCAGATGCAATATAGCCGGCAGGAATTTCTTCAGAGCCTAATTCGAGTAAAAAATCATGGCTAGACACGGGTTTAACTCCTATAAATTTTCGTCATAATAAATAACTTGGTATTTTTGTTTTAGATCATTTATCCAATTGTTGTAAAAAAGTTTTCCTTTTTCAGAAGCTAATTTATCCAGTACATCAACCTTTACTTGATCAAAACTTTTGATTTGACCAAGATGTTTGCTTTCAAGCTTTAATATGAATAATCCCTGATTAGTTGTAATGATGTTGGAATAGGAACCTTCATTCAAGGTAAAAGCAGTGTCTTCTATCTCGGGAAGTGACTTTAACTGCCCCCGCAGAACAGGCGGACCAATTTCAATACCGTACTCGCTTTCACTAAACATTTTTGCTATTGATTCAAAATCATTTGTCTTCAAAAGATCATAAGCATCTTTAGCTTTTTTGTATTTTGCACTTTTTATTTCAGACGTAGTATTGGGGTCGTATTGAATATAAATATAACGAAAGCGTACAGAATCCCCAGTAGAATAGTCTTTCAGATGATTATTATAATAGCTTTGGGCTTCTTCGAGAGATATGGCAGTAACCTTCGAGTACACATATATATGAAGTAGTTGTAGGACTTGCCATTGCTCACTCAGCTTTTGTCGATATTCTTTTTCACTTATATTTAGTTCTTTAAGTAATCTTTGAAATTTTTCTTCTCCACCATAAAGTTCTTTTTCTTTTGATAACTGAAGTTCAATTTGGTTGGCTTTGGGAACAATCCTTTTTTGAGCGGTTTCATTCATGATCAGTCTGTTTTCAACAATAGTATCTAATACACGCCGCTTAGCTTCACGGGATGAGAGGCCGACTGTTACTACAGACAATGAAGGCTTCATCATTTCAAGAGATAAATCAGATTGTGTAATAGTAAGATTCCCAACCTTCGCTAAAATGGTGGAATTATTCTGAGCAGATACTTGGATTGATAAAGATATTGCCAACAAAAAAACAGCTATGAAAATAAACACAGTATGTTTTTTGTACATTCGTAATTACTCCGTTTGAATAAAATCATGAGGATCAATATTGTAACTCTGCAGTTTATCTTTGAAGTTATTTCTGTCCATGTCTGCCATCTGTGCTGCCTGGGATATATTTCCATGCGTAGTGCTTAATAAATCACTAAAATACTGTTTTTCAAAGCTTTCCAATAATAACTTTTTTGCATCACGGTAAGGAATATTGTAAAAATGATCCTTATCAGAACTGGAATTATTATTACCCGGCATGGTGTAGTTGAAATCATTCAATCCCAACTCATTATTCAAACATAATACCACAGCACGCTCTATAAGATTTTCCAGTTCACGAACATTTCCTGGATAATCATATTGTTGCAGAAATGTTATGGCATCGGGTTTGATTCTATTAATTGCTTTACCGCACTCTTGAGAATACTTGTTTATGAAGTGTTGTATTAAATCAGGGATATCTTCAGGGCGTTCTCTCAAAGGAGGAATATTAATCGGAACAACATTCAACCGAAAATAGAGGTCTGATCGAAATGTTCCTTCTTTAACCAGTTTTTTTAGCGGTCGATTTGTCGCTGCAATAATACGGACATCGGCTTTTTTAACATGAGTACCCCCAACGGGTTCAAATTCCTTTTCCTGTAAAACCCGAAGTATTTTACCCTGCAAAGATAAACTCATATCCCCAATCTCATCAAGGAAAAGAGTTCCACCTTCAGCTAATTCAAATTTTCCCGGTTTAGTATAAGTGGCATCAGTAAAAGCACCTTTGACATGTCCAAATAATTCGCTTTCAAGAAGTGTGTCAGGAATTGCCACACAATTGACTTTTATCATTGGTTTATCACGACGAGGACTGTTGTCATGAATGGCTCTGGCAACTAATTCCTTACCTGTACCGCTTTCACCCGTGATGAGAACTGTACTAAATGTTGGTGCTACTCTTCTAATCAATTCAAAAACACTTTTTATTGCTGGACTGTGTCCAATAAAATTCTTAAATGGATGTGTTTGATCTATTTCATCTCGAAGATATGCAATTTGTCTTTGCAGCCGGTTCATTTCCAGTGCTTTTTTTACTAATAAGACAACCTCATCATTTTCATATGGTTTCTTTAAGTAATTAAAAGCACCTTCTCTCATGGCTTCAATGACATCGTCCACCGTCGCATGTGCTGTAATCATCATCACAGGAAGAAGTGGATTCATTTTTTTTATGTGATGCAGCAAGTCCAAGCCTGTCATCTTAGGCATTCGGACATCGGATATGACCAAATCAAAATCTTCCTGCTGGAGTAGGTCCAGAGCTTCCTGTCCGTTAGATGCTGTCAGAATTTGATAGCCTTCAAACTCTAAGAGCATTTTTATCGAGCCGCGGACATGTTCTTCATCATCAACGATAAGGATCTTCGCCATTATGAAATACTCCTGAATTTATCTACTAAAGGGAGGTAAAGAGTAAAAGTTGTCCCTTCACCAGGTACACTGTCAACCTTAATTCTTCCATGGTGATTTTCAATGATCTGATTGGCTACGGATAATCCAAGCCCCGTTCCTTCATCTCTGGTTGTAAAAAACGGGTCAAATATTTTTTTAAGAACATCTTCAGATATTCCGGGCCCCTGATCTTTTACAGCAATTCCAATCATATGGTTGTTTACATTATCAGCAAAACTGATTTTCAATGTGCCACCTTCACTCATTGCCTGGCATCCATTTAACACCAGGTTTAAGAGTACTTGTTGCAGTTGATTCGGATCTGCAGCAATCATCCCCTTAGGATTTGAGTCAGGAACTTCAAAATGGTAATTTTCTGAAGAAAACTGTGTTTGTGCCAATTGAATAGTCCTATGAATTACATCAAGAGGATCTACTTCTTTAATCTGAGGTTCTCTCGGTCGTGCGAAATCAAGAAATTCCTGGATAAAATCATTAAGACGATTTACTTCATCAATAATGATTTTAATGATGGATAATTCCTTTTCACCCTTCAAAAAACGATCTCTCAGAATGGCTGCATAACTTTTGATTGACCCCAAGGGGTTTCTGATTTCATGCGCAACACCTGCTGAGAGTTTTCCTAAAGAAGCCAGTTTTTCTTGACGATTCAATTGCTGTTCAAGTTCTCGCATTTCTTTGAGCTTAAAAGCCATTTGATTGTATGAATGGGCCAGGTTTTGTATTTCATCGCCAGATTTTATTTTTATCTGATAGTCAAGATTTCCTTTAGATACTTCATCCACGCCTTTGGACAATTCCTGAACTGGCTTAGATATTGAGCGAGCAATAATAAGTCCTAAAATGATAGCTACAATTGCGCTGACACCCACCATGAGACCATAAAATGAATATTTGTATTTACTCCACACTTCCCCCACAGTAGAGCGGGGTATCCCTAAAAAGATAGCGCCAATGACATTATCTTTTTTGTCTTTAAGTGGTTTCACTATAACTTGAAAGGGGACATTACTGACCAGTAATCTTTCTGTACGGAAAGTTGTCTTCTGATCAAGAACTACAGTATTCATTCTTTGACTGGCTGGGTCTTTAGGATTTACCTTAAAGGGAGGTTCAAGCAGAGATGCCTGAACATTAGGTATAAAGCCTGGGATAGCATCAACCATACCGTCTTTTACCCAAGCACCTACTTTAACTCCACCAAGAATTTTACCCTGTTGTCTAATGACACCAATTGATGAAACCATGACTCCAACGGTTTGGGTTTGAGTCGTTGTAATTGTATATCCTTGCCAAACAGGATTTGCTTTTTCAATTAATACCTTTTTGTCAGGCACATAATCTTTAAGTTGTTGCGGTGATAATAATTCAATATCATTCACACGCTTATCAGTTTTTTTGAGAGTTTCTCCATACTCCTGCATTCGCTTAATTAATGCAGCGCTGTTCCATTGGGCGACATTCTTGATAATGATTTTATCTTCAGCCAGGATGGTTGATGGAATAGCCGTTCTTGATGTTAATGAAGAATATTGTTTATCAACAAGATTTATTGCATTATCTAGCTGGTTGTGAGCTTCAAGATTCAACCATTTTTCATTCAAATTTATAGTCAAATATACCGAAGCCAACATTGGAAGCGTTCCAACCACAAGAAAGGCCAATATCAATTTTGTTTGAATTTTCATAATTAGTCTTGTTAGACTCCCCAATTTAACTTAGTCTGGAGAATTTGAAAATAAGTCCTATTGGTAGATATTAGTTTAATACTCTGTGAGGATTTCTGTACGATGACACGATCGTGTGGCTGAAGATGTAAACCTTCTTGTCCATCCAGTGTTAAATAAGTTTCATTCTGAGGAGTGGCTATCTCAATTTCAACAACATCAGAGCCATTAATAATCAATGGCCGGTTACTTAAGGTGTGGGGGCATAATGGGGAAATGATGAGTGCGTCCATTGTGGGATAGACAATAGGACCCCCTGCAGATAATGAATGTCCAGTGGATCCTGTTGGCGTGGAAATAATGAGTCCGTCGGCACGATATTCATTAACTAACTGTTGATTGATGTGGATCCGAAGTTTAATGATACGAGAAAGAGTATCCCTGGAAATGACTACATCATTTAATGCCTGTTGCTTCCAAACTGTGTGTAAATCATCATTATCTGAAGCTTTTCTCAGAATCGAAGCCTCCATCATAATGCGATTATCACATTCATATTCGTTGGCCAGGATGCTCTCCAGCTTATGATAGAGTTCTCCCACAGAAGTGTTTACTAAAAAGCCCAAAGTGCCAAAATTAACTCCCAAAACAGGACAAGAGCCATAGGCTTTTTTTCTGGCACCCCATAACAATGTGCCATCACCACCCAGAACAATAATCAAATCGGAGTCCTGATGTAACTTTTCAATTTCTGTTAATTGATAAGGCTGGGGGACAAATCCCTTTAACTCATCCGTGACAATAACCTGACATTGTTTATCTGTAAGCCATTGACAAAGCCGCTGAATTTCCAAAAGAGCATTTGGCTTTTTCAGATTAGCGATAATACCGATGCGTTTGGCAGAGTTACTCATTTAACAAGCATCCTTTTGGATAAAAACATTAAGGTTTTTGAGCCCAAACTAAAAATTCGATATTCCCAGCCGGTCCATGGATCGGGGATTCCATGTTCCCATGGACAATAAAACCCGTCTTATTCAAAAAATCCAGAATATCATCTAAAACAGCTTGCCTTACATCAGGGTCACGAACAACCCCAGAACCTTTACTGATTTCTTTTCGTCCCGCTTCAAATTGGGGCTTTACTAATGTTATTAATGTACCACCAGATTTTAAAATTGAGTATATATTGGGAAGGATCAGTTTAATAGAAATAAATGATACATCCATAACAACCATGTCCAATGGTTCAGGGATGTGTTCATCGGATAAGAACCGGGCGTTGAGTTTTTCCAGGACAACCACTCGTTCATCTTGTCTTAGATTGATATCCAGTTGACCGTATCCCACATCTACGGAATAGACCCGTTTTGCGCCAGTCTGTAACAGACAATCGGTAAAGCCACCCGTGGAAGCGCCAATGTCTCCGCAAATCAAGTCCTTAGGGGAAACTGGAAATCTCTCAAGAGCCGCTTGTAATTTAAGACCACCCCGACTGACAAAAGGTAATGTGTTTCCTTTGATTTCGATTACTGCATCTTGAGCAACCGGTTCACCCGATTTATCTATCTTGTTTCCATTGACATAGACAATCCCAGATAGAATTAACGCTTGGGCTTTTGTTCTGGAATCACAAAGTCCCAATTCGCACATTCTTTTATCGAGTCTATCTTTTCGGTTGGATTGAGGTTTCACTGTTGTATCTCATTTTATCACAAGGTATCACGCGTTATTGAAAGACAAATTGATATGAAATTATGGGGAAATGGACATCGAACAAGATCGATCTCGTTCGATGTCCATTCGATGGATGTGAAGGATAAGGTGTTGACAAGTAAATCCTTTTCATGGAGAATGAATTTAAGACAATGAAGAGGAGTAGTAAGTCTTTATTCAGACTCATGAGAGAACCGGGTTAGGTGAGAGCCGGTAGCTGAAAAGACTGAACTCGCCTTGGAGTCGCGTGAACGAACAACACATGTTGATAGACATGAAAGTAGTTTACGACGGGTTCGACCGTAATATCGTTTAACAAGTCTTTTCCAGAGAGTGTGGAAGAGAAAAGCAGGGTGGTACCACGGGCTACTGTTAAAACCGCAGTATTTCGTCCCTGGCCGACTCAATAATGTTGGCCAGGGACTTTTTGTTTTAACACCCCGGCTCTGACCGGGTAAAACCATATAGGAGGTACCAACCATGTCCGAACGAGTTTTTATTTTCGATACTACATTACGCGATGGGGAACAATCCCCGGGTGCATCACTAAACATGTCTGAAAAGGTAGAGATAGCACTTCGACTGGCTCGTCTGGGTGTGGATGTTATCGAAGCCGGTTTTCCTATCAGTTCACCGGGTGATTTTGATGCTGTAAAACTCATATCTGAACGCGTAAAAGGGCCTATCATTTGCGGATTGGCACGGGCCAAGGATGTTGATATTGACCGTGCTGGTGAAGCATTGAAGCCTGCAGCAAAGAAACGGATCCATACTTTCATCGCAACCAGTGATATTCATATGGAAAAAAAGCTCCGTATGAGTAAAGAACAGGTTATTGAGATGGCCGTAAAGGCTGTTAAACGTGCGCGTCAATGGACTGATGATGTTGAGTTTTCGCCGGAAGATGCTTCCAGAACAGATATCAATTATATGTGTGATGTTATTGAAGCCGCGATTGATGCCGGTGCTACGACCGTTAATGTTCCTGATACCGTAGGTTATAGTAATCCCTGGGAATATGGTGATCGTATTGAATACATCCGCAAAAAAGTACCCAATATCAATAAGGCCATCATCAGCGTTCATTGCCATAATGATTTAGGGTTGGCCGTTGCCAATTCTTTGTCAGGAATAATCCATGGTGCACGTCAGGTGGAATGTACGGTCAATGGAATCGGTGAGCGTGCAGGAAATGCTTCTTTGGAAGAAATCGTTATGGCTTTGAAGTGTCGTAAGGACTTCTTCCAATATGAAACAGGGATTAAGACGGAAGAACTTTATCGCATAAGCCGTATGGTTAGCACCATGACAGGTTTACCGGTTCAACCCAACAAGGCAATTGTAGGGGGTAATGCATTTGCTCATGAAGCCGGGATACATCAGGATGGTGTATTAAAAGAACGGACTACCTATGAGATTATGCGTGCAGAAGATGTGGGTTGGGTTGGTACTTCAATGGTTATGGGGAAACACTCCGGCCGTCATGCTTTCAAGGAACGCTTGGAACAATTGGGCTACAACGATTTATCTGAAGAACAGATAAACAAGAGTTTTGAAGGCTTTAAAGTTCTCTGCGACAAGAAAAAAGTCGTTTATGATGAAGATTTAGTCTCTCTTGTTGAAGAAGAAAAACTCCATATCCCAGAAGTGTTTGCTTTGAAATCAGTCTATGCGGTCAGCAGTACCAATGAAGCCCCGCATGCGATTGTCGTTCTGACAAAAGATGGTCAGGAATTCCACGGTGAGGGGAATGGTGATGGTCCCGTTGATGCAATCTATGACATCATTCAGAAACTCACGGATGACCGCAGCCAGTTGGTCAATTACGCAATTCAAGCAACAACCCAGGGTACTGACTCTCTCGGTGCTGCTACTGTCACACTTCAGGAAAATGGCCTGACAGTCACTGGACGTGGATCTAACACTGACATTGTTGTTGCCTCAGCATTGGCTTATATAAATGCGATTAATCGATTGCTGTTTTTTAAGAATTTGAATGTAACTAAGAACAAACCTTCAAGAACAGAACAAATAGTTTAGTCGGGAACTGGTGTAAAATAAATAGATTACTTTTCCAATTGTTATTACTGGAAAGAGTGTTTATGCCTGCAAATCCCAGATAAAGGAGTATGTCACTATGGGTATGACCATAACAGAAAAAATTCTAGCTGCTCATGCTGGAAAAGAATCTGTTGTTCCCGGTGAACTTGTTGAATGCAAAATCGATTTTTGCATGGGAAACGATGTGACCGCCCCCATTGCGGTTAAACGGTTACGGGACAATGGAATTGATAAAGTCTTTGATGAAGAACGGGTGGCCCTTGTTCCCAGTCACTTTGTTCCAGCAAAAGATATTAATTCTGCTCAGCAAGTACAGGAAGTAAAGGATTTTGCCAAGGAATATGGTATTAAGTACTTCTTCGAAGTTGGGCAGGGTGGAATTGAACATGCACTATTGCCGGAACAGGGTTTGGTTTTACCGGGTGATATTGTCATTGGAGCTGATTCTCATACCTGTACTTATGGTGCATTAGGCGCCTTCTCAACCGGAGTAGGTTCAACAGACTTAGCTTATTGTATGGCAACTGGAATGACTTGGTTAAAAGTTCCAGAAACAATGAAATTTGTTTTCAATGGTGAAATGCCAAAGTGGGTCAGTTCCAAAGATATTATTTTGCAGGTTATTGGTGATGTAACGGTAGATGGTGCTTTGTATCGTGCCATGGAGTTCGATGGTAGTACTATTCATAATTTAAGCGCTGAAGCCAGAATGACTATTTGTAATATGGCAATCGAAGCGGGTGGTAAATCAGGAATTATTACCCCTGACGCTACGATTGAAGAATATGTTAAACCTAGAGCTAAACGACCCTATAAGTTTTATACCAGTGATTCAGATGCAAAGTATTGCTTAGTGAAAGAATACGATGCCACTAAACTGGAACCCGTCGTAGCATGGCCATTTGCACCTGATAATATCCACACAGTCAGCGAATCCAGTCATATCTCTGTCGATCAGGTAATAATCGGTTCTTGTACTAATGGCCGAATGGAAGACTTAAGGATTGCCGCAAGCATATTAAAGGGACGTAAGGTTAATAAAAACCTGAAAGTTATCGTTTTCCCTGCGACTCAAACTATATGGACACAGGCACTCAAAGAAGGATTGATTGAAATATTCAATGACTCTGGATGTATTATTAGCCCTGCAACCTGTGGCCCCTGTTTAGGTGGACATATGGGAATTCTGGCATCTAAAGAAACGGCTATAACCACCACTAACCGAAACTTTGTGGGTCGTGTTGGTCATCCGGAATCTAAAGCTTATTTGGCGAGTCCAGCGGTGGCTGCTGCTTCTGCACTGACGGGGCATATCACGCATCCCGCTGAAGTGATGGATTAACACTGATTATTCGCTAAAGATGAAAGGAAGCATCGAATCATGGAATTACAAAAAATAAACGGTAAAGTCTGGAAATATGGTGATGATATTAACACTGATTTGATTATTCCAGCTCGTTATATGAATACACATGATCCAAAACATCTGGCAGCACATTGCATGGAAGATGAAGATAAAGACTTCGTAAAAAACATGTCTCCTGGCGATATTATTGTAGCTGGTAAGAATTTTGGTTGTGGATCATCTCGTGAACATGCACCAATCTCAATCAAATACGCAGGGGTTGGATGTGTTATCGCCAAAACATTTGCGCGTATTTTTTACCGAAATTGCATCAATATGGGAATGCCCATTTTGGAATGTCCAGAAGCGGTAGAAGATATTCAGCAGGGTGATGTTTTAGATATTGATTTAAATACGGGTGTGATTGTAAATAAAACACAGAATAAAACATATACGGCCCATGCGTTTCCTCCTTTCATGCGTAATTTAATGGAAGCCGGCGGACTCATGAACTATGCAAAAGCCAAATTGGCAGAGATGAATAAATAATTCAGCGTAAAGCGTTTTATCTGACATAAAATAAACGGGCCGATATTGGCCCGTTTTTTGTTTTATATATTAAGGTACCCGATTGAAAAAAACACCCGAAATAGTAATTATTGGAGCAGGAATTACTGGCTTAGTAACTGCATTACGGTTATCTAAAGCCGGTTTTAATGTCATTATCCTTGAAAGCTCATCTGAAGTGGGGGGGCTATTAGGAACTTATAAAACGCCTAATTATGAAATTGAACGGTTTTACCACCATATCCTTCCCTATGATAATGAACTAATAGACCTGATAAAAGAATTAGGTCTTTCTGATGATCTTATTCAGATGCCAGCTTCTGTTGGTAATTTGGTCAGAGGGAGGATATACCCACTAAATAATCCACTGCAAGTGATGAGATATCCTTATTTGTCTTTTCAAGATAAATGTCGATTGTTTTTTCTGACCCAAAAGGTAAAATCCATCTCAGATACTAAAATTCTAGATAAATTAACAGCGCAGGAATGGCTGATTGAAATGGTTGGACATTCAGCTTATCAGAGTTTTTTTTACCCTTTATTACTCAGTAAGTTTGGTGGGAATTTTGAAGATATATCTGCTGCATGGATAGCTGAACGAGTAAAAATAAGATCTGACAGGTCGTTTTTTACTGGAGAAAAGTTAAGCTATTTAAAAAGAGGCTTTGGGATATTTCTGGAGAGAATACTTCAGAAATTGGAAGAGAATAAAGTTCAAATCTTCAGGAATTCACCTGTAATTGAGATATGTTCTGAAAATGGCCGTGTAGTGGGAGTGAAGACAGACCAGTTATATCTGGCTGACCATGTTGTCAGCACTTTGCCATCAAAGATATTAATAAAAATTGGTAAAAACATCTTACCAACTAATGTTGTCAATAAGTTAGCCTTGATTGATTATCAACATTCTATGTGCTTATTACTGTCTTTGAAAAAATCTATCAATAAAAACTATTGGGTTAATATCACAGACAAGAATATTCCATTTAGAGTCCTCATTGAGCACACAAACTTTTACCGTAGACCTTATGGGGATGAACACTTGGTATATTTGGCAACATATTTTAAAGATAATGAAACTCAGTATTTTGAATATAATGATAGTGGGATATTTAATTTATGGTTTTCTGAACTTAAGTCCCTTTTTAACGTGTCAGAGAATGATTTGAATGGATGGAAATTGTCTTGTGGGATGAATTCCTCTCCAATCTACAAGACCGGTTACTTGGATAATATTAGTTTTGACCCCCATATGGTTTCAGGATTAAGCATGACTGGAATGATGTTTAATTATCCAGAGCGTTCATTAAATGAAGCAGTGAAACAAGCTAACAAATTGTCCTGTCACATTGTAAATAATGGCCAATTTTTTACTGTAGATTAAATTATAGTTGCATTTAGTACAAGATGAACTAAAATGAAGTTAAACAGGTGAATAAATGTATATGCCAATCGTTAGAATTGAGGGTATAAAATGTTGACACTTAATGAGCGCACGAATCATCCCTCACCCAAGGGTGTTATTTTACTTGTAGTAATGATTGTTACTTTAATTTTAGCCATAGTAGCAACCACTTTGTTAGGAATGGGATTGTTCTCATTACAGCAAGCCACCTTTTATCAGGATTATAATCAAGCCTTGTACACCGCCGAATCTGGTCTAAACTATGCAATAGCGCATGGACTGTCTTCTGGATTAACCAGCTCCACAACTGGAACAATCAATAATGCATCTTTTTATGTGATTTCCAGCACAATAAGTGGGGATACTATTAGATTAATGTCTACAGCCACGGTGTACAGGCTAACCAGCAGGGTTAGAGCTGTTTCTGTAGATGTTTCCACCAGAGATCCATGGAAACATATGATTTGGCAAGCAAATAGTGATCAACCTGCAGGGAAAGATCCTACCAAATATCCCAATGGTTATAATTCAACATCAAATGGTCCTGAATTTGGTGAAGGTAAAATAGGGATTATTTCTTATTCGACTCCAGGATGGCCCTACGGGGGAAAGAAATTTGAACCCTATTGGGAGCGGATATTGGATGAAACGATTCCAAATGCTGTTTACATTGGACGAGATACGACCATAATCAACTGGAGACACTCTTCTTCAGGAAGTGTTCATCAATGGAAAGGTCCAGGAAATACTTTACCGACTTGGTTCTCGAGTTCCGTAAGAGGATTATCGGTCACTGTTACTAATCCAAGTACATACAATGTGTATGGGGCGTATACTGGATTGCTTTATATTCAAGGCACAATGAATATTACAAGTGGTAGCGGTTTATTTGTATATGGACAAGTTTATGTTGTTAATGGAAATATAAATATAGATAAAACATTGATGACTGTATTCAAGATTACCACCCAAAGCCCTGCTAGTTCAGTCGTGTCTCCTACCGATACCGAAGGGGTTCCTTATACTAAATATTTAACGATTGCATGTCTTGACCCTTATGCCCCAACCACTATTGACCCCAACTTAAATACCAGTAGTTTAAATCAGAATGCAGGCGTGATTAATGTTCCAGCGGGAAACAGTGGGATAAAAATGGGACAGATTGGATCTACCGGCATACCTGACTATCCCGGAGGAGCGATGTATATCTCCAATATCAGTAAGAAAAATGGTAATGGCGTTATGATATACGGTTCCGTCATGCAATTGGCTAATGACATTAATGGTTGGCCTGCTGGAAATAAAACTAATTGTGGTTGGAAATATGATCCATCTGTTTCGGCCAACTCTCCAATTTTCGGTGTGGATGTGTCATTCCTGACAGATAAAAATGTTTTACCCAAGACTTGGAGAGAATTACCTGTGAGCTGGTCATTATGATGAAGAAAACATTAAAAAATATCCATGGCTTCACACTGCCTGAAATAGTCATTGGTGCCTTTATTCTTAGTATTGCGGTATTGGCGATATTTGGTTCAATTCTATGGGGGAAGTATAACGCGACCCGCGCTCAATACCTTGTTGCCGCGTCTGCTGTAGGAAGAAACCAGGTGGAGATTATAAAGTCTCTGGGTTACTTCAATGCCACAGATTCTACATACAATTTACTGGGTATCAGTAGTACGATGTTTAATAAATCCATGGGTATGGGCGGAACATTTAAGAGGACAAATCTATACAGTATAGATACTAATTATGATGTAGAAGCATATTATGTTGATGATTCATCCGCCGGAGCAAGCAGAGTTATTCGAGTCTTTACGGTGGATGTTTATTTACATCCACAAATAGCTGCGGATACAGCAAAAAATCCTTTTAATAATCCATTAGTGAGTTATGTTACCTACTTAACACCTGGGGGAATCTAGAGTGAATCTTAAATCAAATAAAGGTTTAACTTTCGTGGAAATGGTGGTTGTTGCCTCTATATTTCTTCTGGTGATGATACCTGTATTGTCTATTTATTATCAATCCATTACAAATCTTTACACCACAGAAAAACTCACTGATTCACAAAAACAGGGTCAGAATGCTTTATTTTTTGTAACTCAAGACTTGGCAGGTACTGTTGATTTTCTTTCAATAGGGTCTACTGGATGTATCGTCAATACATATAAGGCAACAACGGTAGGTTATTATTTTAAAGCCTCGGACAGTACACTACGTCGTGTATATGGAACTTCCTTTACTGGCGGGGAAATCAAGGCCAGAAACTTAACGGGTTTTAAGATGACCTATTTTACGGATACAACATATGAGACGACATTGGATAGTAATTTAGTGAATGGTGTCCGTTGTGATATTACAATCAATATTCCTGCCAGCAGTCTAACCAATCCAAGTGCTTTGGATACCAGCGGGTATTTCCTTTCTTCTTACATCTGGTGTCGGAATCGAACCACAAACTAGTACATCATAATACTTTCTCACCTATTGATAACTTTGCGATAAAATGCAAACGTAATATCACTTTTTATTATATTTAATTATTTGGAGGCTACGGATGGGCTCGTATGTTATCAGGCATTTTGAAAGCAAGGATTTTATGCCGATGTTGGAGTTATGGAATACCTGTGTTCCCGCGGATGGAATTAATCAGGACTTATTTGAACGAAAGGTGATACTTGATCCTAACTTTGATCCAGAAGGATTGATTATTGCGGAATCTGAGGGTAAACTCGTTGGGTTTATCCTGGGAATTATCCGAAAAGTACCGATGGAGATCATTGGACTGCAGGAAGACTTGGGTTGGATCACGATGTTTGGGGTCAAGTCTGAATACAGAGGGCAGGGGATTGGAAAGGCCCTTTGGGGTAAATCGAATGAATTCTTTCGGAAACATCATCGTAAACTCATCTCAATAGCTACATATTCACCCAATTACTTTATTCCAGGAATTGATATTAAGGAATATCCGGATGCGGTTAAATTTTGTGAAAAATTAGGCTTCGTTGCTGGGGCCAGGCCATTGTCCATGGATAATCCCATTGTTACGTATAAAATTCCTGAATCCCTTGCTTTAAAAGAAATACAGTTAAACAAAGAAGGGATAACATTTCGACAGTATAGCCGTGAACTAATCATGCCTATGTTGGATTTCATGAAAAATCATATGCCTGGAGACTGGCTAAAGGGAATCAGAGATAATCTAACCTTATTAACGATAAATAAATTCAAAGAAGAACAAATACAAGTTGCGTTGGAAGGTGATCAGATAATTGGTTATGCCCAATATGAAGAAGATCACTTTGGTCCATTTGGGGTAAGGGATGATTATCAGGGCAGGGGTATTGGGCAGGTTCTGTTGGCCAGAACAATCCAATCCATGCATAACCGTGGACATCATGTAGCCTGGTTCCTTTGGACGGATGACAAAGCGGCTCATGTCTATCAGAAGGTTGGATTTAAGGAAACACGGCGTTTTGTTGTTATGAAAAAAGAACTGAAATACGAAGAAGGAGCTGAATAAATGGGACATATTCTGGCTATCGGTGGACATTGCGGGGATATGGAATTTACCTGTGGAGCCATCCTATTAAAACATGCGAAGGCAGGACATCAAATCACATTGTTGCATTTAACACCGGGAGAAAAAGGGCACCCTACATTATCTCCTGAGGAATATGCGATTCAGAAACGAGTAGAAGCTGATAATGCAGCAAAAGCATTGGGAGGTAAAGCCCTATATCTTCCATATGGGGATGGTGAGCTGCCCGTAAATGATGAAGTTAAATATCAAGTAGCTGACATAATAAGAGAAATTAAACCAACAACAATCATTACTCACTGGAAAAACAGTATGCATAAAGACCATGCGAATACGCATCTGATTGTAAAAGATGCGGTGTTCTATGCCGCTATTCCTGGGATTAAAAGAGCATTACCTCATCATGGTGTAAAAGCTATTTATTATGCCGAGAATTGGGAAGATCCTGTTGATTTTCAGCCCTATGTCTATGTTGATGTATCAGATGTTTTTGAGGAATGGGTAGAAGCTGCTTGTCATCATAAACTATTTGCGGGAGGAGTGAGTAAGTTCCCGTTCAAGGATTATTACAAATCTCTGGCCGTTATCAGAGGTAGTCAAATAGGTGTTAAATATGCGGTTGCCATGGATATTGAATCCATGGGTAAGAAGAAAATAATGGATTTTCTTCCATAATAAGCAAATTGTTTTCCTTGCATCGAAGCATCCACGGAGTTGTTCCGAACAGCTCCGTGGATATTTTGTCAGTTCTCCCGGTGCAGATAGATTATAAATATATGCATTTGAATGTCTTATGACTGGAAACAAATGAGGTAAATATTGGAAGTGTCATTTGACAGGATTTAGCAGAATGCGAGATAATTATTAGACCTCAATGTACAAATCTTGGCAATTAGTCCCATCTACGGGAATAACTATATTTCAAAGGAGATCACAGAAATGGCTGTGAAAATTGGTATTAATGGTTTTGGTCGTATTGGACGACTGGTATTTCGTGCTGCCCAGAACAACCCAAATGTTGAAGTGGTTGCAGTCAACGATCCGTTTATTGATACAGAATACATGAAATACATGCTCAAGTATGACACCGTTCATGGTCAGTTTAAAGGAACCATTGAAGGTGAAGGTAGTGAAATCGTTGTTAATGGCAAAGCCGTCAAAGTTTATGCTGCCAAAGATCCTAAGGAAATTCCATGGGGTGCTGCTGGTGCCGAATATGTTGTCGAATCTACCGGCGTATTCACTTCCATTGAAAAAGCTTCTGCCCATTTAGCTGGCGGTGCTAAGAAAGTTGTTATTTCAGCTCCTTCTGCCGATGCCCCAATGTTCGTCATGGGTGTTAACAACAAGTCCTATAAAGCTGATATGGACATCGTTTCCAACGCTTCCTGCACAACCAATTGTTTAGCTCCTATTGCCAAGGTTCTCCATGATAACTTTGGTGTTCTCGAAGGTTTAATGACCACAGTTCATGCTGCAACAAATACCCAGAAAACCGTTGATGCTCCTTCCATGAAGGATTGGCGCGGTGGTCGTTCAATTCTGAACAACATCATCCCCAGTTCCACTGGTGCTGCCAAAGCCGTTGGTAAAGTTATTCCTGAACTGAATGGCAAACTGACTGGTATGTCTCTCCGTGTTCCGACTGCTGACGTTTCCGTGGTTGACCTGACTGTTCGTTTAGCCAAAGACACCACCTATGATGAAATCAAGGCTGCCATGAAGAAAGCCGCTGATGGCGAACTCAAAGGCATTCTTGGTTACACTGAAGATGCCGTGGTTTCCACTGATTTTATCGGTGATGCCCGCACCTCCATTTTTGATGCCAAAGCTGGCATTCAGCTGAGCCCAACCTTTGTTAAGGTCGTGTCTTGGTACGACAATGAATGGGGTTATTCAAACAAGGTTGTTGACCTCATTGACTATATGTCAAGCGTTAAGTAATTTAAGGAAAACTATACAATGCGTAAAAAAATCATTGCCGGTAACTGGAAAATGAATAAAACTCCCAGTGAAGCAGCTGTTTTAGCTGAAGCATTGGTCAAATCCGTTGGAACTGAGACGGATTGTGATGTTTTACTCTGTCCTCCATTTACTGCCTTAACAACAGTGGCCAATGTCATCAAAGGCTCCAATATCAAGTTAGGTGCACAGAATATGTACTTCGAAGCATCTGGTGCCTATACAGGTGAAATTTCAGCTCAAATGTTGCTGGATGCGGGTTGCACCTATGTTATTCTCGGTCATTCTGAACGACGTGCGATATTCGGTGAAACCAATGAAATGGTCAATAAGAAAACCAAAGTTGCCCATCAAAATGGTTTAATTCCTATCGTTTGTGTTGGTGAAACCTGGGAACAGCGTGAAGCTGGCAATACACAGGCTGTTATTGGTGAACAAGTGGTGAAAGGTCTTGAAGGTCTTTCCAACGATGAGTTGAAGAAGACCATCATTGCTTATGAACCAGTATGGGCTATTGGCGTCGGTAAGACTCCTGCCACTCGTGAACAAGCCAACGAAGTCCATGTATTCATTCGTGGTCTGTTGACCGAAAAATATGGATCTGATGTAGCTGAAGCTATCCGGATTCAATATGGTGGAAATGTCAGCGATAAGAATGTGGATGAATTAATGCCTATCAAAGATATCGACGGTGGTTTAGTTGGTGGTGCTTCTTTGAAAGCAGATATCTTCACAATTCTTGTTAAGTCTGCCGCCAAAGTTAAATAAGCGTGTATTCATGGGATTGTTATCCCTTGGATAATTGAAAAGTGTTATACTAAACTTCCCACTGTTAACTACAGTGGGAAGTTTTTTATGTGAGGATAAATATGAAAAGAATTGGGATTTTAACCAGTGGTGGTGATGCTCCGGGGATGAATGCTGCAATTCGAGCAATCGTTCGTACTGCCATCAGTGAAGGTCTTGAAGTTTGTGGCATTATGCGTGGGTTTGAAGGATTAATTGAAGGTCAGATTATCCCCATGAATAATTCATCGGTCAGTGGCATACTAAATCATGGTGGAACCATTCTCAAAAGTGCCCGGTCTCAAAGATACAAGACCATTGAAGGTCAGAGAGAAGCTGTTGGACATCTCAGACAATACGGTATTGATGGTCTAATAACCATTGGAGGAAGTGGAACATCTCATGGTGCCCATTGCCTGGCTGCTGAATGGGATTTTCCGGTAATTAATTGTCCTTCTACGATTGATAATGATGTGGCAGGCACTGATTTTACAATTGGTTTCTATACAGCCGTCACCACAGCCCTGGATGCGATTGATAAAATTAGGGACACAGCTACTGCGTATGACCGTGTTTTTGTTGTCGAAGTCATGGGACGAGATGCTGGACATTTGGCCCTTTACAGCGGTTTAGCCGGTGGTGCTGAATACATTTTAGTACCTGAAGTCACTACATCCATTGATTCAATTTGTGAAAGCCTTACCAAATCGAAATCCAGAGGAAAATTAAGTAATATTGTTATTGTGGCTGAAGGTGCCGGCGATTCAGCGGATATCGCGAAACAGATTAATGAAAAAATTGGGTTTGAGACTCGCTATTTAGTTATTGGACACCTCCAGAGAGGCGGTCCTCCCAAAGCTTTTGATCGTATCCTTGCCAGTCAATTGGGAACTGCTGCTGTCAAAGCCCTACTATCAGGTAGGGCAGATATGATGGTGGGAATTGAGGCAGGAGAACTGACTTATCATCCAATTTCATACTCTTGGGAAAATAAGAAGCCAATTGACATGAACTTATACAAGATGGCTCAAATCCTATCCAGCTAGTGTTTTATGGCAGGGTAAAGATGAAACATAGACTCAAAAGCCAAATATTAAAAGCCTTACCCGATATTCTTATCTGGGTAGGCTTTTTTATATTTGGATGGTATGCCTTTCCTTTTCTCTTTTCTTCTGATCCTTTTCTTTTCGATGATCATGGATTTCATTATGCGTCTCTTTTTTATACTTTGCAGCAGGGGATTTTTAATAATTTCAGTATTTTAAATTGGAACCCACACTGGTTTGCTGGAATTGTTGAACTGCAATTTTACCCTCCAGGCTTTGTATTTATTGGAGTTATAGTTAATTACTTAATGTTAGGTCTCATGTCGCCTGGAATGGTGTACAACATCGTTCTTATTATTGCCCTGTATTTACCTGCTTTAGCTGGATATTGTATTTTAAGACGTCATGGATTCGGATATTGGGCAGCAGGTATTAGTGGCTTTATACTTTTAATGTATCCTCTGGGTACGAGTGGTGTTTTTTTTGGAATTATTGTGGGAATGATAAATTCTCGTATTGCGTTAGGCTTAGTATTAACGTCCCTCTATTTTTACTTGGAATTAATCCACAATGACCAGTCAAAAATCATAAAGGTTTTATTATCTCTGACCATTGGTTTGCTCTGCATTACCCATCCATATCATATTTTTCTCCCATTCATTACCTTTATCGCATTACTTTATACCTATGCCCGATTGGGCTTGATTGATCCTTATCAGCGATTAAAATCAATTGGACCATATTATTTGATTGGAATTGCCATTGCTTCGTTCTGGTGGCTTCCATTACTGGCTTACTCTAATATGATGGCTCAGATGCAGGTATGGACGGCTGAACATTCATTCATACAGCTAGTGAAATCATTATCGGGCGGTGCTGCTGAGAAAGTATTCCTTATTTTCTTCTTAGTAATGATTGCATCAATAAACATCTATAAATTCAAAAAAGAACAAAAAGCTATCTTGGCAGGATTTACTTTGATCTCAATTCTGACATTAGTTTTGCTGTTCTTCATTCGGATTGTAATGATAGGACTGCTTAAAATACACCATTGGGATCCGTGGCGATTAAAAGATGATTTCTATCTCATTGTTTTATTAAGCTTAGGAGTAGGGGTATCTCAGATACTTCTTTTGTCACAAGATTATCTGAAAACCAATTATCCCAAAAGAATAATTGGCTTGTTTCTTATGGGACTATTTTGTTTTTCATTGATTGCTATTTTCTACATTTGTAATTCATCATTTCATTTCAGAAATTATGGAACATTTGCCTCGCTTTCAAATACTAAAAAGAATCTTATCTTGGATGAACTATGGAGTGAATTGAAAACGGACAAAAATAATGGGCGCGTATTATTCACAGCATCGAATTGTCGATATGTAGGATTAAGTGACAAAACTAATAATCACGTTCTATCTTTAACACCTTTTTATACTGGGCGGGAAATATTAGGTGCTGTTAATGAACCTTTTTTTGCAACCTCCAGCTTTTTTTACTTTGGGGTTTTGCCTCCAACCATTATCCAAAAAGAACCCGATTCAATATCCAATGAATCTCTTTTAGGAATCAAGTGGAATCAGATGGATCCTGTTTTATTCAAGAAATACTGCAAGCGGTATAATGTATCCACATTGGTTGTATCTGAATGGGAATCAAATAGTTATGAATTCGTAAATACATCGCCTTTCTTATATCATCAACTCCAGATCGGACCATTTCATATCTTCCGGGTTACCAATTATGTATCATCTTTTGCACAATCAAGTAATCCACAGTCAAGCATTTCAATAAAGAAAAATGATGATAAGAATATACTGATTTCTATAAAAAATGCCCATAAAGGTGATACATTGTTTATCAGCCAGGGATATTATCCTCGATGGAGTGCTTGGGATGGAAATAAGCAAGTTGATTTACATATGGATGATATGGGTCTCACGAAGCTTATTCTGTCACGGTCAGGAAACATCACAATTAATATGAAATATGGTTTTACATTGATTGAGTGGATAGGCCTATTGATTTCAGTAATGACATTTATCTATCTAGGATGTTTTTTAGTAGTAAATAAGAAACCGATGAAAAATATGAAATAATCAATTTCACTATATAATAAATCAACTAAAAATATGATTTGAGGAGTCAAATATGAGTGTAAAGTCTGATAAGTGGATTAAGAAGATGTCTCTTGAAAATAAGATGATTGAACCTTTTGAAGATCGCCAGGTTCGTCAGGGAGTTATATCCTATGGTGTTTCATCTTATGGTTATGATATGAGAGTTACCGATGAATTTAAGATATTTACCAATATAAATAATTCTATGGTTGATCCGAAATCTTTTGACCCGAAGTCTTTTGTTGATTTCCGTGGTGATGTTTGTATCATCCCTCCTAATTCATTTGCATTGGCAAGAAGTGTAGAATATTTTCGTATTCCAAGAAAAGTAATCACGGTATGTGTTGGAAAATCAACATATGCTCGATGTGGCATCATCGTTAATGTGACCCCATTTGAACCCGAATGGGAAGGGTATGTTACTTTGGAAATATCCAATACGACTCCGTTGCCAGCGAAGATTTATGCTTTTGAAGGTATTGCTCAAGTCTTATTCTTCGAATCAGATGAAGATTGTGAAGTTTCCTATGCTGACAAAAAGGGTAAATATCAGACTCAAACAGAATTAACATTGCCCAAACTTTAATTTTAAGTAATGAGCATTCCCTTTGTATATGATCCGTATTATCGGCTGGACATTGGTAATCATGTGTTTCAAATCGCCAAGTACTTCAAGGTAATTGATCGTTTATTAATAAACGGTTATATTGAATCCGACCAAATTGTTCAGCCGATTACTATTTCTGAAGGTGATATTTTGCTTACCCACAAGGCAGAATATTGGGATGATTTAAAAAAATGTCATAGTACTTATCGTACTGAACGATCTGAAATTCCTCTTAATGCTGAAATTATTCAATTCTTTATGTTGCAATGTGGTGGCACATTAGTAGCAAGCAGGAATGCTTTAAGAAAAGGTATATCGGTTCATATTGGTGGAGGATTTCATCACAGTTATCCTGACCATGCCGAAGGATTTTGTTATCTAAACGATATAGCGATAGCTGTCAACATATTACTAAAAGATAATGAAATCAAAAAATGTATGGTAATTGATTTAGATGTGCATCAGGGAAATGGGGTATCGTATATTTTTAAAGATAATTCATCTGTATTCACATTATCGGTTCATCAAAATGACCTGTATCCTGTAAAAGAACAAAGTACCCTTGATATTGGTTTAGAAGCAGGTTGTTCTGACCACGAATATCTAAGTGTTTTAGAAAATCAAATAAAGCCTGCAATAACTAATTTTAAACCAGATTTGATTTTCTATATTGCAGGTGCAGATCCATACAAGAAGGATCAACTCGGTGGGTTATCCTTATCCATAAAAGGTCTTAAAGAAAGAGATGAATATATCTATAGATATTGTGGAATGTTAAAAATTCCTATCGTAACGGTATTGGGTGGAGGATATGCATTAGATCCCGAAGATACAGTGTCAATTCATTTTAATACTTGCTGTTGTGCAATAGCTGCTGAAAAGTATTATTAGCTCATACTGATAAGTGCCATTATCCCGCGTCGAATCATCATAACTGCGATTGCTGCCAATAACAAACTGATTATCTTAGAGATTGCTTTTGCGCCACTTTTGCCCAGTACTTTATCAAGCCACTCGGATCGCCAAAAGATGAGCGCTAATAAGAATAGGTTCAAAAACATGGCCGATAAGGCAATACCTAATCCGTGAACATCAACTTGAATTATTACACTTGTTAATACAGCAGGACCAACAATTAACGGAACGCCTATGGGTACAATTCCCGCTGTTTCAGAGGATACCTGTGATTCGTCGCCTCTTTGTGCCCATAACAAATCCATAATAGCTAAAACAAGAAGTACTAACCCTCCTGCAATTTGAAAATCACCTACCGTTATGCCCAATACTGAGAATATTGCTTTCCCAACTAAAATGAAGATAAGGGCGACCAAAGATGCGGTTATTAGTGATTGTAATAAAATATTACGCCGATGTTGTTTATCAAGATTATGAGTTAAACCCATATATACGGGAATCAATCCAATAGCATCAACCGCAACAAACAGGGCAATAAAGGCTTCACAAAAACCATTCCAATTCATGATTTAGAATCCTCAGTCTGTTTACTCTTCCAAAATTCCAAACGTTTCATGATTTCTTTCTCATAACCCTGTCCATCAGGATTGTACCATTTCATTTCCTTAATATCTTCAGGCAGGTACTCTTGATAAACGTAATGGTCTGGATAATCATGGGCATATTTGTAACCAGTGCCATAATCCAGGTTTTTCATTAATTGCGTTGGTGCATTTCGTATGTGTTTGGGCACAGGGAAATCACGTGTATTCTTAATGAAATCCATTACATCATTGTATGCTTTATATATTGCATTCGATTTTGGAGAACAGGCTAAGTATATCACGGCCTGTGCTAAAGCGAGTTCTCCTTCCGGATGTCCCAACCGTTCATAGGCTTCGCAGGCAGCAATTGTAACAGCTAATGCATTGGGTGCCGCATTTCCAATATCTTCGGAAGCAAAGCGTACAAGACGTCGCCCAATATAAAGAGGGTCTTCTCCACCTTGAATCATGCGGGCAAACCAATAGAGAGCTGCATCAGGATCACTCCCACGCATGCTTTTGTGAAGCGCTGAGATTATATTGTAATGCTCTTCACCGGACTTATCATAATTTGTAGTTTTCCGTTGCAAAGCTTGTTCTGCATGTTCACGAGTAATGAGATAAGGACCTGAATGGATTGTCGTAGTGGCTGCCAAATTAGCGGCCAGCTCAAGAGTATTTAATGCTGAACGAGCATCTCCTCCACAAAGTGTCGATATATAATCTTCAGCTTCTGCACTTAATACAACTTGCAGGTCAGCCAAACCTCGTTCACTATTGGAAATTGCATTATGCAGAATCGTTCGTATTTCTTCTTCGGATAAGGGATTCAGGGTATAAATCTGACACCGAGATAATAAAGCGGAGTTTAACTCAAAAGAAGGATTCTCTGTTGTCGCTCCGATGAAGATAATAGTGCCTTTTTCGATATAGGGGAGAAACGCATCCTGTTGAGACTTATTAAAACGGTGTATTTCATCAACAAATAGAACGGTTTTACGTCGAAAAAGACTTAACTGATCTTCTGCTGATTTCATGACTTCTTTTACTTCTTTGATACCAGAAGTGACAGCCGAAAACTCAACAAAATTACACTTAGAAAGATTTGCCGCTACTTGCGCAATAGTGGTCTTTCCAGTACCAGGAGGACCCCACAAGATAAAGGACTGGAGACAATCATTTTCAACCGCTTTACGAAGAACTTTCCCAATACCAACTAAATGCTGTTGACCAACAATTTCATCCATATTAACCGGACGAAGACGGTCTGCCAGTGGCTTGTATTCATTTTTCTCAATCATTTTATTGTTAGCCGGTCCAATATATGTTCCGGTCTTTTCCAGATTTTTCATGAGTCATGACTTGATTATAATCAGGTCGTTCATTATTCTGCAGGGGCACATTCATCAATAGTTTCTCAATTTGCTCCAGTATGAAGTCAGGATCCGATGGTTTAGGAATATATGCAGAAGCTCCCTTTTTCAGTCCATAAGCCTGGTCAACCGCAGATGTTTTTGCAGAATAAAATATCACCGGAGTATTCTTTAATTCTGAAACCTGATTCATCTGCTCAATAAACTGATATCCAGACATCCGAGGCATAGTAATATCCAAGATTACAAGATCGGGTAAATAACTGATAGCCTTTTGATACCCAATTATTCCATCCTGAGCCAGGATGATTTCATAACGATCTTGTAAAAGAACAGACAGCATTCTCAATATTTCGGAAGAATCGTCAACAATCAAAATACGATAGCGGTCCATTTTTCTTTCCCTCCTATAAATATAAGAAACAGGAAAGATTAGACGTTCTGTTCCTTATACTTTTAGTTCTATTTTTTCTAATCCGCCTAGATAAGGACGTAAGGCCTTGGGAATGTTAATACTTCTATCTTCATTCTGATGGTTTTCCATGATTGCGGCCCAAGTCCGGCCAATAGCCACTCCAGAACCATTTAACGTGTGAACAAATTCAGGTTTAGCACCGGATTCACGACGGAAACGGATGTTGGCTCTTCGGGCTTGGAAGTCACCCACATTGCTACAGGAAGATATTTCACGATATGTATTTTGGCTTGGCATCCAGACTTCTAAATCATACGTTTTCGTAGCTGAAAAACCCATATCCCCAGTACAAAGAGCAACAACTCGATACGGCAGTTCAAGAAGTTGAAGAATTTTTTCGGCACATGCTGTTAACTTTTCCAGTTCATCATATGATGACTCAGGCGTTGTAAATTTGACCATTTCAACTTTATTAAACTGGTGATTACGAATCAAACCTCTTGTATCTTTACCCGCCGCACCGGCTTCTCTACGAAAACAAGGGGTAAAAGCTGTGTAATATAAAGGGAGTTGGCTCATGTCCAGAATTTCGTCGCGGTGAATATTTACCAATGAAATTTCCGAGGTCGAGATTAGATAGTAGGGGTCATCAGCACACCGGAACATCTCCGATTCAAATTTTGGTAATTGCCCTGTTCCAATAAGTGAATCGCGATTAGCAAGGATGGGGGGCATCATTTCCTTAAATCCATGTTCACTGGTGTGAGTATCCAGCATAAAGCTGATCAGGGCTCGTTCAAGTTTCGCACCAAGGCCTTTTAAGAGAGCAAACCGGGCGCCTGCGATTTTACTGGCCCTTTCGAAATCAAGAATATCGTGCACTTCTCCCAAGTCATAATGAGCCAGGGGTTCATAAGAAAAGACTTTGGGTGTACCCCATTTCCGGACTTCCTTATTTTCTGTCTCATCTTTACCTAATGGTGTACTTTCATGAGGAATATTCGGGATGGTCAACAGGATTTCTTCAATTTTAGTTTCTATATTCTTGAGATCTTCATCTAAGCTCTTAATTTTTTCACCGACTTCTCGCATTGCTTTGATTTTATCGTCGGCATTTTCTTTTTTCTTCTTAAGCTGTGAAATTTCCTCAGAAACACGATTTCTTTCAGCCTTAAACTTCTCAACTTCAAAAATGATAGAACGCCGTTGCTGATCTAATTCCAGAAGCGAATCAATATTTGTAGTCTGATTACGTTTAGCCAATCCTTGGCGAATTAATTCAGGATTATCACGAATAAGTTTAATATCCAACATAGAAAGTATTCCTTTGTAAATAAATCATAACTTGTTTTAATTCAGTTTTCTAAGAAGAAAAGTGTATGTTGCTAATTATAGTCAATTCTGATAATCTCGTCCAATTAATCCATAATAGAATCGAATAACCATCGAACGAGATCGATCTTGTTCGATGGTGACTGGTTAACCTTTAATCACTCCAACCGGTCTTAATCTAGCGACTCTGCTGCTTATTCCAGCCTGTTCACATACATCAACAACCTGTGAAACATCTTTGTATGCCTCAGAAGCCTCTTCAGCGAGAGTATGTCTTCCTCGACTTAAGACCAAAATTCCCTGGTCTTCCATTTCTTTCGCAATAGATCTCCCCTGGGTAGCCTTAATGGCTTTACTTCGGCTCATCTGTCTTCCAGCGCCATGACAGGTGGAACCAAAGGTTTGTGTCATGGAACCAGGTAATCCCACTAAAACATACGAGCATCTCCCCATATCGCCAGGAATAAGAACAGGTTGGCCTACTGACTTGTATCTGGGAGGCAATTGCTCATGCCCGGCAGGAAATGCTCTTGTAGATCCTTTTCGATGAACACAAAGTTTTTGGGATTTATTACCAATCATGTGAGTTTCTATCTTCGCGATATTATGACAAACATCATAAACAAGGTCCATTTGTAAGTCATTGGGGCCTTTATGAAAGAGTTTCGAAAAAACATCACGGACTTGGTGTGTCATACATTGTCGATTTGCCATGGCAAAATTTGCTGATGCAGACATGGCCTTAATGTATTCTTTTCCTTCTTCAGAAGAAAGAGGTGCACAGGCTAACTGACTATCGGGAAGATTAATTCCATATCGTTCTGAAACTTTCTTCATAATTCTGAGGGAAGCCTCACAGACTTGATAACCCAGCGCTCTTGAACCAGAATGAAGCATGACTACAACCTGGTTTTCAAAAAGACCAAATATCTGGGCAATCTTTGGATCATAGATTTTGTCTACAATCTGTATCTCCAGAAAGTGATTGCCAGATCCTAATGTTCCCAGCTGTTTTTTTCCTGCGGCTTTTGCATTATTATCTACGCAGCTGGCATCAGCAGATTCCATACAACCATTTTCTTCATGATAATCTAAATCTTCCTGAGTACCCATTCCATTATCAATTGCCCATTTACTGCCTTTATTTAAAACAGAATCCATTTCCTTATCTGATAAATGAATGGAACCACCCGCTCCTATACCACAAGGAATTGATTGATAAAGAGCGTGTAATAAATCACTCATTATGGGAAGGACTTCATCTTTTTCTAAAGAGGAACGAATGAGCCGCACACCGCAGGCAATATCATATCCAACCCCACCAGGAGAGATAACCCCTTTATCCATGTCCATAGCCGCTACACCACCAATGGGAAAGCCATAACCCCAGTGGATATCAGGCATAGCTAATGAGTATTCAACAATCCCAGGAAGACAGGCTACGTTCGCGACTTGCAAGTGAGCTTGATCTGTTTCTCCTGAGGGTAAGAGATCTTCATGTGCATAAATGATTCCAGGAACTAACATCCCCGAATCTGATGATGGCTCTATTTTCCATCGACAGGAATCTATACGTTTAAGCGTAACTGCAGATTTTTTCATATTGAATATACCCCTGCTATTTTTTATTGTTATTTATCAATTTATTTATAGCCCAAACAGCCGTTTCATGCACTACAGGATTCTCATTATTCTCCATTATTTCTTTCATAATTTCCAAATATCTCATATCTTTTTGATTAGCTATGACAATCAGAAGATTCCTTATAATTCCATCCCGCTTCGCACGAACAATAGGCGAAGTTTTATATGCTTTTTTAAAGGATTGATTATCAGGGTAAGTTGAATAATCCTCAATTTCCATCGAAGATCCAACGCCTTTATCAGCCATGAAATCCGAGCATTTTAAGGGTTTTGACCACTTCTGATTAAATGGACATATATCCTGACAAACATCACAACCAAAGGCCCATTGCCCAATTTTTTCTCGTAAACCAATTGGAATGGAATCTTTTAATTCAATTGTTAAATAAGAGATACAGCGGTTTGCATCTAACACATAGGGTTCTGGAAAAGCACTTGTTGGACAGGCATCAAGACAAAGCTTGCAATGACCGCAAGATATTGGGAGTGTGTTTTTAATGCAGTCAAGTTTTAAGGTCGTATATATTTCAGCCAGAAAGACCCAAGAACCATATTCACGAGTAATCAAATTTGTATTTTTACCAATAAAACCAAGCCCCGCATTAACGGCAAGCGCTTTCTCCATGGGAATACCCGCATCAACACAACTTCGTGTTTGAATGGTTTCATTTACAGGTAATGATTGTATGTATAGTTCCAATTCCGTTAATTTATTTTTTAAGACAAGATGGTAATCTTTACCCCAGGCGTATTTTGAAACTTTTCCCGTTCCCAATTCTTCACTATTTTGATTAGATTGATAATAATTAACAGCTAAACTAATTATTGTTTGGGACCCTTTTAAGAAACTCTCTGGATTGGTGCGCGCCTCAGGGTCCCGAGTTAGGTATTCCATCTTCCCTGCATATCCATTTGAAATCCATTTCATCAGTTTTTGCTTTTCGTCAGCAAGAGTATCCGCATGAGAAAAACCAACCAAATCAAAGCCAAGGGCTTTTGCTTTATTCTGTATGGAATCAGTCAGATTCATTTTAACTTTCACTGAGACGATGGATGGCTTCTTTAGCCAATAGGTGATGCGCTTCTTTGAGTAACCCTGGGATTTCTTCTGCAAATGGACTATTTTGTAATACTGATTTCACATCATACGCATCAACCTTGGCAGCATTTTGCCCTGGAAACCAGTGCCCCCCATTTCCAAAAAGGTTGTATCTCATTTGTCCATATTCAACCATTCCATAAGCTTTTGCTAATTTATACAAATGGAGAATTACTGGAATGTTGATTTGCCCAGGGGTATCTTTCCAAGAAGGTAATCCAATCTCATAATTTTCAACAAACTCATTTCCAAACACACCAATCATTTTCTTATTCATTCTTTCATGGATTGGAGCAACAATTTCCTGAGCTCTGTCCAGTAACTTTATTGCCTCCAGGTGTAAATCGAAATCTGTTGGTTTATTTGCTCCGATACTGATTGTATGTACTTCCGGATGCATTAAGCAGAATAAATCATTAAACACTATGGGATGCCAGGGAAAAGTTAAATCAAGGAGTGTAAGGGATGGTTTATACAAGAGACCTCCCTTGTCAGAGGGAGATATTATAAAAACGCCCATATCATTTTTATTTGCTTCCTGAATTGCGGGCCAGTTTTTTTGATTAATATAATACCAGTGTAAATTTACATAATCGAATCCATCATTTTCAGAGTGAGATATTGCGGACAAGATTATATCCAGAGGACCATGTGTTGAAAATCCCACATGACGAACGAATCCCTCTTTGACTAAATTTCGCGCAGCCTGTAAGCAGCCATTTTTTTGGATGGACCATTCGAGAGTTTCTTCGTTATTAATACCATGTAGCGCCAGAAGATCAACATATTCAAGATTCAAACGATTCCGCGAATTATGGAACAAACGGACAAATTCTTCTGGATTAGAATTTGGTGCAATCTTTGTCTGGATAATAAGTTCTTGTCGTGGGATAGTGGGTAATATCTGGCCTAATTGACGTTCACTTGATCCATATCCACGGGCTGTTTCAATATGATTAATCCCTGAGGTTAAGGCAGCTTTTATTGTGTTTTCTAAATTTACCTGGTTATCGAGAGGAATTTCATTTAGAGGAGTATCTTGCCATTTATATTGATACCGCATTCCACCACAGGACAGAACTGGCATCTTTATTTCAGTTCTTCCAAACCTTCGATATAGCATACACAGCCTCCAGTTGAGGAACTCATCAACCTAATAATTCCAATTATATCATTGCGTTAACTCATTACTATTACTGGTATTTTAATATGCACTTGTGTACAATACTTGTCATATAAATAAAGAGTCTGGAGTGCATAATGCAATGTATTCGATATATTCTTTCTATCATTTTGTTTTATATCTCTATCACGATGGCAATGACGATGGATCTTCCTTTGGGAATTGTGGAGGGATTTTATGACGTCCCATGGTCTCATCAAAATCGTCAATCCATTTTAAAGTTTATGGGTGAAAATGGGATGAACTTTTATGTTTATGCTCCAAAAGATGACCCCTACCATCGCAGTAAATGGCGAGAAGCCTATCCTGACGAAGATATGAAACGTATTAAAGAACTTATTTCTACTGCAAAGAAAAATCATGTTCATTTTTGTTTTGCAATCAGTCCGGGTCTTGATATCAAATACTCAGATTCAGATGACTTTTCCATTTTATTAAATAAACTCAAAACAATGAATGATTTAGGTGTGCATGATTTTGCCTTATTTTTAGATGATGTAAGTGACCAATTACAATATCCAGAAGATAAGGCCGTCTTTTCTTCCTATGGGGAGGCACATGTAGTTTTAACCAATAAACTCTATGAAGTTTTAAAAAAGTGGAATCCTCAAAATACACTTATATTTTGTCCGACCGAATATTATAAAATCACCCGCACTCCTTACTTAGATACCATTGGCAAGGGAATTAATAAGGATGTTCCCATCATTTGGACTGGGAATGGAGTCACAACCCCCACCTTATATGTTGATGATCTCCTTAAAATCAGGTCCATTCTTAAGAGAAAACCTTTCTTCTGGGAAAACTATCCAGTGAATGATTACAACCGAAATCAATTATATATGGGACCGATACTACAACGAACGCCCGTCTTGGCGAAACATTTATCGGGCTATATAGCTAATCCCATGAACGAAGCAGAACTTTCAAAAATCCCTTTATATACCATAGCTGAATATTTCAAGGATCCAATTCAATATGCCCCTGAGAAAGCTTGGCGTGAGGGAATCATGAGGGTTTCAGGAAGTAAAGCATATCTATACATAACTAATTTAGCAGACAATGCAAGAGCCAGTTTCCTCACATCTGATAACTCCTTGGAAATGGGTGTTCTTGTGGCAGACTTTCTAGAGAATCCATCAAGAGAAAATAAACATAATCTGGTTGAAAAATTAAAAGAATATCGGGATATGCCAGAGTTGTTAAAAGCAAATCTGAAAAACAAACAGATGTTGAATGAAATGACACCTTATTTGTCTAAATTATCTCTTTATGGCGAAACGGGTTTATTAGCAGTACAAATATATACAATGGATACAATTTCTAACAATACGGCGGAGTGGATCCAATTCAAATCTCTGAATAAGTTGTTGAAAACAAATCCAAAATCAATTGGTGATATGGTTTTTGGCAAATTAATCCAAGCTGCGTACGGGAAAGGTTATTCACTTTTGGGAATTAATATACCTTCCATATCAGCTTCGGTTTCTTCTTTTGAGGGTAATGTTATTGAAATGGCTGTTGATTCGGATAAGGAATCTTTCTACTGGTCTAATAAACCCTTTGGAATTGATGATAGTATCATTGTTGATTATGGAAAAACAACAACTGCACATAAGGTGTTGATTTTCCAGGGGAAAGTAGATAGACCTGACGATTTACTTATCAATGGAGTTTGTGAACTTTCATTAGATGGAAGCAATTGGTTTGGTGCGGCTCAATTTAGTGCCAGTGATTCAGATATTTCAATTAATGCTCCTTTCCGTTATCTTAGAATTAGACCTTCGATGGCAGGCAACAAATGGCTAATTATTCGTGAAATTGAATTGATTCATTAATTTGAAATTAACCAAACAATAAAAAAACATTCTGATATATCCAGAATGTTTTTTTATGCTTTAATCAATAATCATAAAGAGGTATAAAAAATGCTGAATCATAAAATATTATTGATTATTGTAGGGCTTATTGGGTTTTCATGTGTTTTTGCTGATGAAACGGGATACATTCGTCATTGGGAAGTAATAGGTCCATTTTCCAAAACTGCCAATCTTGATGTTTTTGAGAATGATTGGCTAGAACCCTGGGGTTCTGAAACAGGTCTTTCCAATAGAAATTTCCAATTGAATACGATTTTAAATAGGATCCCCATTACATTATCTTCAACCTTATATAATGACGGATATTTGGATTTTAACTCTATCCATGGATCAAGAGAAAATGCTGTTACCTATGCAATTTGTAACATTTCAACAGATCAAGAAAAGACGATTCAATTATTAGTTGGCAGTGATGATGGATTGAAAATATGGGTTAATGGAAATATCGTTTTTCGAAATCGAATATATAGAGGAGCTGTACCTGATCAGGAAGTAATATATATCCATCTACAAAAAGGAAATAATCGCCTATTGTTCAAAGTTGAGCAAATGAACCAGGGATGGGGGCTATATGTACGAATCAATAAGTCATGGAATATATCTGATTCAGTTAATAGAATCATTCCCACCGATGGTGTCCAGCCGTTCATCTTATTAACAGATTCTGAAAATGAAAATAATCAACGGTATGAAATGACATTGATGAATCAGTCTGTTAAAACAATTGATAAAATCAAGTTGAATCTTAAATTATCAGATGATTGTGTGTTGAGCTATACAACGACTTCTATATCAAAGGGCACCCCCATCTATTGCCAGTGGATTCACCAATCCTATAACATCCCTTCAAGTTCTTTTGGATCAACCTACCAAATCAGAACGAATTCAGGTGAGCTAATAGCTGAAGGACCATTGCTAAATAAGAGAATCCATTCGCTATTACAAAAGGATACTGTCAGTAAAGAAACCATTAGATTTGTCCATCTGACAGATACTCACATTAGTTATGAAGGGGCTGTATATCTTTCTGGGCGGCCATTCAACAATTTACGACAAGCAGTAAAGATGATTAATTCGTTAAATCCAACCCCTGATTTTGTCATTATCACTGGAGATTTAATAAAAGACAATATGAAAGATTTTGATTTGTTCTATTCAATTATGTCTGGTATAAAATTTCCGCTTATATGCACTATGGGGAATCAAGATAAACCTCAAGGATTATATGGAACGGAGACGATTCTGTATCACTGGGGATACCTTTCGTATTATTCATTCAATCGAGGAACCTTTCACTTTGTTGTTTTAAATACAGCTGAAAGGAACGACCGAACACTAAGTGAAGAACAGAAAAAATGGTTAAAAACTGACATTGAAAGATACAAAGGAGTTCCGACCATACTTTTTTCACATCGAGATCTAATCACTGGTTTTGGGATTAATACAACAGATGATATAACTAAATATTTCAAGGACACTACATCTGTAGTTAGAGTCTTTTCAGGTGGTTTGCATGCGAATGTATGCCTACGTAGTGAAAACAACCTTGGGCATATTATTACCCCATCTATTGCCTATCCCTTAACAGCAACAATGAACCCGGAAACTCCTTATGTTGCAGGTTTCCGGGTTATTGATTGTTTCAAAAATAATATTGTCAGTCAGTTTGTAACACTAGGTGGAGGAAGTATCGAAGATCCCCCTATTACGGATTACAAGACGCTCAAAGATTTACCTGACTTATTTCCATCTTTGATTACCAACCCAATGTAACCTATTTTTTAGCAGGCTTATCAGCAATTTGTTCCATAGCCGATACAATATCTGCTGCAGGCAATACAAGTGGCATCATTGAGGTAATATCCATTCGTTGCATACCATCAGACCCTCCATCAGAATTGGTCTGACGAATCAAAGTTATCCCAATCACTTTGCCATCACTTGTAAAAACAGGATTTCCCTGACCCATGGTTGAGCTGACAAAGAAATACTTTTGTGGCTTCTGGATTATAGTCATAACCCGACCATCAGTTATCCACGGGGTTCTATTAGCACTTTTACCAAGGCGACTTACGATATAAATGGGGTCCATAACTAACGGATCCACTGCTTTGGTGAGATTAATGAAATTGAAAGGCTTTTCGACTTTAGCGGTTGGAAGGATAAAAGCCAAATCAAGATCTTTGTCCCGAAGAATGACTTTGGCCTGAATTTCTTTTCCATCAGGAAGAATATACTTCGCATCTGTAATCTCGGAAGTATATTTAAAATTGGCGCCATCTTCATCACTGGACATTTTCATCATGGCTTCAATTCGCGAAGAAGGATCAATTTCTGACAACGAAACAAGCATTAATCCATCAGGTCTAAGCACTGTTCCAAGCGTTTCAATGGACGTTTCATTTTTTTCCGTATCTTTACCGGAATAAGACACCCCTTGTTTGATAGTTACTTTCAGATGAATTACAGCATCTTGATTCTGAACTAAAATATCCCTGCCTTTTACGGCCAATTCATCTCCCATAACCGGGATTCCCATGGCAGCAACCATCACTAAGGTTGCTAAAAGAACCAACATTTTCTTACGCATCAGCTTCTCCTTAATATAAGTTTTAATTGTCCCACTTGGGCTCAATTTCTAAATACTGGGTATGAATACCTCTTTGAACTTTTACGATAACCGATGGAATCTTCTCTTTGGCAAAAGTTTCAAGCAAAGACTTTAAAGCATCAAGAGAATTAACGGGCTTTTGATTTACTTCCAGAATAATATCGTCCACGGAAAGTTGTGCCAGGGCAGCCCATCCGCCTTCTTTTACTTCCGTTACGATAACACCACTGGTTTTGTCTTCCAGTTTTTCCTTCATACGATCGTAGAAGCCCAGATCTCGAACGCTAAATTCAAATACATCGTCTTTATATTTTGCCAATTCTCTTTCTGGTGCAGGGGATCTGGGAAGAGTGATTTTTATATCCAGTGGAGTTTTTTGTCGCAGGATTCCCAGAGTAATAACGGTACCCACTCTAATCTGTCTGACCATTGTGGGCATGACATCATAATCCTCTGGCTGACTCGCATTAATCTCAGATTGGTCGATATGTGTAATGATATCTCCAATTTTAAGGCCACAAGACTCTGCCGCAGTTCCAGGAAATACTTCGGTTACAATGACACCCTTGGTTGTAGAAAGACCAATGTGTTCTGCCAAATCCCGAGTAAGTACCTGATAATTTATAGGAATCCAAGCCTTTCGTATTTCAGAACCGTGATCTTCAATTTCCTTACTTCCAATTTTTACGACTGTCATTCGTCTTTCATTTCTCTGGTCATAACTAACTAAAACAGGAAGTTGTTCGTTTTCCTTGATATCTAATTTGTTCGTTAAATCGATCAGCTCTTGGACATTATGAACAGGAACACCATTTACCTCTCGAATAATACATCGTTCATTGATGGAAGGTTTTGCTTCATTGGCTGGGCCACCGGACCGAATGGAAGTAATTAATACGCCATCTCTATTAGTGATTTTCATTTCTTTTGCAGCCATGAAGGAAATATTCCGTCCACAGATACCCCATCGTTTCAGTTCATACGTTTTAGGACGCATTTCTTCCCTTTCAACCGGGATTATCTTTAATTCCATGGGCTGATTATTTCGGAGTACTTTAATTTTTACTTCCTGTTGAATGGGAAGATTGGATACTTTTATATTGAATAATGGAATCTCTTCATCAAAACGAAGATTGACCGGTTCATTATTCATTTCAATCAGGTAGTCTCCAGATTGGAGTCCGGCTTTTTGAGCAGGGGAATCCATAATGATTCCCCCAATTAATGCGCCTTGAGTTACTGGTGAAGATTTAAATCGTGGTTGTATCTCAAGACCCAACCAGGCACGTTTTACTTTTCCATTTTTGATGATAGATTCAGCAACTGACTTGGCGAGATTCCCGGGAATTGCACCAGCCAACCCCATACTCATTTCATTAATTCCAATAATTTCGCCTTTTAAATTTATGAGGGGACCACCGGAATTTCCCCCAATAATTTCCGCATCGTGTCCAATCCATCGGACAATAGAACCAACATCTTCACCATCTAAAGTGAATTTAGAAAAAGGTCCGAATAATCGGGGCATGACAACTTCAGTATTACTGATAATGCCTTCTGTCACAGACTGAGAAAGTGCCATGGGACTTCCCAAAGCCAGTACTTTTTCTCCGACTTGGATTTTGGAAGAATCTCCAAAATCTGCATTTGCAAAAACCCGTGGTTTTGTCGGTTTCAGTTTAATCACAGCAATATCTGCCAGAGCATCTGTGCCTACTAACTCAGCCGGGATTTCTTCTTTATCAGACAGCGTACAAGTAATTCGCGTGGTTTTTCCAACTACATGATGATTTGTAACCACATATCCATCACTGGAAATAATCACACCACTCCCGGCAGATTGTTCTTTCATCTCGCGGCCATCGTAATATTCCACATTTACGACATAGATGCGTACTAATGCAGGTTTTACGCGTGCAATAGCGGCATCGACCTGTTTTCTTTCATCGGTAGTTGCGCCCATTATCGGGGAAAAAACAATCATCCCCAGGATAATCAAAAAGGATAGCCTTAATACCCAATAGTTGCTTCTCATATAACCCTCGCTAACTCAGTAAGATATAACTCAATATGATTGCTGATTTTTAACATAGAAGATATATGATGTCAAATCAATTCAACCCAAAGAATACCACCATCGAACAAGATCAATCTTGTTCGATGATTCATTGATATCCCTTTTATCTTTTCAATTGTTGATTCAATTGATGTTGGATATAAAGATTCAATCCCGATTTATGAGTCCCTGCGGCTCTTCTGTTCCACTCAGATTTTTCCTCAGGAGTAATACTTTTCCAAAGTGAAATTACATCTTTGAATCGATTGATTTGAGCCACACGAGCAGGGGTCTGCTTCCAAGGTTTACCCGGCTTTCTCCGTACATAATCCCTACGATTTTTTCCTGCTGCATAGGACTTATTTCCTAAGGGTCCATGAATTTTAACCGCCACCCGCAATTCAGATGTTTTAATAACAGCTTCTTCACTCAGCGCGGGGAAAATTACATCATTCAACAATTCCAATCCCCATTTAATGTTATTTTCCTTTTTCTTTCTTTGGTCTGGCCATCCTGAGTTCAGCAATAAAACCAGATATTCAGTGATAATTTTGTTGAAATTCAAATGACAGGGTATTTTGAAGTTATCTTGTTTAACATTCATACCGCAATCCTCCTTTATGTATGGTTTAGGTTCATCTTAATCAGGTTAATTGGGGGGTACTGTCCACACATTGGGACAATTTGCAGCACTATCTTCTGCTGTAATCTGTTAGGATGAGAGAAAATAGTACCCTTCAGGAGGCACGGTATTATGGTGAAGATGGGTGATTCACTAACCGTACTAGGTTCACGATTAGGTTTTGGATTTGATCCGGCGCATAAACAGTCTTATTTAATTCGACATGGAAAACATCCTGGAATTCCACTCAACCTTCATGCAGGGATAAAATTAGAAGATCGCGTAATTGAATTACCACTCACCCGTGATTGTCAGGAATTTTCATTTGTTGACCAACAAATGACACCTACTTCAATTAGTTTTATTGGGATAGATTCAAAAACAGGACTCAAGGTAAAACTGGTTGTGCGTATTCCTTTTAGACCACGCGATATACGGTTTAGTGTGACCCCTGTTATATTTTTTGAAGTATCTATCAGTAGATTGGATTCATATTTCAGGTGGCAGCCATCCACAACTGAAGCTGTTAAGGGAAAGCTGTTTTTAGGCTTTGAAAATAATGATTTTGATTTCCGATCCCTGAATGACAAAGAAATATCTGTTTCTTATTCGTCGCCTGTCGGAAGACCCGAAAAAACTGATTGGGATATTTGTGAATTTATACGTTGTCAGGATCGATTAGTATTTCAACAACCTTCTGAAAACCAATACACCTATCTCGATTTTTCACTGATTCCAGGAGAACAGGGACCGACTCTCAATGCTTATTGGGCTTGTTACGATATGGCAGTACTTGAGGTTGGAAACGAATTATGTTCTTTTAAGTATTCAGATTATTACAGCAATCTGGATGAAGTCTGTCAGTGGGCGGATAAATCCATTTCTGAGGTCAAACTCAATTCCTGCAAAGTCGATTCTATTATTCTGGAAAACAGTCTAGGAACTGCCGTCAATAATCTTTTAACACAAACCTTGCACAGCTGGTTAATGAACAGTTGGTGGGTTAAGAAAAAAACAGGCCAGGACTGGTTTATGGTTTGGGAAGGGACCTGTTATCTGCATTCCACCATAGATGTGGAATACACCCAGGGACCTTTTTATCTTTCCGTTTGGCCTGAATTACTGGAACTCCAGTTAAATGAATGGCCAGAATTTATAAAATCAGGAGAACTGACTCTGGGTGAGGACGGGCAGGGCACCCTCTTCATGTCACACGATATGGGGCTTTTGGGAAAAGGTTCTGGACAATTCTATACTCATGAAATGGAAGTAGAAGAAAACTGTAATTACTTATTGCTGGCTTATGCGCATTGGAGAAGGACAGGAAATACCTCTGTACTGAATAATCAGTCATCTATTTGGATACCGCTATTGGAATTTATACGGAAAACAGACACAACAGGAAATGGTATTCCCGACAAGGGTTGTGCCAATACTCTGGACGATGGATCCCCAGCTGTTCAATTTGGAAAAAAACAAATATATCTGGGGATAAAGTCGGCACTGGCTTGTTTGGCTGGCGCCGATATTTTGGAATACTTCAAGCTTTATAAAGAAGCCAAAGTTTATCGTGATTTTGCAGCCAAAGGTATTAAAACAATTGAAGAGGATGGCTGGATTAAAGACCATTATGTAGTGGCTTTGAATATCGTTCAGGAAGATGCTATCAACCCTTGGACTGGAGAATTATGGATAGGTCCACTGATTGGTTGGGATGCCTATCATATCTATACTCCCAACACTTTTGCTCTTTTACACATGGTAAACCGATTTACAGAACAATTGGATTCCCATCGAATAAAAGGGGATATTCAAGCTGTGATAAAAGAAACACTTACCCCTTATGGATGCCGACATTCCAGTTTCATTAATCGAATTTCCGCAAACATAAATCCCCCCCAACCCTCAAAAGTAGGGTGGATATCTATGAATATCTTGAGAGATATGACGGCTCTCTACAGAGGAATAGACTTAACCGCTATGTCACAGCGATATTGGGATTGGCAAATCACAACCAATTCTCAGGAATTTACCGGTTATTTCGAGTCATTTAGCGGCAATAATTTACATTATTACCCTCGGGGGATCGCTGTTTATGGTTTATTGGAGGCGGCAGCTGGGTATAGTTGGGATAAAGTTGCAGATGAAGAATTAATTAATCCCGTAAATCATTCAATAAAAGTGCCTATTTTAGCTCAGGCTGATTGGGTAAATGGAAAAGTATCTGTCATTTCAAGTTTTACTCGGAAAGAAGAAATCTATTTTGAGATCTACGAGCGTATCTTTCCTTGACAATGATGTGAGTCTCAAAGCCTGATTTGGGCAAATGATGGTTCTGCGATAAAATATATAATACCGGATTATGCGGTTCAATTTAATTCAGAGAACTGAATATGGCCGGTCATTAATCTCGGAACTATCTCAGCCACAATCAAAAAGGGTTTGGGACAGATGATTTATCTGGATGAAGCTATTAAATATGTTGAAGTCAGGAAGTTGCCCACTGAATGGCGGCGAGAGTGGGAAGAATCATTCCATTTTTATAAATTAAAGAAGGAAGAATGTCTTAAACCTGGCTTTTTAGAAGAAGCTCAACAGCTCATTGGATTTCCAGAAGATATTTATAAGGCATTAAAAAGAGCCTATGCCATTTTAAGAGGAGATCCAGTTACTCAGAGAGTTGTTATTCATTGTCATTTTCTCCTCTTTAGAAAACATGATTACCCAATCAATGCCCTAATGCCCTGGTTAGCAGTCAAAGAAAGACTCGAGGGAGATGCAGGCCTTTTCCCAGTATTGATATTACTCACCGGAATTCCCCATATCCGTAATTTTTATGAGGAAAAACAGATTCCCGAATCAATTTTGAAGGATACTCTTTCTGATTTAGTCATATGGATAAAGGATTATCAATCAAAATATGGACATTTCGGATTTAACCATTTGTTCTGGTTAATGCATCATTTCCAAGGGAAATTATTCAGATTGGGTCGGTTACAGTTTGTCCCATCATCTTTTCATGGTGAAATCAAAGTTTATAGGAATTTATATACAGGTTCTTTAAAGGTTTTATCCTCAGGCGGTGTTAAATTTCGGCCAGATGGGCAAGTTGATGGAACAAACGATATCTTTGCTAATGATCGTGCATGGTTTTCTATTTTTGTAGAAGATGATGAATCTATCCAGGGATGTCCTATCCATCCCAATGGTTATGCTTTGTTTGAAAGAATCATTTTACCCAAAAATACATACGAACTTGAATTGCAAAAAGGTGATCCCATACTAGATATCCATATTCCAGCGGGTGAGAAATTAACTCGTCAATCTTGTCTTGATTCGTATCATAAAGCGGTCGATTTTTTTAGACGGTATTTCCCCGAAATTTCACCTAAAGGGTTTTCTTGTCAATCATGGTTACTCGACAACCAATTAACTAAAATTCTTCCTTCCACATCTAATATTGTCCAATTTCAGCAAGACTATTATGGATATCCCTTTTTAACTGATGATTTTCAGACTTTTGAGCGTGTTTTTGGAAATAAACCACAAGATTATGGAAAAGTGGATTGTAAAACCCCTTTACAAAAATCAATTATAGATTTTGTTAAGAAGGGGAATAATATGAGGATGGGTGCAGGATTCTTCTTAAAGAAGGAAGGACCACAGCCAGGATATTGTCCATCTGTTGAATAATAGTGAACTACTGGCAGGAAATAATGGTGCGCCCAGGAGGATTTGAACCCCCAACCCTCTGATCCGAAGTCAGACGCTCTATCCAATTGAGCTATGGGCGCGTATGTTTATTATTTCACAGGCGGTGAGGGTTTGTGAACCCTTTCAAAAAAATCGTTATATAATTCGAAGGTTTTTCTATCTTTCTTAATCAATTTGATGTTGTCTGCTAAATACCGTACTAAGTCATCAACAGATAGTTTACCTTTTTCATCAGAGGCTGTCTGACCAAATCCAGCATAATGATCTGGATATGCTGCATACCAGTTTATGGGAGTAGAAATATTAGGCAGGTGTGAAAGTCGATTCAAAGAATAACCGGGGTTCTCAGGAAGAGCTTCCATATCAACAAGTTCAGGATTTAAGTGTTGGATAATTGATGTTTCAGATTCACCTGCATGCCCATCTTCTTTGGATTCTTTCAACTTATCCCAAATAGCATGAAATTCTGGAGAACAGTATCCTCTCAACCAGTAACAGACATAGGGCTTTTGCTTTTCCAGCATTAATTGGAGATAAAAATGGAGGAAGGACTCATTTCCTCCATGGTAATTGAAAAAGACAATTTTTTTGAATCCATTACGAGCAATTTCATCACAAACATTCTCAAGAAGTTCCATCAATAGTTTTCCAGATATAGCAACTGCACCATGCTGATGTTTAGCTTCATGAATTTGAGTGAAGTAATAATCAGGGAAGACTACAACGGGTTCTATCTCTGCAGCTAATCGGGCTACATTGCGTGCCACAATCATATCAGTACCAATAGGAAGATGTTCACCATGCTTTTCCATACAACCCATTGGAATAATGCAGGTTTCTTTTGATTGAATAATTGCGGCAGGAAATTGCTGTGCTGTAAGAGATTCCCAGAGCATCTATAATCCTTAAATAAAAATGGCGGAGGGACAGGGATTCGAACCCTGGGTAGCGCTTATGGCACTACAACGGTTTAGCAAACCGCCGCCTTCAGCCTCTCGGCCATCCCTCCGCATGTAGCGGACTATCATTTACTTAAATGCGAAAATTATTCTAACATATTTTTATACTGCTCTCTATATTCTATGTTTAGGAATTCTTATATAAAAAACAGGCTACTGAGTGGCCTGGAGTTACCTCCTCTAATATTGGTTCAGTCTTCCTGCAAACAGGCATGACTCGGGGGCATCTGCTGGCAAATCGACATCCATGAGGAGTATTGATTGGACTTGGAACCTCGCCTTTTAATGGCGAGATATGAGCGGATTGTTCTGGCTCCATTTGTGGCATAGATGAAATCAATGACTGGGTGTAAGGATGTTGTGGATTATTAAACACCTGATTTGATGAAGATATTTCTACGATTTTCCCCAGATACATTACCGCAATTCGATCACTAACATGATTTACGACTCTTAAATCATGAGAAATAAATATATATGAAAGGTTGTATTTCTTCCGAAGGTCTATTAAGAGGTTAATGATCTGTGCCTGAACTGATACATCGAGTGAAGATACGGGTTCATCAGCAATAATCAGCTCAGGTTCAATAGCCAGGGCTCTTGCAATGCCAATTCTTTGTCTCTGTCCTCCAGAAAACTCATGAGGATACCGGTATCCAATATCTGGATCCAATCCAACAGACTCTAGCAGTTCAGACACCTTTACCGATATTTCAGTGGAAGAGAGACGTTTATATGATCTTAGACCTTCTGCAATACTATCTCCCACGGACATTCTTGGATTTAATGAACTAAAAGGATCTTGAAAGATGATTTGAATTTTTTGTCGATATTTCCTAAATTGTTTTTCATTTAATTCTAATAAATTCTCAGATCCATCATAACTAAGATATCCAGAACTATTGCCAACCAGCTTGGTTATTACTCGTCCCAGAGTGCTTTTCCCGCATCCAGATTCCCCGACCAACCCTAGAGTCTCTCCCGTATGAATTTGGAAGTCAACGCCATCTAGAGCTTTAACATAGCCCACAGTTTTCCTGAATACACCTCTACGAATAGGATAATACTTCTTTAAATCCTTTGCTTCAAACAATATTTCACTTCTCATCAGGAAGTCTCCCTGCAAAAAAACAACGAGATTGACGACCCGGTGAGACTTCAAAAAGACAGGGGTTATTTACCTTGCACTGTTCTTGAACATAAGGACATCGAGGATGAAAATGACATCCATTAGGCCAGTTTAATGGATTAGGAACCGTTCCTGGAATTGAAAATAATTTTTCGCCATGCTTATGTTTTCCCGGCAAAGATTTTATCAATCCAAGAGTATATGGGTGTTCAGGTTTTTTGAGAAACTCTTTTATGGGGGCATTTTCTACGATCTGTCCAGCATACATCACTGCAACTCTGTCTGCCAATTGAGCAACAATCCCTAAATCATGCGTTATCAATAAAACAGACATAGTATATTGTTTTTTTAGATCTTTCAGTAGAGTTATTATCTGACTTTGAATGGAAACGTCTAAAGCTGTAGTTGGTTCATCAGCAATAAGCAATTGAGGCTGGCAGGCAATTGCCATAGCTATCATTACACGCTGACACATTCCACCAGACATCTGGTGTGGGTATTCATGATAACGAATATCCGGTTGGGAAATCCCCACGTTTTCTAATAATGAGATCGCTTTTAAAGAGGCTTGTTTATGAGATATTTTTTCATGATTTTCTATTACTTCAGTAATCTGTTTTCCAATAGTAAAAACAGGATTGAGAGAAGACATAGGTTCTTGAAAAATCATTCCAATTTTCTTTCCTCTGATCTTTCGTAGTTCTTCTTGTTTCATTCCAATTAATTCATGTTTATTTAACTCAATACTGCCTTCAAGAAAACAGTTTGATAGTTGCAAAATGGATAATGCGGTAACAGTTTTGCCAGACCCAGATTCACCCACTAAACCAACAACTTCGCCAGGATTTATATGTAAACTCAAATCATCAACAACCTTTATAGAGTTATGCTCCGATTTAAAAGAAGATGATAAATGAGAAATTTTCAAGATTGGCTGAGTCACTGTGAATCCCCTGATCCAGTTAATCTTGGATCTAAAGCATCTCTTAATCCTTCGCCTAAGAGATTGTAGGCAAGAACTGTTAAAAATATAGCCAATCCTGGGAATAAGGGGAGCCACCATGCAATGGTTAAATATTTATGGCCTTGGGATAGAATTTCACCCCAACTAGCAGTTGGAATCTGAACTCCAAAACCCAGGAATGTTAGCGATGATTCAACTAAAACGGCACTAGCTATTCCAAAAGTTGCACTAACTAAAACTGGCGCAATGGCGTTGGGCAATATATGCCGAAATATAATCTTCGAATTCGATAAACCTAAGCAACGTGCGGCAAGAATATACTCTTCATTCCTTATTTTAATAAACTCTCCTCGAGTTAATCTTGCTATTCCTGTCCATGAAGTTAATCCAATAACTATCATTATTTTATAAATTCCTGGTTCAAGAAAAGCCATCACAGCTAACACAAGGAAGAAAAAAGGGAAACACATCATAATTTCAATAAATCGAGAAATTAAAGAATCTAGCCATCCACCATAATAACCAGCCATAGCACCTATACACACCCCCACAATTAACGAAATGCCTACGGCAATAATTCCTACCTGCAATGAAATCCTAGATCCATGTATCATTCTTGCCAAGACGTCCCGACCATTTTCATCAGTACCTAACCAATGATTTGGTGAAGGAGCAAGCAAGCATTCATTTAGATTCACACCAATAGGGGAGTAGGGTATAGGAGGTAAAATGGAGAAATCTGATTTATTGATAATGTTAAGCCAATCGACTTGTTTCAAATCCTGTGGTACATATATGCATGGCAATAACAAACGGTTTTGATATATTACTAATATTGGTTTGTCATTAGCTATTAGGGGAGCAAAAAAAGCAATTAACGATAGAAGTATTATAAAAATCCCACCTGTTAAAGCCAATCGATTATGTAGTATTTTTCGAAATATGAAATGTCTATAGCTTTTTTTATTCATAATGAATTCTCGGATCAACAACAGCATATAAAATATCAGACAATAGTGTACTCAATAAAACAAGTATTGAAGTAAAAACAGTTAATCCCATTATTACGGTATAATCCCTGCTGTTAAGAGCATCAAAGAATAACCATCCTAATCCAGGCCATGAGAATATTTGTTCAATAATTACACTTCCACCTAATAAACCAGGCAACTCCAAGCCTAATAAAGTCACAATAGGAATTAAAGCATTCGATAATGCATGTTTATAAATAACTTTACGTTCTGAGAGTCCCTTTGCACGAGCCGTACGAATATAATCCTGTCTAATAACCTCGAGCATTGACGAACGGACATAACGGGAAATCACAGCAAATCCTGCATATGAAAAGCAAACTAATGGCAGTATCATATGCTTTAATCTATCAAACAACCATGGCCACCATCTCATATATTCGGAGTCTAAACTTTGAATACCACTAGCCGGAAACCAGTTTAATTTCACATAAAACAACATAATAAGAAGTAAGGCCAGCCATATTACTGGTATTGCATACAAAATAAATAATACAGTAGTGATACTTTTATCAAAAAAAGTATTTTGTTTCTCAGCAGAGAAAACACCAAGCGGCAAGGAAACAGTGTAAACAATAATTAATGCCAATAAATTCAGAAGTAACGTATTGGGAAGAGCTTCCCATATTTTTTCGGTCACTTTTCTATGGTCTTTTAGGGATTCACCCAAGTCTAGACACACGAGTCTTTTCATCCATCTAAAATATTGAACAGGTAGGGCATCATTTAACCCAAGAGTTTCCTTCATTTGTTCAATATTTACTGCCGACATTCCTTTTCCGATGGAATCACCCTGCAAAGCCATTGTTGCAGGATCTCCAGGAGCTAAATGCATAATGAAAAAAGTAATCAAACTGATTCCTATAAATGTAGGAATAGCCAATAAGACTCTTCTCAAAATATACGACCACATTATTAATATCTCCGATATTTCTGCATATCGTTGGGAACCCACCAATTCAATTGTCCAGGATTATAAAGGAAAAGACCCAACCCCTGATTTGATAATTTCACATCTTGAAATCTTCGATCAACAGCTACAAGAGAGGGACTATGAAACATAAAAGTGTAAGGTTGTTCATCGGCTAATATTTGATGAATGCGATGATATAGCTCCGTACGCTTCTTGATATTAAAAGTGGTTCGGCCTTCTTCAATAAGCCTATCTACTTCAGGATTAGAATAATTGACATAGTTGAGTCCTTCTTTTATTTGACTACTATGCCAAATCATATAAGGGTCAGGATCCAATGATAAACTCCATCCAAGAGTAGCTGCTTCATAGTCTCTATCTTTTATTCTTTCGAGGAATGTTGCCCATTCCATTTGCTGAGGCTCAAGAATTACGCCAATTTTACGAAGATCTTCCTGATAAATAATGGTAATTCTTTTGCCCAGATCTGAACTGCTGGTTAAGAGAAACTTAAATTTAAACGGAATTCCATTCTTGTATAAAATACCATCTTTACCGAGTTTCCACCCTGCCTCACTTAATAGTAACCTTGCCTTATTTAAGTCGAATTGAATTGGTTTTATAGTTGTGTCATTAGCCCACGACTTCGGATAAAAGGGGCCTGAACATAATTCTCCCAATCCATAAAATACTTTTTCTTTAATGAGTTCTCTATTTAGGGAATACGACATAGCTTGACGGACCTTCTTATCCTTAAAAAAAGGATTCCGACCATCAGCATTCCAAGCAATATATGAAAAAGAACGTGTGTAATAGTTCATCTTACAAAATTTATTTTCAAAATCTGATGATTTGGAAAATTTTTTCCACTGGAGAGGTGTTAAGCCTTCCACGTCAAGATCACCTTTTAACAAAGAATTGAAACTGACAGTCTGATCTGGAATCATCTTAAAGACAATCTTCTTTAAATAGGGTTTTGTCCCCCAATAATTATTGTTTGCTGTTAACATGATATATTGATTTGACTTCCATTTTTGAAAGACATAGGGACCAGAACCAATTGGATTTTTATTGTAATCAGATTTTAAAAAATCTTCTTTTTCAAATATGTGTTTTGGAATTATAGAAAATCCCCACGACTCAAGAGCTGGTGAAAATGGGACTTTATAAACAGCCTTTAAAGTATCTTTGTTTATTACTTCAAATCTATCAACATATTCAAAATCAGCTCTCTTATTTTCCGCAAGAGATTTTGGGTCCATGATTTTATCCCAAGTGTATTTGACATCATATGCAGTTAAGGGAACACCATCATGAAACTTAACATCAGACCGAAGGTGGAATATAAAAGACTTATTGTCTTTTGAAATATTCCAAGAAGTTGCAACACTGGGAATAATGTTCCCATCAGAGTCAACATCAATCATTTTGCTAAAAATGAGATCGTTCACATAACTTGAGTACAAATCAGATGAAGTGACAGGATTTAATGTTTGAGGATCGCTACCTAAATTTCGAATAAGCCAATCTCCATAAGCAGGTGGCCCCGGAGAGTGAATGGACTTGGAATGAGAATTAGAAGACACTGAGTGATTTGAAGAACAACTGACTAATAGAAATAAAAAGGGAATTAAACCAATTAAGAATCTTTTTGAATTCAAGGAGATTCTCAAGGTTAACTCCCTTCTAAAATGCTAAATTAGTATGCCTTTTATTTTGATGGAGTAGCAACAGGCTGCTGTACCGGAGCCACCGCAGGTGCTGGTGTTGGTACTGTGGTAGATGTTGGGGCTGATGTTCGTGATTTCATATCGTCAGTTACAGAACGACTTGAGGGCCCCTGGGTAGATAAATAGGAAAGAGATAAGGTCGTTACCAAAAACAAACCTGCGATTATGGCAGTGAGAATAGATAAAGGCTTTTCAACACCTTGTCCGCCAAACATATCTCCTCCGGAACCCATTAAACCCGATAACCCAGAGCCCTTACCGGCCTGCAAAAGAATAACAAGCATTAAAAATAGACAAACAAAAACATGAAGCACCACAAGAAAACCATATAAGAAATTCATTCGAAATTGCTCCTTAGTAACATAACTTTGAATTTATAGATTTTAAGTCATTCCACTATAAAAGGCAAGTAAACTCAACCTTTTACTTTACATTGCTAAATGGATTAAAATTAATACATTATGGAAAAACCACTATATATTGATGTTAAGCAACATAAGTTATTTGGAATTTTGCATGTACCTGATTTAAGCAATCCAGTTCCAGGGATAATAATGTGTCATGGTTTTACTGGAAGCCATACAGAAGCGCATTTTTTCTTTGCAAAAATTGCCAGACAGTTATGTTGTCAAGGGTATGCTGTATTGAGATTTGATTTCTGGGGGTCTGGAAATAGTGAAGGTGCATTTTCTGATATGTCCATACACACAGAGATCGATGATGCTCTTGGAGCTTTGGAATGGTTAAAGAATCAACCTGAGATTGACTCAGAAAAGATGGGAGTAATTGGGTTAAGTTTAGGTGGATGCGTGGCAGCTTGTGTGGCAGGCCTTAGCCCTGACATAAAATCAACCGTACTATTATCTCCTGTTGGTGTACCCGATGAGGATTTTGCTTCATTTTTACCTGTGGTATACGAAGAAAGAACAACTCCAGCACTGTATGTTGGTAATGCTTTCCGGGAATCACTAAAAGTTGTCAGGCCTTTTGAAATAATAAAAAATACAAACAGCCAAGTGTTACTTATACATGGCGATAATGATGAAACGATATCTCACAAACGATCAGATGAATATGAATCAATATTATTAAGAAATAATAAATATGTTGAGAAAGTAATAATTTCTGATGCAGACCATACTTTTGCAATACGCAAACATGAAGATCAAGTAATATCCTTAATAAGTCATTGGGAATCAAAAGTATTCAAAAATCAATAAAAAATGCAGATTAAATGATGATGTTTGTTGACATATCATTGTTATGTTGCTATTTTTATATGTGAGTGACGTGAGGGCTATATATGAAAAAGGGATTCACATTATTTGAAGTTAGTGTAGCTTTGGCTATTGTAGGAGTTTTTTTGCTATTGGGAATTCCCAATTTCATTCGCTGGACTAACCACTACAAAGTCAATGGCGTGGCGGATGAAATCGCAAATGGCCTACGGTATGCACAACAACAAACAATTACGGAGCAAAAGCCATATTATGTTCAGTTCTATTTAGCCAATGACATCCCCCCACTAAACAATTCAAAAAACAGTATGAAAATCTATAGACTTGAATCAGGTAATGAAATCGTTTTAAAAAAAATAGTTTTTCATGAAGCCTATTTAGCACAAACAGATTTGGCAAACCAAAGACTTCAATATCGTGTAAATGGATCCTGCGATTCAATGGGCCGACTGAAAATCACTGAAAAAGAAGATGGAACAGGTACCTTAAGTGTTGTACGTATCGTTTCCGCAACAGGGAAAATTGGAACCTCAGAAACGTGGTAAATCGTATATGAAAAACAATGGATTTTCTTTAATTGAAGTTTTGATGGCAATCTTTATTGGATCTTTGATATTGGGATCAGTGTTAGTAACTGTTTCCATGGGTATGACCGTCCTCAAATCAGCAGAAGATTATACAGAAGCCAGTACTGCCGGACAACAAGTCATGGAAGAATTATTGCATGAAACATGGGATACCGTCACAAGCAAGAAAGATGCTCTTACCTATCGAAGAGCTGTAAATTTTTCAGGAGATACAACACGTTTTAAAAGTAATATTTATGTTGCCACAAATCCCGCCCCATTAAATAACAATCTTTGTCAGATTACTGTAAAAATCTATTGGAAGGGCAAAAAAGGTGACAATGATTTAACCCTTTCCACATTGCGAGTAAAGTAATGAAAACAAAATATTTATTACAATCCACACAATCAGGGTTTAGTCTTTTGGAATTGATGATTTCCATTACGTTATTGTCTCTTTTGACATTAACTCTCTTTATGGGGTTGAATTTTACAATCAGAGCGTGGGGAATATCTGATACCAGAATTGAGTTAGAACAGAATGTTAGAAACTCTCTTGACTGGATGTCTATGGAGCTAAGAGAAGCAACTACTTATAGTACAGGAGAAGCTGTCCTGGCTCCATCAATGTCTGTTGCGACGAGTAATTATCTACAATTCACCAAACCTGCAAAACCTTTCAATATTAATATTCCAACCGTACAAACCACAAAATATGAACTGAATGGATCCAATCTTATTCGAACCGTCAATGGACTGGATACAACTATTGTAGCTTCCGGTATCACTAAATTTTTTGTACATCATGAAAAGGAAGGTAGTTTATATAACAATGAGCTGTTTATTATATCCGTAGGCGCAGTAACAACGGTCGCGGATAAAACATATAACATTCAACTGCAAACCAAAGCAAGAGTGAGATCTATATAAGGGTGATTATCATGGGATATGTTAATCGATTTATAAAAAGACATTTTGCAAATAACAATAAACGAGGCGCTGCTTTACTATTGGCCATTATGTTAGGAGTAGTAATAATGGCAGTTGTAACACCATTATTTAACGTAGTGCTTCTTGAGCAACGTATGTCTGGTCTTCAAGGACATCGGACTTCCGCATTTTATCTTGCAGATGCAGGAGCTCAATATGCGCTTTACCAGCTGGAAACAACAAAGGGAGCATGGAAGGGAACCACTACGCCCATCTATTTGACCAGAGGTACCGAAACAGTTGGACATTTTACGGTATCTATGGAATCCACCATTAACAACTTTGGGCATATTGTTTATACTGCACGATCTATTGGCAGGCCATTAAATTCACTATCTATTGCATCAATTGAATCAAAATACAGAAGAGATGCGTATGGTGATTACATGTTCCTTATTGATAACTTTGGCTCTACTTCTATGGGAACTGAAGATTATGTAACAGGGCGTGTACATTCAAACTCAGACCTACCAATTCGTGGAGCGCCGGTATATTTACGAACAGTGTCAACAAGTGGTGTCATAAAAAAATATACAGATAATACAAGGAACCCATCCGTACCTTATGGTCCGGCATTTCATGAAGGTTATGTGGAAAAGATTGGTAAAAAACCATTGCCCTCGGTTAGTGACTTTATGACCTTAAAAGGTAAGGCTCAAGCGAATGGTTTATATATTAGCCCCAGTAGTGATGTCACTTTGACTCTTAATGGAAAAATATTAACTGCTTATTATAAAACGGGGTCGAAATACACTACGGTTAACTATGACATCACTTCTGGTAATGGAGTTGTTTACATAAATGACCATGATATTTATATTTCGGGTCTTTTAAATGGGCAAGTCACTATTGCTGTGAACAATGATGTATTTGTAACGGGCAATCTCTATTATCAGGATACAACCGAAACAAGTGATGACCTTTTAGGATTAATTGCAAAGCGTAACATTACTGTTAAAGATAGTGCTCCAAGTGATTTTCTGATGTGCGCTGAGATGCTTGCAGTTGATGGGACTGTATCAGCAGAATGCCTGAGAAAGAAAACTATCTCTCGAGTATATGGTTCAATTGCCGCAAAAAATATGGGTGGATTTCTTATAAATGGAAAAGGGTATGCTGCCCAACAATGGCTATATGATAACAGATTAAAGTTCTTACAACCCCCCAATTACTTCAGCATCAGTAATGATGAGTATTACCAGGTATATTGGAAAAACTCCTACTTCATGTAAATAAACGAAGGTACATCGAACGAGATTGATCTTGTTCGATGTACCTTTTGTTATGTCTTTATTTTACAGTGAATTACCTAAACGCTCGGCATCTAACCTTAAATCTTTAAGTGTTGACGAATCAAGAACTTCCTCAATTTCACTTGCCATTTTTTCCCATAAGGGGAAGCAGGCACAATGTCCCTTTTTCGCACAGGATATTCTTGACTTACTTTGGGGAAGGCAAAATACAGGTGCAATCGGTCCTTCCAATATTCGGATAATGTCACCAATCCTTATCTCAGAATCCAATCGAGAGAGTTGATAACCTCCACCGGGGCCCCGTACACCTTTGACTAAACCAGCTTTTTTAAGTTTACTCAATAACTGCTCAAGATATGTTACGGATATATCTTGCCGTGAAGAAATGTCTTTCGCTGTTACTGGACCTTTGTTCTGGTGTAACGCCAAATCCAGCATTGCATACAGCCCATATCGACCTCGTGTAGATATTCTCATGATTCAATGTCTCCCAGAGGTCGGGGGGATTTTCTTTCCAAAACGGCCAGACGTTTTTCTAACTGAACTAATCGGTCCTGTAACATCTGAAAATGTTCCCATTCCGGATCAGGTAAATCACCATGTGCCAGCATTTCAGCATCTGTTAAACGACGACCATCACGAGCAACAATCTTGGCAGGAACACCCACAACAGTACAACCATCAGGAATAGATCTGAGAACCACAGAACCAGCACCTACTTTTACGTTATTACCGATTAAAATATTTCCAAGAATTTTGGCGCCAGCCCCAACAACAACTTGATTTCCGATCGTTGGATGTCTTTTCCCTTTTTCTTTTCCGGTTCCTCCAAGAGTAACCCCTTGATAAAGTAAAACGTCATCTCCGATTTCACAAGTTTCTCCAATAACGATACCTGTTCCATGATCGATAAAAAAACGTTTTCCCAATTTGGCGCCGGGATGTATCTCAATTCCCGTCAAAAAGCGGGCAAATTCAGATATAAAACGGGCAGTAATACCCCAGTTATGTTTATATAGCCAGTGAGAGATTTTATAAAACCAAAAGGCGTGTAATCCGGGATAGCACAGAAGAACCTCCAGCGTATTTCGAGCGGCTGGATCTCTTTCAAAAACTGATTTTATGTCTTCCCGGATGCTCATAGATGTTTATGATAACAGTAGTTAAAAGTAATGCTAACAATTCTTGATTATCCCTGTCAACAATTACTTTACCAAATGACGATAGATATCAACATAGAGAGGTAGAAAGTGATTCCATGAGAGTTCGTTTTCGGCGGCAGTTTGCGATTGTTTGACATACTTCATGCGAGTGGATGTATCCCTTAATGAATTAAGCCATTGAAAGGTATCATGAAGAGGATCTTCTGATTGAAGAATATATCCACATTGATATTCTTTAATAATAGACTCCGTATCTCCAATATTTGGCATTGAGAGAACAGGTAATCCTGCTGCCAGGTATTCGCCCAATTTTACAGGAGAGGACACTACTGAAACAAGAGAAGAAACTCTCATAAGAAGACCACAATCCGCCGCGCATAAAAGTTTATTCAGGTATTGCCCACTGGCCTCAGTAATGAACCATTGTTTTTTATGCAAAGATGATTTTTCGATTCTTTGAATCAACTTATCCTTATCTGGAGAGACAACCAAAAGCATTGCGCTGGGATTTTCCTGGATGAATGTTTCTGAAAAAGATAATACCTGCTCAAAATCCTGATAAGGTACATAGTGTCCCATCACATAGATAAGCATTAAATTATCCTGCCATCCCATCTGAGTCCGTATTTCATTTCTCCAATCTAAATTCCATAAGAATTGAGAGGTGTCCACAGCACATGGGACAACAGTGGTCCTAATATTGGGCTGGATTGCTTGATAATGTTTTTCAAAGGGTTTAGAAAGGACAATCACATGGTCAGAGGCAGACAGCAGTTTTTTTTCACGATTTTTCCACTTCAAAAAAGCCCGATTATCAGGAGACCAATTATGAATTAAAGACAATTCTTCTGGAATAATTCCACGCGGATCAAACAATATTTTGAATTTCAGAATCTTTTTTAATTTATAAATAATCAACGCCGGTATATAACTTCGTGGTTGGATGATTTGAATACGATAACGAAACTTTAACCCAATAATAGCTAACAACATCAGTGTCATATCTGGTAGAGCTGCAAAACGATTAAATAGCCATTTTAAAAAGGTATTATTTTGTTTTGAAGTTAATTGAGGAGGTAAACATTTGGGCAAAAATATGATCTTGATCCCATATTTCTGCAACTCATCAGACAATCTGTTTTTATTCTGGTAATCAAAATATTCACTCCAACGTTCATAGGAAATAAGAACAAATCTAAATTCATCAGGATATGAAATAGAGATATTTTTTAACAAGGTGAGAACTTGTGATTTTAATATTCCACTGGAAAGAACACTGTTATATGTTAAATAGAGAATATTAATCACTATAGGGTTTCTCCAGATAATACTCTTTCATAAAAACCAATTGTTTCCTGAACCATTCTATCCTGGTTGTATTTCCGTTGAGAATGAATTCGGGCGTTTAACGCCAAATCCGTTCGTAATGTTGGATTTTCATAAAGATAATTTACCAACCAACTCAGGGCTTTACTATCTCCTCGATCGAAAAGAAATCCAGAATCACTGGGAATAACTTCAGGCAGTGCTCCAGCTCTCGACGCAATGACAGGCACGCCGCATGACATCGCCTCCACAGCGACCAGACCAAAGGCAGGTGATGTCATGTCTGGAAAAACAAAAATGTCAGAGGCATTGTAAAAATAGGGGAGTTCTTCCAGTTTCAGCCTCCCCGTGAATACAACATTAGACAGGTTCTTTTCATTTGCCATATTCTGATAGTAATCTCGATAGGGACCATCTCCACCTATAATCCATCGAATAGGCAGATGTGAAAGAGATTGGGCTGCCTCCAAAAGCACCTGAATTCCCTTTGTTTTAGTTATCCTACCTACGGTAAAAATAGTAAACATTTCATCCATTTTCAGGTGTTCATTTACATCTTTTCGATCCATAGGTTGGAACCTGTTAATATCAATGCCTAAATAGATAACCTTACTTTTGGGAAAATTGAAATTCTGATCATTAAAGACTTCATCCCGTGAATAATTGCTGTCAAAAATAAGTCCATCAGATTTTTTGATTAATTGATGATAAAGTGGAGTCAATATAATTCTCTTACGATATGCCCAAATATCAGATAAGGAAGTTTGATAATTAAGCGACGTCTCAGAAGTTAACGTCCCATGAATTGTTGAGACCATGGGGATCTTGAGGGGATACAGAGCTAAAGCTAATCCAGAGAATCCTTGAGTATGTATAATATCCAAATCGTGTCGTGTCACTAAATAATTTCTTAATTCCCAAAAAAAGTTATAACTGTATTTGCCTGGAATTGTATTTTTCAAAAAAACAACATCAAGCTCATATTGAACCCCACGATAATTATCCGGTAATTGTGTAGTAATCAATGTGACTTGATGGCCGGCATCCTTAAGTCCTTGTGCCAGACCTATTGTATGATATTCAAGTCCACCATCAATATGACAGGGTAGGGACCGAGTTACCAACGCTATTTTCATATTATTCCTGATTCAAGACTTTCTTATATATCATCATTGTATCCACAGCATGTCGGACACTACTGTATTTCTCTCTCGCTAACTTCTCTGCATTAATAGATATTTTTTTATGTAAATCTGGATGGGTCAATAACTCGATGACTGCCGTTGCAATTGCAGCACTGTTTTCTGGTGGGATTAAAATTCCTGTTTCGTGGTCTTCTATAACCTCTTTTATTCCATCCACTTTTGTTCCAATGACCGGAGTACCTACCATCATCGACTCCAAAAGAGTCCTGGGTAGGGGATCCCATAAGGACGGAATAACAACCGCATCGGAGGCATAAATAAGCGGCGTTGGATCTGATACCCAGCCAGTGAATAGACAATTCTCGGTTATTCCCAACGTCTTCACTTTCTCCTCCAATTCTGATTTTATAGTCCCATCTCCAACCATCAATACCTGTATGTCAGGAATGGTCTCGACAATTTGGGGTAAGGATTCCAGAAAATATTCATATCCTTTTTGTTTCGGTATCATTCTTCCGACCATTACAATTACAGGATGATTGGGAGATAATTTAAAAGACTCCAAGATACTATTTTGGGAAGGTAATGATGTTTTATCAATGATCCTGGTCCCATTTGGAATAACAGTAATCAATCCCTCCGGAACCTTTAAATCTCGCATGGTAATGTCCTTTACTGTCTCTGACACAGCAAGAATCCTATTCATATGATTGTATAACCATGACGATATTCTGCAATAAATATAACGTTTCAAAGAATTGAGGCGACTCTTTGAGATCATATTGTGTATGGTAGTCACCACGGGTATATGAAGTGATTTCCCAACGCAATATCCGATAAAATCTGACTTCAATTCATGACAATGAATTAAATCAATCTTTTCATTTATTAGTATTTTTTTAATCTGCCTGTATGAAGTGAAAGATAATGACATCTTGTCTAAAGAGATAGTCCGGACTAATGAATTACAGAACTGTTCCGCATAGGAACCATGGCCTGGATAGATAATCAAGGTCTCGCCACCTAATGCATTTATCTCCTCACATAATAAAAGTGTATGTTTGGGAGACCCCCCAATATTGGAAGAACTGATAATATGAGCTACTTTGAGTTTATTTTCCATTTTGGTTTTGAGTTATGTAGTAAAGATTGGGACCATTCATTTTCATCACAGACAGATTTCCAATCGGTCCAGTAACCGAAAATAAGTCGTTGTTTACTTTGCTATCAATGGCTTCGTTAGCCATAATTTTACAGGTATTTTTAGAGTACATTTTGTAGTAGAAATCATATTCCTCTTGAAATGTTAAAGGATCTATTCGATACTTATCAAAAGTGTAACTGCTCAGTATTAATGCTTTATACTTTCTTAAATTATTCTCACCAATAACAACACCAAATCGACCATAATAATCATGCATTTTTGAAATATTGTTGAGTTTTTTATCTATCATTGAATTATGAGATCCATATGGAATGGAATAATCATCCAAAGCTAATTGACCATCAACTTTGCTCCAAACATTTTCAGCTTCAATACGGCTATCGCTCCCATTGAAGATACTTACTATTTTTATCGAACCATAAATATTCATTATCACTAATACTACCAATATACATTGATATAAATAATTCATTGATTTGTTTTTTATATCAGATAAGGGGTAAAGGATAATGATCATTGCGAAAGGAAATAATAATAAAGCAAATCGCTCAAAACGTAACTGGGAACTCGATAAGAAGAACAGATATATCCAGAAAAGAGCGGTATAGATTATAAGCGGGTATTTATTTGTCTTGAATATGATATGAATAGTTCCGAATACAACTAATACTGGAAATAGTCCATAGTTACCCCAGGACAAAACTTTAAGGTAATAAATCAATCCATTTATACGGTAATCAACACCAAACCATCCCATGGTGTTTAAAAACTGTAATTCTTTGATACCACTGACTAATCCTGATGGATTAATCAAAATATAAGGATTCCCCACAAGAAAACCTAAGGCGAGCATCAAAAAACATAAAATAAATTTCTTTGAAGTTATGGTTTTTTCTGAGTGAAAGACTTGTAAGAAAAGAGGAATTAACAATATAAAGGCTGTATATTTCGCGGCCACTGACAATCCAATAAAAAAAGCTGCCTTATAAAAATCAGGTTTGGAAAGTGTTAAGTAATATAGCCCAATTCCCACAATCAGAATAGTTAAGGTATCAGGAACCCCAAAATGTGCTTCCCTTACGCAAAGAAGACATGTCGCATATGTAATTGCACCCCAAGTTGCAATTTTTCTATCATAGATATTTTTCAAAAATAAATACAATGAGAAACAGAATAATGAATCAGTGACCGCAGATAAAATTCTTGAATAGTAAACAAACTGATTGGGTTCATTTAGGATTTGATTTGAAAACGTATTGATATCAGGTATAGATCCCAATAGTCGGCTTACAGCATAAATTACAGTATTTAATACAAGGAGAAGATATGAAAATAAAGGAGGATTTACATAATATCCTGGATCCAGGGTCTTATCATGGGCCATTTTAAAAGCGTTGATAACATATTTTTCTTCATCTGGATGAAATAAATATGGGTATCCACCCGTCCATCCCCAAAGCCTTAATACTAATGCCATGAAAAAAAAAGAACCTATTATCAAAGGTTCTTTTTTTGAGTTTATGATTTTTTTCTGATTCACATCTAATTAGTTACTTCTGAGCAACTGGATTGGATTTTTTAGCAATTTGATTTACGGCTCTTAAATCACGATAGTTATTCACAATAATTTTAGCAGTTAATGTTCCATCGTCATTAGTTGTAATTTCCAAGTCTTTTATGTCCATCATATTCGCTGAATGAGTAATATTGTATAAATAGCGAATCAACTGATTGTATTCACCTGTAACTTGTACTTCAACTGGATCAGCCCATGCAAGTGGAGGTTCCGCTGGTTTTGTGGGTGTTGGTTTTCCCATAGCACCAAACATTCCTCCCATCATGCCACCTCTTGACCCCATCCCCATCATCATCGCCGGGTCCATAAACATTCCACCCAAATCCATTCCCATGCCAGCTCCTGGTGTTGGGGTTGGAGTCGCTTTTTCAATGGGTCTAATTTCGACCTTATCCAAAGGTTTTATGGAATTAACAGATGCAATACCAGATTGGCTTGCCATATTCATTAAGAGTTTAGTCCGATCAAGGAAGAAAAGTGTTTGTTTCATCCATTCAGAATCATGTATAGGCATATCCAAGACATAAAATAATTCACCATCATTTTTCACAGAGGAATTTGCTTTTTTATCTTTAACATAATCAAAAACTTTTAATTGTTTCAACCATACTATGACCGGTGGAAGCTTATCTAAGTCAGTTTTATTCAACGTGATTTGTTTTAACAAATCACGATATTGATTTTCAAATTGATTTTTTTGATTAATTGAATTGATGTTAGTTGAATCATTACTCAATAGGTTAATTAGGTTCTTTTTTTCCTTTAATTGGGTCAGAATTACGGGAATACGGTCGTTCTCAATACCCGGAAGTCCATCTACTATCATCCAATCAGTAAGAACTTTATACTGAGTTTTTCCTCCAGCGTTTTCGATGTTTCTAATATCATTCAATTTATTCACAAAAAGCTCACCAGCAATTTGGTAATTCATTTCTTTACCAATCTGAAGGCGATCAATGACCTTGTCTAAATTGTCAGACATTTTTGAAACTTCTGTTTCAATTTTCTTTAAATCACTGGCGGGTAAGTTTTTAGATGCAAAATCATTGTACTGTTGTAACGCAGCATTGTAATCAACCGTTGCATTGCTTAACTCGCGAGCTTTAGGTGCATACAACACAAAATGAACGATTGCAATAAAAAGAAGTGTCGCAATAGACCCAATTACAATACGCGCTGTATTATCAATTTTTAAATTCTTCATCCTGTCAGCCTGCCTATTTATGCTCAGTTTATTATCTTATTGTCAAAACTAAACAATTGCTAGTAATTTGTCAATTATATTCTATAAGATAAAAAAAATTAATGCACTATAAATTAAGTAATGCTTCAAGTCCTAAAATATAACTAAATTTTCCAAAACCACTAATTTGCCCAGTTGCTACTGGAGCAATCCATGAGTTTTTTCTAAATTCTTCCCGGGCATGGATATTACTTAAATGGACTTCGACCACAGGCTTATTAACAGCAGCTAAAGCATCTCTTATAGCAATACTAGTGTGTGTAAAAGCACCAGGATTAATCAATATAGCCTCAGCCCAGTTTAAGCCTATATCCCCTATCAAATCAATTAACTGTCCCTCGTGGTTACTTTGAAAAATCTTTAACTCTACCTTGTGATATTTGGCTTTTTCTTCTAATAACCCATTAATAATACTAAGAGTATCTGTGCCATATACATCGGGTTCTCGTTTCCCTAATAATTGAAGATTGGGGCCGTGGAGAATAAGAATTTTCTTAACCATTATGATGATCTCCCTGAAGAGAAATCAAGGTCTCCCTCAATATCTCCATATTGCTAAGAGAATAAAATTGTGTAGCTCCAATTCTTTCGGGTAATACAAATATCAGATTACCATCTTTCACTTTTTTATCTTTATACATTGTTTGTATGATTTTGTCTACAGATATTGCACTATCAATTGAAGAGGGTAAACCAATTGATTTGATTAAATCCGTCAATCGATTTACAAGATTGATATCCACCATATTCAAATGATTTGCAATTCTTGCGGCCCCAATCATTCCTATGGCAACACCTTCACCATGGCGAAAGGCTTCATAACCAGTTAATGTTTCCAATGCATGCCCAATGGTATGACCGTAATTTAAAATTCCACGAAGGCCCTTATCTTCCTCATCTTTTGATACGATTTTTGCTTTAATCTCGCATGAACAAGTAATAATATGTTCAAGTACTGTGGCATTAAATGAAAAAATCTTTTGTATATTATCTTCAAGATAGGCAAAGAACTCTTCGTCAATGATAATTCCGTATTTTATAACTTCAGCTAAACCAGAAGATATTTCTCGACACGGCAATGTTTTTAGCGTTTCCGGGTCAATAATTACAGTACGAGGTTGATAAAAGGTCCCAACGAGATTTTTCCCTTCTGGTAAATCGACGGCAACTTTACCACCGACACTAGCATCTACTTGAGCTTCAAGAGTGGTAGGTACCTGAATAAATGGGATCCCTCTCATATAAGTGGCAGCAACAAAACCCGTTAAATCGCCAATAACACCCCCACCTAAAGCAATCAAAAAAGAGTCTCGGTCAAAACCATTGGATATGAGCTTTGAATATAAATCACGCGCTGTATCCAGTGACTTATATTTTTCACCATCAGGAATTGTAAATTGGGATACAGTATATCCTTCTTTTTCTAATGAAGATATGACCAAATTTGCATATAAAGGCCCAACTGTTGGATTCGTGATAAGGCCAACTTTTTTGCCCAACCCAGGTATTTTTTTTATGATTGTACCTGCGGATTGTAACAAGCCATGTCCAATCAAAATGGAATAACTTCTTTTACCAAGTTCAATTTGAATCTGATGTGGCTTGTTATTCGTGTTATGATTCGTCATAATTGTTTTAAGATTATTCATTTCGTTTGAATTAACTGTTTTTATTGTAACTGTTTTTGAGCTATAAATCGAAGTATTTTTGGAATCGAGCAATGTGGATACTGACAAAATGGATTGACATATGGCATCACCGAGAATTGTTAATCAACCTTGTTAAAAGAGACTTAAAAACACGATATAAGATGTCTATATTGGGGTTTTTTTGGTCATTACTACGCCCATTGTTTATGATGCTAATATTCACTGTTGTTTTTTCGCAGATGTTTCGCTGGGATATTCAGATGAATGTTCCTTATCCTGTTTTCCTTCTGGCGGCTATATTACCCTGGCAATTGCTGGCAAATTCCGTAGGTGCCGGAGCTAATACACTTCTTGTCAATCAGAATTTAATCAAGAAAGTAAGCCTTCCAAGAGAAATATTCCCACTATCCACCGTAATAGCCGAAATCATTAATTTCGGACTTTCATTAATTGTTTTATTCCCGTTTATTATTGCTGCAAAAATCAGCATTACCCCGTGGTTATTAATACTACCCGTAGTATTTATTATGCAATGTATTTTAGTTTTTGGGATTACATTAATCGTTTCATCATTAAATGTATTTTTTAGGGACACATTACCTCTTACTGACTTAGGAATGCAGGCATGGTTTTATTTATCTCCGGTGTTCTATCCAGTCTCCTTTGTACAAGGACATCTATCACCATTGCTTTATAAATTTTATTTATTAAATCCGATGTGTGTACTCTTGACAGGGTATAGAAAATCCTTATTAGAAAGTGGTTATACTGTAAACAGCGGTTTTGGAACGAATTCTCCTGAGTGGATTTTTTATCTAGGCATTACAAGTATTTTCTCAATTACCATTCTTTTGATTGGAATGATAATTTTTCATTACTTTGACAGAAAACTGGCAGATACTTTATAAAAGAGTTGAAAAGGAGTCCATATTTGTTGGGGCACGCTCAAATTCATGTTGATTTAGATGGTTTATGGACCCTCTATCAATACCATGGTATTTCTCATCCTGTCTGGCCAGACCCTGTCTATACAACGGCTCTTCCACGCTTTCTAAGTATATTTAATGACCTGGGCGTTAAAGCGACCTTTTTCCTTATTGGTAAAGACTTGGAAAATGGAAGTAAATTTGATTTAGCAAAACGGATTATTAGTAATGGTCACAATATTGCCAATCATTCTTATTCACATATAATTCCCTTCCAGAATTTAGATAAGCAAACAATATCTAAAGAGATATCAAAAACCCAAACATTATTAAAACAATTGGCCCCAGAGCAAAAGTTTGGATTCAGAGCTCCGGGATTTGGAATGAATGAAACAATCTTTCAGGAGTTAATCGATCAATCTATTGCTTTTGATTCTTCAGTGTTTCCATGTCCATGGAGTGGGTTACTCCGAAAATACGAGAAAAAAAAGTCTTGTGGAAAGGTTCCTAAAGATGGGTATGGAGGAGAAAAATATGGTTGGGCTCCACTTTACTCCTATAATCCTCAACTTAAAAACCTATCTAAAAAAGGCAATAGTCCATTATTAGAATATCCTGTCTCAGTATTGCCATTTATCCGTTTACCGATTCACAGAAGTTTCACTCAGTTTACTGGGTTATGGTACTTCAAGATGGCTTTAAAACTGTTAAAAATCAGAAAACTTCCATTAATTTGCCTCTTCCATGGAATCGATTTGATTGATATATTAAGAGATGAGCAAATCCCGGAAATTAAATGGATTAAGACTCCATTTCCACAAAGAATTGACGAAGTAAGAATAATGCTAAAATGGGTTAAGGAAGACTTTAATATTACATAAATATGCAAACTCAAATTACAACAGAAGATTTAATCCAGTACACACTGTCTGCCCGAGGGTTACAGAAATCATACCGAGGACGGAAGGTCGTTGATGGGGTTTCAATTGATGTCACTCCTGGTAAAATTGTCAGCTTACTGGGACCCAATGGTGCGGGGAAAACGACTTCTTTTCATATGATTATGGGCATTGTTCGTCCTGATGCAGGAGAAGTACGTTTTGGAAACATGGAAATCAGTCGATATCCTTTACATCGGCGAGCAAGGATTGGTATTGGATTCCTCTCACAAGAACCATCAATATTCCGAAAATTAACGGTCTGGGAAAATATTGAGTCGATTCTGGAATTCACAGATTTATCAAAGACAGAAAGAGAAGAACGGGTGGAGGAGATGTTAGAGGAATTTAAAATTCGCCACCTGTACCAGCAAAAAGCCTATACTCTATCCGGAGGTGAAAGACGGCGATTAGAAATCGCTCGCGCCCTGTCTACAGGGCCCAGGATTTTAATGCTGGATGAACCTTTTTCCGGCATTGATCCCAAATCGGTCCAAGAAATTCAGGAAATCATCAGTCAATTACGGGATAAAGGGATTGGTTTTCTGATAACGGACCATAATGTACGGGAGACTCTTGAAGTCTCTGATTTTGCATATATAATTGGACAAGGGAGGATACTGCGTTCAGGATTACCAAATGATTTGGTAAATGATGAATTAGTTCGTTCTGTATATCTAGGCGAAAACTTTTCCATGTAATTCGCACAAGGAGGATTTTTATGGCCACCAAAAAACGCGAAGCAACAATGGCAATTACCATCACCGGTCGACATTTGGAAATAAGCGATTCGATTCGTGAGTATGTGGAAAAAAAGATTGGGGGACTCCATAAGTATTTCCTACGAAATATGGATGCCCATGCAGCGGTCTCGGTTGAAAAACGACGATTTAAGATTGATGTTTTAATTAACACAAAACATGAAAAAATCACTGGAACCAGTACTTCTTCGGATCTTTATACTGCTATTGATGAAGTAGTTGAAAAACTTGAAAAACAGTTACGGCGACAGAAAGAAAAGATTCTTGACCGTAAACGACGGTCAGCAAAAGAAAAAGAAGCTGAAAAAGCAAAAGCCCTGCCTTTAAATGAAGATATCCTTGATGAGGATGATCTTTTTGAACCAAGTGAAACTGCGGAAATTGTTAAGTTCGAAAAAATAAAAGGGAAACCCATGTCTCCCGAAGAAGCCGTGATGCAAATGAATGTTAAAAACCAGGATTTTATGGTTTTCATTAATTCAGGTTCAGACGAATTAAATATCCTTTATCGTTTGCCTGGCGGCAACTATTCACTTATAACCAGAGGATAAATTGCTGATGGCCTCATTGACTGTCAAATTAATGTTCGAGGAAGAAGGACGAGAGCTTCAATTACAAATGGTAGCCGGTGAGGCCGGACTCAATAAACGGATTTTTGTTTCCGATTTACATCGTCCGGGACTGGCTTTGAGTGGTTTTTGTGAGTTATTCCCTTTTGAAAGAATTCAAATATTAGGGAATACCGAATTAACCTTCATGGAAACAGTCCCGGATGGTAGTCGGAAAGCCCATTATGAACAAATCATCTCAGATGATACCCCCTGCATAATCGTTACCGGTGATAATCCCCCTCCAGTTGAATTGATTGATGTAGGTAATAGCCACGGAATTTGTATCTTCAAAAGTTACGTTCCAACGACAAGGTTTGTCAGTTTACTATCAAACTACCTGGAGACCAAATTCGCCCCGCATACATCAATCCATGGCGTTTTAGTGGATATCTATGGGGTAGGCAGCTTGATTTTGGGTAACAGTGGAGTAGGGAAAAGCGAATCAGCTTTAGAGCTGGTTCATCGTGGACACCGATTGGTGGCTGATGATGTCGTTCTAATTGACCGAATTGCCGGGAATGTCTTAATGGGATATGGCGATGAACGCATTAAGTACATGATGGAAATCCGTGGATTGGGTATTATAAATATTCGTGATCTCTTTGGAATCAGTGCGGTCAGAACACGTAAACGAGTATCTCTGGTATTTCGACTAGAACGATGGGATGAAAATAAAGAATACGACAGAACGGGACTGGAAGAACAACAATGCGAAATATTGGGTGTATCTTTGCCAGAATTAACAATTCCTGTTCAGCCTGGGCGAAATACTTCTATTCTGATTGAGGTTGGTGCAATGGATCAACGCCTCAAACGGATGGGATATAATGCCGCGAGAGATTTGGATAATATGTTAATTGAAAATATGACCAAACATCGCAGCGAAATTTAACCGTTTAATTACTTTTTGATAATCAAACCACCATCGAACGAGATTCATCTTGTTCGATGGTGGTTTTTATTTGATTTATTTATCTAACATATTAAATATCAATAAATTAAGTAGTTAAAAGGTCGAAGATGTTTCTGACGAGACATTTTTTTGCGTTGTCATCCGTTTATACTGCGCAACAACCTGGTTATGTTGACTGTAGGTATAACTAAAAACATGATGACCGTTTCCTGTCGCCATGAAGAAAAGATACTGGGACTTATCAGGGTTTAATGCTGCTGCTATAGCTGCCTTACCCGGATTACACACAGGTCCTTCCGGTAATCCCAGTTTGGTATAAGTGTTATAGGGTGAATCCGTTTTGATTTGGTCCATGGTAATTTCCTGACCGGGAGGCAGGGTATATCTCAATGTAGCTTCCGACTGCAAAGGCATTCGTTTTCTTAATCGGTTGTGGAAAACACTGGAAATTTTCGGCATCTCTGCATCAGAAGCCGCTTCTTTCTGAATAATAGATGCCAAAATAACGATTTGATCCAAGGATAATTTCGTACGAGAAGAGTATTGCGAATAAAGAGGCAAAACAACTTCCTCAAAACGACGATTCATTAAATCTATTAAACGGGACGGATAGGTACTAAAAGATACATGATAGGTATCAGGAAATAGATATCCTTCTGAATTGCTCCTGATGTGACCAAACAATTGGGAGGTCGTATTATTGGATAAGGAGTTCATAAAACGCTCTTCAGTGGATAATCCTTTATCCGAAATAAGTTTGGAAATTTGATTTACAGTAAATCCTTCTGGAATGGTCAATATGATATCAGTACTCATGCCCCCATTTTTAATGGCTTCAACAATTTGTATCATATTCATTTGTTTACTGAGTTTGTACTGTCCTGCTTTTAGATGAGGGCGGGCACCAGAAAAACGGGTATAAATATAAAAAACAAAAGGACTTCGTATTAAGCCCTCATGTTCCAACAAAACTCCGATTGCATGAGAAGATGTTCCGGGGGTTATAACAACTATTTTATCAACTCGATGGTTTTCCATTGGTTTGGTAATACACCAAACCAAATAAAAACTTAAGGTAAATATTGCTGCAGCAAGTATGATAAAAAAGGTTTTCCGATTAAAAAACACAAAAACTCCTGGTAAAAACGGTCGGTCAAAATTGTTTTTGATTCATATGACGCAAATAGCCATCAAGAATCAGGCAGGCCGCTAACTTGTCAATCACCTGTTTTCTTTTATTTCTCCGAACATCCGCAGAAATCAATACGGACTCGCCTTCTTTAGTCGTCAGCCATTCATTCCATAAGTCAACGGGAATTGTTGTTTTTTCCTTCAACATATCAATAAAATGAAGGGTTTTATCAGCTTGTACTTTCAATGACCCATCCAAGCTGCGAGGTAAACCTGCAACAATAAGCCGCACCTGATGTTCTTTTGCCTGGTCAAGAATAATACTGATATCTTTTTGGATATTAGAACGATGTATCACGGTCAGAGGGAAAGATATTTTTTCTTCCGCGTCTGTTATAGCAACACCTATTCGTTTATCTCCAATATCCAAGGCAAGAAGACACATAAATTATGAAAGAAATCCTTCCACAATAGACGGCGCTTTCTCTAAAGCAGCGGCTAATTGCGAAGGCTCTTTACCACCCGCCTGCGCTAAATCTGGGCGACCGCCACCGCCACCACCAACCAGTTTGGCTAAAGCTCCGACAATCTTCCCGGCCTGAACTTTTTTAGTTAAATCAGGTGTGACAAAAGTAACTAGATTGACTTTATCTTCTGTTGAAGTAGCCAGAATCAAAATAGTATTACTTAATTGGGGTTTCAGCGTATCTACGATAGTCAATAAGGCTTTTGGATCTGAATCGGGTATGTTTTGAACGATCAGTTTCATACCCTTCACATCAATCGAATTAGCCTGCATTTGATTCACCTGACCTAATCCTAATTCCTTTTTCAAGTGATTAACTTGATGCGACAATTCTTTGTTTTCTTCATATAATTTACTGATTCGTGAAGGTAATCCTTGAATTTCAACCTTTAGTAAATCAGACGATTGTTCCAAAATAGTTTTCCATTCATGAACACGAGAGTAGGCACCTCTCCCGGTAACAGCTTCAATTCGACGAATACCTGAACCAATTGAACCGGCACTAATGATAAGGAATAAACCAATATCTCCCGTTGTCTGAAGATGTGTTCCACCACAAAGTTCCATATCAAAATCTTTCACATCAACAACTCGGACCATTTCGCCATACTTTTCACCAAAGAAAGCTAACGCCCCCATTTCACGGGCTTTATTAATATCCGTTTCGATGGTTTGCACGGGAATATTTTCTTGAATTCTATTGTTTATCATATCCTCAATCTGGCTCAATTCCTCTGTTGTAACTGCCTGGAAGTGAGTAAAATCAAATCGTAATCTGTCTGGGGCAACTAAAGAACCCGCCTGTTCGACATGCTCTCCAAGAACCTTACGGAGGGCAGCCATCAGCAAGTGTGTTGCAGTATGATTACGAGCTGTATCATGTCTCAGATTTGAATCTACTGTTAACTGAACAGAATCCTCTTTTTTAAACTGTCCATGAATAACTTTGCCAAAATGAACAGTGGAACCTTGGACATATCGACGGGTATCGGTAACTTCAATGATTGAGGAACCTTTTGATATTTTCCCCTTATCACCTACCTGTCCACCAGATTCAGCATAAAAACAAGTTTCATTCGTAACAATGGATATTTCATCCCCCTCAGATACACTATCAACTAATAGACCGTTTTTGACCAATGCTACGACTTGACCTTCATTATTTGTTTTTTCATAACCAACGAATTTAGTATCACCCGATTGCCGATGAATATCTTTATATACTTCAGCTTGTTTTTGTTCTCCAGAGCCAGACCATGCCGCACGAGACCTCTCTTGTTGGTGCTGAATTTCCTTTTGGTACTCTTCAGCGCTGTAAGTCATACCACTTTCTTCTAAGATATCTCTCGTTAAGTCTGCAGGAAAACCGTAGGTGTCATAGAGTTTAAACACTGTATCCGCAGGTATCACTGTCTTATTATCTGATTTTGCTTTTTCAATAGCATCTGATAACAGTGAAAGACCACTGTCTAAAGTTGTTTCAAACCGGTTTTCTTCCGCCAAAATGGTGCTGATAATGTGCTGTTTTTTCTCTCGAATTTCTGGATACACATCACCCATTTTTTCAATAACGACGTTTGCAGCATCATTCAAGAAGGGCTTTTGAATTCCAAGTATTTTTCCATAACGATATGCACGTCTTAAAATTCGACGCAGAACATAGCCTCGTCCCTCATTGCTGGGCAAAACTCCATCAGCAAAACAAAAGGTTAAGGCACGGCTATGGTCAGCAATAACGCGATAGGCTGTTGTTGACTGCTTATTGGCGCCATATTTTACTGAAGTAAGTGAACTCGTAAAATCAATGATGGGCATTAATAAATCGGTTTCGAAATTGCTGGGTGTTTTTTGCAGTATTGCCGATACCCGCTCCAAACCAGCACCGGTATCAATATTTTTCCGAGGTAGGGGAAGAAGGCTTCCATCGGCCTGTCGATCATATTGTGTGAAAACCAAGTTCCATATTTCAAGATAACGGTCACAATCACAGCCTGGGGCACACGTCGGTTTACCACAAGAGAAAGATTCACCTTGATCCACTAATATTTCGGAACAGGGACCACAGGGACCGGTATCTCCCATTGTCCAGAAATTTGAATCAGCACCCAATCTGATAATTCTACTTTCCTTCACACCGGCTTCTTCAACCCAATACTTTAAAGCCTCATCATCATCGTTATAAATGGTTACCCATAATTTATCTTCTGGAAGACCAAGTTCCTCGCGGATAAATCCCCAAGCCCAGCGTATAGCATCCTGTTTGAAATAATCACCAAAAGAAAAGTTACCTAACATCTCAAAGAAGGTATGATGTCTGGCTGTCATCCCAACATTTTCAATGTCATTAGTGCGAAGACATTTCTGACATGAAGTGGCACGGGTATAATCGAGTTTTATGCGCTGTAAGAAATGGTCTTTAAACTGAACCATTCCAGCACTTGTAAATAATAATGTCGGATCATTTTTAGGTACAAGACTATCACTGGTAACAATAGTGTGTCCTTGTTTTTGAAAGTAATTTAAATATCGTGAACGTATTTCATTAGATTGCATCAGTATGTCCTTCCAAAACGATTATTTAGCAACAAATTATTATTCTAAGGGAATACCTTCCAATAGTTTCTTAGCTTTTTGATAATATTCATGAGCAGTCGAATCCTGCCCCATGGCCTCAACTGCCTGTCCCTGGTAAGTTAATATTTGCACTTTAAAAGCATCCGGTATTAATACATTAGATTTCATGGCAGCATCAAATTGATTAAAAGCTTCTTGATGTTTCGCCTTTGTCATTAGACATAGTCCGAGTTGATAATGAGCAATTGCATTATTTGGATTTATTTTAATGGCTTTTTGCAGATTCACCATGGCTTCCGGAATTTGATTCCGACATCGAAGAGATTCACCTAATCCCGCATAAATACTATCTGAATTATCCTTCTTCTTTATAGCCTGACGGTATATTGTAATCGCCTTTTCATGTTCCTGCCTAACTCGATAATTATCTCCTAATAAGCGATAAGCAGGCAAAAATGAGGGATCAATTTGTATGGTTTTACGAAGGGCTTTTTCAACTTTATCCATTTCACTTTGTTTTGAGATATAAACCAAGCCCATACGAAACCACGCTCTGGAATTTTTTGGATTTTTCTTAACAGCCTTCTCGAAGGATTCTAATGCTTTGTCAGTAAGGTTTTCACTTATATAAATTAAACCCAGAGAAGAGTATGCTTCTGAGAGGATAGTGGGAGAATCGTTTTGTTTATACTTACTAATAGCGTCAATAAGTAACTGTTTTGTATCAGTCGATTTACCTTTTTTCCCTGATTCAACAGCCTTTTGCATTGCATCAGTAAACGGTGTAGACCAACAAAAAGTTAGTGTTTGAATAATAAGTATGGTTAATATTAAACGATACATAGTGGTAGGTAATTATAACAAATTGTAGGAGTTATACGGAATGGATGGTTTAAAAAGAAGTGGTGGGCAGGGAAGGATTCGAACCTTCGAAGGCGATAGCCGTCAGATTTACAGTCTGATCCCTTTGACCGCTCGGGAACCTACCCACATCAAATGCTGGAGCTGGCGAAGGGCTTCGAACCCCCGACCTGCTGATTACAAATCAGCTGCTCTACCAACTGAGCTACGCCAGCAATCAGTTCTATTTAATTCTACTAAATTTGTATAAACTTAAGCAAGTACTATTTATTTAAAACTCTGGATAACTTATGAATTATAAATATATTGACAAAATGAGATACATCATTTTGCCCGGCAAACTTATCCTGACATTACTTATCCTGATATTGTTGTTTCTTCTTTTTGCCATCAGGTGCGGATATCAAGATTCCCCAGAAAATATGCGCAAAAAGGCTTATTCACTGACAAAGACCTCAATTCCTTCGGGTTATAAAATTACATATGTAACTAATATTCCATTGATGAAAATCCTTGTACTAGATAACCCTAAGACGCAACAGCGTATTGTTTTTAAAAGAGCTTATTTCAGAAAAGGAAGAAAAGCTGAAGCTTTCAGAAGTAAATATTTTCATTTGCACAAGCAAATGAAATTGAAACCAAGAACTTTTACTGCCATCAATAATCCCTGGATAGATAAAACTTATCAAATCAAACAACACCCTGCTGTTGATATACATTTTCTACACAAAGACAAAAAAATGAAGGGCAGTCTTATGTGTTACTACTGCCCTCAATCAAATTTATTTTTTTATATTGAAAGTAGTGCTCCTCAAGATACCTATTCTTCTCGAGAAGTACTTGATTTTGTTACTCAGATTATTACATCAAACTAATTACTTCTTAGGTGTTTCAGTCTTGGGTTTTGAAGTATCTTTTTTACTATTTACTTCCTTTGGTTGTTCTGCTTCGGTAACTGTGACTTTTTTCATAACATCACCAACCCTAATCTTGTTAACTACATCCATACCAGAGACAACTTGACCAAATATCGTGTAATTGTTATCAAGACCCGGTTGATCAGCTAAACAAATATAGAACTGGCAGTCTCCACTATTGATATCCATACTTCTTGCCATAGCCACTGTACCAGTAATATGCTTGCGTGAATTAAATTCTGCCGGAATTTTTACACCAGTACCACCCACACCATTCCCCAAAGGATCGCCTCCCTGAACAACAAAACCAGGAACGACTCTGTGGAATGTTAAATTATTATAAAATCCTTTTTTAATTAATTCAGTGATTCGAGCAACCGTTTTGGGTGCTGATTCAGGGAACATTTCAAACTTAATTGTACCTTTTGCCATTTCAATAGTAACCATAGGATGACTCGCTTTCTTATTGAGGACTTTTTTTGTAACTGGTGTTTTTTGCTGAGTTGCACTAATTGCAATAGAAGCAAGTAAAACAGCCGCCAAAACCACTACTATCTTTCTAAACATAACTATCTCCTTATAATTTATATTTTAACTTATTACTTTACGACAACTTGCGTCTAAGTTAAATTATCAATACATATATTAAAGGTGGTTCCTCTTGAAAGAAGACAAAACTCTCTTAAAGCATGGAAGTTTTTTATTTATTCTTTCATTATCTGCTAATTTTACAAATTATTTCTATCATGTTTTTATGACCCGCCAATTAGGTCCTGATAAATATGGTATTCTTTGCTCGTTGATAGCAATACTGAATATTCTTGGAGTAGCCCCTGGAGCTATCCAACTGGTTTGTGCACAACGAATCTCAGCATGTTTATTGGAAAACAATATTGAAAAGGCTAAAAAAATATATATATTTGCTTTCAAGTGGACATTTGCTATTGGATTGAGTGCAACAATCATTTATTTACTTGTAACTCCCTTTTTAAAGGGCTACCTTAAAATTAATCAAATCAGTTATCTGTTACTTATTGGGATTCCTTTTTTATTATCGTTTATATACCCCGTTATTACAGGAGGACTGCAAGGCACTAAACAATTTATGGGGTTAGGACTTAATTCCTTCTCACTTTCAATAACTCGACTAATATTTGGTGTCGGTTTAGTTTGGGGAGGGTGGAGTGTCCTAGGGGGCTTATTGTCTTTTCCAGTAAGTATATTATTCGCAATACGGTATGGACTTTATTTAATGAGGCCCTTCCTAAAAAATGATAACTCTTGTACTTCATATAAAATAAAATTCACCGATGTCTTTGGCCATATCTTACCGACAATTGCAGGGCTAGCTTTATTTCAACTATTAACTCAAATGGACTTACTAATTGTTAAAAGATATTTTCCAGACCATCAAACAGGTTTATATTCTGCGGTTTCAACCTTAGGAAAAGCCTTTCTTACCATTCCAACAGCTTTCACTTTAGTCATGGTACCTCATGTTTCAGGAAAAGACGTAAATGCTAAAAAGATTTTGGATAAAGCATTATTATATGGATTTTCATTGTGTCTAGTGGGTATATCCTTCTGTATATTGTTCAATGGTTTAATACTTCGTATTTTCAGTGGACCTAAATACACAAGCATAAGTTATTTATTACAGTTATTCCCAATAGCCATAACTCCACTGGCTTTGTGTGCTATTTTGTTAAACTTTCAATTAGCTCGTTCAAAAATTAAATTCATATTCTTGTTTACTGTTGTAACAATACTACAATGGTTTTTATTAGAACGATTCCATCAATCATTCACGCAGATATTGGCGATTTTACTGTCTTGTGGAATGATTTTATTTATACTTAATTATATTTTAATAACATATGAAAGCAGAACCATACATGACTGAAATAATTCGCCAAAGAATTCACGATCATATTGACACAGCAAAGACATTATACGACCACGAAGAAATAATCAACAAAGTTGTCAGTCTCATTTGTCAATGTATCCAAAATGGAAATAAAGTGTTGTGTTGTGGAAATGGTGGTTCTGCAGCGGACTCACAACATATGGTTGCTGAATTAGTGGGGAGGTATTTGTTGAATAGGAAAGCATTCCCTGCTATTGCCTTAACCACAAATACTTCCAATATAACAGCTATTGCAAATGATTTAGATTTTTCGGATATTTTTTCGCGACAGATTGAAGCCCTCGGCTTTGCGGGTGATGTGCTTATTTTATTTTCTACAAGTGCTGTAAGTCCCAATATTACAAAATCTATTGAAATAGCAAAGAAAAAGAAAATTACATCAATAGGATTTACTGGAACGAAAAATTTCTTAATTCCTTGTGATTATGAAGTACATATTAACAGTCAAGATACTCCACGAATTCAAGAAATGCACATTACCCTCATTCATATCATTTGTGAGCTCATTGAGAGGGAATTAGCCCATGTATGAGCCATCAATTTCGATAGTAATACCTGTATATAATTCCTCAGCTTATTTATCTCTGTGCTTGGAAGCTATCAGAAAACAAAAGTATGACCATAGCAAGATTGAACTCATTATTGTGGATGCTGGATCGAAAGATAATACAATCGAAATTGCAAAAAAACATGGAGCAACTTTTATACTAGAAAATCCACTAAAAACAGGGGAGGCTGGCAAATCAGTTGGTGTACAGCATTCTTCAAATGAGATAATTGCATTAATTGATAGTGACAACATAATTGAAGATGAACATTGGCTGCACAGGATGGTTGAACCTTTTAGAGATCCCACGGTTGCAGCTTCTGAACCATGGTTATACACATATCGAAAAATAGATCCAATGATTACAAGATATTGTGCATTAATAGGAATGAATGATCCTTTATGTTTATATTTAGGAAACTACGATCGGATTTCTACGATAACAGGGCGATGGACAGATCTTCCTCTTACAATTGAGGATAAGGGAGATTATCTGCTCTTTAATATTCCTCCAAACGATATCTATCCTACAATTGGGGCAAACGGTTTTCTGATTCGAAGAGAGCTCTTACTCAAATGTGAATATATTCCGTACCTATTTGATATAGATTTGCCAGAACAATTGAAAATTTTTGGTAATTTTAAATATGCAAAAGTAAAGATTGGAATACTCCATTTATATGCATTGAGATGGAGTGACTTTATTCGTAAACAAAAGAGGAGAATTAAAGATTACCTGTTTTACCGGGATAAACAGCTAAGATATTATCCATGGCAAAAAATTAGTAAATTCAAGACAGTATTGTTTGTTTTGAGAACGTTATTAATATTACCTGTTTTATGGGACTCAATTAAAGGATATTCAAGAGTAAAAGATTCTGCATGGTTATTTCACTTACCAGCTTGTTGGATTACACTCTTTGTATATGGATCCGGCCGGCTACTTTCCTTGGTTCCAGGTTCAAGTCAAATTCTTGATCGCAGTAACTGGAAAGGTTAACTATTTATTATTTGGTACTGATAGTATTATTTAATTACGATTATTGAAATGAGACTTCTATGCAAACTGAGATTAAAAACAAACTGGAGAATATACTCGAAAACGTTGGCGATATGGGCTTTAAAAGAAGGGTTTTCTGTATATTTGATTACTTAGATATTCAAGCAAACGATGTCGTTTTAGATTGTGGTTGTGGTGAAGGTTTTTACACAATGGTTATGAATGAATTGTTTGAATGTAAAATCACAGCTTTAGACGCAGATGAGAAATTATTAAATATGGCAAAAGATCGAGTAGGAAATTCGACTAAAGTAGAGTTTGTAAAAATGGATGCTCAGAATTTGCCATTTCCTGATAATTCGTTTGATAAGATAATTTTCACTGAAGTACTTGAACACATACCAGATGAGATATCAGCTTTAAAAGAGTTATACAGGATATTAAAACCAGGTGGTGTTGTAGCGCTTACAGTTCCTTCTCATAACTATCCTTTCTTATGGGATCCACTTAATAAAATTCGTGAGGGATTGGGATTAGGCCATTTTAAAATGGATTTACTCGGTGGGATATGGCATATGCATATTCGTTTATATTACCCCGAAGATCTAAAACAAATAATCCAAAAGGCTGGATTTAAAATTGATGATTCAAAAGGTATTCTTCATTATTGCCTTCCTTTTAATCAAAATATATTGCGATTCTTCAAGCTGTTTTATACAAGTATTCCAATGCCGGAAGCCATAACATCATCAATGGAAAAATTTGACTGGAAAGAAACGATAAAAAAGAAACAACCGTGGTGGAACCCAATTCCCCTCGCAAAAAAAATATTATTGTGGGTTGATAAGAAAAATGATCGCCTTGGCAATATAGAAAACTCTTCGCTATGTATTGCCGTTAAAATGAGAAAAATCTAATTTATTGATAGGTAACTTATGAAAAAAGATAAAGTAAACGTTTCGGATATTGGTGAGCAGAATAATCAAAAAAACAAATGGCTTATTGATTTAGGTGTTATTGCAATTCTTTTCTTTTTAACCATGGTTTTATTTAGAGGAATATTTGATACAAATCAAATGATTGTATCCACAGATTATTCTCTGTGGGGTCCAAAGATGTTTAGGGAATCATTACTGTCAGGACAATGGCAGAAATGGCTTTCATTTGTTTATGCTGGAATAGATTACCAAGCGTTATTTCTATACCCAAACCTGATTTTCATGATTCTCTTACCACTTAATTTCTATATTGGGTGGATGTTTGCGTTTAATGTATTTCTGGCAGGCGCCTTTTCCTATTTACTACTGAGATCCTTTAGACTTGACAGATATCCAGCATTCTTTGGGGCTTTAGGCTTTATGTTCACAACCCATATTGTCAGCCAAGTATATCCTGGGCATATGGGGAAAATGGATATGTTTATTTGGACTCCATTATTATTTCTTTTTTATACCAAAGCATTGCAGGATAAGAAATGGATTTACTTTGTTTCAGCGGGAATATGTTATGGACTTCATTTCTTAGCGGGTGAAGTACAGATAGCCTACTATATTGGACTTATATTAGCTGTTTATACGCTGTGGTTATGGTGGGGCTCCTACAAGGAAAACAATAACTTATCTTCAATATTTAAGACAATTCCGGGTTTGGTTATTGTCTTGGCAATAACCCTTCTATTGGCTTTCAATGTGTTTCAATATTATCTGGGACTTTCATCGGCGGGAGAAGGTACCAACGCAGGAACATCTAAAGAAAGTCCTGCCAGTCAATATGATTTTGCAACATCATGGTCATTCCCTCCTGAGGAAATAGTCACTCTATTCCTTCAACGTCCTTTTGGAAATATCACTGGGGATCCTACTGGTAATGAATATTGGGGACGTATTGGCAGCAAAAATATGGTCCTGAAATTAAACGATGACTATGTGGGTGTAATTCCATTGTTATTTGCCGCCATCGCTCTCATTACGCTTCCGAGAAGGAAAACAATATTCTGGGGACTCTTGGCGGGAATTTCATTACTATTTGCATTTGGAGGTTATACTCCTCTCTATAAATTGGTTTATGCTTTCCCGGCCATGAAAAACTTTAGAGCTCCAACGAAGTGGTTCTTTATAACAACCTTTTCGATAAGTATTTTGTCGGCATTAGGAGTGCAATGGTTTTATACTCGTACAAATGACGAAAGCAATTCCAAAAAAGTAAATCTAATAATTAAATCTCTACTTACATTATGTGGAATTAGCTTTCTCACCGTATTAATTGCTGAGATATTTAGCACACAGATTACCGGATTATTTAAGAATTTGGACTACTCGATTGTTCTATCCAGGTATCAAGTTTTCGTAAAAAGTTTATGGAAAATGAATTACATTCTTTGGCCCACAGCAGGATTAATTTATGCCGGATTGAAAATTAAAAATTGGCATTCAATTCGCAATATTATTGTCGGGTCATTAGCATGTTTATTGATTATAGAATTATGGATGTCCGGCAGTTATTTTATTCAATACTTTGATTGGAAAGATACTTATTCTGCCAGTCCCATTACACAATATATACAAAATGATAAAGAATATCCACGTGTTAAACTGGGTCCACAAAACGCGGTTGTTGCCAATATGGCCCAGATGCAATTCAAATACTATCAAATAAACCTCTGGGACAGCCCAGCTTCTCGATTACCAGTACATTATCAGAACTTCCTGGATAAGATCGCTTCAAAAGATTTTATGAAGTTCATGGACACCGTCAGTATTAAATACTTGGTCTCTGGACAACAAATTGGGGATCCAATGTTTGAACAAGTTCAAATGCAGCCTGGTGCTGTTTTATATAAATATGCGAATGCCGTACCACATGCGTATCTGATATCTAAGTACATAAAATCGGATTCGGATGATAAATCCCTGGATTTATTGGCTGCCCCCGAATTTAATGTTAGAAATGCAGTCATTCTCAATAATCCACCATCCGTTCCAAATACGGCTGATTCTGGATACGCATCAAACGCTGTAAATTTCACGAAATATTCCAACAATGAAATCATCATGACAGCAAACGCACCTCAAGATTCCTTCTTAGTCCTGACTGACTATTATTTTCCGGATTGGAAAGCCTATATAAACGGCAATGAAACCCCAATTTATCGGGCCAATTATCTAGTCCGTGCAATAAGAGTTCCGAAAGGTCAAAATACGGTTAAATTTATTTATGAACCACCTATGACGGGTCTCTATGTAACGGCCTATACCTGGATTCTTATTTTATTAGGACTTGGGATTTACTTTATTGTTTGTCTCAAAAAAAGGAGGATATTGTAATGAAATGCATGATTGTCATTCCAACTTATAATGAGAAAGCAAATCTTCCGGTCTTAATAGAAGAAATATTTAAGCATCAAATTCCATTTTCAATATTGATAGTTGATGATAATTCCCCAGATGGAACGGGTCTAATTGCAGATGAATTAGCTAAGCAATATCCAGATAGAGTGCATGTAATCCATCGTGCTGGGAAAATGGGATTAGGTTCAGCCTACATAGAGGGCTTTAAATATGCCTTAAAATGGGGTGCTGATTATATCTTCGAAATGGATGCAGACTTTTCACATGATCCCCGTTATTTACCCGATTTTATTGAAAAGATTAAAGATTACGACGTTGTTGTAGGATCACGTTATGTAAATGGCATTAGTGTTATAAACTGGCCTTTAAGCCGACTGGTCTTAAGTTTGATCGCATCCCAGTATGTTCGACTTATTACAGGGCTTAAACTTACGGATACAACAGCTGGATACAAATGTTTCTCCAGGAAAGTATTGGAAACCATTGACCTTGATGCTGTTTACTCTAATGGATACTCATTTCAAATTGAAATGAACTATCGTACCACCAAATTAGGCTTTAAAATTGGAGAAATACCCATTATCTTTGTAGATCGACATTCTGGAACTTCAAAGATGTCTGGTCATATTGTCAGAGAAGCTTTATATGTTGTCTGGAAATTAAGACTCGGTTTTGGAAGTAAAAATACTAGAAATAAATAAGTTAGATACAATAAGTAAATGTCTTTTCTATAACAAGGCACCATCGAACAAGATTGATCTTGTTCGATGGTGTTTCTTTTTTAATTTTCGACAATAAAAGTTATGTTATATTGGTAGGTAATATTTGTTAGGTATTATGCTGAATTTACGAGAAAAATTATCCCGATTAAAATCGGAAGCGAAAATTGAAAAGAACAACATCGATTCAGAGTTAATGAATTACGAAAAACTGGGAGAAACTCTGGGGGGAAGAGTATTATCCTCAGATGAAGGACAGATAATTCATTTCAAGACTGAATTTGATATAGATCATTGTTACAATCACTTTCCAAATGGAAATTCCAAAATATGCCCCATTGGCATTCGTACGTTGTCTAATATGGAGGAAATTGTCGATTTTCAGAATTTTGAAAATATCCTTTTTCTGGATACTGAAACAACGGGATTAGCAGGTGGAACAGGCACAATCGCATTTTTGACCGGAATTGGATATTTCTTAGATAACCACTTTGTGGTTGAACAGATATTTCTGCCTGATTACGGTGAAGAAGAAGCATTTCTAGAATATCTGAAAAGCCGGTTTTCCAAATATGATGTTCTCGTCACATATAATGGAAAATCCTATGACTTAAACCTGCTTAAATATCGATATCGAATGAATAGAATTGAGTTTCCATTCAATCAATCCTGTCATTTAGATTTACTGCATACCTCTCGTCAATTATGGAAGAATAGGCTTGATCGATGTGGTCTCCAAGATATCGAGAAGCAGATATTGAATATTCATCGCAAAGAAGATATTCCTGGATCACAAATTCCCCAAGCTTACTTTGATTTTTTATCTCATCAAAAAATAGATACAATGCCACTTATCATTCAACACAATCAGATGGACATATTATCCCTGGCATTGCTTTTAATCTGGATAACCCAAACACTCGGGAATCCATTTCATCAACAAAATGCAGATGTTCAAGATTTATATAGCTTAGGTCGTTTATTTAAAAAGAAATTTGAGAGTTCCAAAGCGATTGCCTGCTTTGAGAAAGCCGCAGGCTTAAAAGCCACTACACACACCCGAGACGCAGTCTATCGTGAATGGGGAGAATTTTTAAAATCATCAAAACAATGGTCAGAGGCTGTTGATGTTTGGTCTGAATGGTTAAATAATGATCCTCTATTTCCCGAGGAACCCTTGGTTGAGTTAGCAAAGTATTACGAACATCAAGCACGAGATTATCAGAAAGCGATCCAGATAGTGGAACGGGCAAAAGAAGCGATTATTAATAGAAGAAGTCTTAATAGAGCCCTAAAGGTAAATACTAATCTTGCAGAATGGGATAAAAGATATTGTCGTCTTTGCAGAAAGATAAAAAGTAAGCACTAAACTGTTTTTGCGCTGGATTTTACTTTTCGTTTCGGGGTTATTTCATAATTATTGGATACGGATGTATCATCAAGAGGTAATTCACCCTCTATCTCAATTGTAAATCTTGGTTCGGTTTTAAATATCTGCAATCTTTGCATACTATGCTCTTTGAGATAGGGTGCCTCATCTATAAAATCTATAATAATAGCTTCTGTCTTTTCCTCTATAGGGCGAAGAGCACGTCCAACTCTCTGTAAGGCTCTGGTTTCTGATTTTCCGCCACCAGCAAGTATTACACAACCTAATGTTGGAACATCCAACCCCTCATCTGCCAGGGTAGTAGCAATCAGAACTTTCAACTCCTTACTTTTAAATCTTTTTAAGACTTTATTACGCTTAAGAGTCGAATCGTTACCTTGTATGAACTCTGAACCTTCAATTAAACGATATAATTCTAATCCATGTTTCACTTGTTGAACCAGAATCAATACAGTTCTTCCTTCCTGAACCATTCCCTGAACAATATGAGTGATTTGTTTATTACGATGAGGATTTTGAACAATATGTTGTTGATAAACCGTGGCGTAATCCTTATTGCCAAGATTTTGCAATGATTGAACATTAAAATACTTTATACGGGGAGGCACAAGATATTTCTGATCAATTAAAACAGAGGCATTTATCTTTATGATTTTGGGGCCTAATGCAGATTCAATCAATAAATCCTGATGGTCAGCTCGGTAAGGTGTTGCACTTAAACCATAACGATAATATGCATTGCTTGTTTTCATGGCAACAGTATAACAAGTGTCTGCCGGCAAATGATGACATTCATCAAAAAACACAACAGGTGCTGATTCAATCAGTTTGACAATATCATCTCGAGCAGTATCAACCTGGGTTAAATCATCTTGATCTTCTTCATCAAAAAACTGATATTTTTCACCCAACGCTCTAACTACAGTTTGAATGGTTGCTACCGTAATAGGCTCAATCTGTATTTTTCCATCTCCAATTTGCCCAATGGGACAACCAAGATGTGTTTCAAAATACTCTTTCGTTTGATAAAGCAATTCTCTGGTATGAACAAAAAATACAGTAGGCAATTTCAACTTTGAAATCAATGACGCTGCCACCAACGTTTTTCCTGATCCCGTAGCCATTTCCAAGATACCCCGGCGATATTCAAGCGCTTTTTTAATCACCGTTTCCTGATATTCTCTTAAGGGTAGGGATGGAGCTGCAATTTTCAAGGAAGGTTTAGGAATAGGACGGTCATCAATTAGATGATATGTATACTCATTTTTCTTGAATCTGGCTATTAATCGAGGCAATAATCCTGTTGGGAAAGTATGGTCTCGTTTATTAAAAAGATGCCGGCGACCATCCCATGTTCCCTTTGCATATTTGGGATTATATTCAGCGCCTTGAATCCAAAAGGATGTTACTTCATCAATAATTTCGATAGGAAAAGATGAACCTTGAATAGTGCATAACACATTGTTAATCCGAATCTGAAATGTAGATGCAGTCCAGTTCTTCTGGTAAATATCCATTATTTCAGGTTGAATGTTTTCGGGATGTAAATAAAATATTTTTAATATATCTGGAAGGTGGGCGATATGAACTTCCCATTGCTTATCATCAGGATTCCAGCGACGATTCTCTAATTCGCGAATTTTCGAAATAGTCTCAGAATCATACGGAAAACGCAAAGCCAGATATTCGTCATTTAGAAGAGACAGCTCTATCATTAATTTTTATCCCGAGAATAAAACCTCTGATTCATAGAACCCAATGTGCATGCTGTTTCATAATTTATCGTGGAACTTCGTCTGGAGATCTCACTTAATGAAATAAATTGGTCACCTTGTTTGCCCGCAAAAACAACCTGATCTCCTAACTGAACATCCGGTACATCGGTAACATCTAACATCAGTTGATCCATACATATTCTACCAATGATAGGAACCTTACCGCCTCGTACCAAAGCATAACCATTATTTGATAATAAACGATTAAATCCATTTCTATAGCCAACATTCACAGTAGCTATTTTTGTTTTACGCCAGGTCACAAAGGTGTGTCCATAACTAACTGTATGCCCGGGAAGGGCTTCCCTGATATGAGATATGGACGAGCATAAGGACATCGCTTGATGTAAATCAATTTTGCCAGACATAGATTCGTCTGGATATAGACCATAAATCATTAATCCAGGACGAACCATCTGATAATAACTATCGGGATACTGAATAACACCAGCACTATTAGCTGCATGATAAATTGGAATGGGAATATTATTCCGTTTTAATTCTTCTTGAACCATATTGAAACGATTCAGCTGTGTCTTAGTAAAAACATCGTCTTCATCTGAGGCAGCTAAATGCGTAAACATGTAATGAATATCAATATTGCTGTATTGCTTAATCGAAGACACAAATTTAACGGCAGAATCATAAAAAGGACCGATACGGCCTATTCCCGTATCGGTCTCTATTTGTATAATAATCTTTTTATTTAGTTTTTTGCCCAAACGATCAATTTCTATTGCTGTTTCCTGATGTGCCACATTGGGTATAAAGTCATAATCACCCAATAAATCTACTTCATGCGGTAATAAGCAAGTTAACAGCAACAGGGGTTGAGTAAACCCACATTTCCTAAACCTTACAACTTCATCCGGGGTTGCTACAGCAAAGATTGTCTTATCAAAAACACTTAATGTATTTACAATCTCTGGTAATCCATGACCATATGCATTGGCTTTTACTACTGCAGCAATCCAACGATTAGGACCAGCCAAAGTACGTATCTGCTTAAAATTGAACTCTATTGCACTGAGATTGATATCACAGTAAGAGCGCAACCCATCATCAGTCACTACTTTTGACTCTCCTCATCCTTCTTATCATTAACAGCTTGTTTAATGATCTCGCCTAGATTTGTTGCAACGATAGTATCTTGATTCATATATTCACGAACGGCCTTACGTTCTTGATCTTCTAAGATTGCGCGCCGGCTAATATGTACTTTTTTGGGTTTCTGTTCAATTCTGATTACTTTAAATTCAAGAATGTCACCGACCTTACAGAACTGGCGAGCATCATGAATTTTGTGAGAATCTAACTGCCGACTGGGGCAGAAGGCATCGATATTACCTTCAAACTCAACAGTAGCACCACCTTCAGTTACTTTAGTCACTGTTCCTTTGATTATCGAACCTTCTTTATTATCTTTAACAAAGGTTTTCCATGGGTCAGATGTTAATTGTTTAATACCCAGGCCAATTCGTCGTTTAGCTTTATTAAACTTCAAAACCCGGACATCAACTTCCTGACCTTGTTGATAAACTTCTGAAGGGTTAATAGATTTTCCCCAAGTTAAATCGTTGACATGAACTAAACCTTCAACACCTTCTTCAATTTTGACAAACAATCCATGTTCTGTAACGCTGGTAATTGTACCCTTTGCAATAGAGTTAATTGGATATTTATTCTCAACAATATCCCATGGATCTGGCTGTGTCTGTCGAAGGCTTAACGAGATTCTCTGGTGGAGTTTATCGATACCAAGAATTTTTACCTGTACCTCACCAGATACATTTACAAGTTCTTTGGGATGTTTAATTCTTTGAACCCAAGACATCTCAGAAACATGAATCATTCCTTCAATACCCGGTTCAAGTTCCACAAATGCCCCAAAATCTGTCATTGCCGTCACTTTTCCCGTAACAATAGAGTTGATTGGATATTTTGCTTCTAAGGCATCCCAAGGGTTCTGTGTTATTTGTTTAAGACCTAAAGAAATCCGTTGTTGGTTAGAATCAACCTTCAATATTATCAATTCAATTTTTTGTCCAACTTTTACAACTTCTTCAGCGGATTTGATTGGATTCCAAGCCATATCTGAAATATGTAAAAGACCATCAATACCACCAATATCAACGAAAGCACCAAAAGAAGCAATTGATTTAATTGTTCCAATTATACGGTCGCCTTCTTTAAGATTTAACAATAATTCACGGCGTTTGGTCAGACGTTCATCCTGAGCTATTTGTTTACGGCTTGCAACAACTTTGTTATGACGATCATCAAACTCAATAACTAAAAAGGGAAGGGATTGTCCAACTATGGACTGGGGGTCATCACTAGAGGATAGTCCAGACTGCGAAAAAGGCACAAAAGCTTTGATTCCATAGAAACTTACTGAGAAGCCAGCTTTATTATGTGTAACAACAGTGCCTTCAACAGGGGTTTTATTTTCAAAAGCTTTACGTAGTTCAGTCCAACCAACACGTTGATCCGCTTTTGATTTAGATAATGCAACCAAACCGTTAGATGTCTCTGTTCTTAAAACATAAACATCTATTTCGTCACCGGTTTTCAACTTGATTTCGGAGTTAGAAAAAAGATTCAAATCCGAAGCAGGAATTAATCCCTCAGATTTATATCCGATATCGACAATAACACCTGATGAGGGATCTACTGAGAGTATTTTTCCATGAATTATCTGACCTTCATGAATAGTCATCATACCTTCATCTGATGACATATAGTCTGCCATTTCATCATTTATTTCTGGCATAGAATTTGGGTTTTGTGGATCTTCATTGAATTTTGCCATTTAGGAATCCTAAGAGGAGTAGTCTATGTTATATAGTTATATGATTTTATAGTACATACAAAATAATGTCAATGAAATCAAGCTATCAACTAACCAATATGAATTGGATTATTTGTTTTGCTTCACCCAAGGGTATTATAAATAGCGTCTTTAAAAAACAAAATTGAGTATTTCAAATTAATAAATACTCCCTTATCTATAGATATATGAATAAAATATATATGAGTGTTTTGATTTTTCAAGAAGGAGCTTAACCAATTGAACTTAAAAATCGATAAATCGAAAATTACCAATTCAACTGAGATGGTAGAAATCATAAATTCCTTGATAACAGACTTAAATACCAATGATATCGCATTAGTAAAAAATCCCTCTTATATTTATTCACCTCTTGAAATTTATCCATTAGCTCCCAAAATCCATGGACGTATATCTGGATTAATAGGAATTGCCAAGGACATGGATGGAACCACAACAACTACTGAACCACTCTGTCTTCATTCATTAGAATGGATGATTAGAAGGATTACAGATCGTTTACCTGGCTGGTCAAAAAACAGTAGAAGTGAGTGGGCAGGCCTAGATAAAGATGTTGATTACCCTCATATCATAGGAAACTCAACAACAAAACATGTGGAGTATTTGGTTAAAAGATATGAAAATGAAATTTCAGTACAGTCTTTCTGCCGCTCTTATATCGAAGCTGCCCTGTGGACACTGATTGTAGGGAAGGATCCAGGAAGACGAAATGAAGTTAAAGCAAATATTTCAACTTTGGGGTTAGATTTTCTCTGGGAACATGCTGGAATAAAAAAGGTCCTGGAATCAAATACTTTCATACAGTCCAATATTGATCATATTCTTGATTCAGTTCTTGAGACAGCTTTATCAAATTTAAATATAAATAGTCTGACAAACAAAGTGAGAGCAGCCGTTGATATCTACTATATGAGATACCACTCAATTTTAATGGATATATCTGAAGGAAAGGGTCGAGAACGATCTGAAGAATTACTGAATATGGCTGGCAAGAGACTCGTAGAAGCTATGCCGGGTGTAGGAATCCTCATCAGCCTTGTAAAGGGATGGTTAGGTGAAGACATTATTAGCCTAAAGGATATTTTGTTAAATGATCTTCATTCTAAAGGAATTAAATTATCATCAGAAAATATTGAGAAATCAACTAATTTATTAGCTCCACTCGGTTTGTATTTCAGAAATAATCCAGTAAAAATAGCCATTGTCACTTCATCCATTGCATATGAAGCGGATATCGTACTTACAGAGGTTTTTTCTGTTATCCGAGAACAAATAGCATCGTGGCCCATAGCTGCGGAAAAAAAAGAGTTTTTAATTGAGAAGTTTTCGTCCTACAAAACTCTGTATGATGCTTTCATTACGGCAACAGATTCTTCTGAAATCCGGTTAAAACCACATCGAGATTTATATAGTATTGCTTTGCATCAAATGGGTATCCCAAAAGAAAAATATTCTCAGGTAGCAGGTTTTGAGGATAGTGAGTCCGGCACTATTGCTATTAGGGCAGCCGGTATTGGGCTCTGCCTGGCAGTCCCCTTTGCAGATACTGCAGGACATGACTTGTCCGCTGCAACTCATATTCTTCATGGACAACTTCCCGAGTACATTTTTGTACATCAATGTTTTCTTCAAACAGAGCTCTTAGATAAATACAGAAAATAATACAGTTAAATATAGTTAAGATATAATCTAATTTATATGGAAAAGAAAAAATCAGGCTACCTCATTATCCCTAAAAACAATGTATCTTCTAAAAAAGGTAAAAGATGGAGGATGTTATTTTGGTTCTCCTTAACCATTATCCTTGTTCTTTTGTTGTTTTCAATCGCCTTTGCCTTTGCTTTGCCCAAAATCATTCAGACTCCTGATCTTGATACTCTGCTGAAAGAAAAACCTTTACAGGTCACTCGCGTTTATGGTGATCAAGGTGAAATTGTCGGTGAATTTGCCAAAGAAAATAGAATTCCTGTGAAGATAGATAAAATGCCGAAAGACTTAAAAAATGCCATTGTTGCAACAGAAGATAAGAACTTTTATTCTCACGGTGGTATTGATCCTTGGGGAATCGCTCGTGCAATGGTCAGAAATATTGAGTCAGGTAGAAAATCTCAAGGCGCCAGTACAATCCCACAACAGTTGGCCCGAATTATTTATTTAAGTAGAGAAAAATCATATAAAAGAAAACTTCAAGAATGGGTTATTGCTGTACAGTTGTCACAAAAATATTCAAAAAATCAAGTTCTTGAAATGTATTTGAATCGTGTTTATTTAGGACATGGCATGTACGGTGTTGAAGCGGCATCAAATTTCTACTTCAATAAATCAGTCAATAAACTGACACTGGCAGAATCAGCATTGCTTGCAGGACTACCCCAATTACCTGAAGTATACTCACCTTTCAGAAGTATGACCAAAGCAAAGCAGAGACGTGCTCAAGTTTTAGATCGTATGGTCGCAGAAGGGTATATTACTTCCAAACAAGCACAAAGAGCAAAGATGGCTCCAATCAATTTATCAAAACGCAGAGAACGGTTCACTGCGTCATCGTATTTTGTGGAACAGGTTAGACGGCAAATAGTAGAAGATCCTAACTATGGTTATGCTGCTCTTTATCAAGAAGGATTGCGAATTCATACAACGATGAACAGCAATTACCAAAAAGCAGCCCAAGATGTTTTACAGAGAAGCTTGGAACAATTTGAACAGCGACAACAAAATAGAAATAATCAGATTGGAAAGTTAGCTAAAGGTGATTTTAAGGCAAACACTAATTCTTATGCAAAAATCTTAAAAATCACTTCGCCAACAGAGCTCAGTGTAACCGTCCATGGTCAGGCAACAAGACTGATATTGCCTTCAGACCTACCTTATTTAAAACCAGCCAATATTCTAAAAGAAGGCAACTATATTCCGGTTAAAATTTTGGGTGTAAATGCACGCAAACAGCCAGTCGTATCATTTGTAAATCAATCCCACGTACAAGGTGCGTTAATTGCGGTTGATCCTGCAAATGGTCAAATCAAAGCCATGGTAGGCGGTTATGACTTTAGAGAGAGTGAGTACAATCGTGCCATCCAAGCTTATCGCCAACCAGGATCTGCCTTTAAACCCATTGTTTACGCAACTGCTTTAGAAAATGGCGCAACACCATCAGATACGATTGTTGATGAGCCCAAGAGTTTTGACAATTGGAATCCACAAAACTACGACCGGAAATACAGAGGAAGCGTAACATTAAGATACGCACTTGAACAATCACTTAATATTCCGGTTATTAAACTTGCCTCTCAATATGGTATCGGTAATGTCGTTGAATATGCCAATAAATTAGGCATTGTCGATAATGAACAGCGCAAGATTAATCATGATTTAACAATTGCATTGGGTAGTTTAAATGTAACGCCGCTGGAAATGGCTGCCGCTTATTCAGTCTTTGCAAATGGTGGAACTTGGCATAAACCATATTTCATTAAACACATTTCTGATGCCAAAAATAGAAAAATTGAAGAATTTCAAACATACTCAGAGAAGGCTTTAAATCCACAAACGGCCTATGTATTAACGGATATGTTGAGAGGTGTTATCACAAAAGGTACTGCTGCCAATTCCATTGGGCGATATTTCAAATATCCATCTGCAGGAAAAACGGGCACAACAAATGACTATGCTGACGCATGGTTTGTAGGTTACACACCTAAATTAGTCGCATGTTCCTGGGTTGGTTATGACCAGAGAAAGTCTCTTGGATCGGGTATGACGGGTGGTTCTGTTGCAGGCCCTATTTGGAGAGATTTTATGCTTCACACAGTAAATGCCAACAATGCTGTTGACTTTTCAAAACCAGAAGGTGTGGTTGTCGTAGATATTTGCTCCGCATCAGGCAAACTCGCTACGGCGGCTTGCATTGAAGCAGCAGAAAGACTGGGACCTTCGAAATTAAAGATTTTGCATGAAGAATATAAAGCAGGAACTGAACCAAAAGAAGCTTGTGATTCTGAGCATAATGAAAGTGAATTAAGCATTCCAGAATCAGAAACCGATTCTGAATCAGATGTACAAACAACTCCATCCCCTGAAGTGGTAACCCAATAATAATGCCCTCTTCAGATGATATTAAGCCAGTGGCAACTCCAGGAGAAAATCCGTTAGCCGATTTAATCACTATCGAACGGATGAAGCTTGAAGATTTAGATGAAGTCTTAGACATTGAACAGCGATGTTTCTCAATGCCTTGGACTCGGATGATGTTTGAAACTGAAATAAAAAATAAGAACATCACTTATCCCTTACTGGCTCGATGGAAAGGGGATGGCAAAAATGAAAAAGGCAATTATCCAATTTGCGGGTATGTTATATTTTGGAAAATCCTGGATGAAATACATATTGGCAACGTTGCCGTTCCTCAAGAACATAGAAGACGCAAAATCGGATCATTTCTGATTGAAAAAATCATTGAACTTGCAAAAGAATGGAATGCTGTCCAGATTACATTAGAGGTAAGAGAAAGTAATCATGCAGCAATTCAGTTGTATAAAAGATATGGCTTTAGGGAAATCGCCATTCGACGAGATTACTACTCAAATCCTACCGAAGACGCCATTGTTATGTTGAAGGATTCTTTTTAATAAGTTTTGACATTTTATCTGCCAAGACACCTGTAACATATTTTCGATTATATTCGTTATTGAGTCTTATTTTTAATTCCTGCCGGTATTCCCGCTTAAACTGATTAAAAGCATCATCAAGAATTCTTTTTATTGTTTGGCAGTCATCGGGATCGGCAATCCAACCGGATTCATATTTATTCACTAAATCTCTCGTAACACCCTCAGGAGCCATACATAAAATGGGACGTCCTGAAGCCAGATATTCCCAGGTTTTGGCGGGTACAACATGCTGACTTCCTTTACCCTTTCCAACCAGCAGCAATAATAAATCCGCTTTACATTGAAGCTGAATCGCCTCTTTACGGGGAAGTGATTTTCTCTCTTGGATAATGGATGTCAATCCCAATTTAATGATTAATTCATGATGGCGACTGTTCAGAGAACCCGCAAAAACGACATTAATTTGATTTTCCAAAGAAGGGTTCTCGACCAGCCAATCTTTCAAGGCCTTCAAAAAATAATCAGGAATCTGCCGAGGCTCAAAAAAACTGCCGGTATGAATTATTGTGAATTGAGGAGAGAAATTAGGGCTTATATCCACATATTCATCAGGATCCACGCCGTGAACAAGAGTGTCAATCTTTTCCGTAAACTGGGGATATTGTTTCAGAAAATAATCCGTAATACCGGAATTTACCGTAATCACCTGATTGGATTCATTCAATATCTTCTTCTCCCAATTTCTCATTATATTTCGGTGCAGGGGAGTTGGATGAAGATGAGGGTAATCTGTCCACAGGTCTTTGAAATCAGAAATCCATGGAATACCCGTCTTACGATGCAATTCTCTGGCCACAAGATGGCAAGTATTGGGTGGCGAAGATGAATATATAACATCAATGTTTTCATTTTTGATTATTCGCAATCCTTCTTTTACTGCGAATGGATACCATCCAAACCGAGAATCAGGTAACGAAAACCACCGATTTAAACCGTTGAGATTATCACGAATCCACTGAAATTTCTGATTTGCAGTTTTTTGTGATGTGTGGGGTTTTGTTTTTTTTATTCTGCACCATAATCGAAAAGGATCAAAAGATTCTGTTCGATAAATATGTAAATCGGGACTAATTTCCTGCAGGATGTCTGAATCCTGATAATAATGAAGGACATCCTTGACTCCCAATATGACAGGCTCCCAGCCATAGTGTGGAAGATACTTTGCAAACTTAACAGCTCGTAATACCTGAACACTGCCCAGAGGCGGAAAAAAATAACATATCATTAATACCTTAGGCATGAGGACAACCTTGGGAACATTCATTATGAATGGTTTTTGTATTAATGTTTTTTTCGATAAATTGTTTTAACGCTTCTTGAAAAATGGTTTTCGAAAAACGGCTCGCATTATCAACGATTTCACTGTGATTAAAAGTCATCTGTTCAAATTTTTTAACAGCATCAATCAGAGATTCAGCACTTGCATCGGGGTAAAAAACAGCCGTTTTATCTTCAATCTGGGTTTCTAATATTCCACCTCTTTTCCAAGCAATGACAGGACATCCCGTTGCATTGGCTTCCAGGGGAACAATGCCAAAATCATCATGGCTTGGAAAGACTAAAGCACGCGCTCGTGAATAGAACTCCTTTAATTGGCTGTCATCAGATTTTCTGTAAAACTCAATAGTAGGACCCGCTATCTTTTGGTAATACTCCTTATCCGATCCATCACCAATAATTACTAATCTTTTTTTCATTTCATTGAATGCCTGGATGGCAATATCGATTTTTTTATATGGATGGACTAATCGCGATACAAGGAGATAGTAGTTTTCCCGGGTAGGAACAGTATCATTTCTAAAGAACTCTACATTGACAGGGGGATATATAACCTTTGCCGACCGCTTATAAAATTGATCAATCCTGTTTTTAACCTCATCAGAGGCGGCTATATAGTAATCAGGTCGTTTACTGGCCGACAAATCCCATCGCTTTAATTTCTTAATAAAGAAATCATAAAGGTTCTTTTGCCACCATGGTATTGTATTCCGATATCCCTCTGGATTGACCCAACCAAATCTCATGGGAGTGTGGCAATAACATACATGACAGGCTCCAGGAAAAGTAAGGACACCATGGGCATACGCATACGAACTGCTGATAACTAAATCAAACTCCCTTAAATCAAAAGATTCCATAAAAACGGGATATATCATAAATAACTTTTTGTAATGTTTATGTAAGATTTTATGTCGAAGACTGGAAGGAGTGTAGATAGTCCAAGATTTATATTTTGACGGCATTTGTTCCGGATCATACATGAGTGTATAGACAGGCGCTTCAGGGTAAATTTCCTTTATTGCTTCCAGAACCCGTTCAGCACCACCATATTGAACTAAATATTCATGTACTATCGCAACTTTCATGAACTAAATCCTGTTAAGTAAACTGAAATGATATCTTAGCAGTGAAATGGTTATTTGTGATATTTTCTCAAAATTTACATCCAAAGTAACATCGAACAAGATCGATCTTGTTCGATTCTCCTTCGTTCCCTTCTAATTCGCAAGTCGTGTCAAATTGTTGTATTTCTATATGTTAAAATGAGGCCATGAGAGTCATTCTAGGACATGTTAACGCTGATTTTGATGTTTTGGCCAGTATGGTGGGAGCTTGGAAGTTATATCCAGATGCTTTGATGGTGTTTCCGGGGTCCCAGGAAAAAACAGTACGTGATTATCTTGCCACGCATTCCAACATCTCATTTCCCTTCTATAAAGCAAAAGATATTGATATTGAAAAAGTTACTGAGTTAATTCTGGTAGATACACGTTTCAGTAATCGTATCGGGATTTTTAAGGATTTATTAAACAAAAATGATGTAAGAGTCATTGCCTATGATCATCACCCATTAGATCAGGGGGATATTAAGGCACATGAGTTACATCAGGAAAATATCGGTTCCACAGCGACAATTCTCGTCAAAGAAATCAAGGCCAAAAACATTAAACTCACTCCCGATGAAGCAACAATTCTGGCCATCGGAATTTATGAAGATACCGGAAGTTTAACTTATATTACCGTGAGAAAAGATGATTTTGATGCCGTTGGTTATCTTGTCGAGCAAGGTGCCTCACTGGTCAATATCCCTTCAATTCTTAAAATTGATTTAACAAAAGATCAATTACCACTTTTTGCGGACATTCTTAAGAACATGGAGTATCATGTTTTTGAAGGAATCCAGGTCGGAATTTCTCAATTAATCTCTGAGTCATATATGGGGGAGCTGGCCTTATTTATTCACAAGCTTCGAGACATTGGACATATTCCAGCCATCTTTATCCTGGTCAAGTTAAAAGACAGAATACAAATTGTGGCACGAAGCCAAACTCTGGCAGTAAATCTTAACCAAATATTAGGAAGTATTGGTGGTGGAGGTCATCCCAGCGCTGCTTCTGCTGTGGTCCATGATAAGTCATTAGACGAAGTCAAACAATGGCTCTATGAGCAATTAGAGAAAGATGTAGAACCTCTCCTGCGTGCAAAAGACATTATGACTTCACCGGTTATGACATTATCTCCAGATTCAAGGGTTGATGATGTCCGAAAAATATACCTACGCTATCACCATAATGCCTATCCCGTCATCAAAGGTAAGGAATTGATTGGTTTGATTACATCCATGGATGTTGGACGGGCTTTTCACCTGGGTTATGCAAAAGAACCTATTGAAAAATTCATGCATAAAGATTTTCATTCGGTTGATAGTTATGCTTCCTTTCGACAGGTAAGAGCTCTTATATCTCGTCCAGAAATCCCATTACTTCCCGTCACTGAATCCTCAGGCCGCCTGGTAGGTGTAATAACAAGATCAGACCTATTAAGGGTGTCACAGCAAATCGAAGTAAATTATGACCATTCAATGACTCTATCTGAAAATACAATCCAAAATGCTCGATTAAAAACACTAAATCTAACAGACCTCTTAAATGCCAATGTCGCTCCTCATATTCTCTTTTTATTAAAAAAGGCCGGTGATGTAGGGGATTCTCTTGGATATAAAGTTTATATTGTGGGAGGATTTGTCCGAGACCTGATACTGAATGAACCCAACTATGATCTCGATTTGGTAATTGAAGGTGATGGAATAAACTTTGCCACCCAATTAGCCGATCTTTTGAATGGAAATATTAAATCCCACAAACGATTCAATACCGCAATCGTTACAACGCCAGAGCATTTTAGAATTGACATTGCTACAGCCAGAACAGAATTTTATGAATATCCAGCAGCATTACCTGTCGTTGAATCCAGCTCCATAAAACATGATCTGTATCGAAGGGACTTCACCATTAATGCCATGGCAATACGACTAAATCCCTGCGAATTTGGACAATTACATGATTATTTTAACGGCAGTGCCGATCTGCGGCATGGGCGCATCCGGGTCCTGCATAATCTGTCATTCGTCGAAGATCCAACTCGAATATTCAGGGCAATACGGTTTGAACAACGGTATGGTTTCAAAATGGATAAACAAACAAGACATAATTTATCCAATGCCCTTGATTTAGACATTTTTTCAAAACTAGGAAATGAACGTACACGGGAAGAATTATTCCAAATTCTGAGTGAAAAGAAACCCTGGCTTGCTGTAAAACGAATGAGTGATTTAAATGTCCTGAAAACATTGCATACCAAATTAAAACTGCTAGCAGGGATGGATTCGATTTTTGATTCCATTGATTCTTCAATAGAATTGATGAAAAGTTATACCACACAAAAAATTGATCGGTATGAGGTCTATCTTCTTGCACTGATTCAATCGCTGAATATTGATGAAACAAGAGATTTTTGTTATCGATTATCAATACTCGGGAAAATTTCAAAAGACTGTATTCAATTGAAAAGGATTCTCTATAAAGTTAGTTTTCAGAATTCTGAGACACCGGAGTTATTACATCAATATTTAAAAGAAGCATCACCCTCCGTCATTGCTTATCTCATGTCTTATTTTAATAATTCTGATATTTCTTCTAACCCAATTTTAAAATACCTGGATCTTCTGAAAAAAAGAACCATACGAGTTAATGGGGATGATTTAATCAAAATAGGATATCATTCAGGACCAGAATTTAAAATCATGCTTGAAAATCTACAAGCTGCGGCACTAAGACAACAGTTTGATAAAAAAGAGGACGAAATCATCTGGATAATCAATGAATATCCCAAGACTTCTAGGCAAATCGCAGATGACGAACATGGGCAGGCATAATATTTAGCAAAACATACTGGTGATAATATTCATGCTGCTTAATGAATGACCTGAGAACAGTATCCAATTCACGAACTTTCATTCTATTCTCACCCTGACTTAAATAACATCGTGTACGACGTATTCCAATATATTCAAAATAACTTAAGGTGCCCTGTTCTTTTAGTGCATTTTTGTAATATATCTGAATATCCTTTACAACTTGAACAGGAAAATTATTCATCGGTAAGCTGGAAATAATGTAGTCAAACTTCAAATGTTTATCTATTTCCTGTACCGGCATGACATGAATAAATATCTTGTCTTTATAGGGTTCAAACAGAGGGTCTTGTTGGACTAATTCTTTGAGATGTTTTGCAAATGAAGGATTAATTTCGCAGATATGAAATTCGTCATTTACTTGTAAATAAGAGGCAATCTTTTTTGTAAAAACACCTGTGCCAGGCCCAACTTCCAGAATAACAGATGGTTTTCTTTTTCTTTTAGCAAATTCAGAAGTAATGGCATTAGCCAAGAATCGTGAACTTGGTGTTAATGCTCCGGTAGTTACGACCTCATTGCGAAGTTGCTGTAAAAACATTAATCTTTCTGAAAAACTCATCGAGTTACTCCTCAATCATTGATTACCCGTTTGATTTTCAACCATTGCCTGAAGATAATACAGTTCTTCTTTATCAAACCATATTTGCTGACAGTGAAAACACCTGTCAATAATTATCTGGTACTGATAACTATAGTACATTCTCCCTAAAAGGGCATTACAGAGAGGGCAACGAATCATTGGGCTTTTATCTCTCTGATTGATTTTTTCACCTTTGATATTCTTTCGCATCAAATTAATGCGCATCTTATCAGCTTTTTTAAGAAATTCCTCTGAAAAGGAAGATTCCCTTCGTGACAATATTCTACTTATTGAGTCATCTGGAATCAGAAATCCAGTACATAGTTTACAGTATTGAACGGGAGTCCCTTCATAGAATGTTTGATCCAATGACCTTAAACAACGGGGACAATATCTTGTCGTAAGTGACTGTGAGTTTTTTTTCTCAAGATAGGGTTTTAATGCTGGTTCCTCAGATGCTGGATGGATATTATTCTCCTGGGTATGATAAATATTATTTTTTAAATCAAAACCCGGTAAGGCCAGCATTTCACTAATAGTAAAAGGACCTTTCCACTCTTCGTTGTCCTGCACCATCCATCCTTGTTTTTCACCGGCTTCAGTATTTACTTCCATTCTAGCTTCTTCACGATTCTTCTTTTGTGCAGATACATTTTCAATTAAAACATGAGGCGGTATTTGAGCAATTTCAGAAATAACCTTTAATCGCTTATCAAAGGGGGGATGTGTTGTGAATAATTTTGAATACCATTTTTCTTCCTCTTCCCAGGAATCAATGGCCGGATTGTCAATAAAGATTGGAGACATTGACTCATCAATAGCGCCAATTCCTCTCCAGCAAAATCGGATACGGATTAATGCCTCAGCTAAAGATTGTGGATTCCTTGTTAATTGTATTGCAGTTGCATCGGCCATATACTCTCTTTGACGAGAAATACAAGTATTTAATAACTTAGCTATTACCGCAAAGAATCCTATAATGAGAGCAACAAAAGCAATTTCTCCGCGACGCGTTTCCTTTGTACCTTCCATTGCAGCTCGAAGAGATTGTGCATATGTTGCAAACATAGAACACGATAATGTAACAATGAAAACATCATTATTTAATAAATGAGAAACCTCATGAGCAACAACAGCCTCTAATTGACTACGCGTTAATTTTGACAATATTCCCTCAGTTACACCTATAACACCATTTCTTCTATTCGTAGCAATTGAAAATGCATTTACGGATGGGGAAGGGACAACTACACCTCGAAGGTAAGGATTCCCGGAAGCAATTTTTATTTCATCAATAATATTTATAAATTGTTTATGGTACTTATCTAAGGGTTCGGGATCTTTTGCCTTAAGTATCTTTAAAATTCTTTGAACGCCGCATGTATATGAAAAAATCCATTGAATCAATACAATAAATACTGCCAAAAATAATATTGATAAATAAAAGACACTCGAGAAAACAAACCCTTCACCCATAGAAAAAAACGATATATAGAGCTTAAGAATCCAGCCAACAACTAAAAAACCAGAAATATATAAAGAGGTTAATACCAGGAATAAAAGAATACTCTTATAATATCTTTTTTTCTTTATCTCAACAGGAAAAAAAGGCATGCTATTTTCCTATTAGCTTCATAATCATATTATGTACAATTGGAGGCGTAATTTTTGTCATGCAGAAAATGGGCTGATTGCAGGTTCCACGATAGCAGGGTGAACACGGGAATTCCTCGGAGTCCACAACTAGTTTAATTCCACGATCATACAAATCAATTTCAGAAGCACTAGTTGAACCAATTAAGGCAATAACTTTCTTCTTAAGAGCAATAGCCAGGTGCATGGCTAAAGTATCGGAGGTAACAACAAGGTCACATAAATTCATTATGGAATAGAAATCAGTTATGGGATGTTCACAACCCGTATAAACAACAGAAAGCCCTCTTTCACTCGCATTATCATAAATGGCCTGGTTATTAGCCTGTTCTTCTGCCCCCCCCAAAAGAAGGATCTTCACTGCATCCCCCATATGCTTGTGAATTAGTTCTATCAGGGTCATATAATATTCCGCAGGCCATCTTTTGGTTAAAAAGCGAGCTCCACTTCCAGTATTTAGACCAATAACGAATTTGTCTTGAGTATTGAATTTTCCCGCCCAATATTGTGACTTTTCCTGGCAATATTCAGAAAAATCCAGACAATATTCTTGTCTATTATACGGAAGACCCAATCCCTCAAAAATAATTTCCTGATACGTTTTTGTATTAATTTTAAATTTCAAAGAATCATCAAGACCTAACTGAAGAGCATAATCCATTTCAGGATTCAAAATTATCAGAGAGCCTTTTTTATCAAGTCCAAATCCCATTTTCTTTGCGGCATTAACTTGCATAGAAAGCCCCGTAGCTCGTGGCTCCTTGTCCAGACATATAAGAATATCGAAGTCTTCATTTATAAGAGTCCAATAAGTATCCGGATTGTTAAAACTCAGGCAACGATCAACTAATCCAATATTTTTTATTAAAGGATATATAACAGAATCAGTGACCCATGTAATATGACTAACAGGGTAGGTGCTTTTTAAGGAAGGTAAGATTGCAGTTGTTCGGATAACATCCCCAGCTGCTCCAAGTTTTATAATGAGTATTCGAAATCCCATAGGTGAATATTCTGGACATTTATTACAGACTCGTTTAAAACGACAGGGTTTATCACCTAAGTAATAGCGACAATCGTAATTTACTGGAAATGACAATTTAAACCTCAAAAATCCAACAATTCAATAGTATAGTTTTCAAAATGTAACTTTTCATCAGGTTGAATCGAAATCATCTTTCTATATTTGTCACCCAACTCAGCCATTTCATTTTCCATAATTTGATTAAGAACGCGATGAAGCTCTGGATGTACTTTGACTAATACTCTCGGCTTACTGGTTGTACGACAAACCTTTCTCAGCTCCCTTAGTACCTTTATTGCCATAGTGTCTGGAGCTAGAATAACTCCATTCCCATCACAATAAGGACAGGGCTGTGTAAGTGTTTTTAAAAGACTTGGACGTACCCTTCGGCGAGTCATTTGTATCAAACCAACTTCAGTCATTTCCAGCATAGTAAATCGTTCACGATCCGATTTCATGGCTTCGGAAAATGCTTCATGAACTTTATGTCGATTAGATCTATTTTTCATATCAATAAAATCTACTACTAGTAATCCACCTAATCCTCTGGCTCTTATTTGATGAGATATTTCCTTAGCAGCCTCAATATTAGTTTTTACTAATGTTTGCTCGATATCCTGACCACCAACAAATTTACCAGTATTGATATCAATAGCTACAAGAGCTTCTGCCTCATCAATATATATATGCCCACCAGACTTTAACCATATTTTTCGTTGCAATAGCTTGTCTATCTGGGGTTCAATTTCGAATATATCAAACAGAGGATCTGTCTGGTCATGGAGAAAAACACGAGGCTTTAATTCAGGAGAGATGGTATCCAGCAAATCATTGATACGATCATAATCGTCTTCATTATCAACCACAAGCGCATCAATTGTTTCATTGAACATATCACGAATTGCACGATCAGTAAGAGCAAGATCTTTATGTATTAAAGAAGGGGAATGGGATGTATCTGATTTTCGCTGAATCTTCTTCCATAAATTAGTTAAGAATAATAAATCCCTTTTAAATTCAACTTCGCTAACCCCTTCAGCAGCAGTTCGTACTATTAACCCCATGCCTTCAGGTAAAAACCTTTTTGCTAAACCACGTAAGTATTCACGTTTTTTACCATCTTGAATTCTTCGAGAGATACCAATATGTTTGATAGTGGGCATCAACACTAAAAACCTTCCAGGTAAAGTAATATGTGTTGTTGCTCGAGCTCCCTTTTTACCCAAAGGCTCCTTAACAATTTGAACAAGAATATCTTGTCCTTCTTGTATCAAATCATCTATCATTACCGGCAGACGATTATGATGAGTCGTCTTTTCAGCACCAATATCATCCTCTTCATCATCTGTAACCGATTGTTGTTTTTCTGTCTCATCATCATCGGCAGAATCAGATAACCAAGATTCGTAAGATTTTATATCTTGATAAATGTCAGACACATATAAAAAACAGTTTTTACCAACACCAATATCAACAAAAGCAGCTCCAATGCCAGAAACAATTCGGTCAACTCTTCCTTTAAAAATATTTCCAATAATGCCTTTATCTGCTTCTCTTTCAATAACTAATTCTGCCAATTTACCTTTTTCAATAAGGGCTACTCTTGTTTCGTACCCCTCACTATTGATCAATAAGACATTATTTTTTGTCTTAATTTTAGATGGATTATACGGTTGAGCTTTTCGTGTTGATCTGGCCATTGTCAGCCTATCTTATTTATAAGTTTCAGGAGAGATTAAGACACCGTCTTTAAGTGCATACATCCCAGTCCTTCTATAATTCATTAGTTTTATTGATTTTACATCATTACCGATTAGTAATTCCATTAATTCTTCTGTTTTCGCGTTAGTTGTGTTATTAACAAAAAAAGATACATTTACTGACGAATGTGGATTATCTCCCACAGTCAGGGAATAAATAAGTGGACGAATATCAAGTTCCTTATATAATTTATTGTCTTTATATCGCAAAACTTTCAACTCTTTTTTGCTTAAAAGAGTACCCACCTTTTCATTAAGTTGTTCCTTACTCACTAAATCAAAGCCGTTTACTTGATATGACACTATATTAATTATTTTTGATAAGGGCTGGGCTTTAGTCGTAACCTCCCAATACTTTTCAATTATCAATCCATCAGGAAGTTCCTGGGATAATTTAGCGAACACTTCATCAGGGTTCTCTTGAGTATATAAAGATAATTGAGCATATTCAGATTCACTGGTATATCCAAGAGATAGAGGTAAAGCTAATTGAAACTTTATTTGGGGATTATATCCTTGAGAGAAGGCTAAAGGTAATTTTGTTCTCCGGAGTGCATAATGAAAGGTACGCATTAAATCTAAATGAGAGATAAATCGAATCAAACCTTCCTTGCGAAACTTAAACCGGTAAACAGCTTTTTCTATGAACAAACTTTTATTAAAGGTTGTATCTACGATATGAGGAACTATCTTCTGGCTAACAATTTTATCTTCTGCTTTTTTGTGGGTACAGCCATTCACTCCACAAAGATAACAAATATTAGACTGCGAACAATCTTTACTTGTTTCTTCGATTTGAGAAAGATTCCATTCCTTAACTAAGAATTCTGTACTGACACCAGCATTGATATGAGACCAGGGAGTAACAGAACCAGGCTCAATAAATCTAGAAGCATAACTCTCACCTGATATTTTGGTATCAATAAAAGCTTGGTTCCATAATTCAGGTTTAAATTGATCTGACCAGTTGTCGAGTTTAGCGCCAAGTTCCCAAACTCGATATATCACTCCGGCCAATTTACGATCACCACGGGATATAACTGCTTCAATAAATGATTGTTCAGGATCGTGCCATTTTAAACGAATGGAACGTGACTGTATGTGTGACTTAACCCAATATATTCTCTTAGTGATTTCATCTTTTGGTAACTGTCCAGCAAATTGAAAAGCAGTATGGGGTTTTGGTATAAATATTGAAATTGAAACAGTAATATTACCGCCCCGTGTCGATTCTTTTTTGGCGATCTGAGATGCCTTATTAATGAGGGAGACCATGTATTCTAAATCATCGTATGTTTCGGTTGGTAATCCAATCATAAAATAGAGTTTTGCGGACAACCACCCAGATTGAAAAACATCTCTTATAGCTGATTCCAAATCAGAATCAGAGATATTTTTATTAATAACCCTCCGTAATCTTTCACTTCCAGCTTCTACGGCAAAAGTAAAACCATTCTTTTTAACTTCCTTAAGAGTTCGCGCTAATTCAATGGAAAAATTATCGACTCTTAGTGAGGGTAGAGAAATTGAAACCTGCTGCCTTTTAAAATTATCTGTTAACTCAGTTGATAGCCCACCAATATCGTAATAATCACTACTTGAAAGCGATAGGAGAGATATTTCATCAAGGCCTGTTGATTCTATACATACCTTTGATTGTCTAATTAGAGTATTTTTAAATCTTTCGCGACGAGGTCTTGTAACATAACCTGCTTGGCAAAAACGACATCCGCGCAAACAACCGCGCTGTATTTCAAGCGCAACTCTATCATGAGTTATTTCAATAAATGGAACAATTTGTTTATTTGGATAATAAGCGTTTTCAAGATTAACAATTCTCTTATTAATGATGTTCTTACTTTTTAATGATACTAATTCTTTAAATGTTCCATCTGTATTGTAATTTGCCTCATAAAACGCTGGAACATAAACTCCCTCAATTTCGGATAAAGTTTCAAGAATATTCTGTCGTGAAGCATTGGAAGATTTCATAGACTGCACAATATGAATAATTTCCTGAAAAACATCTTCACCATCGCCAATAACAAAGGCATCAATAAATGGAGCCATTGGTTCTGGATTAAAGGACACATGACCGCCCGCAATTATTATGGGGGCTTTTTGAGTACGATCTTTACTGTATATTGGAATATTCCCCAAATTAAGCATATTCAAAACAGTAGTTACACAAAGTTCATATTGAAGGGTAAATGCAAGAATGTCTAAATCACGTAAAGGAATTTTATTTTCAAGAGTAAAAAGGGGGATATTTTGTTCTCGTAAAAGACTTTCCATGTCAGGCCATGGTGCATATACTCTTTCAGTTGAAACATCTGGTATGTTGTTAAGCAACTCATAAAATATCTTATAACCCAGATGGGACATCCCTAATTCATATACATCGGGGAATGCCAAACCAATTGTCAGATTGACCTCATTTAGATTTTTTATAATAGAATTAAATTCATTTCCCAGATATCTTCCGGGCTTACTCACAAGTGGAAGAATTTCATCAATTGATTTTGAATCAAAAGTCACATACACACCATTATTCTGCAAATTTAGTAACTATATCTCCGTTGGTGAACATTCATAGCTAAACCAATAGCTGTCATAAATGTAAGATAAGAAGAGCCACCATAACTGAAAAAGGGGAGTGGCAAACCAGTCACTGGCATTATTCCAATAGTCATTCCCATATTAATAAACAAATGGCCAATGATTAAGGCAGCACATCCAATAATAATCAAAATACCTTGAGGATCCTTTGCGTTACGAGTCCAAATGGTAGTCATCCTATAAATAATCACAATAAAAAATGATAGAAGAATTAGTGCGCCAATAAAGCCAAATTGTTCAGCAAAGGACGAAAAAGCAAAATCAGTATGATTAGCAGGAAGAAAGTCTAATTGACTTTGGCTGCCTCGCAACCAGCCTTTTCCAAATACTTTTCCAGAGCCAACTGCAATAATTGACTGATGGACATTATATCCTGCGCCTAGTTTATCTATCTCAGGATTTAAAAAGATGAGAATTCTCTTTTTCTGATACTCTTTTAAAAAAGGATACGCAATAATTGCGAAAACAATACCTGAAATAACAGACCACACTAAATATTTCACTTTGGAACCTGAAATATAGAGCATTGCAAATAATACTGGGATTAACGTCAATGAAGTACCCAAGTCAGGCTGTTTCATAATCATAGCCATTGGAATTCCAATCAGAAGAAATCCACCAAGGGTTTTCTTCCAGTTATCAAGGACATCTCCAACATCGGTTAAATATCTAGCCAACGTGAGTATAAGTATTATTTTGGAAAGCTCAGATGGTTGAAATTGAAACCCACCAAAGCCCAACCATCGAACAGCACCACCACCACTCCTTCCAATAAACATTACCAAAATCAGAAGAATTATATTCAATCCATATAGCCACCAAGCGTAATTAAGCCATATATGATAATCGAATCCAGTAATAACTATCAGCCAGCATATACCTAACAATACCCAAAGAGTTTGTTTCCAAAAGAAAGTACTGGTAGATGGATCCAGATAGGTAGTACTGAAAACCATTAATATTCCGCAAATACTAACTCCCAAGATTGAAAAGAAAACCCAGAAATCAGATTGCTCTAGATAACCATGCCATTTCAATTAGCTCACCTCATAGTTGATATTTAAATTTTACCGTTTAGCTATAGTAGAGTCTACATAAGAGATTATATGTAAATAAACATACTCTATGCGATAATACGGCAAAAAGGAGGACAACATGTCAATCACAGAATATGAAAGCATCTATCAGAAAATATTCTATCTATTCTTTAATATTGTAATTGTACTTGTTGTATTGGGATTTATTTATATTGGTTTCAAAAATATTAGAGACACACTAAGAAGCAGTGGTATCTTTGGATTAATTCTCAGTTTCTTAAAAACAGCTATAATGATTGCTCTGGCAATTATTGCTTTCGGTTACTTCAAAAGTACCGGTCTAATGGACCGAATCATAGCGTTATTACCCTAACAAAAAGTGAGCTTATCATGAAATATTTCTTTTCACTAATATTAATATTGACCTTCATAACATCAACTTTTGCAGGAGATGCAAAAGTTAACACCAATGAAGCCAGATTCTTATGGTTAGCAAGATGGAATTATCGTTCAGAAAAAGAGGTTCGATTTGTTATACAGGAAACAAAGAAGCACGGCTTTAATGGAATATTTTTCCAGGTTAGAGGGAATGGTACTGTATATTTCAAATCCTCATATGAGCCTATGGATGAATCAATCGGAGGGGATACTGCATCTTGGGATCCTCTAGCAGTTGCCATTGATGAGTGTAGAAAACAAGGTATTGAAATTCATGCTTATGTCAATGTATATCCAGGATGGATTGGAAATAAAAAACCAGTTAATCCCCGACAGTTGTGGTACACACATCCAGAATGGTTTGCTGTAGATAAAAATGGCGAACCCAGTAAATTGTCAGATGGATATCACGTATTAAGCCCAGGAATCCCTGAAGTAAAACAATATTTGAATAATGTATTTATCGAATTAGTGAAAAAATATGATGTTGATGGTTTACATCTGGATTATGTCAGATATTATGACCCCAAATATTCTTACGATTCAATAAGTCTGGCTCGGTTTAATGCGCAATACAATACAACTCCGGAAAAATCACTAGATGAATGGAATGAATTTCGCAGACAACAGGTAACAGATCTTGTTCGAATGGTTTATGTAAACGTTCATAACATTAAACCTAAAGTAATTGTTTCTGCAGCCACATGGGGAAACTGGAAAGAAGGGTACAACGATTACTTCCAAGATGCTCACGGATGGTTAGCACAGGGAATAATTGATTTTGTCTGCCCCATGACCTATACCCACGATGCTCAATTATACGAAGCAGATATCCAAGACCAGATGGCCAACACCCATGGACGGTATATTTTCCCTGGAGTTGGAATTTTCACCATGAAAAATGGGCAAACACTGCAAGATATCATGGATGTTGTTCCCCAATACCCTAACTTGGATGGAACGATTGGATATACTCTCTTTGATTGGACTGGACTGTATAAAGAAGACTCTACAAAACAACTAAGAAAATCGGTTGTAGCAGATAAATTAGTCAAAGATATATTCAAAAAACCGGCTAAAATGCCCACATATCCATGGAAAAAAGAGTCATTAGTTATACAACAAAGTAAACCCTACATCAGTGAAGTAACTTACTCTCCATTAGTCATTCAACCAACTGATAAATATGATGTTTTCGCAAATATCAGTATTTCAAACGATGAATTAGCAGCTATAAATGGAAAAGAAGCTGTATATTTAGTCTATTCCGATAAATACTTTATTACTGATTATAAATGGGACCACACTAGGGGAATCATGGTAAAACCCACTCATGGGAAGATTAAAGGAATAATTCCCATGATGCGCGTGCCGGGGCAAACAAATCAATGGAAAAACATGATATCCCTGACTGGCGGAAAAGCTGGAACTCAGTTATTTTTCAAAATAATTGCAGCAAATAGTCATGGTGTCATTGGGGACAGTGAATTACAAACCATAAGGTTTTATTATTCATCTGGACAATACCGTTTTAAGGAAACTTTTGGACAAGAGTATCAGGTTGGTCAGTTTATTACTCTAGATTTGCAACAGCGAGTTTGGGTTTGTGAATATAAACAGAATCGGTTGCGTATTTTCAATAGTGATGGATCTGAAGCCCCATTCTCGCCCATTACAACAGGGATAAATGAAAAGGGTGAAAATATTCCTTTTAACAGTCCCTCTGGATTGAGTTGTGATAATAAGGGATTTGTTTATGCCACAATGGGACTTCCAACCGCAGGACTGGTTATTAAATACGATCCAGAAACCGGTAAACCAGTATCAGCAATGGCAACAAAATATGCCGCAGGAGATACTGCTTTTGATAAAAAAGGAAACTTATATATCGTCGAAAGAATCAAGCCAAAGTTCCATATATATGATTCTTTGGGAAAAGAATACGAAGGTTCTCCATATAGTATGAGTACGGCTGGTTCAGGACAAATTAACCGGGGTATTGCAGTAACAGCAGACGGTAAATCAGTCCTCATTATTTCGGAATCCAAGGGAAAGGTGCTTCGTTATATTGGAGGAATCAAAAATGGTAAAGTGTCCTATAGAGAAACAACTCCATTAACATCAATTGACGGGGCTTCTGGTGCAGTTGATATTGATGCGTTAGGAAATGTCTATGTGTCAGATCTTGGTAATCACTGCATTCAAGTCTTTGATCGTAATTATAAACATATTGCCGACCTGGTCGGAGGAAAGCCAGCCCTAAGTAATCCTAGAGGGGCGATAGCTACTCCTGACGGAAAAACAGTCTATGTTGTTGAAATGGGACTGAATCAGGGGTTCGGACATATTCTCAAATGGCTTAAACAGTAAAACAATTCCAATCAAAGCCCGATTTCAGCATCGTGAAATCGGGCTTTTTCTTGCAGTAAAACATACGCTGGGCTATGATTTTAATGATTTCAAACGAATAATTAAAAGTCAGGATTATCTCATGGAAGAAAGAATTCCCTTTAAAGAAATTGAGCCAAAATGGCAAAAATTCTGGGCTGAATCTGGATTATTTAAAACCACAATGGATTCTGATAAACCCAAGTTTTATCTATTGGAAATGTATCCTTATCCCTCTGGCGATTTACATATGGGCCATGTCCGAAATTACACAATAGGCGAAGCGACGGCTCGTTATAAACGTATGAAGGGATACAACGTCTTATATCCAATGGGATTTGATTCCTTTGGAATGCCTTCCGAAGCCGCTGCCATTAAAAATAAGATGCACCCCAAAATTTGGACTTATAAGTGCATTGAAAAAATGAGAACGGCATTGACCCGCCTTGGACAATCTTACGACTGGAATAGAGAAGTAGTCACCTGCGCTCCAGAATACTACAAGTGGAATCAGTGGATTTTTCTCAAAATGCTGGAAAAGGGATTGGCATATAAAAAACTCTCTGCGGTCAACTGGTGTCCAAAATGTCAGACAGTATTGGCAAATGAACAAGTCGAAGATGGTAAGTGTTGGCGCTGTTCCGAGACAGTAACTCAAAAGGAATTGGAACAATGGTTTCTGAAGATCACTGATTATGCAGATCAATTGATTGATGATCTTGATAAATTAGCTGGATGGTCAGAACGTGCAAAATCTCTTCAACGTAATTGGATTGGTAAATCCACAGGGATTGAAATAGATTTCCCAATATTAGAAGGGCAGGGTATAAAGACAAAGTCATTCACTGTTTTCACAACCCGACCTGACACTATCTATGGTGCCACATATTGCGTTCTATCTCCTGAACATCCACTTGTTGATGAAATTATTAAAGTCAGTCCTGATGCAGCTAATATTAAAGCCTTTGTTGATCGAGTGAAAAATCAGGACAGAACCGTTGAAACATTGCTTGAATTACCTAAAGAAGGGCTTGATACAGGAATTAAGGCAATCAATCCAGTCAATAAAGAACCTATCTCAATTTTCCTTGCAAACTATGTGCTCATGGAATATGGCACGGGTGCCATTATGGCGGTACCGACCCATGATCAACGCGATTTCGAATTTGCACAAAAGTATGGCATTAAAATGATTCTGGTTATTGATAAACCAGATAATCCTCTCCAACTTAATGAAATGACCGCAGCCTATGAAGACTCGGGTGTCATGGTCAATTCTGGAGAGTTTAATGGACTTACCAGTGGTGAGGCATGGGATAAGATCGCCGATAAAATGGTATCTGAAGGATATGCCCGAAGAACAGTGAATTTCCGAATTCGTGACTGGGGTATTTCCAGACAACGATTCTGGGGAACACCCATTCCAATAATCTATTGTTCTGATTGTGGAACAGTTCCTGTCCCGGAAAAGGACTTACCCGTCCTCCTTCCAGATAATGTTGATTTCAGTGATTACTCAGGTTCTCCACTGAAAAAGCTCTCAGAATTTGTTGATTGTCCTTGCCCTAAATGTGGTAAGCCAGCAAAACGAGATACGGATACTATGGATGGATTTATTGATTCATCCTGGTACTTCTTACGGTATACAACTCACCCTGATCGCCGCGAACCAGCAGCTTTTAATGTAGAAGATGCAAAGTTCTGGTTACCTGCCAATCTTTATATTGGTGGAATTGACCATGCAACGAAACATCTTATTTATTCCAGATTCTTTGTTAAATTCCTCAGAGATATCGGGCTGGTTAATATTGATGAACCATTCACGAATCTGATTAATCAGGGCTGGGTTTTGGGAACAGATGGACAAAAAATGTCCAAGTCCAAGGGAAATGTTGTTGATCCCAATAAATTACTTCAAGAGTATGGTGCAGATACAATGCGAATATGCATGATGTTTATTGCACCCCCGGAACCCGATATGGCATGGAGCGATGAAGGTATCGAAGGCGCACATCGATTCCTTAATCGCGTTTGGAGAATCGCATTACAGCATTGCGACGCAGTCTCCAGCAATCTTTATCCCAAGCTTGATGGCATTGAGTTGTCTGAAAATGCGCGTTCGTTACATAAAGCAACCCACAAGGCCATAAAAAAGGTCTCAGAAGATATTGAAGACAGGTTGCATTTTAATACGGCCATCGCTGCCATGATGGAACTCGTTAATGAACTATACAAATTTGATTCAAGCAAAATAGACCCATCTGAAGCAAAATTAGTTCTCAGTGAAGCATTGTCAAACTTAGTATTACTGATTAGCCCCTTGGCACCTCATTTGGCCGAGGAATTGTGGCATCGGTTTGGTTATAAAGACTCTGTTTTTGCTGAAAAATGGCCTGAATATAATCCATCGGTTCTGATTGATAATGCGGTTGAAATAGTTTTCCAGGTAAATGGCAAAGTCCGGAGTCGGCTTGTGGTTCCAATTGATGCGACAAAGGAACAAATTCAGGAAATTGCATTATCAGACCAGAGAATCATTCAATTACTTGATGGAAAACAACCCAAGAAGGTTATTGTTATTCCACAAAAACTTGTAAATATCGTTGTATAAAATTTAAAAGGTGAATCCACTACAGTCAGGTATATCGTGGTTCATTTTAGAAAGGTTTAGAATTAAACAATGAAAATAAAGGTTGGCGTTATTGGTTGCGGTCAGATAGCACAAGTTGGACACTTGCCGGGACTGACATCTATTCCTGAGGTTGAATTAATTGCTGTCGCTGATATTGATGAAAAAAAAGCAAAAAATGCAGCCAGTAAATTTGGAGCCCAGTATTACTTCACCGATTGGAAAGAGTTGATTGCTTTAAATGACATTAAGGCGGTTAGCGTTGCTGTACCCAATTATCTTCATGCAGAAATGACTATTGCTGCATGTAACGCAGGGAAACACGTCTTGTGCGAAAAGCCAATGGCTACTTCTCTGGATGAAGCATGGGCCATGATTGAAGCTTCTCGTAAAAATAATGTGAAACTGGAAATTTGTATGGCTCATCGATATAATCCTGCGGCCCAAACTGCAAAAGATATTTTGGACAGTGGCCTTCTGGGAAAAGTAAATATGGTGATGGGTTATTACGGAAGTCCAGGGCCTGAATATTGGTCACCAGATGGAAAATGGTTCTTTGACAAGAAGCAGGCATTTGGTGGAAGCATGGCAGATTTAGGAATTCATGAAATTGACTTGATTCGATTCCTGATTGGCAGTGATATCGCTAAAGCTTCAGGATTTATATCAACGCTCGAAAAGAAAAATGCGACCGTTGAAGATAATGGCATCGGCACTTTGGTCTTTGAAAACGGCACCCTTTGCACTATGTATGCCAGCTGGACTTATAAACCCGGCAATAGTGGTTTAACCCTTTTCTGTGAAAAAGGGACTCTCTACTTTGGACCCAATCCTTTCACAGACAAACCTGTTGCCATCCAGTTAATGGATCCTCCGGGTCTTCTTATTCCTGAAGTACTCCCCAAATCTAAATGGGGGGATCGTTACCAACATTTCATAAAATGTATTCTTGAGGATAAAGTTCCCGCATCAAATGGCTGGGAAGGATATAAAGGGTTGGAAGTCATTACGGCCATTTACGAATCCAGCGAAACAGGAAAAACAATTTCATTACCAATGGTCCCCAGGACCTGATTAAATTTACCTTGGAGGAAACAATGTTTCTTTGTAACAGTACTTGGAGCTTTCACAAAATCATTCCCGGCGAAATGAAGTTTCTTGAATTTCCCAATAAATGTGCTGAATTGGGAATTCCAGCTGTTGAGTTACTCGATTTCCACTTTGAAAAAAAAGGACTCGACAAAAGTTACTTGAACAAAGTAAAAAAGACCTGTAAAGATGCAGGTGTAAAACTGGCTTGTTATTCTATTGGTAATGATTTCACCATTCTTGATCCGAAAGAAAGAAAAAAACAAATTGACTATGTGAAAGATGCCATAAAAATAGCCAATTATCTTGAAGCTCCAGTCATTCGTTGTTTCTGTGGGTCTCAACACATTACGGATGAGGCAATGGACCGAGTTATCCAGGGTTATCAGGAAGTCATGAATGATGCGATGAAATACAATGTCGTACTTGCCATGGAAAATCACTGGGGTCTGTCTGTAAATCCTGACAATGTAGTCAAAATCATAAAAGGCGTCTACTGTCCAACTCATTTTGGCTCTACTTTGGATTTCGGTAACTGGGCTAATCCTGACAGAGTCTTAGGCGCAATAAAAGTGGCTCCGTTCGCCAAACATGCGCATGCAAAAGCCTATGTGTTTGATAAAAAAGGTGAGGAACCAGATATTAATTTCAAGGCCATCATGGCTGAATTAAAGAAAAATAAATATCAGGGTGCTGTGTCTATTGAATTTGAAGGTCCTGAAGATCAAATTCAAGGAACTATTAAAACCGCGAAACTTTGCAAGAAATATTTAAAATAATCAGTCGTTTTTTATTTCTGTAACTGATTGATTTTTAGTGAATTAAAAAAGGAACATCGAACAAGATCGATCTCGTTCGATGTTCCTTTTTCTAGTATATTGATATCAAGTAAGTTGGTTATTCTTCAGAATGGGTAATATCTGTTCCATGTATAAATTACGAATTTTTTCAAATGTATTGAAATATTCTTGTGTCGCATAATCCGGATAGGTGTAATCAAAGGGTAAGAAAGACTTTCCTTTATAGCGTAAGGTCACTTCGGCATAAATACCTTTCCCGATATAAATACGATGGGCATAATTCTTGGTAGTAGCCAATATTACCTTTGCACCGGTCAGATACCCAGGATCAAGGTTAATCTTCCGATTTGAACCACTCCTAAGTTCTAATTCATTAGTCCATAATTTAATATCTGCCAAGTCGCCGGGATCTATCAAATTCTTAAACGAATAAAAACGTCTTAGTATGACAGGACCCATCTCTTTTACATAATAACTTGTAATATTGAATGGAATTAATGGAGAAGAATAATCAATAGGACCGAATTTTTCAATTAAATCGGATTCAAAGTCCTGACAGATTTTTTCATTAACAGCCAAGACTCCAATAAAAAGTTTCACGGGCAGGGGTGTCTTTGTTTGTCCCATAATTTACCTTTATAGTTCAATAAATTCTAATATTCATTATCACTAAAGATTATTTTCCATTCAATGTAACCCAACCGGTTTTCTTATCAATCGTTTTTACGCGGAACCACTGGCCTTTGATTTCTAATATTTCTAGCCGTGATGAAGGTTGAAGTCGTGTAATCTTTCGAGAGGTAAGACTTTGCTTTTCGTAAAGGTATACAGGGTCTGGATTACCATAAGGAGAATATAAAATCAGATACTTAGGAGGAGCCGCTTTTTCAGGTTTGGTAGTTTTATTTTGAGTTGTATTTTCAGAAACCACAACAGAAACGCTTGTTCCCTTATCGGGTTGGGTTGTTTTTTGTCTTCCGGAACAGCCCAATAACAATAAAAGACACAAAATTATACTGAAACCGGCAGCAACTAATAGTCTTAGCTTCATGTAGTTGAGTCCTTTAACTCATATAATCTGTTATAATGAAGATTATTTTATGAGGATTTTTCCGCAAAATCCGGAGGATTTGATTTAATCATGGCTACACCAGAAATTACAGCTGATATTCAACATGCCCTTAATCTTATCAAACTAAACACCGTAGATATTATCTCAGAAGAAGATATTATCCAGAAATTGATAAATTCTAAGAAAACAGGGAAACCGTTACGGATTAAATTGGGAGCTGACCCGTCAGCCCCGGATTTACATTTAGGACATACCATAGCATTACGTAAGTTACGTCAATTCCAAGATTTGGGACATCATGTAGTGTTCATTATTGGTGATTATACGGCCATGATAGGTGATCCCTCAGGTCGGTCGCAAACACGAAAACCCTTAACCCGGGAACAAGTACTTGTGAATGCGGAGACCTATAAAAAACAAGTCTTCCAAATCCTGGACCCCACAAAAACAGAAGTCCGATTTAATGGGGAATGGCTCTCAAAGCTTACCTTTGAAGATACACTTAAATTAGCCAGCAAATATACCGTCGCTCGAATGCTTGAACGAGACGACTTTATGAAACGATATAAAAATGGCATTCCTATTTCAGTACATGAGTTTCTCTATCCGCTCATGCAAGGGTATGACTCCGTTGCAATACAAGCCGATATTGAAATAGGTGGCACTGACCAGACCTTTAATCTCCTGGTAGGAAGAGATCTCCAGAGAGAATATGGTCAAGAGCCACAGACCGTCTTAACATTACCGCTTCTTGAAGGAACTGATGGCGTCCAGAAGATGTCAAAGTCTTTGGGAAACTATATTGGAATCAGTGAAGCTCCCAAGGAAATGTTTGGAAAAGTAATGAGCATTTCGGATACACTGATGCTCAAATATTACGAGCTATTAAGTGTCGTAACCACTGAGGAATTAGCCCAGATCAAAGAAGGAATCAATTCGGGTTCACTTCATCCTCGTGAAGCAAAAGCTCGACTCGGAAGACTGATTGTTTCGCAATACCAAGGCAACGCTGCCGGTGAAGAAGCTGAAGCAGAATTCAACCGTCAATTCCGTGATAAAAAAATACCTGATGATATTCCACAGGTAACATTGAAATGTGATACTCCTTCGCAGGGAATATTAAAAGTCATGTCAGGTGCTGGAATCGTCAAAAGTAACAGTGAAGCCAGACGCATGATTCAACAAAATGCCGTAGAAGTTGATGGTCAGAAAGTAACGGATGACCATATGGAAATGAGTACAGGTAAAGAGTACTTATTCCATGTCGGACGACGCTATTTCAAAGTCACACTAACTCAATAACAGGACAATAATTCATGATACTTGAAGGCCTTTTACGTAAAATACTACCCTCGAAACAATCAAGGGATTTGAAAAAGATATATCCAATTGTGGATCAAATTAACCAGTTTGAACCACAAATCAAGCCGTTATCTGATGAACAGTTAAAATCCAAAACAAAAGAATTTCGTCAGAGGTTGAGTCAAAACGAAACTTTGGATGACATTCTTCCAGAAGCTTTTGCTGTAGTTCGCGAAGCCTCTATGCGCGTAATTGGATTACGTCACTTTGATGTTCAATTAATCGGTGGTATCGTCCAGCACCAGGGTAAAATCAGTGAAATGGCAACGGGTGAAGGAAAAACACTGGTTGCTACTCTTCCTGTCTATTTAAACGCATTGGAAGGTAAAGGCGTCCATATTATTACGGTGAATGATTATTTAGCACGTCGTGATAGAGATTGGATGGGGCCCATATATGAATTTTTAGGTCTTACCGTCGGATGTTTACAGAATGAAATGCGTCCACCCGACCGTAAACTTCAATATGCTTGTGATATTACATTTGGAACAAACAGTGAGTTTGGATTCGATTATCTCAGAGATAATATGTGTCTTCGTCATGAAGATCAGGTCCAACGTTCCTATAATTTTGCAATCGTTGATGAAGTAGACAGTATTCTGATTGACGAAGCCCGTACTCCTTTGATTATTTCCGGAGCAGTTGAAGTATCAACACATAAATTTGCAGAATTAAAGAAACCTGTTGAACGACTCTACCAGGCTCAGGCGCAATTAGTAAACAGATTCGTTTCTGAAGCAGAAGAACTCTGGAAAAAAGAAGATCAACAATATCGGGCCGGGGAATTACTATTAACGGTACGTCGTGGCTCACCTAAACATAATCGGTTCATGAAGTTTTCAAAAGAATCCGGTGTAATGAGGATGATTGAGCGGGTAGAATTAGACCGTACTCGTGATAAAAATATGCATCTATTAGACGAAGAGTTGTTCTTCGTTATTGATGAAAAACAGCATACTACTGATTTAACAGAAAAAGGGAGAGAATTCCTTTCTCCACAAGACCCCTCTTTCTTTGTTCTTCCAGATTTAGATTATGAGCGTCATAAGATTGATAATGATGCATCTCTGGATGATAACGCACGACGAGCCCATAAACTAACACTGGAACAAAATTTCATTGATAAAAGTGAACGCCTTCAGAATATTTCACAATTGCTAAAGGCCTATTCACTTTACGATAAAGATATTGATTATGTAGTGACTGAAGGTAAGGTTCAGATTGTTGATGAATTTACCGGACGTATTCTCGCGGGACGTCGATTCAGCGATGGACTTCATGAAGCCCTTGAGGCTAAAGAAGGCGTTACTATTGAACGCGAAACTCAAACATTGGCAACAATTACCATCCAGAACTATTTCCGTATGTATAAAAAACTGGCGGGCATGACCGGTACAGCTATAAACAATGCTCAAGAGTTTTGGAATGTTTATAAATTGGATGTTGTTGTCATTCCTACCAACAAACCAATGATTCGTAAAGATCATGAGGATGTCGTATATAAGACTCGTAAAGAGAAATATAATGCCATCATTGATGAGATTCTTGAATATCATAAACGTGGACAACCGATTCTGGTTGGTACCATTTCAGTTGATGTGTCCGAAACAATCGGTAGATTACTCCGAATGCGCGGCATTCGAGATGCAAATATTCTTAATGCTAAACAGCATGATCGTGAAGCAGAAATAGTAAGCCATGCTGGTGAGAAAAATGCAATTACCATTGCAACCAATATGGCGGGTCGTGGTACTGATATTAAACTGGGGGAAGGTGTTTTTGATTTAGGTGGCCTCCACATTATCGGCACCGAAAGACATGAAGCTGGCCGTATTGACAGGCAGTTACGCGGCCGAGCAGGTCGACAAGGTGATCCTGGTTCATCTCGCTTCTATCTTTCATTAGAAGATGATTTAATGCGATTATTTGGTTCTGACCGAATTATCAATATTATGGATCGTTTAGGCGTTGAAGAAGGTCAAGCCATTACCCATTCAATGGTAACCAAATCCATTGCTACCGCTCAGCGACGAGTCGAAGATCATAACTATACAATTCGTAAACATTTGCTTGAATATGACGACTTGATGAATAAACAGCGAGAACTGGTTTATCAATTAAGACAAGAGTTATTACTAGGCAATAATATTAGCCCGTGGATTCTTGAAGTGATGTTGCCTGGCTTTACCAGTGAGAAAAACGAATCATCTGAATCCAAAGGCGTTACCCTTAAAGAGTTTATTCTCTCATTGGCAAAGACTGAAATTGAAAATCAGGTATTAGCCTTCTTACCAAATGGAATAAATAAAGAAAATGGAGATTTAAAAGGATTAATGGATTGGTATCACACCATTCATCCAATCACTTCCATTGAGTCTTCTACTTTACAAAAAGCTTCAGCTTCTGCCACCGAAATTATGCAGATTCTTTATGATGATGTTGTAAAAACATATAACAATCGTGATATTGAATTTTCAAATGAATTAATGAGGTTTGTTGAAAAAGCCGTTGTATTGAGAATTGTCGATACGCAGTGGAAAGAACATCTATTGAACATGGATATGATGCGAGACGGTATCGGGCTAAGAGCATATGGAGCTTCGATTGAAAATGCAGCACTCTTAGAATATAAAAAAGAGGGGCATCGACTTTTCACAGAAATGCTTGAAAGCATTAAGTTAGAGATACTGAATCTGATTTTCAAGGTGGTCCCAATAGTTGAGCAACAGCCGCCCAGACAGCCTGATTCAAAAAATGATAATCAGGACAATACTTCCATAAATTCAAATCAATCTACTCAACCTAATCCAATAAAACCACCCCCACTAAGCGGCCCAGCAGCAAATCTGTTGAAGGGGCAAATGAAACAAATGATGCCTGATCCTGCAGGTGGCAAAAAAGTAGGACGAAATGATCCCTGTCCTTGTGGAAGTGGCAAAAAATACAAGAAATGTTGCGGACAAAGTTTCGAGTAAAATTAAGGGAGTGGTGAACAACCACTCCTTTTTTAATATATCCCTAACAATTGAACTTCATCTCTTACAATCTTCATCTTTGGAATAGTTTTATTTCTTAAGTAATAACAGTTTGAATCATAAAGGCCTTCTCTTGAAATAAGAACAATTCCATCATAAGGCGGAGATGAAAAGAACTGTAAATCTTTCCTCAGAATATTCTTCTTTTGGTAATAAACAATCACATCCGGAAAAAATGATAAAGCCTCTATTGGAGCATTTGCTGGATAAAAAGGAAGAACCTTTAATTTGGCATTTTCAGGATAGTTTTTATTAATATAATTGATTACTTCTTTGTTCATTACTTCTCCCCAATATGTAGTCTCCATTCCCAAAAAACGAGCACCCTTTAATCCACCAACTAAAGAATTATAATAACTTGTACCAAAAGGATGAACGCTCATATAACTTATGACTAAAGACATTATTAAAATAATACATATACCTATATTCCACATAGTGGAATATTTAAGCTTTTGAAAGAGGTGACTAATACCAATTCCAGCCATTATACCGACAAAACCAATCACAGGTAAAAAGTATCTTATCCCATCAATAACCAAAGTCCCTGGGCGAGAAAACAAGGCTAAAACGAACATAATATTGATGAGCGAAATTATACATAACGGTTCTTTATTTCGTAATCCAGTAAAAAAACCATAAAAGCTTAATATCAGTACTACCAAGGGTATTGTAACGAACAACATAAATAAAGGGTAATGCCATGGAGTGGAATAATAGGCTGTTCCGAGATACATTACCTTAAGGGGACTTTTAAAGGTGAGAAATAGCCGAATATAATTAAATGTTCGATCTATAGGTGAATTCCATAGCCAAGGCCAACCAACAAAGAATATTATTACACCTATTGTTAGAACAATTATCAACGGCCTCAGAAAAGCTCTACGATAGTAGATTACTCCATAAATTACTAATGGAATCCATATAAAGATTGCTGTTATTTTTGTTAGAAGTGCTAAACCTAAGAATACCCCTGTCAAAATCTGCCATTTAATAGAATCAATACTTTTTGTAAAGGAAAATACAGTTGCCAACCACAAAACTGACAGGGGCAAATCCAACTCCACAAAATGCGATTGTGAAAAGACTCTTGGAGAACTCATTGTCACTAGAGCTCCCACAATAGCTGCTAAATAAGATTTACTATAATCCCAAACAATTCTATATACTTGAATCCCAAGTAGTATTATCCAAAATAATCCAGACAAGCGATAATTCCCAAAAGATCCGAAGATACCCGCAACAATTTTCGCCAAGGGAGGATGTTGGGCATTATTGCACCAATAAAAATCAATGGATTCTAACCCTTTAATGGGACTGTGTAATATCAAATCAAACCAATTAAGGTATGAATCAGCCGCGGAATAATAGAGCGGTTCATCCCAAGTCAATCCATAATCAGATGCGGACCAAATCCAACTTAGTATAAAGACCAAGAAGGTGATTGGTAATACGAGATTCTTACGGTTTTGAATCAGGGATTTCCACATGGCGTATTTCTGTCAGTTTGATTTTATTTTTCCACAGATAATAAAAACCACAGATTATAACTGGAACCATTTGTGTAAGATGTAAAACAATTGCAAAACTTTTTGCTATTCCCAAATTGCCCCCTAAAACTCTTAATGAATATTCGCAAGCAACATGATAAGTACCAATATATCCTGGAGCAGAAGGCACAGAAACTCCAATTGCAGTAATTCCCATAATAAAAATAGGGGCAAATAAAGGCAGATTACTTAAATGAAACGCCAACATTACAAAATAAATACTTACAGCTATAGCAAACCAAACTAAAAAAGATTGAATGATAACCAACACTAAATCTTTTGTGCTTTTTAAAACATGAAGTCCATCAGCAAATTTATCTATCAGGTGGTTAATATTTTGAGTTAATTGAGGGGTATTTCTCGTAAATCTGCCTACTATCTGTTTGATCCAAGTGGTTTTAATATATAAAACAATTAAAAACAATAAAATGAATATTGTAAGTGCCATAAGTGATAGTCCAGATTTTTGAATTAATCCGGGTGTGAAATACGAATTACCACCTTCCACATGGAGGTTTACTGGTAAAAATAAAATAATATAAACAAGCATTGATAATAGACAAATGGCATCAAAGATTCTTTCAACCACCAAAGTTGCAACACCTAAAGTAAAAGGAACCTTTTCTTGACGGGATAACATAAAACACCGAATTACTTCACCCAATCGCAAGGGTAAAACGCAATTCCCCATAAATCCTATAAATAGAGGGGAAAGAAGTCTCGGTACGGAAATTTGATGTTTCTCTTTAAGGAATATCTGCCAGCGCCAGGCACGGAGTAGAAAACTTATCCAAAGAAAAAAAACAGCAGGAATTAAATAATAATAATTAGCACTTAAAAAGGCTTGAGATAATTCCTTATAGTTAAGTTCTTTTAAGAACAGAAATAAAAAGATAAGACTTATAAAAATACCAATCCAGAATTTCTTATTCACAATATATCCTTTTCATGCAGTCATAAGTAATAATCATAGACGAAAACTGATAATAATGCCGGAGATATTGAATTCTCTTGACATACCTTGTGTAATCTTGATAAATTAATAATACGAAAGTTATTAATTAACGCGTGCCGAGATAGCTCAGTCGGTAGAGCAGATGACTGAAAATCATCGTGTCGGCGGTTCAATTCCGTCTCTCGGCACCATTTTTATTTCTTCTTCAAACGACTCCGGATTCAATTTTCCTTTGTGTTTTTCTTCTATAAAAGGTTTCTGCATAAGACCCGTTTCGCATATCCTACACACCCCAAGATTATTAAATAAAACCTTGTAATCATTCTCCAAAGCAGTAATATTCGGAACCCCAACAACCTGATAATACCCCATAAATGAATTCAATTTTAATTCTAATTCTTCTACGTCTGAATACAAAAAAATAGAGATGTAACGATTCAAGGGAGAAATATGTGGATTCGCATCGGGATTAACGGTAACAGTCCATAATGATGAGTTATGACTCACCTTCATATACACCGAGTCGTCTTTTATCCGCTTTAAGGTAATTAAATCTCGTTGATGCATAATAGATAACGACTCATCAAGACTGATATTCCCCCTTGGTAGCAGATTCTGGCATTCATCCAAGCATTCGCTTAATCGGTCAGCAAATACATTTACTGAAACTTCTGAATTTCTTGGATAAAGGATAAATTGGGGTGACATACATCCATGTTGATCGTATAAAGCGATATCTTGAGCAATAGATGGGCAATAGGACAATAATTCAGTTATATTTTGAGGGACAACAATACAACTAATCTTGTGACCAAAACCATAAAACAGGGATTGTTTATCAATGCGAGTTTGAAGGGATTTTATAGATTGATTTGAACCATAAGCCACAATTCTATGAAAAATCCTTAACATCTTATTTTCGAGGTCTAAATCTCCACCCTTCCAATAAGTAATGGAAATCATCCCTCTAATTTTGGGGCAAACATCAATGATACTTTTTGCAAACAACCAAAAGAATAATGGTTCCTGAGATGATGATTTTACAAATTGAGGCTGTCCCGATAATAAACCATAAATGATACCAAATAACGAAGAATGATAAATATTTCCAGCCTGTATATGAAGGGTTGTGTAGTTTTTATCTGTTTTATTATTGGGTATGCACTTTAACAATTTTGAGTGTGTAAATTCCCTAAAGGTTATGTTCAATGTTTCAGTAATCATCTCAGAGGAAAAACCTGTAGAGTAGGGAAGCCATTCTTCCGCCATCCTTCGCCAAGAAAACTTACGATCTAGCCAAGCCTGCCCTAAAAGTACCAGACAATTAATTATTTCTTCAGAAGATGTGGAACAAGAAAAATGTTGTGAAGCCATAAATTTCTGAAGTAAATCATCGTCCCAAGAATGTCTGACTATCTTTCTTTCATCAGGATATAAAATCTCATGTTGAAGTGATGAGTCGCATTCATATCCATAAATAATGGGTTTCACTTCTAAGGATTTCATGACAATCGATCATCCGTATCCAGAGAACAACCTCTGGGAACAGACTTCCCCATACGCCCAATAACTTCGAATCCATTAGACACCTTATATCCAATATCCTGAGTTTGAATAGCAATCACTGAACCTCTGTTGCTAAGGTCATAGATTCGGATAAGACCGGGTTGATTCTCCAAAGTGATTGGCGTTTGGTGTTCTGGATCCCAAATAACAATTCGTGCCCAGCAAGGAATGTCTTTATAACTGATATCATGACGTTTTATGAGTGAATTGTCATAGAATTGGGTACCCAGCTCAGTCATTCCATATTCATTGATGATTCTTTCAGGAGAGATATCAAATAATACCGATATGGATTGATAAAGATCAGCTTTCCCCACTTCGCGTGATCTTCCCTTAAAACCGCCAGTCTCCATGATACGACTTTGGGATGGAAGGAAACAGGAAATATTACTTTCTGTACAGAAATCTATCAAATGAACAAAAGAAAACGCTGTACCGACAACTAGTAGGGGTTCATCCGATATGCAAGCTTTCAGAAAATTCTGAATATCCAACTGATTATTATTTAGAAAATATCCACTTCCATCGGTTCCATATTTTCTCATTATTTTATCAATCATAAAAACAAGAGAAGAGTGGGGGGATTCAATGGGGGAGGGGGTTAAGCTAAGTATTTTAATCCTTTCCAACTCGGGGAAAAGATGCTGCTTAAAATTCCCTTCTAAAGAAGCTTCATAAAGAACAAGAGTATCTAAATAATGTTTTCCAGATAATTGCTGTGTTGTGCCACTGGTATGAAATACTTTAACAGTATTTTCAGCGGGAAAACAGGATAAGCAGTCCTCTTTGAAAGCATCAGTGGGGATGGCCGGGATATCCTGCCATATTGAAATATCAGAAGACCTTCTACCCAATAATTCACAATACTTTTGGTAGTAAAGATTATGAGTATATTGATAGTTAAATATGTCTAAAGCTAATTGATTAAAAACATCATCAGACAGACAATGATCATAGCCTTTACTTATTATTTGAAGAATCTCTGCATCCAAATCTGCGGAAGTCTTAAGCATAATCACATATTTCCTGGAGACATTGCTCCATGATATCAACAGCGATAGAAATTTGTTGAGGAGTAATACTTAAAGGAGGGGTTATACAGAGAACATTGGAAGATTCTCCCCCTGCCAGTAAAATGAGTCCTTTTTTTAAACACTTCTTAACCATCTGGATAGATTTCTCAGTTGAGGGCATATTGTCCTGTGAAAACTCTACACCAAGCATCAATCCTCTACCGCGAACATCACTGATAATGGAATATTTCGATTTAAGCTTCAACAAGGCGTCATAAAAGATCTTCCCCTGTATCCGAGAAGCCTCAATTAAATTTTCTTCCTGTAAGGTCTTTATTGTGCCTAATGCCGCGGCACATCCAATTGGATGTCCAAGAAATGTGGAAGTATGGACAGCTTCCCCTTGGGATTCGCCCCAGGCAGCCATTATGTCATATCGCCCCACACAGGCAGATATAGGATAACCATTCCCCATCCCTTTACCAATACATATCAAATCGGGAATGATATTCTCATGTTCACAAGCAAACCATTTTCCAGTTCTACCAAAACCCGTGTAAACTTCGTCAAAAATTAAAACCACGCTATATTGCATACACAGTGATTTAAGACCCTTCAAAAAATCTTGATGAGGTATTCTGCAACCCCCTCGACCTTGAACAGGTTCAATAATTAAAGCACCAATGGGAGTATCTGTATTGCGAATCAGATGGTCAATCATTCCTAATGTGTTCGTAACCATACTTGAATCAGACTGTTCTTCAGGAAAGGGAACGTGAAAAACACCCTGATACAGTTTTTCTTTAAAGGGATTTCTAAAAAACGGCCAGGCTGTAACTGACAATGCTCCCATTGTCAGCCCATGATATCCCTGTTTCATGGCAATAACTCCCGGTTTGCCAGAATATCTAAAAGCCGTTTTGAGTGCCGATTCAACTGCCTCAGAACCTGAATTGGATAACAAAGAAATATCTAATCCTTCAGGTAAAATTTGAGACAGCACGTCAAGTAAATCTGCTTTGATTCTGGAAGGATGAACATCTCCCATACCATGAGTTAAACTCTCCATTTGTTTTCTTACAGCAGCTGATACCTGAGGGTGGTTATGTCCTGCATTTGCTACCCCAAAACCTCCCGATAAATCCAGATACCAGTTGTCATCAGCATCCCGAATCATACATCCATGGGCTTCTTCCCAAGTTACTGGAAAATCGGAATCCACATAAGTAACTTGAGGGCACTCCCATTTTTTTACTCGTTTTAAAATAGCTTCTGATGAGGGTCCTGGTATTCTGGTAACAATTCTTGGGATTTGAGGAATATCTGTCATATTGTCTGAAAAAAGTCCCCAGCTTTTAGACGTTGCCCATTTGCAAAATCTACCGCTCTCATGGATTTTTTACCATCCGGTTGAAGTGTTTGAAGAACTAAAGTCCCTAGACCTGTGATTACTTCAATTCCTCCAGAATTACCTTTTATAATCGATTTAATCATCCCACAAGTATCCGGCTGATGACTATTCTCTGAAGAGCCTATTCTGGCCTCTAAAATTCTTACTCTCAGATTATTAATGTGACTATATGACATTGGATCAGGATTTAAGGCTCTTATCAGTCTAGCAAGCTTGTCAGCAGGATCTGTCCATTGGAGATGACCAAGACTGGTTGATAAACGGGGTGCATAAGTGGCTTCTGCTGAATCCTGGGTTTTGGGAGTTATAGTTTTATTAAGAATATTACCTAAGTTGTTTTCTAGAAGATTCGTCGCATGGAATGCCAATTTTGTTTCCAGTGTTTCTCGCGTATCAGTTACATCAATTGGACATTCAATCTGAGCAAGGATATCTCCTTCATCCATTTTATTATTCATGGCCATTAACGTCACACCAGTCAATGATTCACCATTAATGATTGACCATGATACTGGAGCCGCTCCACGATATTTGGGAAGCAATGAAAAATGAAGATTTATGCATCCATACTTGGGAATATCAAGAAATAACTGGGGAAGGATTTGCCCAAAAGCAACGACAACAACGATATCTGGCTTTAATTCATTCCTAATAACATCAATAAAATCAATATCTTTCCTAATATTTTGGGGAGTCATTACCCAAAAGTTCTGAGCAAGAGCATACTCCTTTACAGGACTGGGAGATAATACTCCCTTGCGTCCCTTGGGTTTATCTGGTTGGGACACCACACCCACAAGGTTTACCTCCTGATTTTCACCCAACATGGTTAAAATCGGAACAGCACACCTTGGAGTACCCATAAATAATACTCTTACTTTATCATTCATTTTATTGAAGTTATCTCTTTTTCTTTAAGTTACTTATTGTTTCTTTTCTTAGTTTCTTTAACTTACCACTCAAAAGATTTCTTTCCAAAGGATCCATTCGATTGGGCAACATAATTCCATCCAGATGGTCTATTTCATGCTGAAGGATTCGTGCCAGATATCCGGTTGCATCAATTTCAATCTGATGACCTTTGATGGAGTATGCTTTAACACTAATACCTTCGTATCTGGGAATAGTGGCATCTATGTCAGGAAAACTTAAACAACCTTCAATCTTTTGAGTAAGAGAAGAATCCGTTATTCGGACAATTCGAGGATTTATCAAAACCAATAGTTGTTTGGAATCTTGCCCACGTGATGGATCAACACAGACAATCCTGTACGGAAAACCAACTTGGGGTCCAGCTAAACCAACACCATCTTTCTTATACATGGTTTCAATAAAATCATCAAAAAAAGTCTTGTATTGATCCAAGGTCGATAAATCCATTTCCTTGGCAGGCTTTTCTAATATTGGATCACCATAATATCTTATCTGTAATATACTCATACCCATAGTTTATCAAACTCTCCAATTTCACTCAAAATCTTATATATCTTATTCTATTTGCATACTTTTCTCTTTTAAGATATATTATGTCGTAAAAGATGTATTTTACGACATAACGCATGTAACACAAAAGATGCCCTAGACTGGAAATTAGATGATTAAAAGAACCTTACGCCAATCCATTCAGGAATATATTGCCTACTTGAAAGTAGAAAAGAATCTTTCATCAGGATCTGTGCGACAGTATAAGTTTGATTTAGAAAAATTTCAACAGTATCTCTCCGGCGATGACAAAGAAGATTTATCTCTGGAAGTAATCAATACCCCAACCATTCGCGATTTTCTTGCATGGTACCAGACAGAACGGAAAATCAAAAGTTATACAATGGCACGAAAGATTTCGTCATTAAAGTCTTTTTTTCAGTTTATGGTGCAACAACATTATATGGAAAATGACCCTATGATGTTTATCAAAAGCCCTAAACTACCCAGAAAACTACCTCTTTATCTTACCGAACACGAGTTGACCGATTTTCTAAGCAAACCAGATCGAACAACTCATATGGGACGCCGAGATTTTGCCATTCTAACTCTCTTTAGTTATACCGGTATGCGTCTCTCGGAATTAACGGGATTAGATTTAGACAGTTACTCTTTTGATTCACGAACGGTCCGGGTTATGGGAAAAGGTTCCAAGGAAAGGATTCTTCCATTAATTCCCCTTGTTATTGAAGCCTTGAAGGACTATTTAGACATCAGACCGGATGTAAAAGAAAAAGCTCTTTTCCTGAGTAACAGAGAAATTCGATTTTCAAACCGAGGGATAGAACATATGGTTGATAAATATCGTTTAATGTCTGGAATACCTAAAGGAAAGTTTAGTCCACACAAGCTGCGACACACTTTTGCGACTCTCTTGCATCATAAAGATGTCGATATACTTGATATCCAGACCCTGCTGGGTCACCGATCTGTAGCCACAACACAAATATATACTCATACTTCCAATAAACGATTACATGATGTTGTTAACAAACTAAATACGTTAGAAAACGAATAACAAAACAACATCGAACAAGATGAATCTTGTTCGATGTTGTTTGAGGTGAAATATAAAGGTCTTCCAAATTTGAAAGATTGATTATATTGGATATATATACTATTTATTAATAATACTTATAGTAATTGTCGGCTAACCATCCAATCCACTGTCATACGTCTATTTTCTTTTTTCAAGGACAACGGAGGGTGCAAAATCTTTTCGCATATATAACCGGTCTAAAACAATAGATAAAGCAGGACTGATTGAATAAACTTTCTGAAATTGCGAATGAAGGATAAAACGTTGTTCTAAGAGTTTCACAGAGTTTTGAACATCCTCAAAATTCACTATGGATCGTCCATTTCTCCATGCTCTCACTTTCGAATCCCATTTCAGAAATCCATAAAAACAAAGTAATGATTGGTAACCACGAAAAACACTCAAATCGGTAAATAGATTCTTTCGGAAAACCACATGACACCAATATTGCTTCAGAAATTTATCTATTTCAGGAATACTATCGTCAAACACGATTTTATTCACTTCATCAAGATTAATCGGGGATATAAGTGGATCATTCGAAATAACATCCTTTAACAATCCCCTGTTTTTCCTGAACTTGAAATAATTACAATACAGTTTGAATACCAGATTAAAACGTCCCGGTTCATCTTTAACAAAATATAGCCATGTATAAAGGGGCGCCATAAAAGACATGGATAATCGAGGCGATGACTTCATTTTTTCAGCAATCCTGAATAATGCTTGCCCATTGTTTGAAATCAATTTTTTAATACCACCTACCAGGGTTTCCTCTGGTAAAGTACCCTTACGCATCGCGGTGGTTTCTACTTCCCGTAAACTGAGTGCGACCTCCCCTACCAGCAACTTGCCAGCCAGCAATATCTGTGAAATCGGACGATCAAATTTGAATAATAACAATAAACATTCTTCTAAGACCTTATACTCATTCCAGGACAATGAAATCCCTGGATACAGTTCAGGATTATCGGGGAACTTTCTAACACGATAACTTCCCTCATATACTTCCTTTACCTCATCCGTTTTTTCCCTGAGTATCCGGCCTTTTCTATTTCGGACAGCATGACAGGCAAATGAAAGTCCAACAACGATACCCTCGGGAGTTTCCATAAAATAATAAGGGAACTCTTTACAAACCTGTGGTTTAACGCTGAAGCCGAAGTGCTGATGCATCTGGCATTTACAGTCTTTGTTAAGAAAAATACATTCCCCCTGCCCGGTTCTCGCAAATGTCATTTTTTCACCAGAGGGTAATGGTTTCTTTAGCTTCTGATAATGGTTAACACCAGATACTTCGGTATTAACCTTATCCCATTCCAAATTTCGAACTCGTTCATAAGAAATATCATCAATTCCAATAATCCAATCAGTTCGACAACAATCCCCAGAATTTTGACAATCGTAAACGACTTGATCATGGAAAATAAATTTTGTCTCAGACATTATGTATCAACCTACCTTTGGGTCCATATTATCATATTCAAATTTCAATCGTTAAGCATTGATTTTATTTGCGATTATGGCACACTAATGGTAAAATATAAGGTCAGTATTGAACTGTAAATGAAGGATATCATGAATCATAATCAAAACCATTCGGAATTAGAAACTCTTCGTCATAGTTGTGCCCATATCATGGCTCAAGCCGTACTATCACTTTACCCAGGAACTAAACTGGCAATTGGGCCTTCAACCGAAGATGGTTTTTACTATGATTTCGACCCTCAGGAAAAACATAAATTTTCCGAACTAGATTTCCCCAAAATTGAAGCTCGTATGCTTGAAATTATTAAGGAAAATCAAGAGTTCATCAAAACAAACATTTCGAAAGCAGAGGCTATCGCTCGCTTCGAATCTGAAGGTGAAGTTTATAAGCTCGAACTAGTTGAAGGTTTGGAAGATGGAGAGATCACGTTATTCACTAATGGACCTTTTACTGATTTATGTCGTGGGCCTCACCTTCCATCAACAGGTCAAATTAAAGCGTTTAAATTATTGTCCGTAGCGGGAGCCTATTGGCGCGGTTCTGAAAAAAATCCAATGCTCCAAAGAATTTATGGTACATGTTTTTCAACTCAGGAAGAGTTGGATGAATACATTCACCGACTCGAAGAAGCGAAAAAACGGGACCATCGCAAAGTGGGTAAAGATTTAAAACTGTTTGTGTCCGTACCAGAAATTGGACCCGGCCTTCCCGTGTGGTTACCGGCTGGAGCAACCATACGTCGGACACTCGAGAGATATATCACTGATTTAGAGCTTCGCAGCGGTTATCATCATGTTTATACTCCTGTGATGGCAAAAACCGAATTATATAAGATTTCTGGTCATTTAGAACATTACAAAGACAGTATGTTCCCTATCATGCAGGTTGATGAAGATGAGTTAGTACTCAGACCCATGTGCTGCCCTCATCACATCCAGGTTTACAAAAGTGAAGGAAAACGATCCTATCGTGAACTTCCCTTACGAATCGCTGAACTTGGAAACCAATTCAGGTTTGAACGGTCAGGTGAACTGAGTGGATTATCCCGTGTCCGTCAAATGTGTCTAAATGATGCGCACATTTTTTGTACAGAAGACCATATTAAAACGGAAGTAATCAGCGTTCTTAAACTGGTTGAGCAGGCATATAGTGATTTAGGATTAGGAAAAGATTCCTATACATACAGATTATCTCTGAGAGATCCTCAGGATACCGAAAAGTATGTTAACAACCCTAAAATGTGGGAAAAAGCTGAAAACGAACTTCGGGAAGTGTTTACCGAACTAGGCCTCCCCCACTATGAAGCCGTTGGTGAAGCCGCATTTTATGGGCCGAAAATCGATATCCAATTAAAGAACGTCTTGGGAAAAGAAGAAACAGTTTCAACCATTCAAGTTGACCGTCATCTGCCTGAACGATTCCAATTAGAATATGTAGGGGAAGATGGTCAACCTCATCGTCCAGTCATGATTCATCGGGGCGTAATATCTACTATGGAAAGAATGGTTTCTTTCTTGATAGAATATTATGGAGGTGCGTTCCCTGTATGGTTCTCTCCAGTTCAGGTCGCAATCCTCCCCATAAAAGACAGCGTCATTACCTACTGTCAAAAATTAACAGCTGATTTACAAAAAATGGATGTTCGTGTTAATTTGGATGACAGAAATGAAAAATTAGGTCAGAAAATACGAAATGCTCAATTAGCCAAGATCCCTTATATGTTGGTAGTCGGTGACCGTGAAGTTCAAGATGGTAATGTTGCAGTCCGCCGGCGTGATGGTGTTGATCTTGGTGTAATGCCATTTGATAAATTTGCAGAATTAATTAATTCTGATATTAAAAATAAAACCACTTCGTTTCAGAAAGAATAAGGAGGAACAACCTATCTTAAAGCAGCATCCCCCCCGCACCCGAATTAATCAGTTCATTCGTGCATCTGAAATCCGCGTAATTGGTGCAGATGGTAGTCCCATCGGAATAATGCCTCTTGCCAGTGCTTTGGATCTCGCGAGGGAACAAGGGTTGGACTTGGTTGAGATTGCAAGCCAGGCAACTCCCCCCGTTTGTCGTATCATTGATTTTGGCAAGTATAAATTCGAAATTGCCAAAAAGTCAAAAGAAGCGAAAAAGAAGCAAAAGGTTGTTAAAGTTAAAGAAGTGGAAATGCGACCCAATATTGATGATCATGACTATGCTACTAAAGTACGTCGGATTATCGAGTTCTTATTGAAAGACCATAAGGTTAGAGTTGTCGTGAAGTTTATGGGCCGGGAAATTGTTCATAAAGAACGAGGCACCGCACTCATCCAAAAAATTATTGAAGAAACAAAAGGAATCGGGATCCTTGAGCAACAGGCCAAAATGGAAGGAAGACAATATTTTGCCTTCATGGCCCTTGATCCCAATAAGCGTAAGCAAATGAAGAAAGGAGAACAGTCCAGTGCCGAAGATGAAGTCACACCGGGGAGCCAAGAAACGGTTCAAACTGACAGCGACCGGGAAGATCAAGTTTAAACGCGCCTTCATGCGCCACCTGCAGTCCAATAAAACAAAAGCACAAAAACGGGTTCTTGGTAAAGCCGGATATTTACAAAAAGGCGATGCCAAAACCATTAGACGTCTGATTGCTGTTTAATCCGCCCCGAATAATCAGCTCAATCAGTCATCCTAGCAATAGTGATTCTTTAGAAAGGATATAACCGATGCCTCGCGTAAAAAGTGGAATTATTAGCCATAGACGTCTAAAAAAGGTCCTTAAACGGGCAAAAGGCTTCTATGGTGGAAAACATAGCCTTTATCGCAGTGCAAACGAAGCATTGATGCGCGCCGGTCAATATGCATTTCGTGACCGCCGTGTTCGTAAACGTGAATTTCGCGCTTTATGGATTATGCGTATCAATACAGCAGTTCGCAGCTACGGTATCAATTACAGTCAATTAATCTTCGGATTAAATAAAGCCAATATTCAGATTGACAGAAAGAATATGGCTGAACTGGCTGTTAACGATCCTGCAGCTTTTGAACAGTTGGCTTTAACTGCCAAGTCTCAATTATCCGCCTAATTGGATAATTATATAAAAAAAGAACCGGGTGTTATCCCGGTTCTTTTTCTTTTTCAAAATCTATTCTATATCATTTAATGGTTCAGATAATTGGAAAACAATCTCTTCGGATAAATCTTCTAATACTCTTCTGCGAGCTTCTGATTCTGTCTCAAAATCAATATTATTTCTAAGTGGAACATATGTTGAATCTATTTTCACATTACTCAGTTTTCTAATTACTTTATTATTCTTTAAATCCCAGACTTCAATGTCCGCACCTATTGAAATAGCGTACAATGTCGTATTATCAAAGCGATCTACAGCCGCAATTGATCTGTTATAGTGAACTACCAATCCCTTAACAAGGTAATCAGCTTTACTAACATTTACAATATGTACCCGACCATCCGCTAAGAATTCATCAATGACTAAATTAGTCAGCGTTTCTTCTATTCCAGGCTGGAAGGTCTCATTATGAAACATTGCTACACCCAAATTAATATTGGGAAAAGATCCATCTTTCCTGATGTTGTGCTGATTATGCGCACACCCGGTTAAAATCATTAAACATAATGCAATACTAATTAAACATTTTTTCACGACACATTTCCAACGCTTTCTGACATTCACCAGCAGTTTGATACCGGTGGTCCGGATTCTTATTTAAACATTTCATTATAACCTCAATTAAGCACTCAGGAACATCTGAATCGTTTATTTGGGGTGGTGGAACATGAACATGCTGATAACTTATATTGCCTGTACTATAGGGAGGATTTCCTACCACCAACTCATAAAAGAGCACACCCATTGAATAAATATCAGCACGACCATCAACATGCCTACCCTCAGCTTGCTCAGGTGACATATACAATGGCGTTCCAATCATTGCTCCAGTTTGTGTCAATCCAGCTCTCTCCAGCATTGAAGCTATTCCAAAGTCCATAATTTTTATCTGCCCATCCTGACTAATCATAATATTGGCAGGCTTGATATCACGATGAACAACCTTCATTCTGTGAGCATAATCCAATGCCGATGAGACACTTATGCCCATATCTATAACCGACAACGGAGATAATTTCCCCTTCTCCTGTAAAATCTCTTTGAGATTCTTTCCTTCCATGTATTCCATGGAAATAAATCTACGACCTTCTTCTTCACCCAAATCAAATATCCGGATAATATGTGGATGAGATAACCTTCGCGTAGATCTTACTTCCTGCTTAAATCTCTCAACAATCATCGCATCATTATGTAATTCAACAGGCAGATACTTCAAAGCAACAGGTTCATCCAGCTCACGATCATGGGCCAAATATACTACTCCCATATTCCCACGACCCAACTCACGAACAAGCTCATATCGTTTATTTAACTCAGCATTATCAACTTGAGTTCCAATGAGAGTATCCTGTCCTGTATTAGTTAGAGCTCCACCACCATTTGATATTTCATCTCGAATTTTAGGAATTAGATATTTCAAATCTTTATAACTTACATCTTCTGTCATTATTTTTTCAAATATATTCAATGCTTTTGCTAGATGTTTTCTTTCTAAATATTTCTGTCCTAACTCATACCATGCATCAAGATTTATATCTTTAATTCCCAAGGATTCTAATATTTGACTAGCTAAATCAAGTATGCCAGACCGAATTAAACAGAAAGAAAGGTAATATTTTGATAAATCGACATTATATGAAGATTTAATTGATTTTTGAAAACAATCAATCGCTCGATCATAATCACAGCCTTTAAATAATAACTCCCCTAATTTAAAGTGATATATTGGATTTTCTTCATCAGATTGCATTTTACTGATATATAAATTTTCCAATAATTGAGACGTTTGTTCATCAAGGGAACTCAATGATTCAATATCTTTAATAGCTTTATCAATCATTTGGTTTTCAGCTTGCAATACCGATTTTTTAATTAATATTTCAATATTTTCCCGATTATGGTCCCAATATGTTTGATAAAGATTTATCTTTTCAATATCATCGTTTATTGTAGTTTCCAACTGTTGTTCAATAAGAAGAGCTTTGTCATTAAATCCAGCTTTTAAATATGCTTTCATTAAACAGATTTGGATGGGAATATCAAACCCGAGTTGAGATAGTTCCTCATAACATTTTAAAGGGCCTAGCATATCGTTCGGACTACGTTCTTCCCATAGACTGATAAAATTAAGAGCGGGAGTTATTTCTCCTCTAATAGAATATATTTGGGCTAAATATGAAACAAACAGTAGTTCTTTTGGATTACCCTGATGAGCCTTTTCGATTATTGATACAGACTCAGGGGAAGTATCATTGCCTCTTGCTAACGTTTTTGCCAACCAATCAATCAAAATTGAATCATTAGGCGTTTTCCTATAATTCTCACGAAATACTTCTAATGCCCTGTCCAACATTTCAGACTTATAGTAAATAATCCCCTTCAGGATGCTACATTCAGGAGAAAGCGCTTCTTGAGGAACTAAGTTAATAGTTTCCAGGGCCTTAACCTGATCATCTTTTTTTGCATAAAGACATGCAAGTCGTTGATGATATTCATATTTAACCGGATAAAGGAGAATAGCTGATTGCAATACTTCTAAGACGATTGCCTTTTCACTGCCCGAACCAAGGTAAGTATCTGCCATCAAGTTTACTAAAATTGCATCATTCTGCCGCTCTGAATAAACAGATTCATAAACTTGAAGAGCAACAATATCATTACGACCTAAAGACAAATAAGCATCTGTTAATGCATTTAATATTTGAGATTTTTTGTTTGCAATATCTTTCAGTTTTTCCAGTAATGGAATAGCATCTTTGAACTGCTTATTTTCCATGAGGGCCAAGGCCAATTCCTCTTGAATCTGAACATCATCAGCCTTGAATCGTAAAGCCTGCCTATATAGCTGTACAGCACCGATATCTCTTGCATTTTGGGAGGCATATCCCTTCGCTAATTGATAAATCACAATTCCATTATCGGACGCAATTTCTGGATTCTCGTCATATACACTTTGATATAAAGCTAAAACTTCTGGATCTCGAATATTCTTTCGGGCATAAGCGATAGCAAGTTCCAGTTTAAATTTATCACTATGTTTCTCAATGAATTTGCGATGCTTTTCAAAAACAGAATCTAAATCTTTGGATAATAATAATTTCTTAATATTTTGTATAGTAACTTTTTTCTTTTTCTTAAAATAAAACAACAATACAGGTAATAAAGCTATTAATACTAATGAAGAAATGATTAAATTAATCAGCGGCTTATTACGTCCAAACTGTATCTTTCGAATTTCATTTATAGCACCAGTGTGATGAGGATTGGACTCTAATACTTTCTTCAACATATTCAGCGCAGCATCTAAATTATGTTGTTTTTTTAGACTAATAGCCTCTTGATATAAGCCTTCAATAATTCGCTGGTTATCATGACTACGTTTGAGCATCCAGTATGCATATGATTTATTTACCTGGGACGTTCGATAATTATTTGCTAAATACATGGGCCATGATATCAAACCATTATCTACAATTCCTTTTGTATTAAATAAAATGAGTTTATTTTCTGTAAAGATCATAATACCCATGTAACCTTGATTGCTTACATCACCAGCGAGCACACCCATTACAGGCTCACCGATATCTGTTATTTGATCAAAATTTGGATCGCCCGCTCGTAAAAGAGATATTTTTCCAGACTCACTGACAACGACTAAAGATTCGTGTTCTTTGGAAGTATTAATCCAAATAGGAGCAGTTAATATTTTCTCGCTAAAGGCAAAATCCTGAATAACTTTTTGATTATGTGGGTTATATAAATAAACTTTACTATCATTACTAATGCAAACCACACGGTTAAAATCAGAGGAATACGTTAATGGTAACGAAAAAGGTTCATCTGCAATAAAAGGAATTTTTATGGGTTCTTCATTTCCCCAATTAAAGGTATTAATTCTTCTCCCATTATCAGCTGAAACAACTAACAGGCCCGAATCACCCTGAATAAAGATAGGATTAGAGGTAACACCTTGATTGGATATTCTCATTGCCCCCAGAGAAGAGCCAGTTTCCCCATCAAAAGCATAAATCATTCCATTAGATAATGTTACAAATACATCCTGCGTTTCATCTGAATTAAATTTCAAAAGGGTGGGTATATTTACAGCTTCCGCTTGCAGGCGCTTCCGCCACTTAACTTCATGCTTATTAAGATCAACACAAGATAAATTGGCTTCCTCATCACAAAAAAATACATATTTTTCTTTTCCCTGTAATAAATCAGCAGCCATTCCAGAGACGACAGGAGACTGTAACTCTAATTTCCATAATATTTTGTTGATTCGTGGATTAATGAGACACAGTTCTCCAGACTGGCTGGCAATTAACAGGTCAGATTCATTTGAATTAAATGGATCAGGAATAACTAAAGGAGATACTTGAATAATCGTATCCACTGCAAAAGAAAAATGCTTTTTACCATCTGAGCCGCTAAATACAGTCACTAAACCTGAATGCCCCGCCACAATGACATCAGGAACGGCATCACCACTTACCTCGGCAATAACTGGATAATTAGTGATACTCTCTGAAAGATGTTGTTTCCACTGGATGTAGTTTTCTTTCTCAGCAGAAGAGATGGTAATAAGAAGAATAAAAACAATGCCTGATAAAAAAAGCCTTCCTAAATACTTCATTAATACCCCACACTGAAACTAATCAAAATTTAAAATCCATTGTTCAAGTACAAACTGAGGATCTTCTGAAATCATATCCTGCTCCCGGGGACGCAGTCTATTTTCAATATCTAAAGTTTGTATGTAATGGTTTAATGCTCGATTATAAGCGGTCGGAGTAATATTCTCAATCTTTAAAAAGGATTGTTCCCAATAATTTTTTCTAATTATTGGCATCAATTGGTATGCCAATTTACTAACGTCAGGATCTTCACCCAAAAATTTATGTAACGCAATAAGAGAATCCCGGCATTTCAATGATGAGCTTGCCTTAGCAAATTTAAAAATTTCAGCAGAGAGAGGAAAATGATAAATTGAACCAAACTTTTGAATGAATTTATAAAGTCGGTTGGTTTTAGTTACTTTCTGCTTTTTATCTCGATTCTCATAATAAACAAATATGATTGTAAATTCTGGTTTATTGGGGATTTCAGACTCCATCCAATCCAGGAAAGAGGCATCTCCGGATGACATTGATTGCTCATCTTCATCATCTCCCTCAGATTCATATTTGCTTGAGGATTTAAGAAGGGGGCAATTTTCAACAATGACAACTCGTTGGTTAAAAAGAAAACCAACGGTATTACAAAAATCAATAATTTCCGTTGAATCAAATTGACGTCCAGTTTGTTCCAACATATTACCAACCCGGGCATCACTGGAAATCAAATTATTCAAAAGACTGGTAAGTGATTTTTGAATATTATTATGTTCTTCACCATATAGGAGATAAACAGGCTTTATTGGTAAACCCTGAAAATCGAGAAATTTGTAATATGAATCTTTTTTTGCGGAAGAATAGTTCGCCATAAACGCTTATGACTCCTTTCGCAAATCCTTGGAAGCACGGTCTAATATACCATTTACAAACTGATAGGATTTAGTATCACCGTATCTCTTAGCGATTTCAACCGCCTCATTAATAATAACTCGTGCAGGAGTTTCTGGGTGATATAACAATTCATAAACCGCAAACCGTAAGATATTGATGTCAATTATGGCAATTCGATCCATAGACCAATTCTCAACATATTGTGATATTTTGGCATCAATTTCAATACAATTAGTAACCGTGCCTTTGAATACACCCGTAGCAAATTCTCTAATTTCAGCCGGAAGTTCATCCCGATTAAAAACGTCATTGAGAATGGAATCCTCTGATCCGGATAACATCTCCCATTGATAGAGTGATTTCAAAACAATTTCTCGGGCAAAGCGTCTTTTATTGTGTAAAGCCATAAGTTTTTCGTTTGTTTTATTTTATTTGTTTAATTAAGTCAGCCATCTCGATAGCAGTTAATGCAGCGTCCCAGCCTTTATTACCAACTTTCGTACCTGCACGTTCAACTGCTTGTTCAATGGAATCCGTTGTTAATACACCAAAAGCTACTGGTTTACCAGTCATCAGACTGACATGTGCAATACCTTTGGAGACTTCTGCTGCCACATAGTCAAAGTGTGGCGTTGCGCCTCGAATAACACAGCCCAAGCATATAACCGCATCGTATTGATCTGACTGCGCCATTTTTTGGGCTATCAACGGAATTTCCATCGCGCCAGGAACCCAACAAATCTCAATATCATTTTCAACTGCTCCGTGGCGATTCAAACAATCCAGCGCACCACTTAAGAGCCGACTCGTAATAAATTCATTGAATCGGGAAACGATAATACCAAATTTCTTACCCGTAGCATCTAACTGTCCACCAATCACTTTTGAAGGCATAATTAATCTCCTTTTCTAGGGGGTGGGAACTTAATTAAAAATCAATCAAGTGTCCCATTTTATCACGCTTTGTCTCTAAATATACTCTATTCGTTTCACATTCACCTACTTGAAGAGGTACTCTCTCAGTAACTTTTAGTCCATAGGCTTCCAGACCCACAATCTTACGGGGGTTATTCGTAATTAATCTCAAACTGCTCAATCCTAAATCGACTAAAATCTGTGCTCCGATTCCATATTCTCTTAAATCTGGCTTAAAACCGAGTTCAATATTAGCTTCGACGGTATCCAGACCTTTGTCCTGAAGAGCATATGCCTTTATCTTGTTTTCAAGTCCAATTCCACGACCCTCTTGACGCATATAAAGAACCACACCCTGTCCTTCTCGTTCAATCATGCTTAATGCAGCAGCTAACTGGGCTCCACAATCACATCGTGATGACCCAAAGACATCACCTGTCAGACATTCAGAATGGACTCGGACCAAAACATTTTCTTTATTTTTAACATCGCCCTTTACTACCGCCATATGGAATCTGCCATCAATCTGACAATGATAACCATAAAGTTTAAAATGACCATATTTTGTAGGGAAATCGACTGTTACAGTATTTTCAATAAGTTTTTCAGTTCTTCGCCTGTATTCAATCAAATCTTTGATGGTAATAATTGGAAGATTATACTTTTTCGCATATTCAAGTAATTGTGGGACACGAGCCATAGTCCCATCAGCATTTAGAATTTCACACAAAACTCCAGCAGGATAAAGACCTGCCAGTTTAGCCAAATCAACAGCGGCTTCGGTATGCCCTGCTCTGGTTAACACACCACCTTCGCGCGCTTTTAAGGGAAATATATGACCAGGCCGTCTTAAATCAGAGGGCTTCGTTTTAGGATCAATCAAAACATTAATCGTCGCTGCGCGATCAAAAGCTGAGATACCTGTTGTCGTCTTATCCCGAGCATCCACACTCACTGTAAAAGCAGTCTGCATTTTGTCTGTGTTTTGAGATACCATGGGCATTAAGTCAATCTCTTCCAAACGATTACCCTGCATTGGGACACAGATTAACCCACGTCCATGCGTAACCATAAAATTGATTTTTTCAGGGGATACCTTTTCTGCGGCGAAAATAAGATCTCCTTCATTTTCACGATCTTCGTCGTCCACAACAATGATAAGGTTACCCTGCTTAAAAATGTCGATTGCATCTTCTATTCGTGTAAAATCCATTTATTTGTTAACTCCTTACTTATAAATATCCATTTTCACTTAAGGTTTGAATATTTAATCCTTGTGCTGTATTTTTTAATCGGACAAAATTTTCGATATATTTTGCCAACATATCAAACTCAAGGTTAATACTTCCGCCAATATTTACATCAGATAAAGATGTATTCGCAAAGGTATGCGGTATAACCCAGACACTGAACTTACTTTGAAGCACATCCACGACAGTTAAACTTATTCCGTTGATGGAGACACTCCCTTTTTCAATTAGATAGGGTCGAAACTTCTCAGGATAACTGAATTCACATACAAAACCATTTCCAGAAGATTTCTTTGCGGAAAGGATACCTGTACAGTCAATATGACCAGAGACCATATGACCACCTAACCGATCACCTACTCGAAGGGCTCTTTCCAGATTAACTAAACTGCCAGATATCTTATCTTTTAAAATCGTTTTCGTCAGAGTTTCAAGACTTATATCTGCTTTAAAAGAAGTTTTATTGAGAGATATAACCGTCAAACAAGCACCATCAACGGCAACACTATCTCCCACTTTTACAGACTCAAGGATTGTCTGGCATTGAACTTCAATGACAGCACCCTGCGCACTTTTATTAAGGGTCTTGACTCGGCCTACTTCTTCAATAATTCCTGTAAACATGATTTTGAATATCCTGTGAAACGATAATCGGAACCTAATTGAATTAATTGGGTATTGTATAAAGACATGGCAGAATCCAATTTTGAAATTCCATTTCCACCACAAGTAACTGGAGCGGATTCTCCACCAATCAACTTGGGTGCGATATAGACGACAACTTTGTCTACCAGGCCAGCTTCCAGAAAACTACCCTGAATTTTACTTCCACCTTCAACAAGGATGGATCGAATATATCTTTGTGTCAGTTCATTGATCAGCGCAGATAAATCCAGGATTCCCTTCACACCGGGAATGATTAATACTTCGACACCTCTTGACTTCATATCGGATATTCTTGTTTTTGAAGTCCTTTGGCCAGTTACCCATAATGTTGGATATTGGCCTTCATTTGTATCAAATATTTGATAGGAAGGATCTAAACGGCCTCTCCCATCCAAAACTATTCGGAGGGGATTAATTTTTAGTTTCTTTGCTCTTACAGTTAAGCTTGGATTATCTTTAACTACGGTTTCAGATCCGACCAGGATAGCATCACAAGACATTCTCAACCGCTGGACATCAATTCGTGCAAGAGAACCTGTTATCCACTTAGACTCACCGGTCACCGTAGCTACTTTTCCATCTAATGATTGCCCAGATTTCAGGACAATCAAAGGACGCTTTTTTTGGTGGAAGAAAATAAACCCATCATTTAAGAATACGGCTTCTTTTTGACAAAGCCCTGTTAAAACATCAATGCCTGCTTTTTTTAGCATTCTGATGCCTTTTCCAGATACTTTTGGATTAGGGTCCGTAACAGCAATCCGTACTTTTTTAATACCGGCTTTTATAAGTGCTTCGGCACAGGGAGGGGTTCGGCCATAATGACTACACGGTTCAAGCGTTACATAAATTGTACTATCCTGTGGAGTCTCACTACAGGATTTTAATGCCATTATTTCGGCATGATCCGTTCCTGCAAATTTATGGTGCCCTTTTCCAATAATTTGTCCATTTTTTACAATTATGGCCCCAACGAGTGGATTAGGACGAGTATTTCCCAAAGCTTTGGACGCCAAATCCAAGGCTTGAGTCATAAATTGTCTGTCAATGTCAGTAAAATGGTCCATAAACAATACAACCTCTTCAGGAATATCCGGAAGAGGTCAATATAACGATACCGAGAATAATAGGAAATCCACTATACTCGGTTACCTTCTTCCATCCAGTCTTTACTGTCGGCTCCGGAATCTAACCGGATCAATCCCTAATTGGGACTCGTGGGCTTTACCACCGGACGGGAATTTCACCCTGCCCTGAAGGTTTCCATGATTTAAATTTTCTAATATCTATTATGACACAGTTTTTATGTCAAATGTCCAGTATTTTCAACCTTTTATCGTTCAGATACAGATTAAGGCATCCATCGAACAAGATCGATCTTGTTCGATGGTGTTATGAACACTTTTTTGTATTCACAGGACACATTACGGCATGTAAAATTCAATTTTTCTGCATTTCTCGCAATAATACATTTTTACCGCGCTTTTGTCTGACAAGGTCAAACTGGCATTTAACCCTTTAACCATCAGCTTGTCAAGATTTACTTCAGCTACATAACGCATTGTTTTACCACACATTATGCAATCCGGTTCAGTAACAATAATTTCTTTTGTAGGATCCATTTGTACCTCCAAAAAATTCGTTAAGTTAATTTTCAGATAATTTGGCAAATTCCTCAAGAAAAATATCCACAGTGGGTGAATCATAAAGACAGATTCTAATTTCCATGACTGAACTTGTAAGATTCCTGTTCAGATAATCAATAAGGGTTTTATAAAAGATTTGTGCACATCTGTCTTTTGGAAAACCATAAATACCTGAACTGATGGCGGGAAACGAAATTGACTTTAGCTTTAATTCATTAGCCATCGCCAGTGAAGAAAGAATGGCGTTCCGCAACTTATTATCCTCATCCCCTTCACCCCAGACAGGGCCTACCGCATGAATCACATATCGGCTTGGGAGTTTACCCGCCGTAGTAACACCACAACATCCTACGGCTACCGGAGCAACCTTGTAGCTCTCCTCCTGGATAATAGCTCCACCTTTTTTTACGATGGCAGCAGCCACTCCACCACCATGCGAAAGATAAGAATTGGCTGCATTCACAATAGCATCCACATTTTCTTCTGTAATATCACCCTGCACAAGAGAAATATTCCGATTTTGAAATGTTCGATACCAGAGAATTGTCGACATTACAGCCTCCCTAAAATATGATATAACCAAAAGGAATATTATTGAGGAGCTTAACCAGTATGATAACGATTCAGAATTTTATCCGTCAACATATAAAAACTGTAGCACCACTCCACCGAAAAACTGCTTTGCTTTTTTGGAAAGCAGCAACAACCGGTAAATCACAATATTATCAGCAATACGCTCAAATTGAAAAAACACTGGCCAATATCTATTCGGACAAAAAATCTTTTAAATCAGTAAAAGATTTTTATCAAAACAAACAATCCTTAAATAACCCTGTTCACGAAAGAGAAATAGAGAGTATTTATTTAACATACTTACCTAAACAAGCTCCAAAACCAATCATTCGGAAGCTGATAGATAAAGGCACACAGTTGGAACAAAAGTTTAATGTGTTCCGTGCGCAATATAACAATAAGACTGTTACCGAGAATGATTTAAGAGAAATCCTGCAAAATTCAACAACAACGAATGAAGTAAAAGAAGCCTGGTTATCCGGAAAACAAGTCGGAAAGAAAGTATACAAAGACATATTAAATCTGGTCAAACTACGGAATCAGATGGCAAACAAGTTAGGCTATTCTGATTATTACCAGTTTTCATTATCACTCCAGGAAATGGATGAAAAATGGCTATTCACCCTGCTCGATCAATTAGAAAAGAAAACAAATCCACTATTCAAGAAAACCAAGAAAGAATTAGATAATAAACTCGCAGAGGAATTTGGGATAAAGACAACAGAATTGATGCCGTGGCATTATCGAGACCCTTTTTTCCAAGTGTATCCAAAACCCAGAGGTTCTGTCATTGATCAAAGTCTTAAAACGAAATCACTGGAGGAAATTACAACTGAATTCTACAAGGGTATTGGGCTGGATATTCAACCCATCTTAAAGAAAAGTGACCTTTATGAACGAAAGGGAAAAGATCAACATGCATTTTGTATTGGGATTGACTGCCCCAGTGATGTCAGGATTCTATGCAATATCAAACCAAATACTCAATGGCTTGAAACCATGTTACATGAATTTGGACATGGAGTTTATGATAAATATTTAAATCCTAAACTTCCTTTCTATCTGCGTGGCGCATCTCATATTATGACGACAGAAGCTATTGCATTAATGATGGAAAGAATGGTGGGGGAAAAAGCGTTTCTCGTCAAATATTTAGGAATCTCACCTGCAAAGGCTGTTCAAATCAGCCAACTGCAAAAAGAAACAACTCGGAACCGACTTATCGTATTTACTCGCTGGTGTTTGGTAATGTCCCATTTTGAAAGGAACCTGTACCAAAATCCTGACCAGGATTTGAATGGACTGTGGTGGAAACTGGTATCCCAGTATCAGTTATTGAAAACTCCCCCCAACCGTAACGAACCCGACTGGGCGGCAAAAATACACATTGCCACAGTTCCTGTTTATTATCACAATTATCTTCTGGGAGAGTTATTTGCCACGCAATTACTGCATGCCATGAAACAAGACTCTGGTATTCAAGATAAGTTGCTTAACAATACCAAAACCGGGGATTTTCTCGTAAATAAAGTATTCTATCCTGGGGCTTCATTGCGATGGGATCAGTTAATTGAAAAGGCAACGAGTGAACCTTTAAATCCAGACTATTTTATAAATAATCTAAAGAACTAACATTTATTCATATAAAAAAAGGCTTGAGATTTAATCTCAAGCCTTTTTTTAATCTAAATTTTATTACTGAAGAATGGCACCCTTTGATGCATTCTGTACCATTCGCTGGTATCGCTTTAACCAACCCGTCAAATTCTTTGATTCAGGTTTTTTCCAATTTTTCCGTCTTTCACTTAACTCTTCTTCAGAAAGAGCTACCTCAAGAGAACAATTAGGGATATTGATTTTAATCATATCGCCATTTTTCAATAACCCTATGGGTCCACCCTCAGCAGCCTCGGGAGAAATATGTCCTATACAGGCACCGCGAGTTCCACCACTAAAACGACCATCCGTGATGAGCGCCACTTTACTCCCTAAACCACGCCCCATAATATACGAAGTGGGTGCTAACATTTCCTGCATTCCCGGTCCACCCATTGGGCCTTCATATCGAATAACAACCACATCACCCGCTTTTACTTTTCCTTCAAGAATACCCGCACAAGCATCTTCCTGAGATTCAAATATTACAGCTGGACCCTCATGAATCAGCATCTCCGGTGCTACACCTGCCGTTTTAACCACAGCACCTTCTGGAGCAAGATTCCCTGTAAGCACAGTCAGTCCGCCAGATGCTGAATAAGCATTACTCATAGGCCGAATGCATTCATAAGGATCATATTCCATCGACAAACCTTGATTTCGTTCAATATTCAAGCCCTGACTGTTTAAAACACCACCCGGATTATTATTAACTAAGGACTTTACCTCATCGCAGGCAGTTGTCCCGCGAACATCGTAATCCTTTATATTTTCACCCAGAGTCTTTCCAGTCACTGTAATGCAATCTTGATTTAATAAATTGTATCCGCCTCTTATAAGCTCCCCTAATATTGTATGAATGCCTCCGGAACGGTGGACATCTTCCATATGGAATTTGGATGATGGGGATACTTTACAAATATTCGGGGTCTTTTTGGATAACTGATTAATTCGTTCAATGTTATATTCAACACCGGCCTCAGCGGCGACAGCTAATACATGCAACAAAGTGTTTGTTGATCCGCCCATGGCCATATCAAGCATCATGGCATTATCAAAAGCCTCAACAGTACAAATATCCCTTGGTTTAATATCTTTCTTAACAATTTCCAATATTTGGTAGGCAGCTTTCTTAAATAAAATTTTCCGGTCAGCGGCTGTCGCAATCAACGTTCCGTTCAATGGTAATGCCATTCCCAATGCTTCACAAAGACAGTTCATTGAGTTAGCAGTAAACATTCCCGAACATGAACCACAGGTGGGACATGCATAATCTTCCAGATTTTTTAACTCTTTTTCATTGATAGTTCCTGCTTTTAAAGCACCAACACCTTCAAAAACAGAAATCAAGTCCACAACACGTCCATCAGGAGTTCGCCCGGCTTCCATGGGGCCGCCTGAAACAAAAATAGTGGGAACATTAACTCGCATAGCTGCCATTAACATACCCGGAACAATTTTGTCGCAGTTAGGAATACATATCATGCCATCAAAACAGTGGGCTTTCAGCATCGTTTCAACTGAATCCGCAATTAATTCACGGGAAGGCAAAGAATACTTCATACCTTCATGCCCCATGGCTATGCCATCATCAACACCAATGGTATTAAAAACAAAAGGAACTCCACCGGCATCTCTTACACATTGTTTAACATACTCTCCAACAGCATTTAAATGGGTATGCCCAGGAATAATATCAATATATGAATTACAAATTGCTATAAACGGTTTATCAATGTCTTCATCTCTGAAGTTCCCTGTAGCTTTAAGAAGTGAACGATGGGGTGCCCTCTCAAAACCTTTTTTTACCATGTCAGAACGCATAATAACCTCCATTAAATTATTTATTCATTCTACCCCTGCTATATATTTATTTCAAAATAACGCATCGTTTTTCCTAATCGGAGGAATAAAACCTACCAGGCTCAACATCTGATTTTTAAAACTAATATCCCTGGATTCCTTAAATGAAAGGTAATGTATGTGCTTTGTGTCAATTCTATTGGGAACCAAAATCTCTGCCATCTTATTCTTCGTAACAGATGATTGAGCGTGAATAAAAAGCGATTCAAATCCTTCAATGTCCTGAGTGTTTCTTAAAGCACTGGAATCAACAAAATCATTAGCACTATTATAAGAACTGAATAGAACATCCTTATTAGATAAAACATTAATAGATATCCATAGACACATTTTCATGTCATTGTGCTGCCGTAACATGCCAAGAGGAGGAAATAGGCACAAACAAATATAATTTTCTAATTCACGCGTTTTATGTCCCCACCCATGAACTTTATAGGGGTGAATATTTTTATCACGCATTTCTCTTCGACTCAGCAAGCCATGCTTCAGGATTAATTCCATATTTGCTGGATGGGTATAGTGATATAAATAGGAAACGCGATGATTACGACACGACTCTGTAAAATCTAAAGAAAAAGAGTTTATTTTTTTGTGGCCCATGATGGATAATGATAAATCATGATTAATAAGAAGAAAATATCTTTTCAATTTCTTGAAATACTATTTTTGGGCTTAATCTTAATGTTTGGCTTTTATATTAGGATTCTCCCCCAAAATGTAGTTATAACTCCCAGTGAAATTAATCTGTTTGCACAAGACCCATATTATCACCTGAGAAGGGTAATCGTTGGGTTGCATAATAACAATACAATTCCAACTTACGACAGCTATTCTGGATACCCCGAAGGGTTATATTGTTTCTGGTCAAATATTTACGAATACTCCATATTATGGACATCAAATCTCATTGGAAAAGGCAACCCCTCAGTTAGACAAGTCGAACTGGTAACGGCATATTCTCCTGTAATTTGGGGACTTCTTTCATTAATACCCATATATCTGGTTATTCGAAAAATATTCGACAGTAAAATCGCATTAGGTTCACTTTTCCTAATATGCTTATTACCCGCTCATGTTTATCAGACTCTTCTCGGAAGAGCAGATCATTATGGGGCGGATGCTTTCTTCCCATTTTTAGCAACATTTTTAATGCTAAAAGGTCTGGATAATACCAATAAGATATATTTTCCAATTTTATCTGGATTATGTTTGACAGGCGCATGGCTAACTTGGCCGGGCTCCACTATCTTTATATTGATAAACTACATTTTTCTGATAGGAATCGTTTGTTATAAATATTTCGCAGAAACTCACGACAATTTCCACTTTAACAATCTGTTTATCACTCTTATTTCAAATCTGATCTCGATATTTCCGTTTGCAGCAGGCAGCTGGTGGGGACTAAAAGGGCTCGTTGTCTACGACGCCATCTCATGGTTTCATATCTACACTCTGATTTTTATTCTATGTATCGCCCTCATTTGGCGCTCCATTTACTCCATTCATTCAATAAAACAAAAAGCCATTTCAGCATTTTCTTTATCACTGGGCTTTGGTTTGCTAATACTTCTTATTTTTCAAAATTTTTCCATGAACTTTCTAAAGGGAATCGGTTGGGTCACAAAATCTGATCCCTGGCTCAAAACAATTACCGAATTCCAACCTTTATTTATAAGTATGGGAGTATTTTCGTCATTCAGAGCACTTACTTTTTATGGCTATATTATCTTCATATTACCTATTATTCTTGGTTTAATGATGTATGTCTGGCATAAGAATAAAGAATGGAACTATGACAAAATTTGGTTTGCATTATATTCAACACTCATAGTTTTTCTTGGATACAATCAAATCAGGTTTTCACATTTCATGGTCATAATAGTGGCCATATGCAGTATATGGATTCTGACTAGCTATCAATATATTCGAAAACGAAATTATTTCATATACATTGCGTATGGATTATTGTGGATTTGTTTTGCCTATTCATTGAGACCAGCAATTGGAGAATTAAAAAGTATAAAAGATAAATACGCCACGGTTCCAACACCATGGAAAAATACTCTCAAGTGGTTTAGAGAAAACACTGCACCCACAAGCAATTTATATAATACTGCCCAAAAGCCAGAATATGGCATCCTGGCCCCATGGATAGCAGGACACTGGATCAACTACCTTGGGCAAAGACCAGCTCTGGCAAATGGATTCCATGTAAATGGTATTAATAACCGTGAAGGTATGAGGTTTTATTTGGCAGAAGATTGGAATACAGCCGTCTCAATATTGGAAACTAAAAAAATCAAATACTTTTGTCTTACTGACAACTCTTTTAATTTAGATGAGTATGATCAAATATTAGGCAATCTATCAAAGCCCCCAGCTATATTAAAAAAACACATTTCTAAACCAGGTGGCGGATATTTAGTCAGTGTTGAACCCACAGAAAGATTTTATAATCTAGTCAGTAATCAGTTATACCTCAGAGACAATACGCCATATCTATCAACTCAAAACATACCAGCTCTTTGTTTTGAAACCAAACAATCCTGGGATGTTTTTGGAGAAACTGTTCCATGTGTGAAAGTATATGAATTAATTCCTGGGGTTATAGTTAAAGGATTTAGTAAACCCAATTCATGGGTAAATGTAACAGCAATAATTCAAACCAATACCGGACGGGAATTTACTTTTCTTCAAGAATCTTTTTGCGATTCGAAAGGGGAATATCAATTTCTCCTACCTTATCCAAATAAGACTATGGATCTTTCAATTGGAGCCATATCACCCTATAGCATAAAATCAATAAATGACACGAAACAAATTGAAGTAACTTCAACAATGATACATAAAGGCTCAATCATAAATATCTAATAATTTTGATGGATATAACGCAATAAGTTATTTTCCATATCTTGCACAGCATATCTATTCTTGACATTATTGGCCACAAAACAAAATACGTATTTATTGCCTTTTTGAGTCGTAATGTAACCAGATAAACTTCTGACCCCTTTTATACCACCCGTTTTGCCGCGAAGATCATAATGCAAATCACCTAATCTTGACCTCCGAAGACTGCCATCAATACCTGCAATTGATAGAGATTCATAATAGTCATTTCCATATGGTTGTTTATTTGCATAGGCCAGTACCATTCCTATTTGTTGTGGAGTTATATGGTTTGATGGTGACAATCCACAACCATCATACTGTTTAAATCCATCAATGGGTATCCGTGCTTTTTTAAAGACACTAACTGTAACTCTTTCTGCATTTGAATAGCTTCCCAATCTATATTTTCTATAGCCAAGCGATTTAAATATTAATTCAGCAAATATATTATGGCTATTTTTATTAACAGGTTTGAGCAGTTCCCTGAGTGGAGGTGAGGTATGTATCGACAAAGAACGATATTTAGAATTAAGAATAGTCCTTGATGGATGTTTTATGACCACGACATCCCCTTTAAATTTGATATTATTTTCCTTCAAAATCTCTTTAAATATCGATGCTGTTAGTTCTAAGGGATCCGCAGAAGTCGCCCAGACGACACCACTTTCTTGCCCTGCCGGTAAATTACCTGATAATACTAGCGAATCAGTATCGTTAATTCGTTTAAATCCAACAGAAAATTTCGATTTAGGTGAACCGATAGATATGTTGTTTTGAATTTGAACGAAATCATTTGCAGGCAACAAAACAACTGATGTTGATGAATATCCACTTATATTACTCCTGACTTTGAAATTGATACAATTTTCATTTAGAGGAATTGAGGTAACTTTAGCAGCATAGGATTCCTCTTCATAATCATTTGACCAACCATCCCCCATAAGCTGATTGTCAAAAGCAGTTGCATCTAAGTATACAGATCCAGATATGTTTTTCACCCCTTGTTCAACAATATCTGAGACCATTTCCCGTAAAATATCTTCCCCTCTTTCCCCCCAATATCTTTCAGTCAAGGAAGGATCACCTTCACTATACAAAACCACATTCCCATTCAGCGACCCGTCTTTTGAGATTACCCCATCACTTAAAATTTTTGTTTGATAGGTATATTCAGAACCAAGAACTTCTAATGCAACAAACGACGTAATCAATTTCAAACATGAAGCAGGAATCTTGGCTTTTTTTTCGTTATAACTAAGAATCACATCATGTGGGTCAGATAATGAAGCCACATAAACACCAACATCTGCACCACGCAAACCATTGCTATATATGTGATCTTTTAATATTGAATCAATACCTAATTTATTATCTGCATTAACAAATAAAAATAATTGAAAATATAGAATTGACAAAATAATGATTTTTATGGATATTCGCATATAGGTCCAGTTAAATATTTATTTAAATATTGGAGTTTATTATGACAAATAATTCTGTTTGCGTTAACCACCCCAACCGAGATGCTTACTTACGATGTAACCAGTGCTGGAAACCACTATGCCAGGAATGTGTCATAAAAACTGACTATGGTGTTTATTGTTCTCATTCTTGTGCTGAAAAAGGCAAGTTATTTAAACAACAGTTAGAAGCTCAACCAAAGAGAAGTAAGAGAGACATTTTACTTAAGAAAATATTCAAAATCCTTTTCTCCATTACAATATTGCTAATTTTGCTATATGTTTTATATTTATTCGGTCCAAGTCCAATTAGTGAATGGCTTGGTATAATATTCAAATAGCATCAATTTTGATTTAGAGAGGATTACATCGTGGTAAGAGTACGCTTTGCTCCAAGCCCAACTGGTTATCTCCATGTCGGAGGTGCTAGAACTGCTCTGTTTAATTACTTATTTGCTCGCCATCACAAGGGTACTTTTATTCTAAGAATTGAAGATACAGACTTAGAAAGATCTACACAAGAATCAGTCCAAGTTATTCTTGATGGCCTGAGGTGGATGGGTTTGGAATGGGATGAAGGACCTTTCTATCAGACACAGCGATTTGATTTATATAAAAACACAGCCCAACGACTTCTTGCGGAAAATAAAGCCTATTACTGCTTTTGTTCATCTGAGACACTTGATGAAAAACGAAAAGCCGCCATGGCTGCTAAAAGACCTCCCCGTTATGATGGTACATGCGCTAATATTCCACATGCAGAAGCATTAAAACGTATAGCAAATGGTGAGAAAGCTGTATTACGTTTTAGAAAGTTAGAAGGCATTACTGAAATTAACGATTTGGTTCGTGGAAAAGTAAAATTTGATAACGACCTGTTGGATGATTTCATTATTCTCCGGTCAGATGGAACACCAATTTACAACTTTTGTGTTGTCTGTGATGATGTGGATATGAAAATAACCCATGTTATCAGAGGCGAGGATCACTTATCCAACACTCCACGACAAATGATGCTCTACAAAGCACTTGGCTATCCTACTCCTCAATTCGCCCATATTTCCATGATATTGGGCCCTGATAAGCAAAAGCTAAGTAAACGTCACGGCGCAGTGTCCGTTCTTGCTTTTAGAGATGAAGGGTATTTACCTGAGTCTTATATGAATTATTTAGCTTTACTTGGATGGGCATATGACGACAAAGCTGAATTCTTTACTAAGAACGATTTGATCGAGAAATTTTCTTTAGAACATGTGTCAAAAAATGCAGCTGTATTTGACTATAAGAAATGTTCTTGGATGAATGGACAGTATATAAGCCAGTCAACATATGAGAGATTGAGAGAATTAATATTTCCACTAATTGAAAAAGATGGCTTAAATTTGCAGTCAAGATCGGCAGAATGGATTAAGAATGTTATTGAATTAGAAAAACAACGCGCATTTTACCTTCATGATATTGTTCGAAACTTACATTACTATGTTGATGATGAAATTGAAGTAGATCCCAAAGCTTATGAGAAATATTTCAGTAGTGATAAAGCTTTCTATTTATTAGGTAAGATTAGAGATGAATTTATGAACTTGGATGATTTCAGTATTAATTCTCTGGAGACTTTATTTCAGACATTCATGAATAATGAGAATATAAAGTTAGGTGAGATCGTTCATCCGATTCGAGTTGCCTTATCAGGAAAAACTGTTGGTCCAGGCATCTTTGAATTAATTCACTATATGGGTAAGGAAATGACGCTTATAAGAATCAACGCTATTTTGGAAAATAAAAAAATAGGCTAATACCATGAAGTTCCATACAGAGTATTTGTGGTTTAACACTAAAAATCATCGCGAATATATTAATATCACCCAGGATTTAGATAAGATTTTAAAGACCAGTGGTATTCAAGAAGGAATGCTGTTGGTATCTGCGATGCATATTACAGCAGGTATTTATGTCAATGATGATGAGCCTGGATTGATTTTAGATATCGATGAATGGTTGGAATCTATTGCACCTTTCAGAAAAGAATACAAGCATCATCAAACAGGTGAAGATAATGGTGATTCACACTTAAAAAGCATGATAGTTCACCATCAGGTTATGGTTCCAATTACAAGTGGGAAATTAGACTTAGGCCCATGGCAACAGGTTTTTTATGCTGAGTTTGACGGTCAGCGAAGAAAAAGAGTCGTTGTAAAGGTCATGGGTGAATGAAAATCCCTTCCATTATTACCCTAACTTCTGATTTTGGTTTAAGGGATGGGTATGTAGCCTCATTAAAAGGTGTTATTTTATCAATAGCTCCACAAACTAATATTGTTGATTTTTGCCATGAAATAAGGCCCCAAGACATACCCCATGGGGCCTTTGTTTTGCACACAACCAGCAAGTATTTTCCTGATTATTCAATTCATGTAGGAGTAGTAGATCCTGGTGTTGGTTCACAGCGAAGAGCGATTGCCATCAAAACTGAAAAAGCCTTTTATATTGGCCCAGATAATGGTTTATTCAGCTTGATACTCAATGACAATCCAATTAATGAGATCAGATCAATTGAAAATAATTCATTATTTTTAAACAAAATCAGCAGCACATTTCATGGAAGAGATATTTTTGCACCTGTAGCTGCCCACATAGCAAATGGGACACCATTTGAAAGCATTGGGAATATCATAACCAATCCAGTAACCTTAAAATATAAAAGCCCCATATATAACAATGAGTTAATTGTGGGTCATGTGCTTTGCATTGATCACTTTGGGAACATTATTACTAACATTACTAGGAATATATGGGAAAAAGTTGTTATAAATAGACGATTTATGATTTTTTGTGGAAAACGTTTGGAGAAAATTAATAACTCTTATTCCGAGACAAATCCTGGAGAAGTATTGGCAATATTCAATAGTTCAGATTATCTTGAGATTTCCATAAACTATGGGAACGCCGCCAAACAGCTAGGGTTAGAAATTGGTTCTGAAATAGAAATTGATCTTCTTTAATAAGCACCTTTTGCTTTTACTACTGCACTAACAGTCTTGATTAAGATTTTAATATCTAGCCAGATTGACCAATGTTCAATGTAATAAAGATCATATCGAATCATATCTTTAAAAGTCAGGGTTGACCGTCCATTTATTTGCCATAAACCTGTCATTCCTGGTAACACATTCAGCCTGGTCTTTTCCTCTTCTGAATACTGCTGATACTCTTGAACCAGAGGGGGTCTGGGTCCAACCAAACTCATCTCATCAAAAATAACATTAAATAACTGTGGTAATTCATCAATACTCCACCGCCTCAAAAACTTACCGATAGGTGTAATTCTTGGATCGTTTTGAATTTTGAAAAGTGGACCATCGGCTTGATTCTGAGACACGAGTGAATTTTTATAGTTATCAGCGGCATTCACCATTGACCGAAATTTATAGAGCATAAATGGCTTACCATTTTTACCAACTCGTTTCTGCTTATACAAAACAGAGCCAGGATGTTTTCGATCAAGCAAGACTAACAGAAAAGTCATAACCATTATTGGAAAAAAAATAACTACCAGACTAAGTGATAAAGTTAAATCCATTATTCGCTTCAAAAAGACATTTTTAAAACGAAGCAAGTCGTTATCAATCAAGAAGTAAGGAGTACCAGACATTTCAATTGTTACGGCACTATTCAAAAGGATATCATCAATATCCGGTTGATAGTAGAAGTGGATACCCCTACCAGCATATGTTAATAGCAAGTGCGTTAATACACTGCCAGATATAGTTTTGCTTGATATAAATACCTGCTTCACATCGTTACTTTCTAATATTCTCTCTAAATCACTGATTTTCCCAAGTCGGCTCATGTGTGAATTAACCTCTATATCCGATAGAAAACCAATAAATTCAAATGAAGATGAGGTATTAATCAGAACCTGATTTAAATCATCCGGATTTGCAATAATTGCAATAGATTTTAAGGGTAAAGCAACTCTACTGTTTTGAAAAACACGATAGTAAATATAACGCCACAAAAAGACATAAAAACCAAGCAACAAACCATTTAACAAGATAATAATTCGAGAGTAAGGATACGTTCTAAAGGTAAATATTATGGCCATTAAAATAAGAGAAGATAATAAGACACCCCCGATAATGGAAGGAATCTTATCAATAATATTTTGACCAGGATTTCGATATAATCCTGAAAAAAAGAACGCCATTATTGTCAAAATAATGCCCAGGGGTAACAACGAAATATAGGGTTCAAATGGAGTTTGTAAGGACTGATCAAAAAAAGGTAGATATCGACGAAATACAACAGCACTCAACAAAGAAGCGCAAATCGCGATACAATCAATAAGAGTAAATAATATACTCCGTGTTATTCGGTTTTCTGGCCACCACATAATTAGTTTTCTATCACATTATACCAATAGAGGGTACATGAAGCTAAATTCTGAAGAAAAAGTTAAATCAACTACTCGTGTGATTGCATATCGACTCCTGAAAAAAATACAGGATAGTGATGCGTATGCCAATATTATTCTGGATGATTATATTAATAACCATGATATTTCTGTCCAGGATAAAAAATTCTTAACTGAACTGTTTTATGGCACCATTCGTTATCAACGACAATTAGATTGGGTAATGTATCAGAATAAAACCACACATATTTCTTCCAGAGCTCAAGATGTAAAAATACTTGTCCGCCTTGGCCTTTATCAATTACTACATATGGACAGTGTTCCGGATTATGCGGCTATCAGCGAAACATTGATTACAGCTGAAATGGCAGGATTAAGTTCCTATAAAAAATACATTAATGGCCTTCTAGCAAATGTTTCAAGACATAAAAATGAAATATTCAAAAATCTTGAAGATACAGATAGAGATATTAAAAAGGCAGCGATTCTATATTCGCATCCAGATTGGATAGCCGAAGCCTATATGAATCGCCTGGGTTATTCAGACACTATAAAATTAATAGTTCATAACAATCACCCACCGAAAACAGTTATCCGAATCAATCAGTTAAAGATTAATCCCAATGAGTTCGTAAAACAATTAGAAAACAAGCAAATTACTTACGAAATCAACTGTTATTTGCCTGAGGCCATTACCATTACGAGTCCCGTATCGGTCACTGATATTCCAGGTTATGAGGATGGCTTATTTTATGTTCAAGACACTGCATCTCAAATCGTTGGATACTCTGTTTCACCTACACCTGGATCAAAGGTCCTGGATATGTGTGCAGCTCCTGGTGGTAAAACATTTTCTATGGCAATTAACATGAAAAATCAAGGTCTATTATTAGCAGCAGATATAAATCCAAACAGGATAAAGCTAATACAGGAAAGTGCTCAGCGTCTTGGTCTATCATGCATTAAAACAATTGAACATGATGGAACTCAAGTTCTATCAGGATATGAAAATGATAAATTTGATTATGTCCTGGTAGATGCTCCATGTACTGGAACCGGAGTCTTAAGAAGAAAGGTTGACTCACGCTGGAAAAAATCATTACATGATTTATCGGAACTTACCCGTTTACAAAACCAAATTTTAGATTCGGCCTCACAAATGGTAAGAACGGGTGGGATTTTGATTTATTCAACCTGTTCATTAACAACCGCTGAAAATGAGAACCGTGTCAAAAAATTCTTATTCAAACATCGTAATTTTCGAGTAGAATCTTTATTGGATATCTTGCCAGAATCATGCAAATCCATGGTAACGGATTCTGGATTTTTTCTTTCATTGCCACATCGACATCATATGGATGGATTATTTGCTTGCCGACTAATTAAATGGACTGAATAATGAATCAAAGAATTGCTGATATATCTCCCTCAATTTTAACTTGTGACTTTACCCAGCTTTATAAATCTCTCGATGTTGTAAAAAAATCAGGGTGTGACTGGTTGCATCTTGATGTAATGGATGGTCACTTTGTTCCTAACATCAGTATTGGAACACCCGTTGTAAAATCAATCAGAGAAAATACCTCCTTCTTTTTAGACACCCACTTAATGATATCTGAACCCCTGAAATACATTGAAGCATTCCGCAAAGCAGGAGCAGACCTTCTTACTGTTCATATTGAAGTATGTCCAGACATTAAGAATGTAATTAATGCTATACATGCAACAGGTGCAAAAGCGGGCGTATCTATTAACCCCAATACCCCCATTGAATCATTGATTGAAGCTATTGGTTTAGCGGATTTATTTCTTGTCATGAGTGTACAACCTGGTTTTGGTGGACAATCTTTTATGCCTGTTGGATTGGATAAACTGAAATGGTTGAGAGAAAGAGTTGATACTTGTGGTCACCCTACTCTGTTAGAAATTGATGGTGGTATAAATGAAAAGAATCTAAAATCAGTTATTGATGCGGGTGCAGACCGCATTGTAATTGGTTCAGCCATTTTTAATCATGCAAATCCTGATGAGAAAATGGCTTTCTATCGTAAGTCAGCGTTGGGAGAGTTGTCTTGAAAACACTTCTTTTTAGTGAACATCTTAAAGCAGGCGGCCGTATTGTAGATTTTGCTGGATGGGAATTGCCGGTCGTCTATACAAGTATAGTGGATGAACATATATCTGTCCGTAAACATGTAGGTTTGTTTGATGTATCCCACTTGGGACGATTATTACTTAAAGGTGATCTTCAGACTCAACTGGATGCGATTCAATATTTATCCACAAATGACTTTTCTGATCTAGCTGTTGGCAGTATTCGATATGGATTAATATGTAACAATGAGGGGGGCGTTGAAGATGACATCCTCATTTATCGTAAACAAGATTCTTACCTCATCATAGTCAATGCATCCAACAAAGATAAAATCGTCCAAATAATAGAAAACATTCCCGTTCCGATTAAGATCGAAGATCAGACTAATCAAACTGCCATGATTGCTATTCAAGGACCCGATGCCGACAAATTGATTCAAGATGTTTTGTCCCTGGATGTAACCTCCATGAAAAAGTATACCTTCATTGAATATGAGGGATTAATCATATCGCGGACTGGATATACTGGAGAGAATGGCTTTGAAATAATTGTCCCAGAAAATGGAGCTATTGAATTCTGGAGTTCTTTAGTTTCATCTCATATTCATCCTCAATTATGTGGATTAGGGGCCAGAGATACATTAAGACTTGAGGCCGGAAATCCTCTATATGGACATGAAATGAATTCGCATACCAATCCTTTTAGCGCCGGATTTGGTTTTGCAATTAAATTAGATAAAACCGACTTTATTGGAAAAGATGCTCTATTAAAGATGAAGTCAGAGAAGCTGAAAGAAAAATTGGTCGGTTTAACCCTCACGGGAACAGGTATTCCTCGTGATGGATATGAAGTATATTCAGAGAATCAACTTATTGGAAAAGTAACAAGTGGTTCCTACATTCCTGGCCTGAATAAAAGCGTAGCATTAGCATACATTAACAGCGAATATTCGACTATTGGAACTCAAGTAAACATACAAATTCGTAATCGGGCTTGCCCTGCTGTGGTAGGTCCCAAAAAATGGAGGTAGCTATATTATGAATCCGGAATCCTGTAAATTTGCAAAAACACATGAATGGGCCTTTATAGAGGGCAACATTGCTACGATTGGAATCAGTGACTTCGCTCAAAAAGAACTTAATGACATCGTCTTTGTTGAATTACCTGAAGTTGGCAAAGTGGTTGAGATGGGGAAAGAATTAGGTGTCTTAGAATCTGTTAAGACAGCATCAGATATATATTCCCCCCTTTCAGGGAAAGTCATTGAAGTTAATAGCGAATTAGAAAACCATCCTGAGTGGGTCAATCAAGAACCACATGGTAATGGATGGATTGCAAAAATCCAGTTATCTGCTCCGGAAGAAATAGATAGTCTTTTATCTTACCAAGATTATCTGAATCAAACAGAATCCCATTAAGTCCCCATATCATGAGTTATATACCTTTTTCTTCAGATGAACAAAAAGAGATGCTTCAGTCCATTGAAGTAGATTCTCTTGATCAATTATTCAGTGATATCCCAGGTGAAATAAAACTAAACAGGTTATTAAAAATTGCTCCGCCTCTGAGTGAGCTGGAATTGATTAATTATTTCAATGAACTGGGAAACAAAAACGAATCTGCACATAAACCCTGTTTTATCGGTGCAGGAAGTTACGACCATTATGTTCCCAGCGTAATTAATCATCTTATTATGCGGGGTGAATTTTTCACTGCCTATACTCCATATCAACCTGAAGCCAGCCAGGGAACATTACAGTACATCTTTGAATTTCAATCCATGATTTGTGAGTTGACAGGTATGGCAGCAGCAAATGCATCAATGTATGATGGTGCCAGTGCCATGGCTGAAGCGGCGTTAATGTCTTGTCGTTCAACAGGACGAGATAAAGTGTTAATTTCTCAAACGGTAAATCCTCAGTATCGGGAAGTTGTTAAAACATATCTTAACGCTGCCAATCTGATCTTGGAGGAAATTCCACAAAGTCATGGAATAACCTGTGCAGAGTCTATGAAGAAAATGATGGACTCCAGTATTGCTGGTGTCATTGTTCAACAACCTAACTTCTTCGGTGTGATTGAAAATTACGATACATTCTCAACCACCATTCAAAATAATCAATCACTCTTCATTATGGCCACAAACCCTATTTCATTAGGGCGATTGAAAACGCCTTCAGAATATAATGCAGATATTGTCGTTATGGAAGGACAGCCCCTTGGAAATGCCATTAGTTTTGGGGGGCCATATCTGGGAATATTAGCGTGCCGTGAAAATCATATTCGGAAAATGCCCGGCAGATTAGTGGGTATGGCTGAAGACCATAATGGAAATAAAGGATTTGTATTAACTTTACAAGCCCGGGAACAACATATCCGAAGACAAAAAGCAACATCCAATATCTGTTCTAATCAATCTCTCAATGCATTATGTGCCGTTCTCTATTTGAGCTTATTAGGAAAACAGGGCTTTGTTGACCTTTGGAACTTGAATTATCAGAAAGCTCATTATATGGCCAGTGAAATTGATAAACTCGAAAACTACAGCCTTGCTTTCTCTGATAAACCTTTCTTTAACGAATTTTTAGTAAAAACAAAAAAACCGGTAGAGAAAGTAAGACTGGCATTGGAAAATGCGGGTCTGCTGGCGGGATATTCACCGGCAACGGATTATCAGGAATATGAGAACTGCCTGTTATTCTGTGTCACGGAAAAAAGAACAAAAAACGAAATTGATTTATTAGTAAAAACATTGGAGCAAGTATAATGTCATGCCGAGTGATTTTTGAAAAAAGCAGACAAGGTCATCAAGGGCATACTTTGCCGTTGTCGGATGTTCCCAGCCAGAAGATAACTCTTTCAGAAAACTATCTGCGCCAGGAGCCTGCCCATCTGCCTGAAGTATCCGAACCAGAGGTAGTTCGACATTATACAAAAATGTCTCAGCAAAATTTCTGCGTTGATACTCATTTATATCCCCTGGGGTCCTGCACCATGAAATATAACCCCAAAATCAATGAGGATATATCCAGGTTATCGGATTTTGCGGGACTGCATCCAATGGCGTCTCAAAATCAGGGTGCTTTACAGATCATCTGGGAACTTGAAAAATCACTTTGTGAAATTTTTGGTTTTGATGCATTTACATTACAGCCTGCGGCCGGTGCTCATGGGGAATTAACAGCCTTAATGATGATAAAAGCCTGGCATCATGATAATAAACAATCCCATCGAAAACTAGTATTGGTTCCCACATCAGCCCATGGGACAAATCCTGCGAGTGCGGCCATGTGTGGATATGATGTTATGGAAATTGGCCCTGATTCTGAAGGGTTAGTTGATATTGAAGATTTGAAAAGCCATTTATCAGATCAAGTGGCTGCCCTGATGATTACTAATCCAAACACCTTGGGACTGTTCGAAAAACAAATCATGCAAATCACAGAATTGGTCCATCAAGCCGGGGGGCTTGTATATGGAGATGGAGCTAACAATAATGCTATCCTGGGCAAAGTGCGACCCGGTGATTTAGGCATTGACATGATGCACGTCAATCTCCACAAGACATTTGCGACCCCACACGGAGGGGGTGGACCTGGAAGCGGTCCCGTTGGCGTTAAAAAGCAATTTATACCTTTTCTACCACGCCCCGTGGTCATCCAAAAGGGTAATGAATTTGAATTATTTAATGACTGTCCAAAATCGATTGGAAAAGTCAGAAGTTTTTATGGCAACTTCGGTATTTTCTTAAGAGCATTAGCCTATATTCGCGCATTGGGACCGGAAGGGTTAAAGGAAGCCACTGAACAGGCTGTATTATCAGCAAACTATTTGAAAAATATTCTTAAGCCCTATTGGGAATTACCTTTCGACCGTAATTGTATGCATGAGTTTGTATTGTCTGGCGGTAAATTAGCGACTGAAACTGGAGTTAATACCTTGGATGTGGCCAAACGCTTATTAGATTATGGATTCCACGCTCCTACAGTCTATTTTCCACTCACCGTAAAAGAATGTCTCATGATTGAGCCGACAGAAACCGAGAGCAAAGAATCCCTCGATGCTTTTGCTGAAGCAATGATTCGCATTTTTAAAGAAGCTCATGAAAATCCTGATTTAGTTAAAAATGCACCCCACACAACTCCCGTCAGCAGATTTGATGAAGTTAAAGCGGCACGGAAACCCATATTGCATTATTGCCCACAATCAGAATAATATCTGTCATGCCTCAATGGATTTACATACAAGATAACCCACTATCTCCCTGGTGCAATATGGCCAGGGATGAGGCTTTGATGGAATGGGTTCAACAGAATAATATTACAAGCCCGATTCTGCGACTGTATCAATGGGATAGAGCGACCATATCCATCGGAAGACATCAGTATATTCATAAAGATATTCATCAGGAAATTTGCCACTCCAATAAAATAGCCATCGTTAGAAGACCTACGGGGGGCAGAGCTGTTTTTCATGATCGAGAATTGACCTATTCAGTTATCATTCCCCCCAACAATGAATTGGGTAATAAAAATATCCAGGAAACTTATAGGACTATTTCGGGTGCCATTCTGGCAGGTCTGAGAAATTATGGATTACCCGTTACCGCAGAACCAACCAATAAGGCAAATCGAGAATATATTAAAAATTTGTCTTGTTTTGCCTCAACAACTCAATATGAAATAACATTGAATGGACAAAAAGTAGTTGGATCCGCTCAATGGAGAAATAAAGGAACAGTACTCCAACAGGGAAGCATTTTATTAAGTAAAACAATGGACCCTACTCCCTGTTTTCCTGCACAAGGCTTTCTTCAATCAGGGATTGAAGAATTGATAGATAACCATATTGATATCAATATTCTATACAACTCTATCCAACATGGTTTTTCATCCACTTTCGGTGTTGAAATGAGCCCATGGCAGGAAGACCCAGTCTTTGCCCAAAAGGCTAACCACTTGATGCTCAACAAATACCAAACATCAGATTGGCTCAATCTTTATTGATTTCATCCCCAAAAGTTATACGACCTACCATCGAACGAGATCGATCTTGTTCGATGTAACTACACTGATTATCTAAGATTTCTATTGACTATCAAGTAGATTTACTTTACACTATAATTGTTAAGGGTAATTACTTGACAGCTTAATCAAGAAACCGGACACAATGCCAATTAATAACACCCAACGATTATCAGATTTGGATCGAATCAGCAGACTCTACGATTTTTATGGTCCTCTTCTGCCCGAAAAACAACGACGTGCTATTGAATTGCATTATTTGGAAGACTTGTCGTTTTCTGAAATTGCTGCCGAAGAAAAGATTAGCCGGCAGGCTGTTTATGACGCATTAAGACATGGTTTATCAGCCCTTAATGAATATGAAACAAAATTAGGACTCGTACAAAAGCTCGACAAATTAACAACGGATTATCATCAAACATTGAATTCCATCTTGGGTATGGTAAATCAAGTTAATCCAAATGAAATCAATGAAAAACTAATAAGTGATTTGAAAGCTAATTTAAAAAAAGCGATGGAAGATATTAATCCATCTGAATTGCCTTATGTTTGAAACCCTTACTCAAAAGCTTGATGCCGTATTCGAGAAACTTCGCAATAAAGGCGTATTAACTGAACAAAACATAACAGATTCTCTCCGGGAAGTTCGTTTAGCCCTTCTCGAAGCAGATGTAAATTTTAAGGTTGTTAAAGACTTTATTGAACGAGTTCGTGTGAAAGCTGTCGGGCAGGAAGTTTTGAAAAGCCTGACACCCAGTCAGCAAGTCGTCAAAGTTGTCCATGATGAGCTAGTGTTACTTCTTTCAGGCGATGGACAAGTCACTCTTCCCCTCTTACCTCAAAGAGATGTTCTAAATATCTGGTTAATGTCTGGTCTTCAAGGTTCGGGTAAAACCACCGCTGCAGCGAAGATTGCAGGCCTTCTTAAAAAACAAAACTATCGGCCTATGCTGGTGGCGGGGGATATTTATCGCCCTGCCGCCATTGACCAATTAAAGATGCTCGGTGAAAAACTGGATATCCCTGTTTTTAGCTTGGGAAATCAGGTTTCACCTGTTGAAATCAGCAGACAAGCAGTTGAAACGGCTGATAGAGAAAACATCAATCTGCTAATTATTGATACAGCCGGTAGACTTCATATTGACCAAGAATTAATGAAGGAACTGGAAGATATAAAATCCACCGTCAAACCCCACGAAGTCTTTTTTGTTTGCGATGCGATGATTGGGCAGGATGCAGTCAATGTGGCGCAGCAGTTTCATACCAGCGTCGGGACAACCGGTTTAATTTTAACTAAACTGGATGGCGATGCCCGGGGCGGAGCGATTCTTTCCATCCGGTCCGTAACTGGCCAACCTGTACGTTTTGTCGGTGTGGGTGAAAAACTTGAAGATATAGAGTTTTTTAATGCTGACCGGATGGCAGGACGAATCTTGGGAATGGGTGATGTTATTGGACTGGTGGAAAAAGTTCAATCCGCAATATCACTGGAACAGGCTGAAGACATGCAGAAAAAAATGCAGTCACAGTCTTTCACCCTGGAAGATTTTCGCAGTCAACTAAAAGCTATCAAAAATATGGGACCCCTGGGTTCTGTTATGAAAATGATTCCGGGATTAAATAAGGCACTGCCCGAAGATGCTCTGGAAGGTTCTGATGCTCACATGCAACGATTTGAAGCCATCATAAACTCCATGACAGCCAAAGAACGGCTTCAACCGGAAATCATTAACGCCAGTCGCAGACAGCGGATAGCACGTGGAAGCGGTACCTCTGTTCAAGAAGTAAATCAGTTACTGAAGCAGTTTACCCAACTGCAAAAAATGATGAAAATGTTCCAAAAACAAACCAAGAAAAAACGCTTCGCGCGTCATTTTCGATAAACAACAAAACTAGAAAGGAGTGATTCTTCAATGGCAGTAAAAATCAGATTACGCCGCATGGGCCGCAAGAAATTACCCACCTACCGTGTTGTGGTGGCAGATATCCGTTCGCCCCGTGATGGTCGTTTTATTGAGATTGTAGGTACTTATGATCCAGTCGCGAATCCAGCCGTCATCAAAATTGACTTGGAAAAAGTTAAAGAATGGATCAAAAAGGGCGCAAAACCGACAGATACCGTTCGTGACCTGTTACGCAAAGCTGAACAGGCTGCGGCCGCTTCGAATAACGAGGCATCTGTCTAAATATAATGCTCTAATGCCGATGGCTGAACTTTTTAAAGTATTAGAAAGTGTCTAGCCCACAGGAGATTAGTAAAACATGGAACCTGAATTGAAAAACCTGGTGGAGTTCATTGCAAAGTCACTCGTTGATCAACCTGACGAGGTGTCTGTTACTGAATTAGAAGGTGAACAGACCACCATCTATCAATTAAAAGTCGCGCAAAACGACATCGGCAAGATTATAGGCAAACAAGGACGTACAGCTCGTGCTATTCGGAACATTCTGTCAGCATCTGCCATGAAATATCATAAGCGGGCTCTGTTGGATGTTCTTGAAACCGATGATTCTCCAGATTACAAAGACTAGCTATGCAAATTGATGTATTGACTCTCTTCCCGGGAATTTTTACAAGTCCTTTACAGGAGAGTTTATTAAAAAAAGCGATTGATAAAGGATTGGTGACCATTGATATTCACGATATCCGATCCTGGTGTCACGATAAACACAAGACCGCAGATGATACACCTTACGGTGGTGGTCCTGGAATGGTTATGAAAGCAGAACCTCTGTTTGCAGCCATTGAGTATATAAAATCGCTACGAACATCAACCAAGGTGATTTATTTGTCACCTAAAGGCAAAGTCTTAAATCAGAAATTGGCCAAGGAACTGGCTCTTTGTCCATCCCTGACCCTTCTTTGTGGAAGATATGAAGGAATAGATGAAAGAGTTCGGGAAACCTTGTTAGATGATGAGATTTCCATTGGAGATTATGTACTTAATGGTGGTGAATTACCTGCTCTTGTGTTGATTGAAACAGTAACCCGATTAATTCCGGGTGTTGTTGGAGATCAGGATTCCATTGTTCAGGATTCATTTTATGAGGAGAATTTATTAGATTGTCCTCATTACACCAAACCTCTTGAATTTAGAGGTATGAAAGTACCCGATGTCTTGCTTAGCGGACATCATGCCAAGATCGAAGAATGGCGACGAAAAATGTCCTTGTTACATACGCGCCTGCAGCGCCCGGAACTGATTGACTTAAACCGCATGTCCCGAAAAGACAGGGAACTATTGCGAGAAGATGAAATCACTTTAAAACCAAAAACAAAAGCTGAAACAAATGAGTGCTGAACCGTTTAAAAAACTTTATCTGGGTCTGGTTCATTATCCAATTACCAGTAAATACGGAACAACCATCACCACCGCCGTCACAAATCTGGATATCCATGATATTGCCAGAACGTGTACGACTTACGGTGTAAAACGTTATTTTGTAATTAATCCATTGGATTCCCAAATAATGTTAACAGAACGAATATTAGAATATTGGCGGGGGACATCGCCTGCAAAGAGGGTTCCCGACCGTCATAATGCACTTCAAGTTGTTGAAATAAAAGCAAGCATTGAAAAAGCTCTTGAGCGAATCAATGAACTTGAAGGACAAGACCCTATTGTCGTAGCAACAAGTGCTAGAGAGAGTTCATCGCGAATTAGTTTTTCTGACTTTGGAAAAGTGCTTGAATCAGGCAATCAGCCTGTTTTACTTCTATTTGGAACAGGTTACGGGTTAGCTGATGAAATAATGAATAACGCAGACTATGTCCTGGATCCTATAAAAGGACGGGGAGATTATAACCATCTCTCTGTTCGATCAGCAGTTGCTATAATATTGGACCGCCTATTAGGTCAACAGGACCTCTAGCAGTCTTACAAACAAATTGGAGGAGTTTGTAAAATGAACCCCATTATTAAGGAATTGGAAAAACAGTTCCTCAAAAAAGACATTCCGGAATTTAGACCGGGTGACACAGTTCGATTGTCATTGTTAGTTAAAGAAGGCGATAAAGAACGTATTCAGAACTATGAAGGTGTTGTTATTGCCCGTAAAAACGGTGGAATCCGTGAAACCTTTACAGTTCGTCGGATTTCCTATGGTGTTGGTGTTGAACGTACCTTTTTAATTCATTCACCCATCATTCAGAAACTTGCGGTATTACGTCGTGGTCGCGTCCGTCGCGCCAAACTGTTCTACTTACGAGATCTGAACGAGAAAAAAGCTCGTATCAAAGAACTTGTTGACTATGATAAGCTCGGAGCTAAGCATGCTAAAAAATCCGCTCCAGCAGAAAAAACTAACAACAAGTAACCTACTCGATTTTGATACAAACTTTAGAAATGCTGGTTATCTTCAGATAGCAGGCATTGATGAAGCGGGTAGAGGTCCTTTAGCCGGACCAGTTGTGGCTGCTGCTGTGATTCTTCCTCCGGGATGGTTCTTTGATGGAATTAATGATTCAAAGAAACTTACTGAGAGTCAAAGAGACTGTTGTTATGAACAAATAGTTTCAAATGCATTAGCGTGGAGTTTTGGCACAGCCAATCATGAGATCATTGACAATATAAACATTCTGAAAGCTACTTACCTGGCTGTTCAGGAAGCCATAAATGGATTAGCAATAAAACCTGATTATTTATTGCTGGATGCATTAAAACTTACTGATTGTAAAATCCCACAACATAGTTTGATTAAGGGAGATGCAACCAGCTTAAGTATTGCATCAGCATCAATTATCGCAAAGGTAACTCGAGATCGTATGATGGTAAATTACGATAAAGAATATCCTGGATATGGATTTGCTAAACATAAAGGATATGGGACTAAGGCACATTATGAAGCTTTAGATAAAATGGGTCCCTGTCCTATCCATCGGAATTCCTTTTTGAAAACATGGCAAAACAATGTGGAACTTTTTTAAAAAGTGTTTTGGACAAGACATAAAATTGTCCAAACAGGAAATCGGTCAAATAGGAGAATCCTATTGCACTGATTATTTAAAAGATAAGCATTATTTTATTATTTGCCGAAATTTTCGAAACAAGTTAGGTGAAGTAGACATCATTGCTCAGACAGATAAAGTTCTTGTTTTCATCGAAGTAAAAACGAGAGAACAAAATCTGTTACATGGTCGACCTGCTGAAGCTGTTACTCATCATAAACAGTTAAAAATCAGGCAAATAGCTGAATCATATATTCAGAAAAACCCGAAAAACACATGGGAACGCTATCGGTTTGATGTAATGGAGGTAATCACCGATCAGAATGGTAATTTGTTAGAAATAAATCATTTAGAAAATGCTTTTTAAAACAATTGTATAAACCCCTAAAGGAGGTGTACACCATGGCCGTTCGTCATAAATCTGCCATGAAACAACTTCGTTCCAGTAAAAAACGGAATCTGCATAATACGGCTGTTAAATCCCGTTTAAAAACACTGGTTAAGAAGGTGAATCTGGCCATTGATGCTAAAGATCAGGCTCAAATTCAGGAAGCCATGAAGGTGGCCGTTTCTGAGTTGCAGCGTTTTGCTGATCGGAATGTCATTCACAAGAATGCCGCATCCCGAAAAATTTCACGTCTGATGCTAAAAGCCAATAAAGCTTTAGCCCAATCCTAATTGGCCCTTGTATCATGACTCCTAATCTAAAAGTCATGTTGTTAATATTAACGGCAGGAGCAGGTCTGTTTCTCTCTACAGCTTGGGGAGATATTTTCTCCCCTTTGCAATCAGCAGGCCTGCCCTCCCGTAATTCTCCATCTGTAAAAATTAATCAACTAAACTTAAAAGAATATAAAAGTAATCGTCTTGTCAACCAAGTATATTGCGATGAAGCTTCCTGGGTAAAAGAAAAGGACACAATCGTCTTAAAAAAATTCCAGGCAAATGGGAACCACCCAGTACGAGGAAAAGAAACCCTATCAGCCCAAGAAGGTCAATATTCGCAGACAAGGAAAATAGCAGAAGCACAAGGTGGGGTTGTATTTAATACTGGAAGTAATATACTTAAATGTAATAGCTTGGTTTGGAATTTAAATGATAAAACAATCAGCGTACGGGGTTCTTTTCAATTCAGCAATCAAATGCAATCTTTATCAGCTTATGATTTAGAAGCCAAAGAGGACATGTCTGAAATTAACATGAAAAACATAGAGGCATCCGGAAAATGAACAAAATAATATTTACCCTTATCGCATTCATAATAACTATACAATTATTCTCAATATCTTCTGCCCAAACAAAGACAAAATCATCTTCCCCCAGTTTTTTAGGACAAGCTACTGGTACAAATAATACGCAGCCCTTTCACCTGCGACATGCAGATCAGGCAAAATGGGTCAAATTAAAAAACAATTCAGATATGGCCGTCATGTGGGGCAATGTTGAAATATACCTGCCCAAAGAACAAGTAACATTGTCTGCAGACTCTGTACAATATAAATCAAATCCGCGTTTTTATTCGGCTTATGGCCGGGTTAAAATAACAAAAGTAGACCCTAAGGAAGGGACCGTTATTACAACTTCCAGGAAAGCTACTTATGAACCCTCTAAAAGTAAAATCATCTTAGAAGGGACACCGAAAGTCGTTCGCGATAAAGATGAAGTGACTGGTGATGTAATGACAGTAATATTCAATAATGCTGGAACGGTTATTGAAGGAACTAATGTAAAAGGTATACTATTCCCAAGAAATGAAAGTGTTATAGAAACTCAATCCAACGATACAACTATAATTCAAATTGATTAGACTAAATTGAAGCAAGTTATGCTACCCTAATACCTATGATTATTGATAAAGGCACATCCTATCAGATTCTTGATATCCCAAAAGAATCAAATGATGACGAAATCAAGGCGGCTTATATTCGCCTTGTAAAAAAACATCCTCCAGAATACGACCCTGATAATTTCATTAAAATCAGAAAAGCATATGAGTCTCTTAAAGATCCAGAAAAAAGGGCAAAAGAAGACCTTTTTACTTTAAATTTCGATCATGATAATTTTAAGCTTCCAAATGTAACTGGAGTAGATATTGGAGAACTAAACACTCAGATCAATGATATTGAGACTCAGTTATTAGATTCAGATAAAGATCCCTTTTTAATTGATCAATTTGTTGAGATCTTAAATAAACGTGCTGCGTTATATGTGACGAAAAAACAAATGACCGAGGCCATATCTGATTGGAAGAAAATTTTAGAATTAGTTGATGATTATCCGGATGCTAAACACAATCTTTATTTTTCCAATTTCGCTTTAGCTTATGGTTTAGCCATTCATGAAAGATATGAAGACTCAATTTACTATTGGGAAGAAGCTTTAAAATACAACTCAACCAGTAGTATAGTAATCCATAATTTAGCAATTACTGCTGATAAAGCGGGAAAAAAAGATCTCAGTGAACAATATTGGAAAAAAACACTGACTATTTGGGAAAATCAATTTAATGAAAATAAAAACGATATTTACATAAAAACATGCATTCTAGAGTTACATCAAGCATTTGGCGGAAATATTGTAGCCACAAAATTGGGTCCAGGCGCTCAAATTTCAGCAAAAGAACAGATTAGTCCTGATAAAGCCATCCATGAATTTAGGGAAGCACTAAAGATTGATCCTAATAATACCCAGGCGCAGAAGAAAATAATATCCAGCTATATGCAAGCGGGGCGATGGCAAGAAGCTATACAGGAAATTGTGAATAGACTCAAAGGAAATCGAGATGACAAAGAACTACTCAACCTTTTGGGTCAAGTTTATTTAAATTCTGGAAAAGTAGATGAAGCTTTTGCTGTCTGGAATAGAGTGCTTTCTCTGGACCCAAAAGATCAAATTGCCAAACAAAATATAATTGATGGCCATACACTTGTAGGAAAAAAACTCAGAGAAAGAGGCCTTCATAACGCGTCTTTAGTCCATTTTAAGAGCTTGTTAAAATATCGTCCCGATGACCCAGAAATCCATATGGAAATAGGTAACACATACGCATTAAAAGGTGATTCTCGATCTGCAATGGCATCTTGGCAGACTGTTTTACAAATTGATCCAAAACATAAAGAAGCAAAACGACGACTGACAGAAACTAGATTTAAGTAGTTATGAAGATTTATTTTACAAATAAATTCACAGAAAATAATTTTCCTTTTGATAAAGATTTATATATTCCATTATTATCAAAAAAAGATGTTGATTTATATTCATGTTTAATTCCTTATATTAAACAGCATTCAAAACCAAAAGAAGCACAAACAGTATACCGAGTCCAGCACCAAAAAGCAGATCAAACTGAAGAGCTGGTAACTTCACTATTACCACTCTTGGACAGTTTTGAGATGCTCTTAAAGTTTGCATCTTCATATGAGGGAAATGAAGTTCTTAGCAACTGGATGTCCAGTATGGAAGGTATTTACAAAAGACTTAAAAAAGTTTTATTAAAGCAAGGACTCCAGCCCGTTGAGGCACTGGGTGTCCCGGTGGACTTTGCAGTTCATGAGGTTGTAGAATATCGTTATGTCCCAGATGGAATTCCTAATATAGTCATTGAAGAGCAATTAAAAGGTTACACATATAAAGGTAAATTAATCAGAGAATCGCGCGTTGTAGTTTCTAACGCTGATGGAGGATAATAACTAACTATGGGTAAAATAATAGGTATTGACTTAGGTACATCAACATCTTTGATGGCCTTTATGGAAAAAGATAAACCTGTAATTATCCCTAATAACTTAGGAGATCGAATAACTCCGTCTGTTATCTGTTTTCCCAAAACAGGGGAAATATTAGTAGGGAAAAAAGCAAGAAAAGCTGCAGTAATGAACGTCGAAAGGACCATTTTCTCAATTAAAAGACAAATGGGTTCTGATTTCCGGTTTTCCGTTGACGGAAAACCGTATACACCTCAGGAATTATCAGCAATCATTCTCCAAAAATTAAAACATGATGCTGAAGAGTTCTTTGGGGAAACTGTAGACCAGGCAGTCATTACTGTACCAGCTTATTTTACAGATCGACAAAGACAAGCCACAAAGGATGCAGGTGAAATTGCAGGATTTAAAGTACGTCGTATTATTGATGAACCTACTGCTGCGGCACTTGCTTATGGATTAGACAAAAATGAAGACCAAACATTATTGGTTTTCGACTTAGGTGGAGGAACCTTCGATGTATCGATTATTGAGGTTATGTCAGGGGTCTTTCAGGTCTTAGCAATTAAAGGTGATAATCATTTAGGTGGCGATGATTTTGATCAACGAATAGTATCTTTCCTTCTTGAAGAATTTAAAAAGAAAGAAGGTATTGACTTATCGAATGACAAGAATGCCATGTTCAGACTCAAGGAAGCTGCTGAAGAAGCAAAAATAGAGTTATCTGAAGTACTCGAAACAGAAGTTATTCTTGATGCAATTGCAATGACAGCCAAAGGTCCATTAACTTTGTCTGTTAGTATTACGAGAGCAAAATTTGAACAGTTGACACAAGACTTAGTTGAAAGAACATCCGACCCTACAAAATCTGCAGTTCAAGATGCAGGGCTACAGATGAAAGATATTGATCGCGTGTTATTGGTGGGAGGATCAACCCGGATTCCAGCAGTTCAACGCATAGTTAAAGAAATAACAGGAAAAGATCCTAGTAAAGATATTCATCCGGAAGAGGTTGTTGCATTAGGTGCTGCTGTACAGTCAATAGTATTATCACCTCTTGAAGGAGAGATGGAAGGAACCTATGCTACTCGGTATGGAAAAGATGCACCGGTTGTTGTACACGTAACACCCTTTTCACTGGGTGTTGGATTAGTTAATGATCAATTTGGTGTTTTAATAGAGAGAAACTCAACATATCCAACTGAAGCAAAAGATGTCTTTACAACTACACGCGACTTTCAGGAAGCAATATCATTTCCCCTTTATGAAGGTGAAAGTCAAATAGCATCAGAAAATACCTTTCTTGATATGCTGAGAATTGAGGGAATTACTCCAGCACCGCGTGGAGTGCCTAGAATTGAAGTAACTTTTAAAATAAACCCTGATCGTATTCTTGAAGTGTCTGCTACGGACTTAGCTACAGGAAAAGAAAAACGAATCACAGTTAAGGCTACAGACAGTCGTTTATCAGACATGGATAAACAGAGAATGATACAAGAAGCGCGCTCCAGAATATCCAAAATGTTAAAACAAAAGGTTAAGGACAATGTTTTGAATGACGCCGATGAACTTATAGCAAAAGCTAGAAGCTCAATCCAAAACAATGATGATTTCCTTGCAGAAGACGTCGAAGCAGCAATAAAAAATCTTGAAGTAGCCTTAAGCTCAAGAGATGAAGCTAAAATTGAATTAAAAATGAATGAACTCAATGATTCAATGGCAAAGTTGAAAAAATAATTTTAAATATAAATTCAAACAAATGGGGAAATGAATTCATTTCCCCATTTGTTTGAATAAAAACAATAATGAGGTTGTATTAAGTGAAATGTCCAGTATGTAACACAGAAAATCGAGATGATAAAGTACAGTGCTATCAATGTAGTGCTGACATCTCCCTTTTAAAGACCATTGTTAGTAAAGCTCATGAACATTATAATCGTGGTCTTGAACATGCTGAGCGGGGAAGAACTGAAGAAGCAATAATTGAGTTAAGTATTGCCATATCAATTTATAATGATTTTCCGCAAGCACATAATGTTTTAGGTACATTATATGCAAAGTCTGGTAATATGGAAAAGGCAATGAGCCACTGGCAAGCAACACTAAACTTGGACCCACCAGTAAAAAAAGCTGCGGAATATTTTTACAAAGTAAAAAATCAAATCGACGAACCATTCTACCAGAAACGATTTCGCTTTACATTACAGATGTTGGTCAGTGTAACACTAGTGTTGATAATAATTATCTTCTTTCATTTCATGGTAAGAATGCAAGACCATAAGCTTAAATTAGCAGGATATTTAATAAATACACATAAATATAAACAAGCAGGTTTAATTTTAAATAATGTAGCAACTAATCCTTGGTCTTTTTCGCATCAAATCAGTGCTTATCCTCTACGAAGGACTCTGCAAAATGCTATTAGTGATAGATATTTAACATGCAATTCTTATTTTATGATTTGTCAATATGAAAAAGGATTACAAGAAACAATAAGAACTCGTACGATTGGGCTTCCCGTAGAAGCAGATCATAAATTTGGAATTTTACAAAGAGAATTAACAGACGCTCTTATTGATCAAAAAACAAAAGTCAGTCTGGATTATTTTTCCAAAACCCGTGATTATGAAGGCGCAACAAAATATTTAAAAAATGTATCACTTTATCCATTGAACAAAGATGAGCAATTAACGCTAACCAACAAAATCAGTCAACTTGATAACTTTTATGCTACTTTTTTGATAGAAACCGTAAGGATATCTTTAAAAAATAACCAGACAAACACATTGCCTTTCATTTTCCAAAAACTAAATTCATTAAAATTGAATCAAGATTTAAAAATAATACTTAATGACTTAAAAACTGATTACGTTTTCCTAGACACCCAGAATAAGTTTTCTTTGCTTAAAGAATATGCTGCCCAAAATGATTGGAACAATATTGAGCGTTTAAAAACAACTATCGATAAATCATTATTAAATCCACAACAAAGGGATTGGTTAAATAGCCTCAATCGAGAATTAAAACCACAATCTCATCCCAATAATAAATCAGTCATAAAACCAAAAAGAAAACATTAGATCTATTGTTGGTCATTTAGTTTATATAGATAGTTTAACCATTCATACTGTTTGTCGTCAGGCAAGAGAAATCCTTTTAATTGTATTTCGCTTGTTGGGTAACAGCTAAAAATTTCTGGATCATAGTAACTGAAGTATATTGGTCTTTTCCCAATGTTTGGGTTTAAATTGTCAGAAATAAATGACTTATAGTAATCTTCCTTATATTGGAAAACCGTTGGGTATATTTTAAATATTAAATTACTTTCTCTTACCAGAAATTTTTCATACCAAGGTGATGATAGGAAATTAGTTCCAACAACAGTAATGTCAGGTCGTATGTGTAAAACATATTGAGCATACCACATTGGTAAAATATCATAATCTCCAGCAGTATAAATTATCCCATTCGGCTCAATATAATTCAGCACAGTATGGGCATATTCTTTAGCAGCCAACCTTACATGTTTACTTTTTTTATCATGAAATAAGTGAGAATAATTTCCTAAAAAAGGAATCACCATAAAAGTACATATAAGGAGGTAGTGTATATGCCTACTTACATTAATTTTTTCAACAACATTAGAAAGCCCTATTACAATCAAGATGGAGAATACCATATAAACAGGAACATAATATTCATTAATATCAGATATTTTGTAGTTGAGAATCACGACTAAACTGGTCATCAAAAAAACAGAAAGAGGAACAAGTTTTAAATACCGATTTCTAAAAACAGCAAAAAAGCTAATAGCTGTAAGTGGAAAGAAGAGTAATATGAAAAAATACCTTTGTCTCATACCATACTGAGATATCCCAGTCATAATCAGTTCGAATAATGAATAGCCAAAATTACTGTGATTTGGATTAAAAGAATCTGAAAACATTTTCCACTTGTATTGTCGCCCAGTAATTGTATCCAGAAATTGCCCCCAATTTGATGGATCTCCCCAATTAATCAAAGGTTCACATGATGATCTTATGGGTAAATATAGAACGCTTCCCCAGCCAAGAAACAGCAAAGAAATACCTGCCATAAAAAGAGCTAAATCAAGTTCTTTTCGATTCATAATCAAAATCAAAACAATACTGGGAATAACGACTATAGTTAGAAGATGATGAGAAAATCCCATCCCCACGAGCAAAAACCCAAGAAGGAATAAATATCTATTTTTATTAACGTTCCACTCTTCAAAAAAATACAAGATGGCCAAAATAAAGAACCACTGTAATGTATAAACTTCCGTTAACGTAGATTGTCCCCAAAATGTTTCAGTAAATCCAAATAAAACACAGGACATAATTGAATAAAAGACTCGTAAGACATTATCTTTTACAAAGCCTAGATAATGTCTTGAGAGCAAAAGATAAAACATAACAATAGCCCCTGTACCAGCCAAAGCAGAAAATAGATTCAGAGACCAAGCAGCCTTTTCCGGGATGAATAATCTAGTTACTAAATGGGTTATTAAAGTATATAAAGGGTAACCGGTTGGGTGAGCAATACCCAAAGTATATGCGGATGTTACAAATTCAGGGCTGTCTCCAAAATAAATGTCAGGATATAGTGAAATCAAATAAACCAATAGGACAATAAAACCCAACCCAATAAGAACTACCTTTTTCATTATTTATAAATATCCTGACAATTAAGAATCCATGAAGCCAGGTCTTTAGCCCAATAGGTAATAATCATATCTGCACCGGCTCTTTTGATTGCAGTGTGAGTTTCAATAACCATCTTCCTTTCATTAATCCACCCCATCTGAGCAGCCGCTTTAATCATTGAATACTCTCCACTAACACTATAAGCAGCAATGGGCAAAGTATATTTATTTTGGGCAGCAAATATAATATCCAGGCAAGACAATGCAGGTTTCACCATAATAATGTCTGCACCTTCTTCTATATCAAGTTCAATTTCCTTCAAGGCTTCTTTGGAATTACGAATATCCATCTGATATGAATTACGATTACCAAATTGAGGTGCAGAACCGGCAGCATCTCTAAAGGGTCCATAAAATGCGGATGCATATTTTGCTGAATATGACATGATGGGAATATTAATATACCCATTAGAATCCAAGACATTACGAATCTTTAACACTCTTCCATCCATCATATCCGAAGGAGCTACAACGTCCACTCCGGCACGGGCACAAGCAAGTGCTTGACGAGCCAATAAATCCAGAGACGGGTCATTAACTACTTCATCACCTTGAATACATCCACAATGTCCATGACTCGTATATTCACATAAACAAATATCTGCTATAACCAAAAGATCCTGGGGGCCATGTGTTTTTAAATACTTTATAGTTTTAGGAACGATACTGTCAGCACTAAATGAACTACTCCCAGTTTCATCTTTATCATTAGTAACTCCAAATAGAATTACGGCTTTAATACCTAATTTATATGCCTCAATTACTTCTTCTAATAATGTATCAATAGAAAATTGAAAAATATTGGGCATTGAAGGAATAGGATTTTTTTTTCCCTGCCCTTCAATAACAAAAAGCGGATAGATCAAATCGGAAGCTGTTATGTTTGTTTCGGCTACCAGATTCCGTATTGACTGATTCTGTCTTAATCTACGAGGTCTTGAAATTGGGTAATTCATAAATTTCACCTTTTATCAATGATGAGATAAATCCAGTTCATAATGAAAAATAATACAAGAGAGACTCTAATACTTGTTCTCTGGAGAAAGTCCCATTTCACAGGAGAAAACCAACCTAATCCAGTTGTTATTAAATATAAGATATAAAAAATAAAACCTACTAAAAACAAAAAAATAAATGGGTTCATGGCGAAAGCATTGATTAGATCAAAGTGCCATAAACAATTCAGCGACCTGGTCATGCCGCAGGATGGACAAGGAATACCGGTAATTTCCTTAAAACGACAAACAAAAATTATTTTTCTTGTAAGTGGAATAAATTCAAGTAACCGCTCACATATTACCATCAGTATTCCCGATATTAATAGGAATAGACCCAGAATTAAATTATTCTTTTTCTCTTCTTTATTTTCTAAGTAATTCATACCACTTTAGTAATCCCGTCGACATAAACTTATCTGCGGCTAAACAACTGGCTGTTAAAAGAATTGTAAAAATGACACACGCACAACAACAAAATAAAAATATGGGCAAAATTACTGCAGCAATAGACTTTTGGTAACTGGTTTCATGAGCTTCTTTTAAGCCAATTATTTCTGTAACAAGACCCCATATGACAGAAACAAATGCCCCTAAAATCGGAACCACACAGAATATTTGTACTGACTGTGTATAACAAAATACTTTAATGGTTGTTGCAATACTGTATTTATTTCCTTTCAACAAAAAAAGCATAAAGTGTGTAATAGAAACAGCTATTAATAAACCCATAAACGTAACCATGGGCATAATTGTAATATTGATCAAAAACTGAAATAAAAGAGTTGATCCATCAAAGGATTCTTTTGATTTTAAAAATATAGGAACTGACATAGTAATCAAATTAACTAAAAAGGAAATGATCTGGCCAATTAATGCTCCCAAATATGAAAACAGTACACCGTAACCAATCGCTTTTACTAAATTAGTTTCTTTAGGCATATTTCTAAAATAATAAGTAGGATTTGTTAAGACCATGGTTACAGTCTTTTTAATAATCGAAAAATAATCCCCCTTAAAAGCACTCTCCCAGGTTCCTTCAAGGGGCTCTTCTTTAATGTTATTAGCTAAGTTATCTGTTGCAGAAATAGGTTCTCCACACAAAGGACAATAACTATTTGCAGTACTAATTTCATTGTGACCACATTTTGGACAAATCATATTGGTACCCCATAAAGAATCATTTAGTAATACTCATTGTATTGAAATAATGATTTTGAAACAAATTAATATTTGCAAATAATTGTTATGTTAATATGAGTTCATATATTACTAGTAAATTGAGGGCTATGAACATGGAAATCACAGAATTATTACATGATGTAATAGAACGCGGCGCTTCTGACCTACATATTGCTGTTGGGAAACCTCCCATTTTACGTATTCACAATTCGATTATATCAGCTGAGTACCCCATTTTAATGCCTGATGATACACAAAGGCTTATTTACAGTATTTTAAATGATGAGCAAAAATTGAAATTTGAAATGGATAAAGAACTGGACTTTTCGTTAAGTCTTCATGATTTTGGAAGATTCCGTGTCAATGTCCATTATCAAAGAGGTACAGTGGGTGCTGCCTTACGTTGTATACCTATGAGAATTCCATCACTCAATGAACTTCATCTGCCTGAAGTCATTGAAACAATGGTCCAAAAGAAAAGTGGGTTGGTGTTGGTAACAGGTCCGACGGGTTCAGGGAAGTCAACCACATTGGCGGCCTTAATTGATATGATCAACACAAATCGTTCCTGCCACATTATCACAGTAGAAGACCCTATCGAATATCTTCATAAACACAAAATGAGTTTAATTGAACAACGTGAAGTGGGGTCCGATACACACTCTTTTGCAACCGCATTAAAGTATGTGTTACGTCAGGATCCTGATGTTATTCTCATCGGCGAAATGCGAGACCTGGAGACAATTTCTGCAGCCTTGACCGCAGCAGAAACAGGCCATTTAGTGTTTGCCACTCTTCACACTGCGGATGCTGCTCAAACTGTAGACAGAATTGTTGACGTCTTCCCATCCCACCAGCAGACCCAAATTAGATTACAGTTAGCTCAAGTTGTTTTGGGAGTATTCTGTCAAAGACTTCTTCCCCGTGTTGATGGAGGAGGAATGGTTCCTGCTGTTGAAGTAATGATAGCGACTCCAGCCATATCCTCATTAATTCGTGAAAACAAAACACATCAAATTCTATCCACAATAGAAACAAGTCTTCAGACGGGTATGCAGACTATGGACAGGTCTCTTGCCATGTTAATGAGAAAACAATTGATCAGTAGAAAAGAAGCAGAAACCTACGCACGGAAACCTCAAGATCTTGAAAGGTATACCTAATCCTCATAAATCTTGTGAGACATCCATAATTGGCTTGATAATATTGAATAGGCTTTGGGCTCAGGCCCAAAGCCTTCTTTAAATGTCCACAACTGGGGCATATTATGACTGGCACCAAAATCAAACCATCCGATATTCATCTCGCATGATTGTTGAATTGCATAGTCCAGTAAGAGTTGATTAGCGCATAATGATTTTGCCTCTGGCTTATTTGCTGCAGCCCAGTAAATTGCATGGTTCTTCCCATACAACACAAGAATGGCGGAGATTAAATCCCCAGAATGATATGCCATGTAAAACTTCACCTGTTCAGGGTAAATTTCCAGGTTAGTAAAAAGTTCGGGGGAATATACCAGTGTCTGATTGTTGCCTCTCAATTCACTATTACGATGATAAAGTTCAGAAAACATGGAACCCGCTTGGGTAGGATTTACCTCAATATGGATAGATGAATTTCTTGCTTTTCGGATTTGATTTCGGTTTTTTCCGTCATATTTATTGGCCCAAATATCTTCATATTTAAGATTGAGTGGTAATAGCTGGGTTTCTCTCTTAACAGCCGTTGAATAAGGAGTCCCTGAAATAAATTGTTTAGATATACTGGGGTCAGGAGTCAGGCTTGTTTTAATCACACGAGATTGAAATAAAAGGTTTCCAATCTCGAAGGACTCCTGTGAGGTTATTTCGTCATTAGATAGTATTCCACCATAGGTATTAAAAGGCATGGAGTGAATGGATTTTACCAGCCCCCCAAACTTACAGACAGAAATCGCCGGGATTAATGCACTTTTCCCATTCTTAAAGGTTACGATAAAAGAACTATTTTTATATTGTCGATATGTCTCAGTCAATACCTGAATCCAGTTTGGAGTATGAAAAAAGCTATATTGATTAAGTTGATTAATGAACTGCCAATGGTCCTGAATTGAACAGGGTGATTGAATTGAACTGATTGTTGATGTATTTCGTTGCATGAATGGTATGTTATCACAGACACTAAAGTTGAGGCAGACCGGAAGAATATGGTAATCTAGGCAAAACTGATATGGGCTATGGGAGTATATGAATCATGATAAAACGAATCCTTACGATTATCACAATTTTCTGTTTATTAACCGTTTTAGTTGAGGCGCAAAACATGGGACTCAAAGGAAAAGTTATTGTTATTGACCCGGGTCATGCTCCGGACGATGGAGCGAAGGGTTTGGCTGGACTTACTGAAAAAGAATTAAATTTGAAAATTGCACAATATTTAAAAACTCTCTTGGCAGAAAAAGAAGCGATTGTATTTCTCACTAGAGATGATGACAAAGGGCCGTTTGGAGGCCAGAATCTGGCAGTTCATACATTGGCCGCACGAGTGAAAATGGCCACTGAATTAAATTGCGACCTTTTTGTTTCAATACATCACAATGCAAATGCCCAGGCTGACCGCAGTGTCAATCAATCTGAGATGTATTTTAATGTTTTTGATTTTGGTCCATCCCAGGATGCTGCCCAGTTGATTTATGAGAATTTGGTACGTGAATTGGGCACCAGTAAGGGTTATCCAACCCCCATGCCAGCCGAGTATTATATCTTGCGAAAAGCGGAAGGATATCCTGCGGTATTAGGCGAAGCCGCCTATATTATTAATCCACAGGCTGAAGCATTACTTTCTCGAGATGATTATCAAAAAAGACAGGCAGTCGCGTATTTTAAAGGAATTGAAGCTTATTTTAACCGAGGTATCCTTCGTTTAACGGATATATCACCTAAAAACGGAAACATCATAACTCAAACAGAGAAACTGGATATATCCACCCGTTTTTTAGATGAAAAAAATGGACCGGGTATTGATTCAAATTCAACCTGGGCCACATGGGATGATAATACTATTAAAGTTAAGATTAATGGAGATCGCCTAATTGCTCAGGTTCCCAGCCCATTAAAAAATGGTCTGCATGAAATTAAATTCTATGCAAAAAATAAAAATGGAAATTCTGCCATGCCCATCAGCAGCAGTTTCCTCATTCAACAAGCCCCACAAAAAATGACTCTAAAAGTCTTTCCAAACTTAATACCTCCCAATGACAATATACCTGTAACGGCCACAGTAGAAGTGACAGATCAGAATAATCAACCTGTCGCAGACGGCCTGCCAATAATGTTTCTGAGAGACGGAAAATTTGCGGGAATCAGCTATACAAATAAGGGCCAGGCAGTTCTTCAAATAAAAGGTAAACCCTATTTGAGCTCAACACAAATCAAAGCTCAATATGGAAATCTTTCAGTGGAAGCCTTGCTAGAACAAAAAAATTCTGAAAAGTCTTGGATAATTGGAAAGGTCCTTGATGGACAAAAAAAACCAATCTCCAACGCATCAATAAAGTTTGGGACCGAAGTGATGGCGAATACAGGCGATGACGGTCAATTTATTCTTGATAATTTACAAAAAGGTAAATTTACTTGTATGGTTACGGCAGCTGGATATATCCCCTACCCACTGGTATTTGATGCCGAGCCCGGCTCCATACACTCCCTGACAGTCGAAATGATTCCCTTTGCTTCTGGAATACTACAAAACAAAACATATATCGTGGATGCCGCATATGGTGGTTCACAATCAGGCCCTGTAGGTCCGACAGGATTATCTTCAGCTCAGGTCAATCTGAAGGTGGCATTATATCTCAAAGATTACCTGGAACAGGCGGGAGCAAAAGTTATATTACCACGGGCTGATTTGGAAGGAATGAGTGATATCGAAAAAGTCGTTTTAGATTCAACAGTCCCACGCGATGAGTACCTTATTATTAATTTTGGCAAAGGCAAAAATGCAGAAGAAAACTACTCCGCTATTTTTAGATTCCCAGAACAGAAAACACAATTATGTACTCTAATACTTAATGAGCAGAATAATCTGTTTGGTTACCCTAAAATTCCCTACCAGGGAGCATATGGCAAGGATGGAATGATTGATGATTCAGATTATTTGATTGTTCAAACCTATGGGGTTAGAATCCAACCTTCATTACTGACAAATCCCAACGAAGAAAATCGTTTAAAAAGTGACAGTTATTTAAGAAAACATGCTTACGCTATTTATAACGCATTGTTAATTTCCGCAGGCTTAGATACAACTGCGAGAGGAGATATTAATGGGCTTATTATGGATATTAACGGTAAGGCAATCTCTTCAGCAAAAGTTGAGGTCGATGATGGAACGGTGGTTTATTCTAACGACTTAGAGCCTGCGGGGGGATATAAACTATGTTATATATCCAGTGGAGCACACAGGGTCACAGTATCAGCACCTGGATATGAATCAAAAACTCTTGGGACACTTGTGAAAAGTGGCGAGTCAGCTTTATTAGATTTCACTTTGTCCCCAACCAAATAAATCTTTATTGCCTATACAATCTGGTCCCCTAATAAAAGAACATCGAACAAGATCAATCTTGTTCGATGTTTCTTTTTATTCATATAAACTCTGTTCAAGACACAATTAAATGGTTTTTATCATATACGATTTCGGCCTCAGGACGTCTGTAATATACTGGATTTAAGGATATTACATCCATAGGCTTTATTCGGTCATGGGTATAAGCTTCGAAAGCATAACGACATAAACTACCTGGATCAACCTCCGTACCGATTGTATCTAAGTGAACTAGTCCTTTAATATTCTGTGAAAAATGATCCCAATTTTTTATACCAACAGGCCCACATATATTTACAAATGAATCTTCCATCTCTTTTGATTTATTCACTAAATCATAAAATTCCTGAACCTTATAAACAGACCCGGGAATCACATAATGAGGAACACCCGATTTCCATTGAATCCCTGCACCATAAACTTCTCCTCTCAAAGCATCAATACAAGGATAAATTGTTTGACTATTTTGACTCCAGGGATAAGAAAGGACTTCCAAGGTAGAAATACCAAGCAATAAACATTTATTCAAGTGAGCTAAAGTTTTGGCGGTCATCAATCCAACACGAAGGCCTGTAAAGCTGCCAGGACCAATCGTCACAGCTATCGCGTCTACTTGATTCATCTTCTTATTAGAAGCTTTCAAGAGGGTTTCAATTAAAGTAAAAACCTGGCAACTGTGCATATTATGAGTCGTTAACTGATATTGACCCAATAATCGGGCCCCCTCGGACAAAGCAACACCCGTTGATTTGCATGAAGTATCTATTCCAAGAATAATCATAATATCCTTTAAACCAACAATTCCTTTATTAAAATTTTCTCAGGTAAATCTGATAACCATTTTTTAATATCTTGAAAATTATCTCCATAAAGTTCAATTATAATCAATCGGCTATCATCGGGTAACACTCGAAAATTAAACTCAATTCGCTGTTCAGGCAAGACAGATGGAAACTTATTTGCCCATTCAATCACTACAATTCCATTCGAATCAACGTATTCATCTAATCCCAGCCCCATAACATCATTTTCGCTGTTAAGTCTATAAAAATCAGCATGATAAAGCCAGAATTGTGGTGAAGGATACTCATTAATGAGAGTGAAAGTTGGACTGTGAACAACCTCTGAACAACCCAGTTGCATGCCAATTCCTTTAGTCAGGTGAGTTTTACCCGCTCCAAGCTCACCATCAAGAGTAAAGACTTCTCCCCCCCTGCAAATCGAAGCGAGTAATTTACCCAAACCAATCGTTTCATTTACACTTTGACTAATTATTTCTTTACTCATAATTGACCTTAGTTTTTGTTTACGTATTTTTTCAAATACCCTTCGAGAAAATCATCAATGTCACCATCCATAACGGCTTGGACATTACCAACCTCAACTCCGGTACGATGGTCTTTGATTAAACAATACGGTTGAAAGACATACGAACGAATCTGGTTTCCCCAAGAGATATCTTTCTTCTCAGGATTTAACTTCTCAATTTCATCCTGCTTTTCCTGTCTGTATTTTTCATACAAGCGAGCGCGTAATATTTTCATCGCTGTTGCTCTATTTTTGTGCTGTGATCTTTCATTTTGACAGGTAACAACGATTCCTGTTGGGAGGTGGGTGATTCGAACTGCAGATTCAGTTTTATTGACATGCTGCCCACCGGCACCACTGGCCCGGTAAACATCAACTTTCAAATCCACTTCTTTGATATCGACATCAATAGAATCATCAATTTCGGGATAAACAAAAACAGAAGCAAAGGAAGTGTGTCGGCGTTTATTTGAGTCAAAAGGTGAGATTCTTACCAGACGATGGATACCATTTTCTGACTTTAAATACCCAAAGGCATATTCACCTTTAATTTCTAAAGTTGCACTCTTAATACCAGCCTCATCACCAGGCAATAAATCAATGATATCAATTTCAAAACCTGAACGTTCCGCCCATCGCTGGTACATCCTAAGTAACATATTGGCCCAGTCGCAAGACTCCGTTCCCCCTGCTCCAGGATGTATGTAAATGAAACAATTTAAAGGATCTAACTCATCACTTAAGAGACTGACAATTTCAATTTTCTCGTATTCTTTTTCTAAAAGAATAATTTCCTGTTCAAGTTCTTTTTCTAATGAATCATCACCAGATTCTTTAGCCATATCCAATAAAACCTGCGAGTCATCAAGGGTTATCCCGATTTTTTCCCAAGGTTTTATCTTAAGTTTTAAATTATTGAGTTCCTGATTTGTCTGACTTGCAAGGGTTGGATTGTCCCAAAAACCGTCATGGGACATCTTTTCTTCTAATGAAGAAATTTCCTTCCTAATCTGAGCAAGGTCAAAGAGACTCCTTCATCTGGCAAATTTTTTCTCTTAAAAGGTCAAGACGTTTTTCCAGATCAGATAACATATATTTTGTTACCCCTTGATAAATTTTACTGATTAACTATTAACTTTATATTCTAACAGATACAGTAAAACTAATATGTTTTGGGGACAAGAACACCTTTAAGTTTGTCTTTCTTAAGGTTAGCTTACCTTTTTTCATTGACAATTTGATACTTAAATGATAAATTCGGATACAAATCGAACATATTTTTGGCGAGTAATGTGAAAAAAAATCCGTATTCGTTTATTGTTCAATTGCTATAATATTCTGGTGGTTAAATGAAGCCTGAAAGTAGCATTGATATACTGAAAAAAATAACTGATGACATCCTGATCATACGGGGTAAATTAATTAGTGCCCGTTATAATCAACCATTAACAATGGAGGATGAAATGGTGTTCTGGGAAGCAAAAGGTCGGATAGCCAGACATCTACAACCGTTAAGGCATAAGGCTGGAAATCCCGGCGATTACCATAATGTTATGATTGCTTTTTTACGCCGTATTGCAAGTCTTAATCAGATATCACAGTTAAATTCTATTGATTTACTTGAAATTGAAAAAGACTGTCATAAGATTTTTTTATTTCTAAATCGATGGCAGGTTAAGTTATCATCCAATTGAATATAATTTGAAAAAAACTCGTGGAGGAGTTCCTTCGTGAAAAAACTAAAACCAAATTTCTTCATCAAAGTTCTGATAATGCTCGCTATTCTTGTCCCCTTAACAGGATGTATTGATAAGACAATAGCGCAATGGAACAACTCTTCTACAGAGAAAGCTATGGCAGAAGCCAGGGATATGGAAGCCCCCAAGTATGCTACACAGCAATACTCAGCAGCTTCCACAGCTTTGGAAAACTCTAAGAAAGCTCTGCAGCAAGGTGATAATAAGAATGCCAAGGATCAATCCGCCACCGCAAAAGCATCAGCTAAAGATGCACTGAACTTGGCAAAATCAGCTAAAGCCGCAGCCGACTTCAATTTAGCCGAACAAAAATTCAGAGTCGCCATGGAAAATGATGGACGACAAGCCAGTCCAGCCAAATTTGCTCAAATCCAAAAGGATCTTGAGGAAGCAAGAAAATACAACGCGAAAGCCAGCAAAAACTTCAAACAGATTATCAAGTTTTCTGATTCAGTCATTGAAGGTGTCAACTCACTTTTAGGTGAAGTTATTAAACAGGCTAATCAGGAAGTAACTCAATCCCGGATGACCCTTGATCAGGCTAAACAAAATGAAGCGGAAACTCGGGCTGTGGGAGATTGGGCAAAAGCCAAAGCTTCCGTTGAAGAAGCAGAAGCACTGCTGAAACAAGAAAAATACAAAAATGCTCGCACCAAAGCAAAAGAAGCTCAGTTCCTGGCTGATGCAGCGTTACAAATTGCGATGGAAAGCAAATGTCGGGATGAAATGATTGCTGCAGAACGCATCATGAGCGCTTTAAATGAAGTCCAAGCCAATAAATATACAAAAGGCGATTTTTCACTAATTGATGACAATTTCCAGAGAGCCACTCAAGCTTACAAAACCAAAGATTATCGTATTGCACTGGATGTCTTCCGCATTGTTCAAGCCCGTGGCCCTGAGATCGTCCAAAGAGCCAGCCAATTACAGATGCGGGATCAATTAAAAACAGCTTCCAGAGATATTGACCGTTTAAAAATCAATGATGCAGAGAAATATGCACCAGCATTCCTCTCTGAAGCGGAAGCCCTGCTGGAAGAAGCAAAAAATGCTTTTGACTCTAAGGATTATGAAAAAGTTAAGAGTTTATATGCTGACATAAGCGACAAGATAGACCGTGCTAATGAAAAACTCCGTGTTGGGGCTGATGATCAGATTCAGTTATCTGATATCGCCATTAAAGACGCGATCGATGCTGGAGCTACTGATTTTGCCAAGGAATTACTCCTTCGTTCACAACAACTTCGTGCTACTTCCATTAATATGATGAACCAAAAGCAATTCCGTGAATCCATTCAAATGGCAAAAGCCACTGTGGTAAAAGCTCAGGAAGCTAAAACTGCCGCAATCAAGAAAAAAGCTGAATTGGAACTAGCTATATCCGAAAATGAGATTAAACGGGCTGTTGGTGATAGTGCTCAGTTATATGCCACAGAGGAAATTCAGGCTGCTCGTGAAATTTTGAGACAGGGCCGGGAAGCATTATTGGGTGGTCAATACTCAAAAGCTCGTGATTTAGCCGCTGAAACTAGAGCTAAAGTTGATGAGTCCTATACAGCAATGAAGAAAAAGGCTGTAAATCAGATTGATGAAGCTCGTAAGGCCATAGATAACGCTGCTGATGAGCATTATATGGTCAATCGTTATCCTCAGGCGGCGCAAACCTTGAACGCAGCCAGACAAAAACTCAATGAATCTAATAATTTACTGAACAGCAATGCTTTTGCCAGAACCATTGAAAAAGCTGTTGAAACACGCGCTACCGCAGTAGATTCAAAGAATATTGCTATCCGCATGCAAATTGCCGACCGGACCCCTGTCGTCCGAAGACAAATTGATGAAGCAAGAATAGCTAAAGCATACACCTATTCAATCGAGGATTATGATAGTTCTTTAGCAAATTTGAAACTTGCAAATGACAATTTAGCTATTGGAAAATATGATGCCGCATTAGATGCTTTAGATAATGCTGAAAAAAATGCAGAGACAGCACTTAAAGGACAAATAATTCGTGCCCGGAATCAAATAGAAACAGCTAAATCCTTAGGTGGATGGAAACATGAAACAGGGAAATTACAGGATGCCGTTATTGCCTTAGATAATGCAGAGAAAATGATGCGTTCAGGTAGTTACGACCAATCTCTGGCTGCTGCTAATGCATCTTTATCTGCTGCCGGTGTTGCGCAACAAAGCACAAGAGATAAAATTATCTTTGAAGAATATAACAATATCATTAAGCAATTAAATTCTTCGAAGCTAGTAATTGCAATGATCCCTGAAAAAGTTAATGACATAAAAGCTAAGGCTGATTCAGCTGTTCGCGATTATAAAGCCGAAAAAGGTTCACAGAGTGCTTTTGAAAAATCACTTAACAGTTTAACTAGACTAAAAACTAATGCAACCACATTAGATTCAGACGCAAAGGCACAGAAAGAATCTTATTCAAAACAAATTGAAGATGGATTAGTTAAGGCAAGAGCATACAAAGCTCAGGAATTTGCTTCAAGGGAATTAGATGGTGCTGAAGACTATTTAAGAATTGCAGAAGCATCCTATAAGCGTGGCGACTACGCTAACGCAAAATTAGCTTATGAGCAGTCACTTAAGTCAATTAAAGAGATTGAAACCCGTAAGGCAGAAAAGATATACAAAGATGCCCTGCTGGTTCAAGTCAAAAAGTTAAACAAGGCTTTGGGTGATTTTAGCGAAATCATTGAGATTTCCCCCACCTATTGGGAAAAATTAAAAGGCTCTGATGCAGAAGAAACCTATAAGTCCCTGGATAAAAACTTCCACAATGTGGTTAGTCTCTCTCCAGACTTTTTAAAGGCCGCAAAAGGAGATCTTAGGACAGATCCATATAAGGGAATCCAGGGAACCATGACAGCGGGTAAATTCCGCCAAGTTGTTACCGAAATCAATGTTAGATCAAAGAGTTTAACTCCTCCCCCAACTATGGAAGGATTACATTCAAAAGCCCTTAAGATGTTTGAAAACGCTAAACTGGCCGGAGAATGCTTTGATAAATTTGGTTATAATGCTAATTACCAACCTAAGACTCGGGATCAATTCATTGAAAAGGGATTCCAATATATCCAGGTTTGTTGGTACTATAAACAACAGGTTGATACTTCATTATCTTTCAATAAGAATATCAGACCTCAAGGAAATTCATTCGCTGAGTGGATTCTGCGTACTAAAAATAATGTTCCAGCAGGTGAATCATTTCTTAGCTGGATCAGCAAGAAATAAAAGGAGTAATTATGGGATTTATTGCTAATACCGTGATTAAGTCCGAAATATTTGTAATACTGCTTGTCATAGCATTCGCAGTATATATTATGTTCTTGTTGAATTTATTTAAAAAACAATAAATTAATATGACTCAAATTCTAAAACCAAAACAATTAGCAATAGAAATTGAAGAGCTAAATCAGTTATGGAGCAAAGAAGCTGAGTATATTAGTAAAACAGTGACACAACGAAATCCATCCGTTGAAGTTGAAATGGAATATGCAAGTTTTTGTGGAGATATTTTACGTAAGGTTGTCTTGGTAGCTGATAATACAGCAATAAGCAATACATTTACTGAAAAAGTTACTGACTTTCTTTTGGAAGTTTATTCTTTACAAATTCTTTTAGATTATCCTGATTTCCAGGTTAATCTTCTGAGAGAAAGATGGAATTCAATTCAGATGGATATCAATCGCCTATTATCCAACAATTAAAAAAAGGCCTCATAGAATATTTTATGAGGGCCTTTTTCTATTCTTTGTTATTGTCGTTCGCAAATGAAAAACCTCTTCTAATCAGGTCATGCATGTGAATCATGCCCACAGGTTTTCCCTTTCTATCAATTACTGGCAACACACTGACAAATCTTTTTTTTCTATTATCTTCCATTAAATGAACAGCATCTACACAAAGAGTGTCCGAGAATATTGTAAGAGGATCTCCACTCATAATATCTCCCACTTTCATGTTAAAAAGGCTATTTAGTTCTCGGCTATTTAATAATAATCGCCGAATATCACCGTCAGTAAGAATTCCTTGAAGTTTCATATTAGAATCAACAATTGATACAACACCTAATCCCTTCAATGTAATTGTGATCAGAGCATCTTTAAGTGTGGTACTTTTATCTACGACAGGATTATCATTTCCCATATGCATTATGTCTTTAACTTGCAAAAGAGAACGACCAATATTGCCTCCTGGATGAAGTTTTGCAAAATCAAAAGCAGTAAAGGATCTTTTCTCCAAGAGACTTACAGCTAAGGCATCTCCTAAGGCCAAAGTGGCTGTAGTACTTGATGTAGGAGCCAAATTGTTTGGGTCAGCCTCTTTCTCAACTTTGGCTAAAAGCAAGATATCTGATAACTTGGCAAGAGTGGATTTTTGATTTCCAGTTAATCCAATAATTCGAATTTTGGACTTTTTCACAACAGTTAAAAGAGTGCTCAACTCGTCTGATTCACCACTATTCGAGATTGCAAGAACAATATCATTTTTAGTAATCATACCCAAATCACCATGCAATGCTTCTGTTGGGTGAACAAATATTGACGGTGTACCTGTGCTAGATAAAGTGGCAGCAATTTTACGTCCTATATGCCCAGATTTACCTACAGCGATAACAATAAGTCGTCCTTTAACTTTTATTATTTCATTTACTGCTAAAACAAACTCTTTGTTGATGGATTTTTTTAAATTAACAATCGCTTTGGCTTCTATATCAAGAACTCTAAGTGCTGATTCAATTATCTTATTTTTGGACTGCATTTTATAGAATTGCTCCTCATCAATAATTCTATCCACATTATTTATTTTAAATTATTACTACGATAGGTATTCAATAAATATAATCGGATAATATTTAGTGCTTCATTAGCTGTTCTTAACTTAATCAAATCGCGATTGCCCTTAAAATGACATTCATGTATTTCAATATGGTTATTCAGCCCAGCCAAGCCTATATACACAAGTCCTACTGGTTTTTCTGCTGTTCCACCGTCAGGACCAGCAATCCCAGTTGTCACAAGGCATATGTTACTCTGAGCAATATGTTTTAGCCCAGTAAGCATTTTTTCTGCAGTTTCTTTACTAACAGCACCATATTCTTGTATTGTATCTACAGGAACATCTAACTCTTGTATTTTGGATTCATTACTGTAAGTAATAAAACCTCTGTCAAAATAACCGGAAGCACCCGGTATATTTGTAATACGGTTAGCAATTAATCCACCAGAACAAGATTCTGCAATGCTAAGGGTCATTCTATTTTTTGATAACAGCTTCCCTACATTGCCTTCAAGAGTTTCATTGCTAAATCCATAGATTGCATTGCCAAGCCTGTCTTGAAGGATCTTTACCATGGCATCATTAACTTGTTGTGCCTCTGTTAGATTCTTACCAAATGCCGTTAATCTGATATCAACCATGGCAGGAGCTGCACAAACACCAATTAATGGATTTTTTGATGTAGAAAATAAATCATATATTGCTTCATTCAAAGTTGATTCTGGTATACCATATGTTCGAACAATGCGGGTATCAATGGCTTCCTTAGTCGTTAGCTTAGATGATAACCATGGTGCCACCTGATTTTCCCACATGGGAATTAGTTCTCTAGGAGGCCCGGGTAAAGCAATGAATTTCACATTATTGTATTCTATAGCTAAACCTGGCGCAGTTCCATTCTGGTTAATAAAGAATTCACCGCCTTCAGGAACCATAGCTTGGCTCTTTACTAATTCTGGAATATCTCTATGAGGATATATATGTTTAAGTCGTTGAGAAATAGCTTCCCAGATATCCTGATGGTATTGGAGGGGAGCTTTTGTTACGTCTGACAATACATCTCGCGTAATATCATCCACAGTTGGACCTAGCCCACCAGAAATAATCACAATATCCACACGACTGGAAGCTACACTAATAACATCATATAAGTCTTTATAATCGTCACCTACCGTAGTTTTAAATCGTGTAACAACACCTATCTCTTGAAGTTTATCGGTTAAAAACAGTGAATTAGTGTCTGTCTTTGCATTAAGTAACAATTCACTGCCACTACAAATAATTTCAGCTGTCTGCATATTCACTCATCCATTCAAAAGGTATAATTAAATAATAACAAACCAGTAAAGAGGAGTACGGTATGACTGAGAGTCCAATGATTGGAATTATTATGGGAAGTGATTCGGATTTTCCTGTTATTGAACCCGCACTTAATATCTTAGATGAATTCTGTGTAAAATATGAAGTCATTGTATCTTCTGCACACAGAACTCCAGAAAGAACAGAAAAATATACCCGCTCAGCAGCAGACAGAGGAATTAAAGTCATAATTGCTGCAGCAGGTGGTGCGGCTCATTTGCCAGGAGTGGTTGCTGCCATGACAAATCTCCCGGTTATAGGATTACCCATACGGTCAAAAAGCTTTAATGGTCTAGATTCATTATTGTCTATTGTTGAAATGCCTAAAGGTGTGCCTGTAGCAACAGTCGGTGTTGATAATTCAAGTAATGCAATACTTCTGGCTCTGAGAATACTAGCGACCCATAATAAAGATCTGTATGAAAAAATGACTACATATCGGTCAAAAATGGAAGACGCAGTAATCAAACGAGATAATCACATTCAAGAACAGATAAAACAACGAAAATAATGTCATTACCAGCAAACATCTTTTTAACAGGATTTATGGGGTCAGGTAAAACAACTGTTGCTCAATTATTGGCGCTATCTATTAATTGGAAATATGTCGATATTGACAGTCTAATTGAGACAAAGCTGGGTAAAACAATCAAAGAATGTTTTGAACAAGAGGGTGAATCTTTCTTCAGGGGAATAGAATCAGAACTTCTCACGGATGTGGCACAGAAAACTCATCAAGTTATCTCTACCGGAGGTGGCATTGTTCTTAATGAAAGTAATAGAGCAACAATGAGGAAACGTGGATCAGTCATATGGTTGGCAGCTACACCAGAAACTATATTTTCCAGAATATCTAACAATACAAATAGACCTGTTCTAGGAAACACTCCGAGTCTTGAAAAAATAACCGAGATATTAAAATATCGGCTTCCTTTTTATCAAGAAGCCGATATTAAGATTATTACCGACAATAAGAAACCTGAATCTATCAGCCAAGAGATTATTGCTTTATTGAGCAGGGATTAATTTACGAATATGCTCCATAATCTCGTTAGCAATACGCTCATATGTTTCCTTATTGATTGTTTCATCTTTCAATAGCACAGAATAATCAATCTTCTCACCAAATATCACAGTAACTTTATGAGGTAGAGGAAATTTCATTTTTCTCGGATACGCCTCATAAGAACCATGTATATAGCAGGGGACAACAGGTACTTTTGCTTTAGCAACCATCATCCCTACTCCTGCAAGAGGTTTCTGGAGTAATCCATCTCGAGACCGTGTTCCTTCCGGAAAAATCAGTAAAGGGCGCCCTTGTCTTAATAATTCAAAACTATACTCCATTGCAGTTCGGTCAAAAGCACCACGCTTCACAGGAAAAGCGTTTAATTTTCTTATAGCAGCCCCTAATATTGGAACTGAAAATAATGTATGTTTTGCCATGAAATGTAATTGTCGTGACGACATAATTCCAACGGCAGGAGGATCCAAATTGCTACGGTGGGCAGGTGCAACAATTACAGCACCCGTAGCCGGAATATTTTCAAGACCCTTCACTTCTAACCTAAAGTATATTTTCCCAAAGAACACCAAAATTGCACTTACAAAAACATAAAACCAATTCTTTTCTGGAGGAATATTGTATTTAGTTTCCATTTTGTTTTCTAATATTTTCTGTTAGAGTTTGGACCACAGCATCAATGGTCATTGTACTGGTATCAATTGTAATGGCGTCGTTTGCCTTTTTCAATGGGGCCATCTCTCTTGAACTATCTAATTGGTCTCGTTTAATAATTTGAGCTTCTATCTCTTCAACAGTCCCACCATATCCAGTTTCCACTAATTCTTTGAATCGGCGTTCAGCTCTGATTCGGGGAGACGCCTCAATATAAAACTTATAATCAGCGTTTGGGAATACATAGGTACCAATATCACGACCATCAATAACAACCTGACCTGCCGCACCCCATACATGCATAAGCGCTGTCACATGATAACGAACACCAGGTTGAGCTGCCACTTGAGACACAATTTTACTAACTTCAGGCGAGCGGATTTCCTTTGTTATATCTTCTCCATCACACAGTACAGTTAAACTTCCCTCATCAAAATGTTGTTCAATATCAATCTTCCGAAAGAGTGCAGATATCAAATCTTCGTTTTCAATATCAACGTTTTCCTGTAATACCTTTAAGGCAATGGTTCTATATAATGCACCACTATCAATGTAGTTATAGTTCAAAATCTGCGCCAATTTTTTAGCAACAGTACTTTTCCCAGAGCCCGCTGTTCCATCTATAGCAATGACCATATTAATCCTTTCGTATTGATTCCAGAATTGCCTCAAAACCTGGAAAAGAGGTGGTAATACAATCCACATTGTTGATTGTGGTTTCTCCGTCTGCAATCAATCCAGCAACAGCCCAGGACATTGCCAGGCGATGGTCACCAAAAGACTCCAGTTTTGCACCTTTTAAAGGTGTCGGCCCTTTAATAATCATTCCATCCGCTTGTTCGGTTATGTCTGCTCCCATTTTCTGCAATTCAGAGACTACACAAGAAATTCGATCAGACTCTTTTACTCGTAGTTCTGATGCTTCACGAATAATAGTCGTACCTCGTGCCTGAGTAGCCAGAACAGCAATGATAGGAATTTCATCAATAATGCGAGGGATTATCTCGCCAGATATTTCAATACCTCTCAGTTCTGAGGGGGTCACAATAATATCTGCAACCGGTTCCCAATCATCACCTTTGTAGTTAATAGTATTTAGCGAAGCACCCATCTTCAATAAAACGTCTATAAGCCCAGTTCGAGTTGGATTCATCCCAACATTCGTCAAGGTAAGTTGTGAATCGGGTACAATCAAGGCAGCAACTATAAAAAAAGCGGCAGATGAGATGTCACTGGGTATGTGCATTTTTCTGCCCTGTAACTGCTGACCGGACTGAATGGATACTGTCAGTTTATCGCGAAGAATTTCACCTCCCATATAGCCAATCATACGTTCTGTATGGTCACGGGATAGTATGGGTTCAGTAACGGTTGTTATGCCTTTAGAATTTAATCCTGCCAAAATTAAAGCAGATTTGACTTGTGCACTGGCTATGGGGGATTGATAATTTATACCCGTGAGTTCTTTTCCTACAATCGACAGGGGTAAATATTTATTGTTCTGTCGACCATAAATTTCGGCTCCCATTTGACTCAAGGGACCGATAATTCTGTCCATTGGACGCCTACTTAAAGATTGATCACCCTTCATTACAGAATAAAAAGGACGGGCCGCTAAAAGACCCGCTAACAAGCGGGTACTTGTCCCTGAATTACCCATATCCAATATCTCACAGGGTTCCTGTAAACAATCAATACCTTTTCCTTCAATAATAATTTCGGAAGAATCAAGACCCTTAATGTTAATTCCCATTGCTTTGAATGCATTTGCAGTACAAAGACAATCTTCTGACTTTAAGAAATTGGTTAATAGCGTAGTTCCATGGGCAATAGAACCCAGCATAATTCCACGGTGGGATATTGATTTATCTCCAGGAACCTCAATTGTTCCTGAAAGACCTGAATGGGTTTGATAGATGTTTAATATTTTGGGCATATTTATTTTTTATAAGTCCTGTATTTATTACGAGCGAATACTGTCCATTGAGATATCATTTTATTGCGTAACTGTGGATCATTTTTCATTTTCTCAGCCAGGGCCATCGCCTGTGCTTCCGTTAACGGAGGTCTGCCAATTCCCCTGGCTTTAGGGGTACCTTTCACAGAACTCCATGCCTCACCTAATTCCTTATGACTATCGATTACCAGGGCACCAATCATGTCATTTAACAACGAATAACGTCTTGCGCCCTTGACCGTATCATATTTAAGAACACTTTTTAATTGGAATGGATTAACGGGTATTTGAGATTGTTGGCCTAATGTTGTATAAAGCCCGGGAATAACGGCCATACGATAAAGATCGAATTGTTTAGGTCCCTGAGGACTACCCGCAGGTAACATTAATAACTTTTGGGCAGAGGGAGAAAGAGAGAATTCAACAAAAGCTTTCGCAGCCGATATGTTGGGAGCACCTTTTAACACACCAATACCATCTGGATTTATAACTGTTACACCCGAAGGAAGTATAAATGACATTTTACTTCTTCCGACCTTGGCAATTTGAGACCAGGCATAGGTATCAATACATAACCCATAAGCAGCATTGCCCATGCCCACCTCTGTTGGAGTATTAGAAGCGGACTGGGTAAAGGATTTTATATTTCCACCCATTTGGGTAATGATCTCCCATCCTTTTTCCCATCCATAAGCTTGCAATATGATTTCATACATCATATGCACACTACCTGAGTGACGTGGATCCGCGGAAGAAATCCAACCCTGTAATTTAGGATTGGTTAAATCCTGCCATGTTCTGACTGCAGGAAGGCCTAATCGTTGAGACACAATGTTATTTTTCAAAATGCCGAAACCCGCAAGAGCCGTACCATACCAACGGTATTGATTGTCATAAATTGGAATACCATGAATATCCCTGGGGATTTGTTTCAAAACAGATGGGTCAATCTTGCATGGCTGCAACAGCCCCATACTTCCCAATTCCAGATAAGGGTCAATGCCTCCACCGAACATTAAGTCAACACCAATCCCCCGAGGTTTATTTTTGTATTCAGATTTTATATAACGCATAATATCGGATCCACCACCTTGATCCATCCACTCAATCTGAATATCTGTTTTATATTTTTGTTTGTAATATTGTGTAAACGCGTTTGTAATTTCTCGTCGGTGAGCTTCATTGTGGGGAGATAAAATAACTAATTTACTGGCGCCCCATGCAAAACTTCCCAGTAAAACTAAAATCATTAAAAAGAGGAGATTTTTTATCCGCATAATATTTCTTCCATTTTGCACAAATTTTAGAACCAAAACTATTTACTAATTTATCATATCTATACTTGTTACGGATGAATCTTCCTGGCCTATAAAACATTGAATTGAACAAGATTAAATCATCTTTGCTAATTCTGAAAATAATAACCACCCATGCTCAGGTTAAAAGCCATGACAACTGCCAACCCATCCCTTAAGACCATCGAACAAGATCGATCTCGTTCGATGGTCCTGTGGACACTTCTTCCAGTAAATTAATAAATTTATTAATTATTAGTGATAAAATATAAAAAGTCACTTAACCTGATAAAAATCAATAATTACCACTACCGTAAAAGGAGATTTTCGGAATGGAAAAAGTCAAGAAGGTGGTTCTTGCTTATTCCGGCGGACTTGATACTTCTGTCATGATTCGTTGGATGAAAGAAAATTATGGATGTGAAGTGATCGCTTTCTGTGCAGATTTAGGTCAGGGCGAAGAACTCACACCCCTGGAAGCCAAAGCCAAAAAAACAGGTGCTTCCAAATGCTTTATCAAAGATATTCGTAAAGAATTTGTGGAAGACTTCCTCTGGCCGGCTTTAAAGGCAAATGCTATGTATGAGGGCAAATATCCTTTAGCTACGGCTTTAGGTCGTCCCCTCATTGCAAAACATCTGGTAGAAATTGCAAAAAAAGAAAAAGCGGATGCAATTGCTCACGGATCCACAGGTAAAGGAAATGACCAGGTACGGTTTGAATTTACTGCAATGGCATTAGCTCCCACAATGAAACGATTAGCCCCTGTTCGCGAATGGGAATTAAAAACACGTTCTGAGGAAATTGATTATGCCAAAAAATATGGCATTTCAGTTCCCGTCACTAAAAAAAGCCCTTATAGTTACGATTTGAATCTGTGGGGCCGCAGCATGGAATCGGGTTGCCTTGAAGATCCATGGTGTGAACCACCAGAAGAAATTTACAAGCTGACAGTGAATCCTTCAAAGGCTCCGAAAAAAGCTACCTATGTTGAGATTGAATTCAATAAAGGTATTCCAGTCGCTCTTGATGGCAAGAAAATGGATGGCGTGGCCCTGATTGAAAAGTTAAATGAGATCGGCGGCAAAAACGGTGTTGGCAGAATAGATATGGTCGAAAACCGATTAGTCGGTATCAAATCTCGTGAGAATTATGAAGCACCCGCTGCTGTAATCTTATTAGCTGCTCATAAAGATTTAGAATCACTGACCATTGACAGAGAAACACTTCATTATAAAGAAATGTTATCTCTTAAGTATTCAGAGATGATTTATTATGGTCAATGGTATACACCTCTACGGTATGCCATGGATTCATTCTTTAACGTTACGCAAGAGAATGTCACAGGAACAATCCGGGTCCGCCTATTACAGGGAACCTGTGTTGTTGTCGGTCGTAAATCCCCCTACTCTCAATATCAAACCGCATTGGCTACCTATGAAGAAGGGGATCAATTTGATCAGAAACTGGCCAAAGGATTTATGGAATTATATGGCCTGCCAATCAAGATTGCGGCTAAAACTGTTAAACCTCGTAAATAATTGATACATAAATTTATACAAAGAGAGGATTTCATAAATCCTCTCTTTTTCTATTTTTGGTAGAATGAGTACACACAAAAAGTAATTTATGGAGGTTGGGCGTATGATCCGGAGTTCCAGAAGACTGTTTCTATTTGCAGTAATGATTTTGCTATTGCTCGCTTTTAGTTGGAGTAAACCCGTTTCGATTACCATTCTGCATGACAACGATGTCCATGGGCGATTATTACCATTCTTTGAGAAAACATTAAATCAAACAGTGGGGGGAGCTGCACGCCGTGCTTCAATTATTGATGAAATTAGGAAGAAGAATTCAGGGACACTGGTATTAACCGCTGGGGACTGGATTTCCGGCACTCCGATTTCCGGTTTATTTAAAGGGGAAGCTGATTTCAAGGCAATCCAATTGATGAAATATGATGCAATGGTCATTGGAAACCATGAATTTGATTATGGTCAAGAAACTCTTCGGAAATTCATCAATACCAGCAGCGTTCCAATTCTCTGTGCAAATTTGTACGAAACAAAAACAAAGAAAACCCTGCTACCACCCTATAAGATTTTTGTTAAGAATGGCTTAAAAATAGCCGTCATTGGAATCACCACACAAGAAACACCGGTCGTCACACACCCTAAAAATGTTAAAGGGCTGGAGTTTGAAAACCCTTCAGTTACTTTGTCAAAACTTATTCCCAACATCCGGAAAAAGGCCGATATTGTTCTTGTGTTGAGCCATTGCGGCTATCAGGAAGATAAAGAGTTGGCAAAGACTGTACCCGGGATAGATATTATTGTGGGCGGACACTCGCATTCTAATGTTCTCCTGGAAAAAGTTGATAACACATTGATTGTCCAGGATTATCAATGGGGCATTTATATGGGTAGGCTCGATTTTAAATATGACCCAGCAAAAAAGAAATTTAGCGGAGTTACTTCACAACACATTTTGATCAGCCAGGATATACCAGAAAAAGCCGATGTTAAATCATTAATGGATGATTACAGTAAAATTATACAAAGCAAGATGGACGAGAAAGTGGGAGTTGCAACCGTCGATTTAGTTAAACCCAATTATGGTAATCCTGATTCTAATCTCGCAATATGGATTACCGAGGTCTTTAGAAAACGACTCAATGCTGACATCGCCATGCAGAATACAGGTGGAGTAAGAGCCAATATTTCCAAAGGAGATGTGACATATAATGACATCTACAATGTTTTGCCCTTTGAGAATCTTCTAGTGCTGTTAGAAGCCGATGGCGAATTAATGCAAAACATACTGGATGATCTAGCCCAAAGAAGTGAATCAGGCAAAGAAACATCAACAGTTACCGGCGTTACCTGCATAGTAAAACAGGGCAAAGCAACAAAAGTATTAATTAATGGTCAACCCCTGGACCCTAAAAAGAAGTATACCATTGCAGTTAATGATTTTATGGCCAATGGAGGGAGCGGTTACAGTGTTCTCCAAAAAGCCAACTTAATAAAATATGATGCCATGCTAAGAGATATTGTCTTAGATGAGCTCAAATTAAATCCCAATATCGTTCCACCCATTGTGGAGGAATTTAACCGCATTGATAGCCATGAATAAAAGAATTGTCGTAAGTTGGAATGGTGCAAATAAAACCGTTCGATACGGCACCAAAGTATTGCATCTACTTACAAACAATGAATTAAAATCATGTGAATCAGGGCAAGCTTATATTGAAGATAGTGAAGGACATAAAGTAGGTCTTGATGGAATGTTATCGGATGGATATTCGCTTTCCTTAAAATGGATTTCTCCTCCAAAATAAGGATTGCTTGACACTAAATTAAATTCGATGTAAGTTATGTAATATCAATATATCTGATGATCTGGAGTGGGACAATGTCAGTAACTAAAGCAGATATTGCCGAAAAGGTAGCCCAGAATACTGGGGTAACCCGTAGAGATGCTCTTCAGGCTGTAGAAACCTTTCTAAAAACGATTAAAGATGCCCTTAAAAAAGATGATAAGGTATCTATTGTTGGTTTTGGCACATTTAAAACAAAACCCAAGAATTCCAGAAAGGGTCGTAATCCTCGTTCGGGTGAGTCTATACAAATTCCAAATAAAAGAATTGCCTATTTCAAACCCGGCAAAGAAATGCGTGAACTAGTTAATAACAATATTGAAAAGGCTTTGGTCTCCGAAGATGAAAAATAATCATATTATAGTTTTGGCAGCGCTTATCTTATTTTCCATGCTCTCATTTAGCAGAGCAGACATTGTTGATCGAGTCATTGCACGGGTAGGCACTGATATTATTACTCTTAGTGAACTTCAGGAGGTGGCTGGTAATTCAGAAGATAATATTACCGAAGCCGACCGAATGAAGTCTCTTAGCGCCTTGATTGATAAGATATTGTTAGTTCAGGAAGCTAAGCGACAGAAAATTGACATCTTGGATAACATAATTGACCTTCAAGTCGAAAAAGATATTATTGAATTTAAAAAAAGGTTTCCAGATAACGATACATTTAATAAATGGTTAAGCAACAAAGGATTGACTTTAAAAGCCTTAAAATTAATTCGCCGTGATCAAGTTTTCCAAGATGCTATGATTGCTCGTTTGCTTCGTAAGCAAACTCCGGAAATAACACAGTCCGATCTTGATGATTTCAGTAAAGAAAATCCTGTAAAAGTTAAAGAGTTTGATTCACAGAAATACAGAATAAGCCAGATCATTATTGTTTTACCTGATAATCCAACAGATACAAACATTAGCGCATCAAAAGAGAAAGCATTAAAAGCTTATGAAAGTTTGAAGAATGGTATGTCATGGGAAGAAGCAGTCCAAACATATACCGAAGATTCCAGTACAATTGATGAAAATGGTGATATGGGATATGTAGGTGTGGGTGAAACTTTCCCAGAGATTGAAAAAGCAGTAGCATCCTTAAAGGTGGGACAATTCAGTCAACCCATTCAAACCGAAGCCGGAATTCATATAGTTAAGCTAACTGAGAAAAAATCATTGGCTGATTATCTGTATCGGCAAAGGATTGAACAATATAGAACAGACCTCATTAAGAAACTCAGAGAAACAACACCAATTATAATCAAGCAATAAACAAATGACACTGACATGGGATACCAGAAGATACTTACTCATCGGATTGATTTGCTTGTTCAATCTGTTTGTTAGTCAATGTATGTCTTTTGAATTCCCAATAACTCAATTATTAACGGCATCCGTTCAAACTGTTACTATCCATAATGTCGATGGTCAACCTAAGATAAATCCAGCAATTCTTAATATTTTCGTGGGGGACACTGTCTATTGGAAAAACAATTCAGATCAAGCGCAATCCTCATCAAATCCTAATTGGGAAAGCAATAAAATCCCTCCAGGGAAAGTATCACAACCCATCGTCTTTTACAGCACGGGAACCTCACATTACACATTAAAAAGTAATAAAAAGGTAAAGGGGACTATCATTGTTAATCCCCTCCCCACAAAAGCTCCTATATGGCAATTATTCTCATCCAATATGGGAGAGGATTGTGTCATGCTGGCGAGTGTTTCAATTGCCTTTTCAGAAGAAGATATGAAGGAATCGTGTTCACTCTTCAAAAAGCATATTATCAATCAACCGAGTATGCCCAATATAGACGGCCATACTGATAATAAAAGGAAATTGAACTGACGTTATAGGTTCCAGATGTTTTATATCTGTAATGGCAATGTAATCAATTTTACTTTTTTCTGCTGTATTTATTATCTTTTTCATTCCCTCAAGTATTGAATTCACATCATAGTTCTTTTCATCAATGCAATTCTTAGCAAACATAAGCGATTGGTGTAAAACAATTGCTTCCTTTCGTTCTGATTCCGATAAGTAGGTATTCCTTGAACTCTTTGCCAGACCATCATTTTCCCGTATAGTAGGCTCAATAATTAGTTTTGTCTGAATATGCAAGTCTTGAATCATACGTTTTAATACAATACATTGTTGGATATCTTTCTGTCCCATATGCATATAGTCAGGATTTACAAGATTCATTAGTTTCAATACTACAGTACATACACCCTTAAAATGTCCGGGACGCGATTTACCTTCAAGTTTTGTGCTAAGGGTTTCTGTTATTACATAAGTATCAAAACCTTCAGGATATAATTCACTTACGGATGGCAAAAAAACGACATCAACACCTGCTTTTTCTAATAACATGAGATCTCTATCATAATCGCGTGGATATCGTTCAAAATCCTCGTTGGGACCAAATTGAGTAGGATTCACAAAAATAGAGACAACGACAACATCAGAGGTTTCTTTAGCCGCTTTGACCAAGCTAAGATGACCTTCATGCAGATACCCCATGGTAGGAACAAATCCAACAGTCCTTTCCTGTTTTTTTTGTCTCTTTACCCAAGATTGTAGATCTGTACACGAAATAATTTTTACCATTATTCAGAATTACCTCATTAATTCTTTTGAATCTTTTTTCTAAACTCTTCTAATTCGTCTAGTGATACTTCAAATCCATTTTCAATTGTAGGAAAAGTACTTTCATGGACATCGGAAATATACTGTTGCACCGCATTTTTAACAATACTATGAACATCACAATACTGTTTTGAATGTTTTTTGGATGGCTCTCCGTTATAACCAATAAGATCATTAATAACAAGCACCTGCCCATCACAGTAGGGACCGGAACCAATACCAATCGTAGGTATTGATAATGACTCACTAATAAGTTGCGCAATTCGATAGGGGACGAGTTCCAGTACAAGGCCAAAAACTCCAGAATCCTGTAAAGCCTGGGCATCTTCAAATAGTCTCAAAGCTGAGTCAGAAGTTTTTCCTTGCACTTTATATCCCCCAAGCTGATAAAGAGACTGAGGTGTCAAACCAAGGTGTCCTAAAACAGGTATTCCAGCATCTAAGATTGCCTTAATGGTTTCAATTCGCTCTCGGCCACCTTCGAGTTTTACAGCATGAGCCCCACCCTCCTGCATGAATCTACCAGCATTTTTAACGGCTTCTTCTGTGGATATTTGATAGGATAAAAAAGGCATATCACCCACTACCAGAGAATGTTCAACAGCTCTGGATACAGCTTTAGTGTGATGGAGCATATCATCCATAGTTACTTGAAGGGTATTGTTATATCCCAAAACAGCTTGTCCTACAGAATCACCAACCAATATGATATCTACACCTAATTGTGAACATAACTTAGCCATTGGATAATCATATGCGGTTAAAACTGTAATTTTATTACCTGATTCTTTACACTGACGGATTGCCTGAGTTGTAATTTGTTTACTCATCATAGAAACCTTTCAGTATTTGATTTCACTCTATTACTATTTTATGCCTACCAGTCCTCTGGTTTGCAGATAATTTTAGGAGGATAAAAAGATTTTACTAATTCGATGATAGTTTTTTTTGTTTCAGGATGAATCCATTCAGGACATATTTCCAATATAGGATAGAGAACAAAACTTCTTTCCTCCAAATATGGATGAGGCAAAATAAGATTATCGGTTTTGAGTAAAACATCTTCGTAACTTAGAATATCTAAATCAATTATTCTTGGCCCCCACTTAATATCCCTACGCCTACCCATCAAATACTCAATATTTAATAACTCCGACAAAAGTATGGCGGGATTATAATTTGTATCAAGTAACAATACCGAGTTGTAATAAACTGGTTGATTATGATTACCCCAGGGTTCTGTTTCAATAATTGATGAAGTTTTCAAAATAATAGTGCCCGGCAACATAGAAATATGTTGCCGGGCACTAGATAAATTCTCTTTTTTGTCGCCCAGGTTTGACCCTAAGCCTACAAAAACATGAGCCATATTACTTTAGACTCATCTTGGATAATCGTTTTACAGCTTCTTTAAGGCGTGAGACATCTGTAGTCACTGTCATCCGGATATATCCTTCACCATATTGACCAAAACCAACACCTGGAGTGGTTACAATACCGGTCTCGCTCAATATTTTTGCTGTAAAGTCCATGGATTTAAACCCTTTTGGAACTGGAATCCACACATAGAATCCCCCACCAGGATTACACACATTCCAACCAAGGGACTTTAATCCATTTACTAAAACATCGCGGCGCTTCTGATAAATATCTCTTAATTTTTGGACACACAACTGATCAGAACTCATTGCAGTTATAGCCGCTTCCTGAATTGCACCAAACTGTCCAGAATCTAAATTATTCTTAATATTTCCCAATGCTTGAACTAACTGGCGATTTCCGACAACAAAACCTAACCGCCATCCCGTCATATTATATGTTTTAGAAAGAGAGTGGAATTCAATACCAACATCTTTAGAACCCTTGGCGCTAAAAAAGCTGGGTGGAGCTTCATTGTTGTAGTAAATTTCCGAATACGCCATGTCATGGCAAACAATGATTTTATGTTTTTTTGCAAATCGGACAACTTCCTCAAAGAACTTGACTGAAGCAACAGCCCCAGTAGGATTATTCGGATAGTTAAGCCACATCATCTTGGCTTTTGCCAAAACTTTTTCTGGGATGGCCTTTAAATCGGGGAGAAAATTATTCTCCTTTAATAACGGCATTCGGTAAGTTTTGCCACCAGCGAAAGTTGTTCCAATATGGTAAACAGGATAACCGGGATCCGGTACCAGGACATAATCACCAGGATTGATAAAAGCAAGAGGGATATGCCCAATTCCTTCCTTGGAACCAATCATTGCCAAGACTTCATTTTTGGGATCAAAACTAACACCAAAACGATTTTCGACCCATTTTGCGGCAGCCTGTCGATAAGTTAAAAAACCCTCATATGGAGGATATTGATGATAAACAGGGTTTTTGGCTGCTTTACAAAGAGCGTTAATAATATGTTTAGGCGTAGGAAGATCCGGATCTCCAATTCCAAGATTGATAATATCGAGTCCCTTTTCCTTTGCTTCTTGTTTCATAGCATCAATACGGGCAAACAGATAAGGAGGAATCAACTGAAATCTTCTTGAAGTTTCAAAATTCATAAGCCATAACTCTCCATTGAGTAAAATTTATTTTGTGCCGTCCTGGTGTTTGATCGCGGCTGCAACAAAATCACGGAATAAAGGATGTGGATCGGTAGGACGGCTCTTGAATTCCGGATGGAACTGACATCCAACAAACCAAGGATGCGATGGAAGTTCCAGAATTTCCACCAGATTTTGTTTTTCATTTATGCCGGCAAAGACCATTCCTTTTTCATTAAAAATAGCGCGGAATTTGTTATTAAACTCAAAGCGATGACGATGCCGTTCAGAGATGAACTCTGTTCCATACGCTTTCAGACTATTGGTGCCGGGACTTAACTTGCAGGGATAAGCACCCAACCTCATAGTACCTCCCATTTCAGTTATATTTTCCTGTTCGGCTAATAAACTAATAATAGGATTCGGATTTTCGGGTTCGAATTCAGTACTGTTCGCCCCTGCTAAATCACACTGGTGCCGCGCAAATTCAATAGCAGCACACTGCATACCTAAGCATATACCAAAGAAAGGTATTTTGTTTTCCCTGGCATATCGTATCGCAGATATTTTCCCTTCAATTCCACGATTACCAAATCCACCAGGGATCAAGACTCCATGGACATCGTTGAGATGAGCTTCTGCACCATCTTTTTCAATTTGTTCAGAATCAATTCTCTTGATATCTACCCTAAACTGCTTATGCATGCCGCCGTGACGCAATGACTCATAAACACTCTTATAGGCATCCTGAAGCCCAACATATTTTCCAACAACAGCAATTCGAACTTCACCTTTGGGATTCTTTATGGAATCCACCATTTCAGCCCAGGATGTAAGATCACACTCACGACAATCTAACTTTAATAAATCGCAAACATATTCATCCATCTTCTGTTCAGCCAACAATAAGGGAATTTCATAAATACTGTTTGCATCAATGGATTGATATACAGCTTTCTTTTCAACATTACAGAAAAGTGCAAGTTTTGAACGAACATCATCACCCAAGGACTTCTCTGTGCGACAGACTAAAATGTCCGGTTGAATACCAATACTACGGAGTTCCTTAACAGAATGTTGTGTGGGTTTGGTTTTCAGTTCTCCGGCAGCTTTTATATACGGTATCAAAGTAACATGAATAAAAATAGCATTTCCACGTCCCACATCGAGTTTAAACTGACGAATTGCCTCAAAGAAAGGTAATCCTTCAATATCACCCACAGTACCACCAATTTCGGTGATTACAACATCCACATCTTCTATATCGGATGAACGACGGATACGAGATTTAATTTCGTTTGTAATATGGGGAACTACCTGAACTGTTCCCCCCAGGTAATCACCCTTTCGCTCTTTTGTAATAACTTCGTTATAAATGCGGCCTGCGGTCACATTGTTATACTGACTTGTACGTCTGGAAACAAATCGTTCATAATGACCCAAATCCAAGTCGGTTTCAGCACCATCTTCTGTAACAAAAACTTCACCATGTTGATACGGACTCATTGTACCCGGATCAACATTGATATAGGGATCAAATTTCTGGAGTACAACTTTCAGACCACGCCGTTCCAAAAGACATCCCAGAGATGAACAAACGATTCCTTTTCCAATAGAGGAAACAACGCCTCCAGTTACAAATACATACTTAGCCATGATTAATATCCTTTAATGTGAGATTGCATCAATTTTTCTACCTTAATCAAGTCCTCAGGAGTATCAACAGCCTGAGTTTCAAAACTTGATTCCACTACTTTAATTCGATAACCGTTTTCCAAAACACGTAATTGTTCAAGTTCTTCGATTTTCTCTAAAACTCCAGGATTCATCTTGGTATAGTTCAAAAGAAATTCTTTTTGATAGACATAGATTCCCAAATGCTTATAGACATCGGGACTTATTGAACCAGAATCCAATGATTGGAATCCTTTTTTGGGATAGGGAACACAAGATCTTGAAAAATAGAGAGCAAATCCCTGCTGATCCGTTACGACTTTAACCACATTCGGATTGTTTAAATCATCAGGATTTACGATTTTCTTTTTCATTGTTCCCATAACTATATTTCTGTCCTGAACCAAAGGCGCCACAACTTGATCCAGCATTTCAGGAATTATCAGCGGTTCATCACCCTGAATATTGACAACGATATCGACATCTTCATTCTGAACAGCTTCAGCAATCCGATCTGAACCCGATGGATGGTCAGAACGAGTCATGACCGCTTTTGCATGATATTGTTCAGCAACTGCCATAATCCGATCATCATCCGTGGCTATGAGCAAGTCGGTTAAAAGTTTTGCCTGCTTTGCTCTCTCATAAACATGGATAATCATTGGTTTACCACATATCATCGCCAGAGGTTTTCCCGGGAAACGACTGGCTCCATACCGAGCTGGAATCACACCGATAACTTTGCAGCTCACAGCCGTCCCTCCAGAATTCTGATAATCTCTTGTGGACTACAGGTAGCAACCCCGACTTTCCCTACAACGATACCTGCCGCATAATTAGCAAGAATTGAGGCCTCTTTCATTGACCCTCCTGCAGCCATGACACAAGCCATCGTTGCGATGACAGTGTCCCCTGCACCACTTACATCAAAAACTTCGCGGGCCTGGGTTGGGATATGTGTAATATCGCCATTCGCCTCAAATAGCGACATCCCTTCTTCTCCCCGAGTGATCAGTAAGGAAGACCCTGTTAATACATCAAGCAATTGCCGTCCAACCTTCATTAATGACTCTTCATTAGTAACAGGAATGCCAGCAAAAGCACCCGCTTCATGATGATTGGGGGTCAGGATATTCATGCCCCGGAATTGTTTAGGATAAAAAACCTTGGGGTCAACTAAAACTAACTTCTTTTTATCACTGGTTAATGTCTGGATTTCATCCAAGACATCTTCCTGTATGACTCCCTTGGAATAATCCTCAATGATGATGGCATCACAATCATCTATATGGTTTTTAATCTGTTGAACCAAATCAGCTTTCAAGCCTTTAGATAAAGGCTCTAAATCTTCACGGTCAATTCTAACCACCTGTTGACTATGAGCAACAACGCGGGTTTTGAGTGTAGTCTTACGACCCTTATCTGCCAATACAGCCACAGGATCAGCGCCAGACTTTTTTAAAGCATTAATTAACCATTCTCCCATGGCGTCGTCTCCGACAACTCCGGCAACTTTCACCTGTCCCCCGAGAGAACGGATATTATTAACTACATTGGCGGCACCTCCAGGTGCCAGAGATTGTTTGGTAACCGAGACCACTGGAACGGGTGCTTCAGGGGATATCCGATTTACCTTACCCCAGATAAACTCATCGACCATCAAATCCCCAATAACCATGATTCTGATTCCCGAAGTAGCGGCCAAATATTTAGCTGCTTTTTGAGAATCCATTAAGACTGGAGTTGATATACTCATGGCTTTTTGCTCCTTGTTGTTTTCTTTTCCAGAATCGCCATGACCGAACTATATAAAAGGGGAATCATTAATTCATGATGTCCAGTGATTGCATATCCTTTACCACCCGTACGGGTAGGACGAGAGACAACATTCTCTCTTGGACGATAATGTTGAATCATGTCAAAGTTACAGGTCACAAAATTACGAACGGGATATCCCAAATTACGGGCAATCGTCAGTGCTTTTAAGAACACCTCAGGTAAAATGACTGCAGAGCCCAGGTTCAGAAGAACTCCACCATCATCCAAATTCGATATCTGTTCAACAAACAAATGAAAATCCTTCAAACTGGTTGTTCCCATTACAGCACCATCAACTGCAGGGTGTTGATAAATAGTATCTGTCCCAATAGCTGTATGTACCGTAATAGGTAAACCCAGCTGGACTCCATTTGCTAAGACACTCAAAGACCTGTTAGGTAATTTCTTCGATTGAATGGATTTTCCAATTGAATAACCCATTCCCCAGCCCTTAGAACAGCCAAATTTCAATGCTGCATGAATAAAGTCACCGGTCTCGTGCACCATACCAAAAGTGCCATCTTCAAGGGATTTTGCGACATCCTCACTGGTTTGACCAATCATGGCCACTTCTGTGTCATGAATACTGGCGGAACCGTTCATAACCACACCGGTGATAATCCCCCGTTTCATCAAATCAATCAATAATGGAGTTACACCACATTTGATAATATGGCCCCCAATCATAACAATCACGGGCTTCTTATGCTCATAAGCATAAACAATGGCCTTTACAACAGCCTTAAAATCACCAGCCGCCAAAATATCAGGCAGATTGTTAAACCACTCTGAAAAATTATGGACATTTTTCGGGAGATGAGAAAATTGATTTATTTGAACTTTATGCACTCGGTCTTTGATGGAATACAAATGCACTTTTTTGGGGTCAATGTCCTTCATAATATTAATGCAGGAACTTCTCCAGTGTGTAGATTTGAGAATAAATTGAAATCACTCTCGGACGGGATTCTATCTTATCAGATGACTGCCATAATTTCAAAGATTAATCTATATCCGACTATTATAGTCTGGTACAAACATCGAACAAGATCGATCTCGTTCGATTTTTCTTCGTTCGGAACTGAATTAAATATTGATAATCAATCGGAATATTTCCTCAGTCTGCCTTGTTAATAGTTGGTTTGATTCTGCGATTGATTCAGTCATACTCATCGGGCCATTCTGAATGGGGAAAAGGGCTGTAAAGCCATCATTATGAAGAGCTTGCCTATTATTCCCAATAATTCCGGCTAACGCGATGACCTTACAATGATATTTCTGAGCACGGAAAGCAAGTGCTGAAGGAGCCTTCCCGGATCGGGATTGACTATCTATTTTACCTTCACCAGTAACAACTAACTCATTATTTTTCAATGCTTCATCAATATTTAATTCATTCATAATATAGTCGCTGCCAGATACAAGCTCAGCGTTAATAAATGCCATTAAGCCGGCACCCAAACCACCCGCAGCCCCAGCTCCCGGGACTTTAGATAAATTGATACCGAATGTCCTTTGAATTAATTCATTAAAATGAACAAATCCTTCCTCAAGTTGGGCGAGCATGACAGGTGTAGCACCCTTCTGTGGAGCATATCTAGAAACAGCACCATCTTTACCTAACAGGGGATTTTTCACATCACAGGCAACCCTTATTTTCACTTTATTTATTCGTCTATCTAAATTCGAATCATCAATTGACACAATTTGAGTTAAATTTCCCCCACCAAGCCCTACGACCTTACCCTTCTTGTCCAGAAACTTTATTCCAAGGGCCATTAAAGCTCCGGTTCCCATGTCCACAGTTGCACTCCCCCCTACACCGACAACGATTTCAGAAACATTTGAATCCAGGCATTTTTTTATTAACTCTCCGGTTCCATAGGTATGAGCTTTTAAGGGGTTTCTATGATTGATTAGCACTCGAAAGAGACCTGATGCCTGAGCCATTTCAATAACAGCTGACTTCCCCCGATTTATGATTCCCCATTTTGCGTTAACTACTTCATCCATTGGCCCCATTACAGTCGTTGTCTTTTGCTTTCCCCCTAACCCTCTGACTAGAACATCCATCGTTCCATCACCCCCATCAGCAATGGGAATCAATGTTGTTTTAATGTCGGGATTAACACGCAATATCCCTTTTTGTATAGCTTTAGCAGCTTCATACGCTGTTAAGGATTCCTTGAATGCATTGGGAGCTATTAACACGCGGGGTAATTTTTTATTTTTCATAATCCGTCCTGATATTCAAGTTTATTCATTCAAGGTACAATGAATACATATTTTATTCCAGAAATAAGGTTGAAATCATTATGTTAATTTTGGGTATTGCCGGTGGAACAGGATCTGGTAAGACAACCATCGCTAAATCAATTTCAAAACAACTGGGCCACCAAAAGATTAAAATTCTTCATCAGGATTCATATTATCTGGACCAGAGCCATTTACCATTTGAACAGCGGCAAAAAACCAATTATGACCATCCTTCAGCCATGGATATTCCCTTATTGAAAAAACATATCAGTGATTTGAAATCTGGAATTCCCATTGATAAACCCATTTATGACTTTAAAACTCATTCCAGAGCTTCAGAAACAGAACATATTGAACCTGTTGATATTCTTATCATTGAGGGTATCTTTGCCCTTCAGGATCCAGAATTAAGAGAAATTGAAGATATTAAAATATATGTTGAGACAGATGCCGATATTCGTGTACTTCGCCGTCTTCGTCGTGACATTCAGGAAAGAGGACGCACTGTAGAATCTGTCATCATGCAATATAAAGACATCGTTCGCCCCATGCATCTCCAGTTTGTTGAGCCAACTAAGCAATATGCCGACATAATCATACCTGAGGGTGGACATAATAAAGTCGCAATTAATATTATGGTTAATACGCTTAGAGAATATGTTCGCCGTTTGCAAGAGTCTCAGCCTCAAAACTGATTATCCACCACGCGTCATACATAAAGCGTAAACAGCCATTGCTCCAGCATCTTTTAAAACCTTAGAACAGGCATTAATCGTAGCGCCAGTAGTCATGACATCGTCTACTATCAATATAGTTTTGCCTGCAATAAGGGTTTTATTCTGTGCAGCAAATAATCCCTCCACATTTTTCATCCGCTCTTCACTATTCAAGCCTACCTGGGGAATATTGTACCGAGTTCGATATAACACATTATTGATTAATGGAATATTCAATCGAACAGATAACGGTTGGAATAAAACTTCAGATTGATTAAACTCTCTATCTCTTAAACGTCGGGGATGTAAAGGCACGGGAACTATAGCATCAAGGGCAGGATAATCATTGGATGTATCAAAATAGTCTAAAACCATGCGACTTAAAGGAGAAATATATTCCGTGTGATATTCATATTTTAGACTATGAATAACTTTTCTCATCCGCTTATCGTACAGAGCGATTCCTCTTGCAAGGTCAAAATGAATATTCTGAAGGGCTTTACACGCAAAACAGTCAATACCTTCACCATCACCGAAAGGATGCCCGCAAACTCTACAATAAGGAGGGCGCAAGATAACCATCTTGCGCCAACACTGTTCACAGACAAAGCCATCATGAATATAGCTGCTGTTTAGTTTTTGAGAACAAAAACGACATTTTACTGGATAGAAAATATCTATTAAAGAATGTAAATAACTCAATCCATGAAATTTTAAACTATCCATTATTCTTCGGTTATTCTGCGGAGCCTCCATCTGAATGACCTTCAATCAAATCAATAATGTTCTTTGCGTGTTCAGAGAGTGTCTCATCAGAATCATTTATCAGCTTTTCCCATGCTTTAATTTGTTTTTGGGTTCTTCCCGGTTTACATGTCCCACAAGACCGATGGCGAGACATGATGGCATCTTCGGCTTTTAAATAATAAATACGTTTTTCAGGCTGAATACCATTCACCCATTTGCAGTCTTTGTGGTGAAAAGTCACTGCAGCCATACTGGAAACAAATGGAGCATCGTTTAATTTATCTGAGTTTTGGGAGTGAACTGATTTTATGTCACGGAAGGATTCAAGATTATGGATTCCAGCGTCATGCCCACGCATTGATGCAGGCACTTTATCTAAATATTTTAAAAATCTGAATTTTGTAAATCCGATTTCAATAATGTCATTATGCTCAAGATTGGCTTCCTTGACCTTCTGTCCATTAACCTTTGTACCCGCCATTGTTCCCATATCTTTTAGGATATAACGATTATTGAGATAGCAAATACGTACATGTTTTTTTGCAGCCAACCAATCCCCAACAACAACATCACAATCTGATTCGCGTCCTATAGTTGCTTCAAGTTTCTCAAATTTATAGACTTGATTTGGATTACTTTCTGACTGTAAATAACAAGGTTCTATTTTGGGAAGGACAACAGTTTTATCAAAATCAAAGGGGCTAATTGATTGAGTTTGAGTTTGGGTAAGAAGATCTTCAAGAAAATAGACTTTTACTTTACCGAATATTATTTCATCCTGGTCTTTCAAAGCTTGCTTCTGAATTTTCACACCATTCACAAAAGTTCCATTGGCACTGCTAAGATCCATGACAAAGTATGTTCCATTTACTAATTCAATCTGTGAATGATTTCGCGAGACACTTAGATTATCAATTACAACATCATTGTCCAAGGATCTGCCAACACGAATAAGTGGCTTATCAAAAGAAAATTCTTTCATCTCACTGAGTTTTATAACGAGTTTTGGCATATCCGATTACTCCCAATTTAGAATTTCAGTTTATGCCAGAATTTTAGGGGTAGTTCATCATCCTGTCAATTTATTTCTTCTGTTGAAAATAGAACTGTATTGCTTTTACCAGACCAGCAATTGTATATTCTGAAGCTTCAATAGAAACCTTTAATTTATTTTCTTCCATTGTTTTTGATGTAATAGGTCCAATAGAAGCAAAAATAGTTTTCCCTTTCATCAAATCCAAAACATGATCAGGCGTCATTTTAATAAAATTAGTTACTGTGGATGAGCTGGTAAATGTAACCACATCGGGAAGATTAATACCACTACTCCATTGTTCACAAATACCCCTATCAGGAACCGCAGGCTTCGTTTCATAAACAGGAACAACATCCACCAAAACACCCCGCATACGCAGCCCTTCCGGAAGAACATCACGCGCTGACAAAGCCCTTAGAATCAATACCTTTTTATTCTTCAAATCATACTCATCAAGTTTTTTTAAAAGTGATTCTGCTACGTACTCATCAGGTATACAATCCGAAGTTATACCGTATTTTTTAAGTTCCAAAGCCGTTGCTAGACCAATCACACCAACTTTTGCAGAACCTAACGAACGGGTATCAAGGTTCCTTTTTTCCATCAGGTAATTGAAAAAATATTCCACACCATTTTGGCTGGTAAAAAGAACCCAGTCATATTGGCAAAGATTAGAAATTGCTTTATCCAGTAGTCTGTAATCAGAAAGAGATGTGATTTGAATGGTAGGATATTCTAAAACCGTTGCACCCTGTTCTTGTAATAAAGCTGACAATTTACCGATTTGTTGTCGAGTCCTTGTTACTAAAATCTTTTTCCCCCATAAAGGTCTGGTTTCAAACCAATTTAACTTTTCCCGATAATTCACAACATTTCCAACAACAATAACCACAGGATGAGTAATACCTGCCTTCTCGACATCCCCCACAATGGTATTCAGGTTACCAATAATAGTTTTCTGTTTTGGCGTAGTACCTCTGTGTATAACAGCAACAGGAGTGTCTTCGGATAGTCCCCCAGCAATAAGATGCTTCATAATTACGGAAAGATTACCCATCCCCATTAAAATCACCAACGTGTTCTCACTTTTTGCTAGTTGTTCCCAATTCACAAGACTCTCATCTTTCAATGGGTCTTCATGTCCTGTTACAACAGTGAAGCCAGAGACACACTCGCGATGGGTAACAGGAATTCCGGCATAGGCAGGAACAGCTATGGATGAAGATATCCCCGGGATTATCTCGAACGATATTCCAGCATCAAAAAGACATTCTCCCTCTTCCGCACCGCGTCCAAAAATAAAAGGATCTCCACCTTTTAAGCGACAAACTATTTTACCTTCCCGGGCTTTATCAACTAATAACTGATTAATTTTATTTTGCGGTAGGGTATGTTTTCCTGCTGTTTTACCCACATTTATCAATTCGGCCTGAGGGTTTGCATACTGCAGTAAAAACTCATTTACCAGTTGGTCATATACAATTACATCAGATTTTTCTATACAATTAAGGCCTCTTACGGTAATTAAGTCCAAATCACCAGGACCAGCTCCAACCAGATATACGATCCCTTGTTCATTCATATGATTCGCAATCCTTTAATATCTTATCCCCACCATTTTTTATAATTATTTCTGCCAACTCAATGCCCAATTCCGTATGATTATCTATATGTCCGTGTAATATTTCCCTTACATATTTTTTACCATCAGTAGAAGCTACTAAGCCTTGGACTTCAAGTCTATTATCAATGACATGAGCAAGACAAGCCACAGGAAGATTGCAACTGCCACCAAGCCTTTTTAAAAAAGACCTCTCACAGGACACTTCGATATTTGTTTTCGTATCATGGATAGACTGAAGAACATTGCGTATTTCAAAATCATCCTGGTGGCACTCTATTGCAAGGGCACCCTGGCCAACAGCTGGCAGCATTTCCTCACAATCGATATCCAAAACTTGATTGCTCACTATTTCTAAGCGATTCAATCCAGCTTTGGCTAGGATAATTGCATCACAACAGCCATCCATCATCTTTCTGATTCTAGTGGGAACATTTCCCCGCATCAAAGTAACACTTACATAGGGGTTGTTTATTAAAAGTTGTGACTTACGTCTAAGGCTGCTCGTTCCCACTTTATATCCCGCTGGCAATTGCTTCAGAAGTGGTTTTGAAGAATCATACTCAAAAGCTGTTTTCCAAACAATCACATCGTTCGCTTTTTCTCTTTTGGGTGTTGAACCAATCACAAGTTTTTCAGGCAATTGTATTGGCAAATCTTTCAGGCTATGAACTGCAAAACGAATATCTCTATTCAAGATTCCAGTTTCCAGCTCCTGCGTAAACAAACCTTTTCCACCAATTTTACTTAATGACACATCCAATCTTTGGTCGCCTATTGTAAGAATCTCTTTAATCTGAAAATCAATTTGAGGACAGGATTTTTGCAATTGTCTAATAACGTCTCTAGTCTGCGCTAAAGCCAACTGACTACTTCTTGTGCCAACAGTACAAATCATAAATCCTCACGGCCCTTGGGAGGCAAATGAATTTTGTTAATATCCAATTCAAACAAATCAACCAATGACTTGGCATAATAATACCCATTCCCAGAAATAGTTGACTTCTTCAATGTTGCGATCGGTTTATGTAATATTTGAGCAGAGATTCTATTTACTAATTTATTCAGAATAATGCGTTCATTTTTATCTAAATCAGGCAGTTTGTTAAATACCTTTTTCAATTCTCTATCTGTTATTTCCTTAAACTCTTCTTTCAGCTCTCTGATAAGAGGATTGACGGATTGAGCAATATACCAGCTGAGATACTCTTTCAATTCATTTTCAATAATCAACTCACACTTACCCAACTCCATTTGGCGACGATTTAATCCTTGTTGAATAATTTTATTCAAATCATCAATATTAAAAAGAATTACATTTTCAATTTGATTCAAATCAGGATCTATATCCCTTGGCATTGCAATATCAACCATAACAAGCGGACGCCCAGACCTATATTGAATGTATTTCTCAGCATCTTTTTTGTAAAGCACTATTTCAGGGGTACTGGTTGAACTTATTACGATATCAACATCCTGAAGAGTTGGTAACACCTGTTCCAAGGTTATTGGAATCCCATTATATTTCTCTGAAATACTTTTTGTCTTTTGGTAGTTCCGATTTGCTATAAAAACTTGGGATACACCTTCTTTTATCAAGTATTTTAGTGTTAATTCCCCAGCATCTCCGGCTCCGATCACTAATACTTTTTTATCATTCAAATCATTTAATATCTCAACAGCTTGATGAACTGCCGCCGAACTTATTGATGTTATCCCCTGATGAATTCGAGTTTGGCTTTTAACTTTTTTTGCCACAAAAAAAGATCTCTGAAATAACTCATTAAACAAAGCACCCGCATAACCATTTTTCTTAGATATTTCATAAGCTTCTTTTACTTGCCCAAGTATTTGAGATTCACCAATCACCATACTATCCAGGCTGGAGACAACTCTAAACAAATGTTTAACAACTCCTGGACCGTGATGTATATATAGATAATTTGACAAGTCATCCGTAGAAACAAAATATTTTTTAGATATTATTTGTTTTATTTTCACAACAGACTCAGAAAAATTACTTTTAGTTGTGGCGTATATTTCCATTCGATTACAGGTCGATAAAATAACAATTTCATTCAGGTTTGCTTCTGAATGGAATTGTTCCAGAGTATTCACCAATACGTCTCGATTAAAACAAAGCTTTTCTCTCAGCTCAATGGGGGCTTTATGGTGGCTTATACCAACATTAATTATATTCATATCTTTTTATCTTTAAGTATTTGACGAATTACCTTTCCCATTTTTCGATCCAATTGGGTAAAGGCCTCAGATTGAGGAGTGGTCTTCAATAGATTCAAAGTATCTTCATTAAGTATTTCAATAAATATGTGTTCTCTGTCGTTAATATTTAATATTTTCATTTTTTTTAATGCTACACGCCATTTCTCAATCCAGTTTACAAAAACTGTAAACTCAGGCCCAATTTCTTTCTCATAATATTTCCGAAACCATTTAGATAAAGCAGGAGCTCTACCAGAAGTAGAAAATGAAACAACTAAAGATTCTCTTATAATCATAGATGGGACTTGGAAATGGCACAATTCAGGCGTATCTACAATATTTACCAAAGGAGTAACATTTATAGCTTCATTGTAAACTGCCGCGTTTACATTGGTATCACCCGTGGCACCAAAAACAAGATAAGCGGACTTTAGATCACCTGGCTCATATTCTCTATTTATGTGGTTTAGATTATATTTTTTGACTAAAGCTGTCAGGCCTTCAGATAAAACAGGGGAAATTATAATAATATCTGCGCCCGTGCCAATGAGATTCTTTATCTTTTGGAAAGCTATTTTTCCACCTCCAACGACAACACACCTCTTCCCTCTTAAATTAAGCATGACAGGATAATGATGTAAGCTGGATTCAGTCATTGGTAGTATCATTATCTCTTTTTAAAGAGATACTTTCCATCTTCCATATCGATTAATATGCTATCGCCATCAACTATTTCTCCAGATAACAATTTCATGGCCAAGGGATCTTGTATTTTTTTAATAATTACTCGTTTCAAAGGTCTTGCTCCATATAAAGGGTCAAAACCATCTAAAGCCAAGAACTCTCCAGCCATACTACTCAACTGTAGATCTATATGACGGTCAGACAATCTTTCTCGAAGATGAGTTATTTGTATATTAACTATTTCTTTTATGTGATCTAAGCTCAGTTTATTAAATATAATAATGTCATCAATTCTATTAAGAAATTCAGGTTTAAAGTGCCCCCTTAGGGCATTTAAAACTTGTTGCTTTGAGTCTTTATCATCAAAACCTTCTGGCAAATTAGTTATAAACTGACTTCCAATATTAGAGGTCATAATTATCAAGGTATTTTTGAAATCAACAATTCTACCCTGCCCATCGGTCAAACGACCATCTTCCAATATTTGCAGCAAGACATTGAACACATCAGAATGAGCTTTTTCTATTTCATCAAATAAGACGACAGAATATGGACGGCGTCTTACAGCCTCTGTAAGCTGTCCACCTTCCTCATATCCAACATAACCCGGAGGGGCACCAATGAGCCGAGAAACGGTGTGCTTCTCCATATATTCTGACATATCAATTCTTACCATTGATTCTTCGTCATCAAACAAAAACTCAGCCAAAGAACGAGCCAATTCAGTTTTTCCCACTCCGGTGGGCCCCATAAATAAAAAGGAACCAATGGGGCGATTGGGGTCAGCTATACCAGCTCTAGATCTTCTTACTGCATTCGAAACTGATTCAATGGCCTCATCTTGACCCAAAACGCGACTTTTCAGCCTTTGTTCCATATTTAAAAGTTTTTTAACTTCAGACTCAAGCATCCTTGAAACGGGAATACCTGTCCATTTGGAAACAATATCAGCAATATCTTCCTCATCAACTTCTTCTTTTAACATTTTCTGATTTTTTTGGATATCAATGAGCTTTTTATTTAACACTTCTATTTCTTTAGAGAGGCCAACTAACTCACCATACTTTATTTTTGCAGCGGCTTCATAATCACCAGCCCGCTCCGCATTTTGCTCATCGATTTTGGCCGTTTCGATTTTTTCTTTGAGTTGATGGATTTGATTTAATGTGTCTTTTTCGAGCAACCAATGAGACTTCATTGATTTACTACTTTCTTTCAAGTTTGCCAATTCTCTGTCAATTTGTGTCAGTTTATCTACGGATGATGAATCCGTATCTTTTTTTACACCTTCCCGTTCAATCTCTAATTGGCGTATTTTCCGTTTAACCTCATCTAATTCTGTAGGCATACTATCAATTTCAATCCGTAATCGTGAAGAGGCCTCATCTACTAAATCAATTGCTTTATCTGGTAAAAAACGGTCAGTTATATATCGATGTGATAAGAGCACGGCTGACACCAACGCTGCATCTTTTATTTTTATTCCATGGAATAATTCGTATTTTTCTTTCAGTCCTCGGAGAATAGAAATCGTATCTTCAACAGAAGGCTCACCAACATATACCTGTTGAAATCGTCGTTCCAGAGCAGCATCTTTCTCAATATGCTTTCGATATTCATCCAAGGTTGTTGCACCAATACAACGCAACTCACCCCGTGCCAATGCTGGTTTCAACATATTAGAGGCATCCATGGCGCCTTCGGCGGCTCCAGCACCAACCAATGTATGTAATTCATCGATGAAAAGTATAATTTCACCTTCAGAAGTCTGAACTTCCTTTAATACAGCTTTCAGACGATCTTCAAACTCGCCACGATATTTTGCACCAGCAATCAGTGCTCCCATATCAAGAGCTATGAGTTTCTTATCTTTGAGAGACTCAGGAACATCACCTGAAATAATACGTTGCGCCAGTCCTTCAACAATGGCTGTCTTACCTACCCCTGGTTCACCAATCAATACAGGGTTATTTTTAGTACGTCGAGATAATACTTGAACGACTCGACGAACCTCTTCATCTCTTCCAATTACAGGATCTAATTTATTATTTTGAGCCAACAATGTCAGATCCCGTCCGTATCGTTGCAATGCCTGGTATTTATCTTCTGGACTTGCATCAGTAACTCTCTGACTACCACGAATTGTTTTTAAAACACTTAAGATATTTTCTTTATTAATTCCATATTTTCGCAATAGATTTGCCGTAGGCGATTTATCGTTTATGACTGTCATAGCCAAAAAGATATGCTCAGTGCTCACAAACTCATCTTTCAACAATTCAGCTTCTTTGAAAGAATTATCCAAGACTGATTTCAAACGGTTAGATAGATACAATTCACCACTACCACTTACAGAAGGGAAACGACGTATTTCAAGTTCAAGCTCTTTGTCTAATTGATCACGATTAATATTTAACTGAGATAAAATTGAGGGGATAACTCCCTTATCCTGCCTACATAATGCTAACAGTAAGTGCTCGACATCAATTTGTTGGTGGGAAAAAGATTGTGCAATTGATTGAGCTTCTGAGAGCGCTTCCTGGGACTTCATGGTAAATTTATCAAAACGCATAAATCCAATCCTCCCGATTTCTTATTTATTATTAATTTTACTATTTCTTACATCTCGTGCTTTGTTAAAAAATTCATACATTCCATGACTGTCAGATTTCTCAATTAAATTATGGAACTGTGCCAAAGTAGATTCCATTTGAGTTACAGCTTCTAATAGATTTTCTCTATTCTCAATACAAATATCCGACCAAATTTGGGGATGGCTGGCGGCAATCCGTGTAGTATCCTTGAAACCAGAAGAAGCCAAATTATTCGGATTTGCCCATTTCTCATCCAGACTCTCAATGGCATTGACTAAAACAGAAGACACAATATGGGGAAGATGACTATACATAGCTACAGACCTGTCATGGTCCTCTGGAGACATTTCTATGGTATGACAACCGACAGCTTCCCACAGTTTTTTTAATTTTTCTAACGATTGTGATGAAGTTTCTACTGTTGGAGTTAATACGCAGGTAGCACCTTGATATAGGCAATGAGTGGCCGCATCAACTCCTGATTTCTCAGAACCACACATGGGATGACTCCCAATAAATTCTACTTTGGATGACAAATCAAAGAGCTGCTTATTTATGATTTTTACAACACCCAACTTTGTACTCCCCACATCAGTCAAAACAGTTGGAGGAGATACAAAGGGCAGTATTTGCTTCACTAAAGAAAGGGTTGTAAGCACAGGTACACATAAAACCACGATATCAGCATCCTTGAGCCCTTCTTCAAAAGATGTAGTAGCGATATCTATAGCTCCGACATCAACAGCATCTTGTAATCGTTGAGGATTACGACCAATACCATAGACATAATCAGCCAAATGACACTTTCGCAATGCCATCCCCAAGGATCCACCCATCAATCCCACGCCAATTAAGCTTATTTTATGAAACATAGTTGGAGTCATGGTTAATATCTCTACATACTATTATATAGAAATTAAGGGGTTCCCCATAAGTAGTGCCTTCCGAATAAAATCTCGGAAGGCACCGATATCCTAAAACAAACTAGATTTCTCGCCCAATGGCTCTGGCAATCAATTGGACTTGAGATACTAAATGAGCATACTTTTCAGGTAACAACGATTGGGCGCCATCAGACAAAGCCTTTTCAGGTTCAGGATGAACCTCAATCATTAATCCGTCAGCACCCGCAGCAACAGATGCCATGGACATGGGCTCCACCAATCGCCAATTACCTGTCGCCTGACTTGGGTCAACAATAACTGGTAAATGACTCAGATGTTTCAATACAGGAATAGCCGATATATCTAAAGTATTACGTGTCGCTTTTTCAAAGGTACGAATACCGCGTTCACACAGAATTACCTGATTATTACCTCGAGATAATATATACTCTGCAGCCAAGAGATATTCTTCAACAGTGGAACTTAATCCACGTTTAAGAATAACAGGTTTCTGTAGTGTGCCCACTTCTTTCAGTAATGCATAATTATGTTGATTATGTGTTCCAATTTGAAGAATATCGACATAGCGCGCGACAAGCTCAACATCTCGAGTATCCATGACCTCAGATACAACAGATAGGCCGGTTGCTCTTCTGGCTTCATCAAGAAGTTTTAATCCTTCTTCACCCAGCCCCTGAAAACTATAGGGTGATGTTCTGGGTTTAAATGCTCCACCTCTTAAAACTGTGGCGCCTGCGGCCTTGACGGCGTTGGCGGTTTTCATTAATTGTTCTGGATTCTCGATTGAACAAGGTCCTGCAATCAAAACAATTTTATTACCACCAAATTCAACTTTATTTACATGGACAATAGTATCATCGTGTTTGAATTCTCGACTCGCAAGTTTAAAAGGCTTCAGGATGGACATCACATGTTCAACGCCAGGGGTAGATTGGAATGATCGCTCACGGATTAACCGTTCATCACCAATGACGCCCACAATAGTTCGTTCGATTCCACGAGAGATATGCGGCGTTAAACCCATCTCGCGGATTCGACTTAATAAATGGTCGATTTGTTCTTCTGAAGCATCAGGTCGTAATACGATGATCATATATACCCATTCTGATCAGGATTTGATAACTTGTGCCAAACTTTCAACAAATCTCTTATTCTCTTCCATCGTTCCGATAGTAACTCTGATACAAGTGGGAAGCTTATACATACCCATGGGTCTTACAATAACACCCAGTTGAAGCATTTTTTGATAAATATCCATACCATTTTTCAGGGTATCAATCAAAATAAAATTACCCTCAGTTTCAACATAAGGAAGCCCTAACTTAGCCATTTCAGAGTAAATATAGTTTTTACCTTCAGTATTTAAATTGGCGCATTTGACAACATAATCCTGATCATCCAATGCGGCCTCTGCGGCAAACATAGCAATCCGATTCACATTGAATGGAGTACGAACGCGATTAAAATCAGTAATCAATTGTGCATCAGCAAACCCATATCCCACCCGTAGCCCGGCTAAACCATAAATTTTGGAAAAAGTTCTGAGAACCATTACATTCTTACCGGCTTTCAGATAATTCAAACTCTGGGTATAATCGGGACGAGTTACAAATTCATAGTAGGCTTCATCAAAAACTACCAGCACAGAGTCTGGAATGGATTTCATGAATTCATCCGTTTCGGCCTGTGTGAGCATGGTACCCGTCGGATTGTTGGGATTACAGATAAATACAATCCGGGTCTTATCATTAATTGCCTTTTTCATTGCAGGAAGATCGTGATGATATTTATTTTTGGCGGGAACAATAACAGGTTTAGCACCCGCAGCCTGAACGGCCATTTCATACCGAACAAAAGCAAGCTCAGAAATAATAGCTTCATCACCTGGTTCGAGAATGAGTTGAGTGAGTAAACTTACTATTTCATCAGACCCATTTCCGATAGTGATTTGTTCCGGTGCAACGCCATGAATGGAGGCCAATTTTTTGCGAAGATCATAACCGCTTCCATCTGGATAATAGTTCATATCCGAAGCTTTTTCTTTGATGACCTGAATAGCCTTGGGAGATGGACCCAGGGGATTTTCATTACTGGCCAGTTTGATAATATTTGTGATACCCAGTTCGCGTTCCAGCTCTTCCACGGGTTTTCCCGGATTATAGGGCTGAATAGGTTCAATACATTTTCGGATTCGTGTTGGCATAGAATCAGTACCTTCCTTATGGCATGATTTTCGTAAGTATAACACAGGGAAATAAAGGCCTGTTTACTTACTATCATAAAGGATTTGCGCCTTAAGAGTGAGTCTTTTATACTGTAAATTATGATCAAATCGAAAAAAATACTATTAGCCGTCACGATGGGAGATGCGGCAGGGATCGGTCCAGAGATTATTTTGAAAACCCTTCAAGATAAAAAACTCTCTCAAAAATGTACTTTAATCGTGATTGGGGATGAAATTGTATTACGAAAAACTGCGGAGAAGATGAATCTCTCTTATGCTTTAAAACAAATCACTCCCAATCAAATTCAACAAGCAAAAGAACATGTACTAATTAACTTGTCGTTATTTAAGACATTACCTCCTTCGGGAAAACCTTCAAAGTTATGTGGTAAGGCCGCAATTCAGTATCTTGAATTGGCAGTCCAATTCGCAAGGAACAATTGGGTAAGCGGAATAGTAACAGCTCCCATAAACAAAGAGATATTAAAACTGGCGGATTCCCCTTTTCATGGACATACTGAATACCTGGCATCTTTGACAAAAACCAGGAAATTTGGAATGGCTTTCACCGGAGGCGGATTAAAACTGATACTAGCCACCATTCACGAACCTTTATCCAAAGTATCCGGACTTCTCACAAAACCCAGGTTGCGCTCAACTATTTCATTAGCACTGAGAGCCTGTGAAGAATTAGGATTAAAACATCCCAAAATTGGAGTTGCAGGCTTCAATCCACATGCTGGAGAAAACGGCATGTTCGGACTGGAAGAGATTAAAACCATCACCCCCATCATCCATGAATTTCAGAAAAAAGGATGCCAAGTTATTGGACCCGTTCCTCCCGACACCTTATTCCACAGAGCCCTTTCAGGTGAGTTCGATTTCTTAGTAACGATGTATCATGACCAGGCATTAATACCTCTGAAAACATTGGATTTTCATGGAGGCGTAAATTTCACCGTAGGCTTACCGATTATCAGAACATCTCCAGACCACGGAACAGCATATAATTTAGTCGGAAAAGGATTGGCAAATCCGTCTTCAATGATATCAGCTGTTCACCTGGCCCTTGAAATGGCCCAAAATAGAAAATTAACTTAGGTATTCTGCCTCTCAAACTCAATCATGGTTTCGTGATAAAGTATCCCTAATATCTGACAAAATAAGTCGGTCATTAATAATAAGGAAATATCCAATGGAATTTGCTTCAACAATACAAATAGAACGCCGAAAGACCCGATCTGTAAAAGTAGGAAATTTAATGCTGGGTGGCGAACATCCTGTTCGCATCCAATCTATGACCACAGCATTCACTCACGATATTGATGCTACGGTTTCACAAATAAACCGATTAGTCGAAGCTGGATGTGAAATTATCCGTGTTGCAGTTCCGGATATGAAGGATGCAGAAGCTCTGGGTGAAATAAAAAAACAGTGTTCCATTCCTTTAGTTGCCGACATTCATTTCAATCATCATCTGGCTTTAAAAGCAATAGAAATGGGTGTCGATAAAATTAGGCTTAATCCGGGGAATATTCGAGATGAAGAAAAGGTAAAAGAAGTAGTTGCAGCGGCAAAAGAGCGAGGTATTCCAATTCGAATCGGTGTGAATGGCGGATCAATCAATCCACAACTTATCGAAAAGTTTGGAGGCCTGACACCTGAAGCAATGACCGAAGCTGCATTATGGGAAATTGGGGTCCTTGAAGAATTAGGTTTCCATGACATATTAATTTCACTAAAGACATCTGATGTAAATTTAACCGTCGCCAGTTATAAGCGACTCGCAGAACGCTGTGATTATCCTTTCCATTTAGGAATCACCGAAGCAGGCCCAGCCTGGAGAGGAACCATTAAATCCTCTGTGGGACTGGGTGCAATGCTCTGGTTAGGTCTGGGAGATACCATCAGAGTCTCTCTGACGGCGGATCCAGTTGAGGAAGTAAAAGTTGGATGGGAAATATTGAAAGCATTAGGGTTAAGAACACATGGTGTAACCATTATCTCATGCCCAACTTGTGGTAGATGTCAGGTTGATTTGCTCCCTATAGTAGAGAAAGTAGAAAAAGCTTTAGAAAATATAAAAGAACCTATTACGGTGGCTGTCATGGGCTGTGAAGTCAATGGACCTGGTGAAGCCAAAATGGCAGAAGTGGGAATTGCATCAGGAAAAGGTGTGGGTTTACTTTTAAAACATGGTGAGAAGATCAAGAGAATCAATGAAGCAGACTTTGTTGATGAGATTGTAAAAGAAGTCCAGAAAACCATTGAATCTAGAAAAATTAAACCCTTGTAAATAGAAAACTTAAAGAAAGGAGCATCGAACAAGATCGATCTAGTTCGATGCTCCTTCGTCATAGAAACTATTTTATTGGGACATAAATATCAATTTCCGTGCTTGGATCATACATTCCTTTAAATCGGGAATCATACTTTTCAAAATCAAACATTCCAGCCAATTCCAGTCCGGATTGTGGGAACCAGGTTCCATAGATATGTCCATAAGTCTCCTTCAAATTCGTTAAAGGACCTTTGTGAGTAAAAACCGCATATCGTGAGGCTGGAAGAATTCGACAAACCATTCCTTCGGGAACAGTCTCATTTTTTTCAACTTCAATACCAGCAACATAGGTAAAAGGTTGTGAAGGTGAATCACCAAAACAAATACCGTAAGATTCATCATCATTCTTTTTGTTTTTTATTTCATTCATTCGAGGACAAAACTTCTCCCATAATTTGGGGATAGTATGGTCTTCATCATTATCTTTCAGGGTCGTAAGAATTTCCAAACCAACAATCGTCAATTCAGGTTGTTGGATAATTACGGGTTCCATATCAATTCCTCCATAATAAAATATTGTTTGTGTGGGATGTAAAACGACCCGGGGATACGAGTTCATCTTTTCATGACTCTTTCGGTAATTCCCCGGATTCATACCATGTTGACGTCGGAAAGCACGAATAAAGGACTCATGAGTGCCAAAACAATACCGAAGCGCCACATCCAAAACAGAGTCAGGAAACTGTCGCAACCGGCAAGCCGCCATGGTCAACCGCCGTTTACGAACATAATCCGCAACTGTTATTCCCAGCCAGGCCTGAAACAACCGGTGGAAGTGAAACTTGGAAAAGCAGGCACTCCCTGCTATGTCATCCAGATCAATATCTTCTTCAAGATGGTCTTCAATAAAATCAAGTGCTTTTTGGAGTCTTATTCGATAATCGTCCTGTGTCATCATAGGGATTTATCTTACCCTGTTTTTCATGGGTTTTTCTTGACGTTTTTTGCTATTCTAAAAGAAAGATTTTTACTACCACCCTGTCAGTAAATGAGGTTTAATTTATGTCGAAATCAGAGAATTCAAAACAATACGAAATTCATGTCATCTCTCAAACCCACTGGGATCGTGAATGGCGGTATTCTTTCCAAAAAAATCGCATGTATCTGGTCGATATGATGGATCAGATGATGGAGATCCTAGAAAACGATAAAAACTATCGATTCTTCCATCTGGATTCTCAAACGATTCCCTTAGAAGATTATCTGGCGGTAAAACCAGAAAACAGAAAGAGAATAGAAAAACTGGTCAAATCGGGCAGACTTTTAGTGGGTCCATGGTATTGTCTTCCCGATGAATTTCTAGTCTCAGGAGAATCTCTGGTAAGGAACCTGTTGGTAGGACATCGAATCGCTAAGGAATTTGGAGCCCCGATGAAGGTCGGGTATTCTCCTTTTTCATGGGGTCAAATTTCACAACTCCCACAGTTATATGCAGGTTTTGGGATAGACAGTATTCTTTTCTATCGTGGTATCAGTTCAACACAAGCCCCCAAATCAGAATTTATATGGGAAGGTGCAGATGGTACAAAGGCCCTAACCTCACGGTTTGCCAGTTGGCCTCGCTATAACTTTTGGTATTTCATTTATAGAAGAGCCTTATACAATCGAGGTCCGGGGGATCGTGATTATCGTTGGAGTGAAGGTGGTTTACCCTTTAAGGTAAATGACCTTTCTGCTGGTATTGATGCCGATTATGAAATGTTAGACCAAGTCTTCTCATACAATAATGAAAACTTGAAACAATGGTGCAATGAACTGATTGATATGCAAAAAGATGAATTCGGTACCAATCAAATTGCCTGGATGAATGGACACGATTCAAGTTCTGCTCACCCCTATGAACCAAGACTGGTCGCAGATTGTCAGAAGGTCAGACCCAATGACAAAGTCACCCATAGCAGTTTTCCCCAATATATTGAAAAACTTAAGTCCACAGTCAAAAACCTGAAAACGGTTAAAGGTGAAATGCGGTATGTCTACCGTACTCCGTCAATGTCCGTTTTATACGGATATGTTACTTCGGCGCGTATTTATCTAAAACAACTGAATACGGCAACGGAACGGAAATTACAAGGATATGCTGAGCCCTTTGCTTCTGTCACAAAACTTCTTGGGGATGACTATCCAAAAGGGTTCCTGGATATGTCATGGAAATGGTTACTTGAGAATCATGGGCATGACGCTATTGGTGGTTGTTCTGTCGATGGAGTCCATGAAGATATGGTTTACCGTTATCGGCAGTCATCTGAAATATCCCAAAATGTCTTGTACAAATCATTCCAAAATATTGTTCGTCGTATCGACACCCTGGACCGCGACAAAGATAGTATTTTCCTTGTCGCCTTTAATCCTTTGCCTTTCCCAAAAGAAGAAATTCTCACACCTCAAGTGGATATCCCCGCTTCAATGCCATGGAAATCCTTGTCGATAAAAGATGCAACCACAGGTCAGGAAGTTCCTGTCCAGATTCAGTCCATTGAATCAACCTATCCTGTCATGCAAACCATGGCAGACACACCCATGATGTTCTCTGTAAAACGGGCCACACTTCATTTCCCCTCCGGACTCATCCCAGCCATGGGATATAAAGTATATGAAGTTATCCGAAAAGACAGCATTAAAAGAAATCATGGAACGATGGTTACTGCACCTAATGAAATGGAAAATGATTACCTCAAAGTTACCATTCAATCCAATGGGTCTGTTACTTTGGAAGACAAGATAACCGGTAATTTTTATCACGACCTCAATTACTTTGAAGACCGCGGAGAAGCTGGTAATCCATGGGTAACCAAACCACCCTATTTTGATAAAGTATTTACATCACTGAGTCAAAATGCCGAAGTCACCCTTCTTGAACAGGGTGCTATCCAGACAATTTATCAAGTAAAATGGGTACTACAACTCCCAGAGACATTAAACCATGACTACACTCGCCGTACAGATGCCACCAAACCTGTTGAAATAATTTCTCGGTATATATTACGTGCTGGAGCAAAACGGCTGGATATTGAAACCACCGTCAATAATACTGTCGAATATCACCGACTCAGAGCATGTTTCCCAACAAATGTAGAGACTCGTTATCATTATGCAGATGGCCAGTTTGATGTTTTAAAAAGAGCAATTGATAGCCCAGATGACACCACTTGGAACGAGCCAGAAATGAAGGAAAAACCTCAGAACAACTTTGTAGTCATTTCCAGTAATGATCGTTCAATGGCTATTTTAAATGATGGCATCAAAGAGTATGAAGTTCAGGCAGACAAGCAACATACGATAGCCTTAACGCTTCTCCGTTCGTTCTCAATAAAAATTGATCTTTTGGGTGAAGGTGGAGTTGATTACAGGGATCAGATGAAAGGCAGTCAATGTCTGGGACTCCACACTTATAAGTACTCCGTTTATCCTCATAAAGGCCATTGGGAAAAAGCAGGCGTTATGGATGAAGCATTGGCATTTAACTATCCCAGCAGACTAATTCAGTGTGGGAAAGCAACACATAAGGGTTCATTACCTGCTACTGAATACAGCTTCATGCAAATTCCTAAACCCTTGATTTTATCTGCGCTAAAACAGGCGGAATCTGGAGTCGGACTAGTACTTCGTATCTATAATCCAACAGAAAAAGCGGTATCGACCACGATTAAACTCTGTAATCCAATAAAGCAGGCATTTATAACAGATATGGAAGAAAATCCACTAAAGAAAGCTACACTTAAATCCGGCAATTTACTTGTAGAATTAAATCCTAAGAAAATTGGAACTTACCACTTAGTATTTTAATTATTTACATATAAAAGCGGGCTGTTAAAGCAAGCAGCCCGCTTTTTCTAAAATCTTCTAATTAATTCTCATCAATTTTTTGTTATGATATATACACTCAGTATTTTTGATTGATACTCAGTCAATTGTTCGGGGCGTGGCACAGCTGGCTAGCGCGCATGGTTTGGGACCATGAGGTCGCCGGTTCAAATCCGGCCGCCCCGACCATTTCAAACATCAAATCATGCCTATTAAAACCTCCCACTTATTCATCACAACTCCTGATGGGTATTCCTTGGACACATTACTTAAACAATCTGATAGTTCTGATTTTATTGTGGTTTTTGCTCACGGGATGACAGTTAATAAAGATGAAACGATCTTTATTAAGGCTGAAGAATTATTGAATACTGCCGGTATTAGTACACTCAGATTTGATTTCAGAGCCCATGGCAACAGTTCTGGAACCCCTATAAATGATTTTACAATCAGCAAATTGCTACTGGACTTGGAAACAATCATCTCTTATACAGAAACCTTGGGATATAGGAAGATTGGCTTAGCTGGGGCAAGCTTTGGTGGAGGTATTTCAGCATTATTTGCCGGCAAGTATCCAGATAAAACAGGCCTATTATTGTTAGCAAATCCAGTTTTAAATTTCGAACAAGAGTTTTTATTTCCAACGACTCCATGGACAAAACTTTATTTCAGCAATGTTAAAAATGACCTGCATAAGCAGGGGTATGTAGAATTTCAAAACATTAACTTTAAAATGGGGCCACAATTGTTTCAGGAAATGTGCAAATTTAATCCATCAAAGACCCTTCAAAACTATAACCAGCAGATTCTCATAATACACGGTTCAGTAGACCAAAAGATTTCTTATCAAAATGTTCAATGTACATATCAGAATCTACCCACATCCAATAAAAAATTTATTACTATTGCTGGAGGGGACCATGGTTTTAGTAATGAACCCTTTTGCAGCGAAGTCGCCAACCACATTTTTGAATACTTTGTAAAAGTCCGCTAACAACTCACCATACCATAACTATTAACCTAATAAACATATAGTTGATATTCACACTAAGTTGACTATGATATAGAAATAATTAATTTTGGGCTAATCTTTTTAATATGATGTAAATATTGGATATTCAACAATTAAACGAGGATAAACCATGGATCTCTCCCTACTATCACGCATTCAATTTGCCTTTACAGTAGCATTTCATTATTTATTCCCCCCAATGAGTATCGGATTAAGTCTTTTTTTAGTCATATTTGAAGGCCTATATCTTAAAACTGGAAATGAAATCTATCACAAATTAACAAAGTTCTGGGTCAAGATATTTTCATTAACATTTGCACTCGGAGTTGCCACAGGGATTGTGATGGAATTCCAATTTGGCACCAATTGGTCTAGATATTCACGTTTTGTCGGAGATGTCTTTGGAAGCCCCCTTGCAGCTGAAGGATTGTTTGCCTTTTTCCTTGAATCAGGATTTTTGGGTATCCTTTTATTTGGATGGAACCGTGTCAGTAAAAGAATGCACTTTATTTCAACAATATTAGTTTGTCTGGGTGCCCATCTCAGTGCTTTTTGGATTATCGTTGCTAATTCCTGGCAACAAACTCCAGCAGGACATCACATAGTAAATGGCAGAGCAGAAATCGTTGATTTCTGGGCCATGGTCTTCAATCCATCCACTATCGATAGATTCATACACAGTATCGGTGGGTGTTGGTTAACAGGTGCCTTTATCGTTTTATCAGTCAGTGCGTTTTATTTACTAAAGAAAATACATCTTGAGTATGCAAAAATTTGCATGAAAACAGGTATTTTAGTTGCCCTATGCAGCTCCCTTCTCCAATTATTTTCAGGGCATTCCAGTGCTATCGGTGTTTCAAAATACCAGCCGGCCAAACTAGCGGCTTTTGAAGGTCATTTTGAGGAAAATGCTCCAGCCGATCTATATCTTTTTGGTTGGGTTTTTGATAAACAGGAAAAAACAATAGGAATTGCAATTCCTAAAATGCTCAGCATATTGGTATCAGGCAATCCTAATACTCCTGTGATGGGACTTAAATCATTCAGCCCAGAGAACAGGCCCCCAGTGAACATAGTATTCCAGACATATCATCTAATGGTTGGAATAGGTTTTGCGTTAATTGGATTATCCTTATTAGGACTATTCCTTTGGTGGAGAGGTTCTCTTTTTGAGAATAAATGGGTTCTTTATTGCTTTCTAATTTCAGCACTCGGTCCACAAATTGCAAATCAAGTTGGTTGGGCTTCAGCTGAAATAGGCAGACAACCATGGATTGTTTATAACCTCTTACGGACAAAAGATGCATTTTCTCCAGTGGTGGGGCAGGCGGAAGTATTTACATCACTCTTGCTATTTGGATTTGTATACTTTGTTCTATTTGTTCTATTTCTTTATTTATTGGATCAAAAAATACGAGTAAAACCAGAACTGGACTAACCACACGGAGGTTTATGTATATGCTGGGATTTGATTTGAATATTACATGGTTCTGTTTAGTTGGAATTCTTTTTATAGGATATGCCATTTTAGATGGATTTGATTTGGGCGTTGGTATATTACATTTACTTACTAAAAAGGATACTGATCGAAGAGTACTAATAAACTCAATTGGCCCCATTTGGGATGGAAATGAAGTTTGGCTAATCACGGGAGGCGGAGCACTTTTTGCAGCATTCCCTATGGTGTATGCGACTGTTTTTTCTGGATTTTACCTGGCTTTTATATTGTTACTAATGGCTTTGATATTTAGAGCAACCGCCATTGAATTTAGAAGTAAACAAACACAATCTTGGTGGACAAATATTTGGGATACACTTTTCTGTATTGGAAGTACATTAGCGGCATTGCTTATAGGTGTCGCGCTTGGCAACATGATACGAGGAATTCCTTTAACAACTGATTATGAGTATTCAGGAACTTTTATTGGCCTTTTAAATCCATTTTCTCTTATTATTGGTCTATTTGTTGTTTCTCTTTTCGCAATGCATGGGAATCTGTATCTTTTATTAAAAACAGAAGGTGAATTAAAAAAACAAATCAAACATTGGCTTCCATATACTACAAGTATTTTTATCTTTTTTTATTTTATTTCCACCATTTTAATTTTCATCCTTGCACCGAGAATGATTAGTAACTTTTCTAATGCACCGACTCTTTTTATTATTCCCCTTGTTACTGCATTTGTAGTCCTATTTATGATTTGGAAAGAAAATAAAGAACATTATTGGCATGCTTTTCTTGCATCTTCAATAATCATATTTTTATTATTATTGACCTACGGAATGGGAACTTTTCCTTACATGGTTTATTCGCTTGGAAACGCAAACAATCATTTAAGCATCTATAATGCGGCATCATCAAAGAATACTCTCAAGACAATGCTTATAATCGCCGCCATTGGTGTCCCCCTGGTTCTTATGTATACAACATTAATTTACAGGGTATTCAAAGGAAAAGTTATACTTGATAAACACAGTTATTGAACTTTGTTTTCAATAGATAAAAGCCCTTGTAAACCTACTTGGGTTTTTATTTATGATAAAATTTTATACAAAGCGCCCGTAGCTCAGCTGGATAGAGCATCTGCCTTCTAAGCAGAGGGTCACAGGTTCGAATCCTGTCGGGCGCGCCATTGCTTATGTTTTTTTACTTCCTTGAAGTATGTCAAAGGTTTCGTGTACAATTATTTAATATACTGATGGTGGGTATAGCGCAATGGTTAGAGCATCAGATTGTGGATCTGAAGGTTGCGGGTTCGAGTCCCGTTACCCACCCCATTCGCGCCCTTAGCTCAATTGGATAGAGCGTCTGACTACGGATCAGAAGGTTGGGGGTTCAACTCCCTCAGGGCGCACCATTGATATCACAGCTGACTTTAAGCTAAAATCTAAAGTCTTCTATTTTCAACGGGCGGTTAGCTCAACTGGCAGAGCAGAGGACTCTTAATCCTAAGGTTCAGGGTTCGATTCCCTGACCGCCCACCACTAAATTAGCCTTTTATATTTACCTTTGCGAGAGTGGCGGAATTGGCAGACGCGCTAGACTTAGGATCTAGTGGGGAAACTCGTGAGGGTTCAACTCCCTCCTCTCGCACCAGATACGCCCTCTCAAAATAAAATAAATACTGGCGTGCCATATTTAACAGGACACGCCAGCAACATATTTACTTCTTCTTATTCTTAGTTATTCGCCGTCATCACCAATAGATTGAACCGGGCATTGTTCCAAAGCTTCCTTACATTTTGACAATTCTTCATCTGAAACAGGTTGTTTAAAAACAATGTCATGATCACCATCTTCAGATTCTTTAAAATGTTCTGGCGCAACTTCCATACAAAGATTACAAAAAATACAAGACTTATCAACATAATATTGTCCCGGTACATTATCTGACCAACGTTCATCCTTGTTTGGCATCTAAGTTTCCTCCTAACTATTTTAATCATCATAAAATAAGAGATTAGTGAATGCAATGACCTGTTTCATTGCGCCACATTTCAAAACACGATAAAATAATAGTTTAAACCCCAATTTACCAGATATTATTCTCAAATCATGGAGTCACTCATGGATGTCAAAGTTTTGAAACTGGAAGATGCAGCAAACTGTGTAAAAAAGATTCAGATTGAATTAACAGAAACTGATATTTCTTTAAAAATGAATGAGCTATTCGATAAAATCCAAAAAACAGCCTCACTACCTGGCTTCCGTCCTGGTAAAGTTCCCCGCAACATGCTGATATCGCGATATAAAAAGGATGTAAAGTCTCAAGCTATTGAAGAACTTCTTCCTGAAGCATTTGAACAGATTTCAAAAGACAATAACCTTGATGTATTCAGCCAACCCATAGTCACTGATCTCACTAATGAAGAGGGACAACCCGTTATCTGTACACTTGAGGTAGAACTAAAGCCTCAGGTAAAGTTAGGAGATTACTCTGGCATTAGTGTAAAGCAAAATGAAATCAATATCACTGAGCAAGAAATTGATGATGTTTTAAAGCGCCTACAAGAACAACATGCCGCATACAACCCCGTTTCTGACCGTAAAGCCATAGATGGAGATTTGATTCATTTTGAAATGAAAGAGAAAGGGTCTACTTCAAAAAAGGAAGAAAAAGGTGAAACGACTATCCTTGGTCAAGGAATGTATCCGGAAGAAATTGAAAACGCCTTAAAGAATCTCTCTATAGAAGAAAGCACTGATGTGATAGTCACTTATCCAGCAGATCATTCAGAAAAGAATAAAGCTGGAAAGACTGTTGAATATCAAGTAAAGCTTAAAGAAGTAAAAACAAAAGTATTACCAAATCTTGACGACGATTTCGCTAAAGATTTAGGGAAACATGCAAACTTATCAGAACTTAAGGATGCCGTCAAAAAAGATATTCAACTTTACAAGGAAAATCGTGAAAAAGAATCCATGGAAAACCAATTATTAGATGAGTTAGTTAACAGAATGCCCATGGATCTACCAATGTCTCTTGTGTACCAAGGTGGACAGGAAATACTTCAGAGAACCCAACAAAACTTACAAATGCAGGGTTTAACTTTAGATAAGTTAAAAGCCACCCCTGAACAAATGGCGCAACAAAGCTTGGATTCTGCCCGCAAATCAATCACTGCAGCATATATTATTGATGCAATCGCCACAAAAGAAAATATTGTTGTAACAGATGAAGAATTCGAAAATGACATAAAATCTAAGGCAGAAGGATATGGTGTTAGTGTTGATAAATTCAAAGAATACTTAAACCAATCCAAAAAGCTTTCATCCATGAAGCATGATATGCTTCACGACAAAGTAGTAAACCATCTTTTAAGTTTAGCGAAAGTTGATATCAGTAAGGAATAAATTGCAACAAAAACGAGGAGAACATGGCGATGATTCCTTTTGTCATAGAACAAACTAATCGTGGAGAACGCTCATACGATATTTACTCCAGATTGCTAAAAGAACGGATAATCTTTATAGGTACAGAAATAAATGATGATATAGCCAATCTAGTCATTGCCCAATTGTTATTCCTACAGTCAGAAGATCCCGATAAGGATATCCATCTTTATATCAATAGTCCTGGTGGTTCTGTAACTTCAGGATTAGCGATTTATGACACCATTCAATTTGTTAAGCCTGATGTAACAACCACCTGCATGGGACAAGCTGCCAGTATGGCGGCGGTTCTTATGTCAGCAGGTGCTGCTGGCAAAAGATATGCGCTTCCCAATTCGCGGATAATGATTCACCAACCTTGGGGTGGAGCACAAGGTCAGGCAGTTGATATTGATATCCAGGTCAAAGAAGTTCTCCGATTAAGAGAAAGTTTAAACCAGATATTGGCTCATCACACTGGCAGAGCAATTGAAGAAATTGTTAAAGATACAGACCGTGATTATTTCATGTCAGCCAAACAGGCTGTTGAATACGGTCTTATTGATGAAGTAATTGTATTGAACCGAAATACAGGAAAATAATCGTTATTTAAATGACTGACTATAATAATTCACAAAGATGTTCTTTCTGTGGCAAATCAAAAAGCCAGGAACGAAAACTTATCGCCGGACCCGGTGTATTTATCTGTAATGACTGTATTAGTAAATGCAATTATTTACTAATGCATGACCGTAATACAGACTTGCAACCCAATACGGCAACCAACCCCAAATTACCTAAACCGGCAGAGATTAAAGATCAACTTGACCAGTATGTCATTGGTCAGGACAGAGCAAAGAAATCGATGTCAGTAGCTGTTTATAACCACTATAAACGAATTCAACAGGCCTCTGTAAGAAAATCTGATGATGTTGAAATTCAAAAGAGTAATATCCTTCTCATAGGACCAACGGGATCAGGGAAAACTCTTTTAGCACAAACATTAGCCCGAATATTAAATGTGCCATTCATCATTGCCGACGCCACAACACTTACTGAAGCAGGATATGTGGGTGAAGATGTCGAAAACATACTCCTCCGGCTATTGCAGGCAACAAATTACGATGTTGCACGAGCTGAACAAGGTATTGTCTACATCGATGAAATTGATAAGATTGCAAAGAAATCTGAGAATGTATCCATCACTCGTGATGTGTCTGGCGAAGGTGTACAACAGGCCTTGTTAAAAATAGTTGAAGGCACTTTAGCAAATGTTCCTCCACAGGGAGGAAGAAAACATCCTCATCAGGAGTTCATTCAGATCAATACCACCAATATCTTATTCATTTGCGGCGGTGCTTTTGTTGGGCTAGATAAAATCATTGAAGAACGTGTCAGTAAATCCAGCATCGGGTTTGGTGCACCCGTAGTATCCAAAAAAGATAAATTGACGGGTGAAGTGATGAACAAGGTTGAACCAGAGGACTTGATAAAGTTTGGAATGATTCCTGAATTTATTGGTCGTCTTCCCGTCGTGTCAGTGGCACATGATTTAAGAGAACAGGATATGATCAGGATTCTGACTGAGCCAAAGAATGCATTGGTTAAACAATTCCAGAAAATCTTTGAAATGGAAGATGTAAAACTCACAATTCAATCTAAGGCACTCAACGCGATTGCTCGTGAAGCCATGAAACGAGGGACAGGCGCGCGCGGATTAAGATCCATCTTTGAAGAGATTCTTTTGGATGTCATGTTTGATGTACCCTCACGTGAGGATGTTGAAGAATGTATCATCACTCCGGAAACAGTCCAAAAGAAAAAGAAGCCGCAATTACGGCTTCTTAATCAAGAAAACCAAGTTAATTCTGCCTCTTAAGCTGTTTTATAAGACACCTTTTGTAGAAGGGACTCCCGCAAATCGGGGGTCCTTTTCTGTTGCGGCCCTTAGTGCTCTGGCAACACCTTTAAAAACAGCTTCCGCAATATGGTGAAGATTCTCACCTCGGACCAGGTCAATATGGAGGTTTATACGAGCATTGGTTACAAATGCTCTAAAAAACTCTTCAACCAGTTCCATATCAAATTCGCCTACCTTACTCTTTGCAAGTGGAACATGGTATTCCAGATGAGGTCTTCCACCAATATCTACCGCAACATTGACCAGGGATTCATCCATGGGTAAGCTTAATGACGAATATCTTCGAATTCCAGCCCCATCACCCAACGCATCTTTAAAGGCATTTCCAAGGCAAATGCCCACATCTTCGACACAGTGGTGAAAGTCCACCTGTAAATCACCCTGAGCTTCAATAGTAAGATCAAATAAACCATGTCTGCTAAAAAGTTCAAGCATATGATTGAAAAAACCAATGCCTGTATTTATGGAATATTTTCCAGTTCCATCAATAACCATCTGTAATTGAATATTTGTTTCAGTAGTTTTTCGTTTTAATTTTGCCTGACGCATATTCCCTCCTTAGATCAAAACTTTCTTAAATGTCCAAAAAACTCTTGAGATATGAGCATCAACAGCTTTCAGGTAAAAACCAATGGGCCCTACCCAAGGAATGATTGAATAATGGAATCCCATATTCTTTTGGTCCTGTAAACAACGTTTGAGTAATATTTCACCCAATCGCTTTCCTCTCATATCCGGATGCGTTCCCATAGGTCCAAACCAGGGTAACCCAACATTATTACCATTATAAGCTGAAAAAGCGACAACACTCCCATTTAATATGGCAATATGAAGAGAGATGGGGTCATTCTTAAAAGTCTGATTGACTTCATAGTTCCACATCTCCCATATAGGATCTGTAAATTTTATAACCGCTTCCTTTTCATCAGGAGCAGCCCTCTTAATAATAATACCTTCCTCACCCAGCTTTTTCTCTTCATCCACAGTCGAAAAGTCCATGTCTTCCAAATCAACATTCATGTTAATATGTTCGCCAGTCTTTTCAAAACCCAACTTCTGAAGAAAAACGATTCCCTCGGTATAACGCGGATCTAATCCAGGCATGAAGTAATTCAAGGGGACATCCATAACCTTAAATTCCGTAGCACCCAGTTTTTTTAATTCAACTTCCAGAGTTTTTACTAACTCAGTACCAATATTGTTGCGGCGGAAATCAGGATCAACAGCCATCAATTTGATCCAACCAGTTTTCCCCTTGTAATAATCTCGGAAAGCACCAATAACAAAGCCCAGTACTTTCTGGTCATCTTTCATAACCCAATTTAATTGGGGAAGATAAGATGGATCTCCAAAACATTTTTCCTCAATCAAATCAATGGATACCTGATCATATTCTAAGGCTCTCGACGCAAGTTCAGTTACTTGTTTCAGATCTTCCCGTGTCAGAATTTCCAATTTCATTTTAATAACCTCATTTTGCTGTATTCCATTACTTTATGAATAATCTCTTCCAGTTTAACTTCTGGCTTAAAACCCGTTAATTGGTTGATTTTATCAATACAGGGAACTCTTCGATGCATATCTTCAAACCCTGTCTGATAGGCTTTCTCATAGGGAATAAAATCAATATGAGATTTACTCCCAGTTACTTCAATAATTTTTTTGGCTAAATCTCTTATTTTTATTTCGTCATTACTTCCTAAATTATAAATCTGTCCAACAGCCGAAGGAATAAAAGGTAATTTTTTTAATACTTTTACCAAATCCCCCACATAACAGAAACAACGACTCTGGTTACCCGTTCCAAATACAGTTATAGGTTCATTCTTCATCGCTTGATTGACGAAACGAGGTAAGACCATTCCATAGGTCCCAACTTGCCTTGGTCCGCAGATGTTAAAAAACCGGGCGATGACAACAGGCAAACCTTTTTCGCGATGATAGGCTAAGGCTAGAAGTTCATCAATGGCTTTTGAGTCGGAATAACCCCATCGCGCAATATGGGTAGAGCCCAATATTCTGTCATCTTCTTCACGCAGAGGAACTCGATCGTTTTTACCATATATTTCAGATGTAGAGGCTATTATGACCTTTTTGTTACCACATTCAGCGGCAAATTCCAGAACATTCTCAGTTCCCTTGATATTTGTTTCCAGGGACTTCAACGGATGTTCAATCACATATTTAACTCCCACGGATGCAGCAAGATGATAGATAACATCAACATCTTTAATCAATTTTTTCATTAATTGACGCTGCATTACGGAACCCTTAACAATATGAACAATATCCTTCACAGCATCCAAGTTACGCTTTTGTCCTGTCGAAAAATCATCAATAACTTTTATCTGATGCCCTTCTTTTACCAAGGCTTCCACCAGATGAGAACCAATAAAACCAGCTCCTCCAGTAACCAGAATTTTACAAGGGGTAACTTTTGTCATAATTTAATACAATCCATTCATCGTAATATGTCCTCTTATATCAATGAAATCATATCATTATTTATATAAAATTGAATGATTTTGGAATTCACCTCTTCATATTATATATAGGGTCCATCCGAAGCGAATCATCCACGGAGCTGCTCGGAATAGCTCCGTGGATGATTCGTTGCAGGAAAACAGGTATGATCAGATTTCCCGTGTAGAGAAGGTTGTTTTAAATGATGTTATGTCAGTATCCTGGAATATCCGTTAAAATATAACAATGAGAATAATAGCTGGCACTGCCCGACATCGAATCATTAAACCTGTACCTGATCAGTTAACACGCCCTACAACTGACCGAATTAAAGAATCCATTTTTAATATTCTGCAATTCCAGATTGCGGATAAACGCATTCTTGATATTTTTTCAGGAACGGGAAACATGGCCTTGGAATCCCTTAGCCGTGGGGCAAGAAATGCTGTCTATATTGACCAACGAAAAATCAGTATCGAAACCATTCAAGAGAATATTCGCTCTCTGGGATTTGAAAAACAATCCCGAGTCATTTTTTCAACAGCCCTTAAAGCGATTGAGACTTTAGGAAATGAAAAAGCGACATTTGACATCATATTCTGTGATCCTCCCTACAATAAAGGTTTTGAAATTCCAACCATGGAATTATTAGCTGCGACAAATCTCCTGGATCCAGAAGGAATATTAATCGTCCGCCATCAACAAAATACAGTGTTACCCGAAACAGTCGCCACTTTTCATTTAGCAAGGCAAAAAAAATACGGAGATTGCCGAGTGTCTTTTTACTCACTTAAATCACCGGATTCAGATTCAAATACTGAGGAGACATTATGCCCATAGTATCTGCCATCTATCCTGGAACTTTCGACCCCATCACCAATGCCCATCTGGACTTGATCCAGCGGGGACTAGAACTTTTTGATGAAGTGATTGTCGCCATCGCTCCCAACCCAGTTAAAGGGCCCACCTTCACAACGGATGAAAGGGTTCATCTTGTGGAGGAAACCTTGCGCGCAAATAAGCTTGATAAAGCACGGGTCGAATCTTTCGAAGGCCTTTTAGTTGATTACGTTGAAAAGAAGAACTGTAAAATCATCATCCGGGGACTTAGAGCTGTTTCTGATTTCGAATATGAATTTCAAATGGCGTTAATGAACCGAAAACTGGCCCCAGATATTGAAACCATTTTTCTGATGCCCAGCGAGTCATATACATTTCTTTCTTCGCATATGGTCAAAGAAGTATGTAAATTGGGGGGAGACGTCTCCGAGTTGGTACCGGACATTGTAAACAATGCCATGAAGAATAAGTTCTTTGGTAAATAAAATGAAGTATCTGTCCCGATATCCCCTAATCTGGATATTCGTTCTTGCATCACTTATCAGATTATGGGATTTGGGTAATTTACCTAATGGTTTTTTTCGAGATGAAGCCGCAAAAGGTTATAACGGCTGGTTGCTTTCAACCCAAGGTCATGACATTGACGGCCAACATTATCCTCTATTCACCAGAGAACTCGCCACCTATAATTCCGCTTTCTATACCTACCTGACAATTCCTTTTATAAAGCTGGCAGGGTTATCTGAAACTACGACTCGACTCCCGGCAGCAATCGCCGGGATACTAACTGTCTTATTGCTTTATATCGTGATACGCAAATTATTTAATGAACGTATTGCCGTATGGTCATCTTTTTTTCTGGCGGTCTCCCCATGGCATGTTCAATTCTCACGATGGGCAAACCAAGGTATCTTGGTTCCATTATTTGCTTTAGGACTCATCTATTTTTTACATCAGGCCATTGAAAAGGAGAAATCTAAAGATCGGGGGAATCCTCCTGAAGTAGCCCGAGAAAGCCTGTTATTTCTTGTATTTGCGAGCCTATGTGGCGGGATGATGGTTTATACCTATGACATAACAAAAGTCTTCCTTCCCTTACTTTTAGTTTTATTAATCGGTACCTATTGGCAATTCTGGAAAAAGCACTTTCTCAAGCTATCAATATTTTGTATTTTAGTTTTATTGATTTGCATCCCCAGTCTATTAAACACTCTTGGCAACAACATTCAAAGTCAGGCCCGTTTTAACAGAATTTCCCTGTTATCACAACCCTTCACTCCATGGGAAATGGCATGGCAATTCATACTAAATTGGTTTTCGCACTACAATCCAGGGTACCTTTTTATTCATGGAGATATGAATCTGAGGCACTCAACCGGCTATACCGGCCTACTGTTGTGGATTGAGCCTTTACTTATTATTCTGGGCCTTTACTGGCTATGGAAACATAAAACACCTGAATCTAAATTATGGATTGGCTGGTTTATTATTTATCCCATTCCATCCAGCCTAACAATGGAGGGAATTCCCCATGCCCTCAGATCAATCCCCGGAGTTGTTGTATTTCCTGTCGTCAGTGCTCTGGGTTTAATTTATCTATTAGAATTGATTCAAAAGTACCAACCTCAAAAAATTCATTTTTACAAAACTGTTATTATGTTGTTGACGAGTGCTTTAGCACTATATTTTCTGTGCATTTATTTTGGACCCTATCAATATGCTTCACAGGAACCTTTCCAGTACGGAATGAATAAAACAGTAACCTGGTGGAATGATAATAAAAATAGCTTCTCAAGGACAGTCGTATCACCTTCCTTGGGAATGCCAGAGATATTCTTTCTTTTCTACAACCAAATTCCTGATAATTTTGGAAATTATTTTCAAAAATCAAATCTTTACTTCGAGGTTTCAGAAACAGATATTCAGCAATGGACTCAATCTGAGGGAAAACCAACATTATATATATTAGGCCCTGATGATTTTCCTGAAGCCCGAACAATCCATCAAATTACGGATTCAAAGGGGAAAATGGTCATAAAAATGGCTATTTACCCCTAAATTACATTCAAATTGGACAAGAAATACCGCTTAAATCTATAATATTTAAATCTTTATGCCAAATTCCTGCAAAACTCGGGAGATAAATATGGAAAAGAAATTAACAGTCATTGGTGAAGGTACCGTTCTTAAGGGTACTTTACGCTCAGAAGAATCCGTCCAGATTGATGGACAGTTTGATGGCGATTTGGATGTTAAACAATCATTGATCGTGGGTCCAAATGCGCAAGTAAAGGCAAGCATCACAGCCGGAGAGGTTAAGATTAGTGGTTTTGTTAATGGCAATATTGTTGCCAAAGACCGCTTAGAAATATTATCCTCTGGTAAACTTTTGGGTGATATTAAGACCCCAAGACTTACAATCGCCGAAGGTGTTGTGTTTGAAGGACATTGCAGTATGGGTACAGATAGAAAACCAGACGCTGCCCCACAAAGTCCAATATCACAACCTGTTCCTGGCAAACTTGCTGGCTTATAATAGTTGACCGTTAACTAACTTCTAAAATAGGATTAATTCTATACAATCGTTATCGACTGGAGGTGTTGGCCTATGTCAGGTCATAATAAGTGGAGTAGTATTAAACATAAAAAAGGCGCGCTTGATGCCAAGCGTGGCAAACTTTTTACCCGTGTTATCAAAGAAATTATCGTAGCCGCTCGTCAAGGTGGTGGAGATATTGATGGCAATGCTCGTTTACGAACTGCCATTGCCGCCGCTAAAGCAGCAAATATGCCCAAGGCAAACTGGGAAACAGCAATAAAAAAAGGTACCGGTGAAATTGAGGGCGTAACAATTGAAGAGTGCGTTTATGAGGGATATGGTCCTGGTGGATGTGCTGTCATCGTTGAAACGGCAACTGATAATAGAAACCGAACAACCGCCGAATTACGCCATATGTTCGTCAGACACGGTGGGAATATGGGTGAAGTGGGTAGTGTCGCATGGATGTTCAATCGCAAAGGTTTAGTCGTCATTGAAAACCCTACAGTCGATGAAGACACGGTCATGAATGCCGTTCTGGATGCTGGTGCGGACGATGTAATCTCTTCTGAAGACATGATTGAAGTGTATTGCAACCCCAGTGATTTGGAAAACGTTAAAAATGCTTTAACTGCGGCCAACATCACTTTCACCAGCTTTAAACTTACAATGGTTCCCCAGAATACAGTTGAACTTGATGAATCCAAGGCCAAACAGGCAATTGATCTCATGGACTCTCTTGAAAATCATGATGATGTTCAAAATACATATTCTAATTTTGACATCTCGGAAGAGATTCTTAATAAATTGGCTTAATGAAATGTATCCCCGAAGGAAATAATCATTTTCTTCGGGGATAATTATTGTTTATGGTTGACAAGAATTTAGCCATTCGATAGTATTTCCTCACTTATTTGGAAATGATACTCATCATAGCTGGCGGTTCGTGATAAACTATCGTTTCAAAGTAATTTCACTACAAGAGAGGTTTAGTCCCTATGCTGGTTTGCAAAAAATGCAAAGCGGTCAAAATTGAGGATAAATGGATTCCCTCAACCAACTTACGCCGCAATGTCACCTTCACTCTTTGTCCAGATTGCACACAAGAATTAAAACAAACCTCCCATGGTGTTGTTATGCTGGATGGTATCTTTTTCCGCCAAAACACTACGCAATCCATGGAATTAATCAAAACAGAAGAAATGCGTGCTCGGAAAACAAATGTTTATGCCCGAGTGGTTCAAATATCCAAAGGGACAAATCCCATCACCATTAAAACCACAAACTCACAATTAGCTATCCAGATTGGGAAACAATTCAGACGCCAGTTCAAAGGCGATCTGCAAATCAATGAAAATCCTAAAACGGGCGTAACCGTTCGTTGGACTATAAAATCTGAGAAAATTGAAGCTAAGAACACATCTGAAGATAATTCAGCACACACACCAGCATAAGATGTTAACCACTGATTCGTGTCTGGTTTTAAGATAAAATCCAGTTTTAAGCCTTGTGGCGATCAACCAAAGGCTATTCAGGCTCTGGAGAATTTTATTACATCAGAGCATCGGTATAACACACTCGTTGGGGTAACTGGGTCAGGTAAAACCTTCACTATCGCTAATCTTGTAGAACGTATACAGAAACCTACCCTGGTAATCGCTCATAATAAAACATTAGCAGCCCAATTATTTCAGGAATTCCGCGACTTTTTTCCCGATAACGCAGTTGAGTATTTCGTTAGTTATTATGATTATTATCAACCTGAAGCATATATCCCACGTACGGATACCTATATTGAAAAAGACTCCGCAATTAATGACGAAATAGATAAGTTACGTCATCGCGCAACGATGAGTCTTCTCACCCGAAGAGATGTAATTGTTGTAGCCAGTGTTTCATGTATCTATGGACTGGGTTCTCCCGAGCTATATTACGGAATGGTGGTTCAATTTAAACAGGGTGATCAGATGGACCGCCAAACTGCAATCAGGAAGCTCATTGATATACTCTACGAACGAAATCAAGTCGAATTTGAGAGGGGCGTATTCAGAGCTCGAGGCGATGTTCTTGAAATATTCCCCACTTATGATGATAAGGCCATTCGGGTTGAATTTTTTGGCGATGAAATCGAACGTATCACCCGAATCGACCCATTAACGGGGCGCCCTGAACATGAAATGGATCAAGTAACCATTTTCCCAGCAAAGCATTGGGTAACCCCTGCTCTTCAATTAAAATCAGCGGTAGAAAAAATTCGAGAAGAGCTTAATGACCGCATTTGTTGGTTCGAAGATCGTAAGCAATTGCTGGAAGCACAGAGAATTAAGCAACGTACCAACTTCGATATCGAAATGATGCAGGAGATTGGTTATTGTACCGGTATCGAAAATTACTCAAGGATATTAAGCAATCGAGAACCAGGTTCCTGCCCAGAAACGCTTATAGATTATTTACCCAAAGATTCATTGGTAGTCATAGATGAATCGCATGTAACCCTCCCCCAAATCCATGGAATGTATGCCGGCGATCATTCTCGAAAAAAGAACCTTGTTGATTTTGGGTTTAGACTCCCTTCCGCTTTTGATAATCGTCCTTTGAAATTTGATGAATTTCATAATAAGGTCAAACAGTTTCTTTTTGTTTCAGCTACTCCAGGCGCATGGGAAGTAGACGCATCCAAAGAGAGTGTTGTTGAACAAATAATCAGACCTACAGGACTTCTTGATCCTGAAATATTCATCCGTCCCACAAAAAATCAAATTGATGATCTCTCAGAGGAAATAAGAAAACGTGCTGCATTGAATGAACGGGTTCTAGTGACTACCTTAACTAAAAAGATGGCCGAGAACCTGACCGAACATCTTGTACAGACTGGCATAAAAGCTAGATATTTACATTCTGTTATAGAAACCTTAGATAGAATTGAAATAATTCGTGGACTGCGTCTAGGAGAATTTGATGTACTTGTTGGAGTAAATCTGCTCCGTGAGGGACTAGACATTCCGGAAGTTACTTTGGTTGCCATATTGGATGCAGACAAGGAAGGCTTCTTACGCTCAGAGAAATCTTTAATACAAACAATCGGACGTTGTGCGCGTAATTCTAAATCTATTGCATTGTTTTATGCAGACAATATAACTGACTCCATGAAAAAGGCCATAGAAATAACAAATAAACGTAGAGAAATTCAGAAAGCGTATAATGAAGAAAATGGAATAATACCTGTAACTATTGTACGTCCAGTCCAGGAAATGATTAAGGAATTACAGAGCAAGATTGATAATGATTTAGATAATATTGTCAAAACCGCTCATGTACATTCTGATGCAGAATTAGAAAAACTTATCAACGATACTTCGACGCTTATGAAAAAGGCTGCTAAAGAATTGGATTTTGAATCTGCCGCAAGATATAGGGATCAGGTATTCAAATTGAAACAGCTTTTAGTTGGGGTAAGAAGGTGAAGCTGCCATTAAAAAGCACTCTTGTTGTTTTAGTCTTAATTATTCTTATGGGTGCAGGATTACGGTTTTATCATCTTGGCAGTAAAAGCTTTTGGGTGGATGAGATTGTGGCATCCTATGTTGCCAGCGGACCTGATTTGAAGGCAACTAATGCTGATATTCCATATATAATTAATCAACGGTACAGAGATGTTTCCCCTCCCCTTCGTGATTTTATAGCCAACTATTCTTTTCGCATATGGGGTGTTAATGAGCTGGGATTAAGGTTTTTTCCCGCATGCTTTGGAGTATTAGGAATATTATTGATATTTATTATTGCCTGGGATTGGCTAAAAGATGAAAAAGCTGCGCTGTTATCTGCTTTAGTATTTAGTATTCTGCCTTTCCACATACAGCATTCCCAAGATGGACGAATGTATACATTGTTCATGTTTTACACGCTGGCATCTTTCTATGCAATGTATAAGGCGCTCCACAATAGAAAGAAACGACTCTTGTGGGCGTCTCTCTATGTGATTTTAAATTCATTAAGCATTTACCATTCATATTTTGGATTTTGGGCTCTAATTACACAATTTATCATTGGTATATACTGGATATACTTTCCAGATTCTGAGTATGGGTCACCGACTCATGAGAAAAAAATCACATTACTCTCATTATTCGTTGGGATTCATGGAATCATAGCTATCATATATATCCCTTGGCTCAAAGCTATCTATCAGTTCATAAAAACACATGGGAATCCACCTGCTCCATACCAAGTTCCATTCATTCAAGCAACCCCATCAGCAGAAGTAAGTCGGAATTTCATGTATCATTTGCAACCCAATTTCACATTTATTGAGAGTTTAGTTCATGAATTTGGATTACCGGGAATTTCTGGATGGATAATGTTTGGATTGGGCGTTTTAGGAATTTTCTATATTTACAGGGACAACTCAAAAAGGAAAGCTATTGGACTAGCCCTCTGGATAATTATCCCAATAATCATCACCTTTGCACCACCGCCTAAGGTATTATTCTTCAACCGTTATATTTGCTTTATACTTCCAATTTACATTTTGTTAGTCTCAATAGGCGCACTAAGACTGGTAAATGAAATACTTACAAGGTTTCAAATTAAGCCAGATATGAGGTCAACATTATCTCTGATAATAATTTCCTGTTTATTTACAGCGGCGACGGCTTCTAGCCTCATAAACTATTACTCAACAGATAAACAACCCTGGCGAAAAGCAGTCCGATATATCATGGATAACACAGAAGATAATGACATTGTCATTACAGGTCCTTATAATGCCAATTGGTGTACTCTGTACTATATGCAAAAAGCCGGTGCGGTTCGCAAGGATATTGGAAAACTGCCAAACGGGGGAGAGTGGAACATTTTAACCTTCCCCAATGGAAAGAAGATGGCCATTGGAGAGAAAATGCAATATGTTGTGGATATATCACCCTACATTGAAGGATTTCCTCGTGTCTGGTACATTACGGCTTATTATAGAACTTACCAATACAGGAATCCCGCCTATTATAACTACCTGGAAGCTGAAAAAAGTTACATGGAAATATTTCGAGGAGATTCACGAGAAAACAATATCTATGTATTCTTAATGGAAAAATAAAAAAGGGATATGACTTTTACATCATATCCCTTTAATTTATAACTAGTTATTTATACAGAGGAAATGCCTCACAAAAATGATGGACTTCACCTTTGATTTCTGCAAGCACACCATCATCATTCCGATTCATAAGTGCCCGATCAATCAAGTCCGCAATTTTCTTCATCTCATCGGTCTTCATGCCCCGGCTAGTGACAGCTGGAGTTCCAACTCGAATACCACTTGTGATAAAGGGCTTCTCAGTTTCAAAGGGTACTGTATTCTTATTAACGGTGATACCCGCTTTTTCTAAAGCTATCTGAGCATCTTTACCCGTAAGGCCTTTGTTTCTCAGGTCGACTAACATCAGGTGATTATCCGTACCGCCACTGACAAGGCGATAGCCCTTCGCAACAAGAGCTTCGGACAGAGCCACGGTATTAGCGATAATCTGCTTCTGATACGCTTTAAATTCATCTGTAAGGGCTTCTTTGAAGGCTACGGCTTTAGCGGCTATCACATGCATCAATGGACCACCCTGAATACCAGGGAATATGATACTGTCAATTTTCTTTGCTAAATCAGCCTGGCATAAAATCATTCCACCCCGAGGGCCGCGAAGTGTCTTATGTGTTGTTGTAGTTACGACATGGGCATACGGCACCGGATTTGGATGTAGTCCAGCAGCCACCAGACCCGCAATATGCGCCATATCCACCATAAAATAAGCACCTACTTCATCAGCAATTTCTCTGAAGCGTTTAAAATCCAGAATTCGGGGATAGGCACTGGCACCCGCTAATATCATTTTAGGTTTACATTCAAGAGCGATTTTTCTTAATTCATCGTAATCGATAACTTCTGTATCTTTATTAACACCGTAAGAAACTATGTTAAAAAACTTACCGGAAAAATTGACCGGACTTCCATGGGTCAAATGTCCACCATGAGATAACTCCATACCTAAAACGGTATCTCCAGGCTGCAGTAAAGCATAGTAGACAGCCATATTAGCCTGTGAACCTGAATGAGGTTGAACATTAGCATGATCCGCACCAAACAATTGTTTTGCTCTTTCAATGGCTAATCGTTCGGCAACATCAACAAACTCACAGCCACCATAATACCGTTTTCCAGGATAGCCTTCAGCATATTTATTTGTCATAACGCTGCCTTGCGCTTCCATGACGGCACGACTTACAAAGTTTTCTGAGGCAATTAATTCAAGACCAAATTCCTGCCGATTAGTTTCATCTTGAATTGCCTGATAAATTTCCGGATCATTCTTTTCTAGATAAGACATAGTTTCTATACCTTTCGATTAGATTTACCTATTTTGAATATTTGTTTTCAATTAATTGAATTTTATCAAGGCGTTTTTGGTGACGCCCCCCCTCATAATCAGTTTCTAACCAGGCTTTGACTATTTGTAAGGCTTTATCTGTCTCCAGTCCACCCGTTTCAGGGCGTCCTCCCAGGGAAAGAACATTGGCATTTCCATGCTTACGGCTTTCCTGCGCCAGAATCACCGAAGTCGCTAATGCACATCGAATACCTGGGACCTTATTTGCCACATAACTCATACCAAGTCCATTACCACAAATGACGATTCCACGGTCAAAATCACCATTTGAAACACCTTCTGCAACAGGAGTTCCATAATCAGGAAAATCAACAGATGATTCCGAGTTTGTTCCAAAATCAACTATTTCATACCCTAATTCGGTCAAAGTAGATTTGACAATTTCTTTTAATTGAAAACCTGCATGATCTGAACCGATAGCTATCTTCATGGCTTCTCTCCTGTAAAATGCCGGTGAATCAAACCCTTTACACAATCTTCAATTAACCGGGCACATTGGTCATAAACTTCAATATCAAATCCGTATGGATCAGAAATATTCATAGATTTATCTTTAACCGGAGAAAATTCTCGTAATAAATGGATGCGTTCAGCCAAATGTGGAGCAATGCTTTCCAAAATATCCCGGTGATAATCTTCCATAGCCAAAATTAAATCGAATTCTAATAATGATTCGGGTGTGATTTGTCTGGTTCGATGATTCGAGATATCTATTCCCCGGCTTTTTAGTACCTTTTGGGATTCAGGAGTCGCAGTTTGACCATTTCGAGTCATTATCCCGGCAGAACTGACTTGTATCCCATCAATACCAGTTAACTGAAGATAATGCTTCATCAACGCTTCAGCCATCGGACTTCGGCACATATTTCCGGTACAAATGAATAAAATAGATTTAATCATAATTTTTCTCGGAATCTCGTAAATAGATTATATCGTAACCTGCCCTCGCCGATATTTTTTAAACCAAAATTCTACCTGAATAAACATCGAACAAGATCGATCTTGTTCGATACTGGTTTTTACAATATTCTTTTACTTATTAAACCTATTTATCTGTAATTCAGTAATTTCACCTTGCCTTAAAATTTTAAACTTAGTCTGGGTAATATCAACGACCGTTGAAGGAACTCCGCTTCCCAGATTTCCGGCATCTAAGACAATATCCATCTTGTCCAGAAATGAAGGTTGTAAGCAATCCAGGGACTTACAAGCTGGCTCCGTAGACAAATTTGCACTAGTGCTGGCTAAGGGTGCACCTAACTCCTGTAATAACGCATCAATTAGCGGTAAGGAAGGCCATCGAACACCAATTTTACCAGTGCATCGAGTGACCCTGTCTAAATCCTTCCTTGCACAAGGCAAAACTACAGTCAATGGACCCGGCCAGTACTCCTTACACAGTTGTTTCACATTTTCGGGAACATTTCCTGACAGTTCTTCCACTTGACTTAAATTGCCAACAAACACCGGCAAAGGTTTATCCGCATCCCGCGATTTCACTTCATATATTCGCTCAATAGCATGGGGATTAAACAACGATGCAACTATCCCATACACGGTATCCGTAGGAACGATGACTAGTCCCCCATTTCGTAAACATTCTACGGTTTCCTTAATAACTTCAGGTTCAGGGATTAATGGGTTTATGGATAATCGTTTCATACTTATGATTTGTTACTCACAAAACTACTCACATTTTGAAATAAAAATGTATAAACTTTATCAATTCTGTCCTGTAAGACTTGAAGATCATTGACCGGTACGGGATACTCACCCCGTAATTCAACAAACATCTGTGAAACATCACGAAACCATGGCTCAATCTTTAAATCAAAGACTTCATCGGAAGATGGCATATTGACTCTTAATCCAGAACCAGCAACAGGTCTCCCCAGCCTTCCCAAATCATCCGGTGAAAATTGAAAGAACCGATTCATTAAATAATCTCGTGAATTTTCTCCCGGTGATTGGGGCCATAGCGCCCTCAAAATCACGACTTGAAAAAGATAGGCAGGCATGGGAACCAGCTTTTTCATCATTTCCAATATATCGAAAAACTTTTCTTTATAAATTTGGATATCCGCTTGAAGATTATCTTCTTGAAAAGAAATTCTGTCTCCACTGACTCGTAACAAGGAACCGGTGTTATTGGTCATCTGGGCGCCATTAGGAAGAAGATTAAAGCTGTCATACTCATACCGACGGCTTATATCAGCATACAGCGATGTCAATATTGATTTATCAAGATTATTAATGGGGGGATATACAATCTCCATGGATACATGAATTGTGCGTAATAATTCCGGATTCATTTTAAATTCCTTATCCTTTATGTGAATGTAATTGCGCTCTCTTTTTAGACTGGTAAACAATCATTATTTTAAAGGTAATAAGGTATGATAGTGATGTAATCAGCAGTGTTATTAGAGTAAAACCCAGTAGCAATTCCATTCCACCCGTCATCACTACTTTTCCAATCACTTTACAATATACCTTAAACCCGGTAACTGACATGAATGAAACATGCTGCAACTCCCGCAATTTCTCCACGACATCAGAAGATATTCGCCAACCCTGCCCCATTAGTAAAGAACCTAAAGGATAACTTCCCACCCAAATGGGTATCTGAGCTATGGGATTCAATATTAAAGTACCCAGGATTGCCGCACTACGATTAAGACGTAATAATGAGGATAATACGATAGCGGCAATCGTCCCCATACCTGGCAAGATAGCCAACAACACCCCCACAGCCATTCCTCCAGCCACTTTATGAGGACTATCCTTCATCCGTATCAAATGAAGGTAATAAAGACGGAGGCCTCTTTTAAGACGTTCCATTAGTGGGCGCTTGTTTTTCATATCCATTATTATCGCTGATTTTTATTATTCTGATAAATTCCTCAAAATAACGTCAACCTCATTGTTGTCAAATGTGTATAAATTGAAGAAGGAAGTCATCCATGTTAAACTTCCTAAAATAAATATTCTATTAAAAGTATGGTAAAAACCCCCAATGCTTGACACTAGCATACTCATCAATTTAGTCACCCAAATCCCATCCTCTGTTGCTGAGACAACTGAAAATGCCATGACACCTGGAATGTCCACTTTTTTTCAGATTCTGGTCACCAGTATTAGTCAGAGTGGTCTCTTTGGAAAATTCATCCTCGTGATTCTGTTTATTTTCTCCATTATTTCATGGGGTATCATGTTTGAACGATGGAGATACTTTAAACGGCAGAATCGTTTAGCAAAACAATTCTTGACAGAGGTTTGGAGTAAACGAACTCCAACTCTCAATTTGGGAATGATTCCGGACAGGAATGATGGATGTTACGCTCAGATTTATCGAAAGGCCTGCCAGGAAATTCACCTATCGACTCCCTCAAGCAATATTCCGGGGGTTGCTGCAACTTCTGCATACACACTAACAATTCAACAAGTGGAACGTTCATTGGAAAATGTTATTTCAGAAGAAAGTACTCTATTTGAGAAAAATCTATCCTTCCTTGGAACGACGGCAAGTGCAACTCCATTTATTGGGTTACTTGGAACGGTCTGGGGTATTTTATCAACCTTTTATCAGATGGGCTTGACCGGAACGGCTAACTTTACAACCATCGCTCCAGGACTTGCGGAGTCTTTAATAGCTACGGCTGCAGGTTTGGCAGCGGCTATTCCAGCGGTTATCGCTTACAACCATTTCCTGACTAAAGTCCGGAGAGAAACTGGAAAACTTTACCACTTCGCTTCAGAAATACTCAATCTGGTTGAACAACAATATATCCGAGCAAAATAATCATGTTTAAAAGACGACAAAATGAATTAACAGCCATGGCCAGTATTAATGTGACACCTTTTGTAGATGTTGCATTGACCTTGTTAGTCATTTTTATGGTCGTTGCCCCCGCCTTACATCAAAGTATCAATGTCAAATTACCCAAGACAAAGACTCAGGGACAGGATGTTTCCGGTAGATGGGTGGTTACAGTTTCCAACCAGAATAAAATCTATTTAAATGAAACAGAATTAACTTTGGATGATTTAAAAGCTCGAATGGAAGCCGTTGCACAAACCAACTCATCCGCACAAGTCTTTTTAGTCGGGGACAAACGAACCAATTATGGTTCTATCATACGCGTCATGGATGTCCTCAAACAGGCGGGTGTTGAAAAAGTCGGTGTAGTTACTGAATTTGATCAGAAGGCGGAATAATCAGGAATCTGACCATGAATCTGAATTACTATGATAATCATGGAAACCCTGTAATTAAAGTCTCAATTGCAGTGTCATTCTTATTTCATATTGCAGTGGTGGCTATAATTTTCCTAATATCTCATTTCAGTAATTCCAATCCATTCATCACTGGGGATGTTTATACAATAGACCTTGTCGGTAATCCTGCCATTGGAAATACCATGGGAACCATTACTGAACCCTCCCCCATTACAATGCCCACGAATGAGGGACCCAAAGCCATTACTGACTCAAAAGCATCAAATTCCGACAATGAACCTGTTCCCGTCAAGTCAAAGCCTGTCACTGCAAAAACAAATTCCGATGATCTCTTTAATAAGTTATCCAGGAACTCACCACAATCATCCGCATCGAAACCACGGATCAACTTTAATTCAAACTCTCCCGTTGTATCCAAAAATGGGGGATCAACAAATCCATCTAATACCCCTAAAATAAAGCAAGGGGGGAATACCCTGGGTGCTGTCAGAGGGTCATCCAATCTCACATTAGGAACTCCAAATGGTTCTCCGGGTGGAATTGGTGCCGGAGGGATGTTGAACGGAAAGCCCTTCCCTGACCCATACTACTTGCTGTCAATCCAAACCAAAATTAATGGCAACTGGTCTCCACCTGCCAACATTTCAGGAAAAGGGCCGAAGAATTTAGTCGTTTTCTTTACTATAAATCGAAATGGAAAAGTATCCGATATACAAGTTGAAAGACCATCAGGTTCAGTTGTATTGGATCAATCTTCACTTCGAGCTGTTCAATTATCCAATCCACTGCCCCCTATTCCACCCGTTGTAAAAGATGATATTCTTAGAATCCACTTTACTTTCACTTATGCTAATTAAGGGAGAGATTTAATGTTAAATAAACACATCAAAAACAGATCATTGCTTATTCTAGTTTTATTCATGTTTATGTCTTTGGCACAGGCAATGGATGTTTATATCGGGACCATGTTTTCCGTCACCCGTAAGAATATTTTGGTGACTCCATTTTCCCCAATGTCTCAATCTGCATCGTCAGATAAAATGAACAGTCTGTGGGATGCTGTTAAATATGATCTCGAATTCTCCGGTTACTTTAGTGTAATTACATTATCCAGAATTCCAACAAAACCAGATCAGCCTGGTTTCCCAGACTTGGGATTTCTGCAATCACTGAATGTTGAACATTACACCCAAGGGGGATATATCCTCTCAGGTAACAGGTTGTTCCTTGAAGCGAACTTAATGGATCCTAAAACGGGGTTGAGAGAATGGGGAAAGAAGTACCAGGGAGACTTAGGTCTACATCGCGAAATGATACATCGATTCTCAGATGAAATTGTTAATAAAGTAACCGGCAATAAAGGGATTGCTACAAGTCGAATTGCTTTTATATCAAAGGCCTCAGGGAATAAAGAACTCTATGTTATGGACTATGATGGAGAGAATGTTTCACGACTGACTCACGATAACTCCATAACCCTATCACCCTCATGGTCTCCGGATAAATCAGAAATCGCTTTTGTGTCATACAAAGATGATTCTCCATCTATTTATGTAATCAATGTGAATACTAAAAGAACCCGAAAAATATCTGGATATAAAACTTTAAACATGACACCAAAGTGGTCTCCAGATGGGCGTACAATTGCTGCAACCTTAAACAAAGATGGTGATGAAAATATTTATTTGTTGGACCCGCAAGGTAAATCCTCTCCCCGAAGGCTGACAAAGTCACCAGGTATTGACATATCACCTTCATTTTCTCCAGATGGAAGTCAGATTGCTTTTGTATCAGATCGCTCAGGTTCACCACAAATATATGTGATGAACTCAGATGGTACCAACACCCGCAGAATAACTTTTAAGGGTAATTATAATAGCAGTCCAGCATGGTCTCCCAGAGGGGACTGGATAGCATTTGTTTCACAAACCTCAAATGGATTTGATTTGTGCCTTATACAACCCGATGGGCAGAATCAAACGGTTGTTTCTACGGGATATGGTTCTAACGAAGAACCCTCTTGGGCTCCAGATGGTCGGCATTTAGTTTTTAGCTCCAGCCGTACGGGATCTTCGGAAATATATACTTTTTCTTTCGACGGAAGTGGTGTTCGGACTTTGAGTAAACGATTAAGTGCCAGTCAACCTTGTTGGTCTAACTAAAGTATATAAATTAACGCTTTAAGTTTGAAGCATAACCTCAGGTCTGATATAGTAATACAAGAGATTTTCTATTAAAAATCAAATAAATTATACTAAAGGGGGACATTTGAAAAAATGTTCAACAAAATCAAAAAAATCAGTTTAGTTACAGTCGTTATTATGTTGTCTTTCGTTATGATTCTTGCTTCAGGTTGCTCCAGCAAGAAAGGTGCTTCTAAAGATGTGAATCAAGCAACTAAACCAACAAAAACCGAACCAATCAACACTTTCACCTCTGAAACCATCAAATATGTTCAAGATGATACCAACAACACCATTACAGAGAATGATGAAGGCAGAAAAGGAACTACAACCGTTGAAGGTTTAAATGTTGAATTGAATAGCATTTACTTCAACTTTGATAAATATGACCTTTCCGCTGAAAGTCGTGACATCTTGAAAAAGAATTCTGAATGGTTAAAAAACAATGCAAATGCGACTATTCGTGTTGAAGGTCATTGTGATGAACGTGGTACCGTTGAGTATAATCAGGCTTTAGGTGAAAAACGTGCCAAGGCTGTCAAGGATTACTACGTTTCATTAGGAATTGATACTGATCGCATCTCTACCATAAGTTATGGTGAAGAACGTCCTATGGACCCAGCAAAAACGGAAGAAGCTTATGCTAAAAACCGTCGTTCTGACTCCAAGTCCACAAAATAATCTTGTTTAATTTGACCGGGCGAAATCTGATATGGCGATTTCGCCCGGTTTTATTTATACTCAAATAACAAATTCATGGACAGTGAGGATAGTGTATGACTAATCGTGCTAAATCTTTAACAACGCTCTTTTCTCTAGTTTCTGTTTCTCTTTTTATCTTATCCGGTTGTGTTACCACAGAAAAAGCATTGGAACCCGTAAACGCAGATATCCTAACCTTACGACAACAAATAACTACGACCCAAGAAGAATTAGCCACACTTAGAGCTGACATACGTAAAAACACCGAGCAAGAGATTGCTCCCATTAAACAAGATTTGAAAGACCTGCAACAAAAATTTGCTGATCATGAAACTCTTAATGAGCAAGCAAATCGTGATGCAAATATTATGGGTAATCGTTTGGATGAGTATTCTGACAGAATGGATCGATTTGAACAAAAATTAGCTCAATCCGAGCAAAATACAAATGATCGAGTTGTATCTGCTTTAAAGGTATTAGAAGATAAAATCTCTGCAATTGAACAAAAACTGGGGAATGCGCAACCATCCGATACCGTTGCCACAGATACCTCATTATCACCATCAGTAAAGCTACTGCATTCAGCTGAACAAAACTATCTAAAGGGGAATTATTCAGACTCTGCAAGAATCCTGAATGAATATATTGAGAAATATCCTGCTGGTGAGGAACGTCCAGCAGTAGAGTATTTATTAGGACAGAGTCTTATCAATTTAAAAGACTATCCAAATGCATTGAAAGTTTTGAACCAGTTTGTTCAGAATTGGCCCGATGATGAAAGAATTCCTTCGGTCATGTTAAAGAGAGCACAAGCATATAAAGCACAGAATAACACTAAGGATTTTAGATCAGAGCTTAATGCTTTGGTCAAGAAATATCCGCTTACGCCAGAAGCTGAACAAGCCCTTGAAGAATTAAATAAACGATAAGAATTTATATCCTTAACTCAAAGAAGGTCAATCACTTGACCTTCTTTTTTATATATTGGCATAATATTTGCTATAATGAAACAGATTCGCTAGAATAAGGTGAGAAATCAAGTAGAAAACAAAACATATGATAAAACAACGCCTGACGCAAACCCAGACACAACGGCTGATAATGACCCCACAATTACAAATGGCGGTCAGGCTTCTACAGTTATCCACTTTAGAATTAAAAGAGCTTCTGGACCAGGAAATCATGCAAAACCCCATCCTTGAGCTCGAAGACCCAGAAGAACGAATTGTTCCTCCAGTTTCCACTTCTTTAGAATCTGAAACGATAAAACCAGATGATCAGAAAGCTCTTGATGATATCAATTGGAATGACATTTTACCCGATGACCGTAACTGGGAACATCATACTGAATACGAATATAACCCGGATTTCAATAAAGATGAGTTTATTTCTAATCAAACAAAAGTAACAACTAGTATCTATGAGCACTTACAAGAACAGCTTCGTTTTTTGGTACTTTCTAATGAAGACAAATCTGTGGCCGAGGAAATAATAGGAAACATTGAACCAGACGGATATATTCGAACAGATTTAAATGAAATTGCTTTAAAGCTATCAGTATCTGCAGATAAAATAGAAAAAGTCTTAAAATTAATACAAGAATTTGAACCGGCTGGAATTGGTGCAAGAGATATAAGGGAATGCCTTTGTATACAGGCTATAAGATATGGCTTGCCAAAGACCGCATTAACATTACTTTCTGAATCTAACTTTTCATTGTTCGTGAGTCGTCAATATGAAAAAATTGCCCGTAATAATAAGTTAACACTTTTACAAGTGGAAGAGGCGGCAAGAACTATTGCCCATCTGGAACCCAAGCCCGGAAGACAGTTTCAGGAAGAACCTCCTCACTTCATCGCTCCTGATGTAGTTATTGAAAAGAATTCAGATGGTGTGTATGAGGCTTATTTAGTGGACGATCAAATACCCCAACTTAAAATAAGCCCTTCTTATCTGGAAATGTTACGCCACAAGGAAACCTTGAATCCCAAAGATTATGAATTTATATTAGATAAATTTAGATCTGCGAGAGTATTAATACGGAATATTGAACGTAGAAAGAAAACCATTCTGCAGGTCACTGATGAGATAGCAAAGACCCAAAACAAGTTTTTAGATCAAGGTATTGACTACTTACGACCACTAAAGTTAAAGGAAATAGCTGATAAATTAGGCATACACGAGTCAACAGTTGCTCGAGTTACAACGAATAAATATGTACATACCCCCCAGGGATTGTTTGAGTTGAAATATTTCTTCAGTCAGGGTCTTAGCACCGAGGAAGGTGATGATGTATCGGCCCGATCGGTAAAAAATATTATTCAACAACTCATCAGCCAAGAGAATCCAAAACATCCCTTATCTGACCAAACAATCGCAGAAATTCTTAAGAACAAAAATATACAGATTGCCAGACGAACTGTAGCAAAGTATCGAGAGCAATTAAAAATACTACCCGCACATCTCCGAAAAAAAATACTGTAAGATTCGAGTATGGATTCTTTATCTATTTCTGCTAAAGTATTCCAATAATATACTACGTAAGGATTCAATATGATTGCAGCAGTAATAATGGCAGGAGGCCGTGGTGAGAGATTTTGGCCAAAATCCAGGAAGAAAAGCCCCAAACAACTTCTTGATGTGTTTACCGGGCGTTCATTAATTGAAGATTCTTTAAGCCATATCTCTGGAGTTATTGGGTTAAATGACACGTATATCATCACAAACAAGGTTATAGCCAATAAAATCAAGGTAATACTTCCCTCACTTCCAAATGAAAACATAATTGCAGAACCCATGCAACGAAACACTGCTGCAGCCATAGGAATCATGGCTGTATATTTGCGAAAGAAATATGGAAATCCGACAATTCTAGTTTTAACAGCAGACCACTTGATTCCAGACCATGAAAGTTTTCAACGTCATGCTTCAGTTGCCATAAAAATGGCAGAGAAATATCAATCTTTAGTTACCTTTGGAATATCATCGACTTACCCAGAAACAGGATTTGGTTATATTAAAAGGGGAACTGTTATAGAAGAAAGCAACGGAATATCTACCTTTAAAATTGATTGTTTTGAAGAAAAGCCAGCAAAAGAAAAAGCAATCCAGTTTGTAAATTCAGGGGATTACTACTGGAACAGCGGGATGTTTTGCTGGACCAGCGAGAGTATCTTAAACGCATTTGAAAGATATACTCCTGAACTATATCAACAATTGCTGGTTATCGAGAAAACAGTGGATACGCCTCAATTCGCATCCACTCTCAAAAAAATATATCCAGAATTACCATCGATTCCTATAGACAAAGCCATTATGGAAAAAGCAGATAATGCTTTAGTTGTAAAATCAACATTCCCCTGGCACGATATTGGTTCCTGGATTACATTGGACTTGATTCAAAAGAAAGATGAATCTGGAAATATCTTAAGTGGACCAACCGCTGCAATTGATACGCACAACTCCATTATCATATCCGATAAGCAATTAGTCGCAACCGTTGGCGTAGATAATTTAATTATTGTTACAACCAAAGATGCTATTATGATTTGTCCAAAAGACAAAGCACAAGATATTAAGAAAATCGTTCAATATCTGGATTCATCTAAAACCCTGAAAAAATATACCTAATAAAAAAGGCGGCTTTCATGATGAAAGCCGCCTTTTTTATTATTATCATTGAACTGTTATTGTGAAACGAGTCCTGGGAAGATTTATCTTGTCGTAATTAGTGCAGAAAACTTCCAGAACATGATTACCACTACTCAAAGAAACTTCAGGAGTCCAGGTTAATACCCCACTTCGCCAATTATAATCAGAAACAACACTCTTTCCATCCACCATCAACTTTACAGATGAAGGGACTATTTTTCGCAGATCACCTTTAATATTTCCTTCATCAATAAGTATCTTCACAATTGGCTTATTACTAGCAGGTTCAAGAGGCTCTAATAGTTTAGCTACAGGATTTTCCAAAGAATAGTAGCTGACAAGTCCGCGAAAATAGGCATAAGCCTGACGTCTAAGGTAATCGACATTACGGAGCTGTTCTTCTTCCGCAAAACAATAGAAGTGAGACCCTTCACCAAGAATTCCTGGTATTTTATTCTGAAGTCCACGAAGTTCGCCATACCCTGAACCCCAGTATGAATAATAATCGGACATAACCCCAACCGTTGGAATATTCATATAGTCTGAAATATTTTGATTTACAAATCGCGCCATGTCCAAAGATTCTGGATTATCATCAGGTTCACCATGGAAATAGACACTTCCATAATTTGTGTAAAAATCGAATGAATTATGATGGATTGAAACAAAAAGATCAGAACCATTCTCCAGAGCCATTGCAGGTCTGTCCATAATATCCACGTCTACATCAGTGGTTCTGCACATATAAACAGTAGCCCCCGACTCTTCAAGATATTTCCTTAAATATTGAGCAACACCAAAATTAAACTCATCCTCACGAGAGTTAGTAGCTCCATATCGATACTCAGCCAGATGTGCCAATCCACCATGTCCGGGACTTATTGTTATCTTTTTTCCCTTTAAAGCCACTGCTTGTGCAGGAATATAATTCAAATCAAGGGGAGGTAAATAACGATTCTTCCGGTCAGGATAATTTATATAGCTTACTTCACCTGAAGGCTGCTTAGGCATTTTATTCAGTGGGGACTGTGTTTTCTGTAAAAAGAGTTCCGTATCATTTCCATCGAAACCATAGTAAGTTATCCAACCATACCCTTCTCTATCAGAAATCATAACTGGTTCATAAAAAAATATATTACTCTTCACAATTGGATAGGGTTTGATGAATTTTTTGTTAATGTTATTGGAGTAGTAAATTGTATAGGGTCCAGAATCTCCCCCTACACCACCATGATATGCAATATGAACATTTTCATCTTTGTCGAGAACTATTGTTGGAAAATCATTTTCGGCAGAATCATTAATCAGTCTCTCAGGAACCATCCATCCAGCCTTCTGTGACTTGGTATAGGCAATATTTCGTGTCAGGGCTTCATCACAGGAAAAGGCGATGTGAACCACACCCGTCTCAGAAACAGCTACGACAGGATGCCAGGGTTTCCACTGTGAACTTACGGCCGTGACGGGATTCTCCCATCCTTTACTGTTACGAACCATATATTTGATTGAATAATCACCTTGAGTACCCCCCAGATATACCATATGAATCCGGTCCCACATATCTACCGCAATCGAAGGATACCAGTTAATACTATCCGACGCTGCGGTAATTTCTTCAGGCTTATTCCACTGATTTCCAGTTTTGTTCAGATACCATAGTTTTCCATCATCATCGTGAAAGACAACATGAAGGTTGTTCTTTGAGTCCACAGCGACAACAGGTCTGGACTCTGGGGCCTGCGAAGGTTTACTCAGGGATATACAAGTTGGTTCACTCCATGCACCCTGAGTGAAGCATGAATAAAAAACATACAGTTTATTATCACGATTCGCTAAACGGGATAAATAGAAGACATGCAAATCACCGGATTTGTCACTTTTAATTACAGGTTGGTAATCACTGATTAAATAGGTTGAAGTGATATTAACTGATCGCCAGATATTGTCATCATCATTAAAAACAAAAATATCGTATTTCTTGTTGGGTACGATTTCATTGCAGGCCAAAACAGGTCTTCCATCTTTTCCAATATCGATGGATGGTTTTTGATCCTGCACATCATTTGCAGTTATCTGACGTACGGGAAACCACCCGTTTGATGCCCATAGCATACCAGGTACAATCAAAAGAACAAAAAGATTAATAATACGTTTCATGTTATTTTCACAGCCTCCGAAGCATTCTTAAACTACACATAAGTTAACATAAAACTCATAAAAATTCATCTAGGCAACTCTTCCCTAACACCATCGAACGAGATCCATCTTGTTCGATATTGTCACGAATGCATAACACTATAAAAAAGCCTCTGAAAACATTAGTTTTCAGAGGCTTAAGTCTTTTCAGTATATTGTTACATCTTGCTGTACATAATTGCCTTTTTAACTTTACCGATACAGCGCGTCACATTGATTTCTCGAGGACAGGCTTCCACACAATTAAAGATGGTACGGCAACGCCAGACACCCATCTGTTTATCGGCAATCTGTAATCGCTCACTGGTTGCATCATCACGAGTATCGAAAATGAACCGATATTGTGCCACAATAGCCGCTGGGCCAAAATACTCTCCATTCGCCCAGAATGAAGGACAGGAAGTCGTACAGGAACCACAGAGAATACATTTGGTGGCTTCTTCAAAAACATCCACATCCGATTGAGATTGTAACCGTTCTCTGTCACCGGGGTCTTCACTGTTAATAAGATACGGTTTCATTAAGCGATATTTTGCAAAGAAAGGTTCCATATCAACAATTAAGTCTTTAATGACTTTTAAACCCAACAAAGGTTCAATAGTAATAGGCTGTTTAAGGTCTTTAATTAGAATTTTACAAGCCAACCGATTCCGACCATTGATTCTCATGGCATCAGAACCACACACAGCATGAGCACAGGAACGACGATAGGAAAGCGTTCCATCAAGATACCACTTAACATAATTCAATCCATCAAGGACTCTGTCAGTGGGCTCACAGTCAGCTTCATAAATCTCATAATGAGGTGCTTGATCAACCTCAGGATTATATCGTTGGATCTTAAATGATACTTTCACAGATCTACTCCGTTCTCTTAGTATTTCCGTTCTTTGGGTTGGAACTTGCTAATAACGACAGGTTTATATTTTAGATCCACACCCTTGTCTGTTTTATAAGCCAGAGTGTGTTTCAAGAAGTTAGCATCATCCCGAGTAGGATAATCTTCACGATAGTGAGCACCGCGGGATTCTTTTCTGGCCAAAGCACTGGTCACTGTTACTTCTGCCAGCTGAATCAGATTTCCAAGTTCCAAAGCTTCAAGCAAGTCAGAATTAAATTGGGTGCCTTTATCCTGTATAGAAACATTCTCGTATCGTTTTTTGATATCCTGGATTTTTGCAAGCACTCGTGAAAGGGTTTCTTCTGTACGGAAAACACCTGAATCCGTCATCATTTCTTCTTGCAATTCAGCACGCACCGCACCGACGGATTCTTTCCCGGTAGCAGACATCATTTTTGCAACTTTGTCCTTGATATTCTTATCCGCATTTTCCGGAAGAGGAGTCCATTCGGCTTTCGAAATATAACTCGCCATGTGACGACCGCCCCGTCGACCAAACACAAGAATGTCAACAAGGGAGTTAGTCCCTAAACGGTTGGCTCCATGGACAGAAACACAGGCACACTCACCTGCAGCATAAAATCCAGGAACCACGGTGTTATTTTCATCACGAATGACCTGAGCATCCACATTTGTCGGAATACCACCCATCGCATAGTGAGCTGTTGGCTGAATTGGAATACCCACTTTCGCAGGGTCGATACCCAGATATACACGAACAAACTCAGTAATATCAGGAAGTTTCTTATCAAGAACGTCTTTACCAAGGTGAGTTAAATCGAGATGGACATAATCTTTGCCATCAATACCACGACCGGCACGAACTTCCTGGTAAATACAACGAGAACAAATATCACGCGGGGAAAGGTCTTTCATCGTTGGCGAATATCTTTCCATGAACCTTTCGCCATCTTTGTTTCTTAAAATTCCACCCTCACCACGGGCTGCTTCAGAAAGAAGGATACCCATTTTATAAATTCCTGTTGGATGGAACTGGAAGAACTCCATATCTTCAAGAGGAAGGTTTTGATTATAAACAATTGCCATTCCGTCACCCGTTAAAGCGTGGGCATTGGATGTGATTTTAAACATTCGTCCAGAACCACCTGTTGCAAATAAAACGGATTTGGCATGGAATGTATGGATTTCACCTGTGGCGATACTATACGCCACAACACCACAACACACTCCTTCGTTCATAATTACATCCAGAACATGATATTCATCAAAGAATTTCACATTCTGTTTAATACACTGTTGATAGAGTGTCTGTAAAATCATATGCCCGGTACGGTCAGCAGCAAAACAGGATCGCATAACGGGTCCTTCACCAAAATTCCGGCTATGACCACCAAAACGACGCTGGTCAATTTTACCTTCGGGTGTCCGGTTAAAGGGCAAACCCATATGTTCTAATTGAATAACAGTTTCAATGGCATCTCGGCACATTATTTCTGCGGCATCTTGGTCAGTCAAATAGTCGCCACCCTTACAGGTGTCGAACATATGCCATTCCCAATGGTCTTCTTCTTTGTTTCCGAGAGCAGCACCAATACCACCCTGAGCAGCACCTGTATGTGACCGTGTGGGATATAGTTTACTGATAACAGCAATGTTCGCGCCACTTTTTGAAGCTTCCAACGCTGCAAAGAGACCGGCTCCACCAGCCCCAACAATTACTGCGTCAAATTTATGAATCACGATGTATTACTCCTTTAATCAGATTACTGAGTTACTACTGAAGTACTGTCTATTGCTGTTGTATCCAACATGGCAGGTTCCGTAACACTGGATTTGTTTACTTGCATATGCGGTAACAATGGATTGAAAGTTAAAATCCCCACAGAACCATAAATTAAAAGGGCCAGAGTTGCCACATAAACCAAACTATTCAAGGCGACTCGAAGTCCCTGGGGTCGAATATAATCATCAATAACATAGCGAACACCATTGCAACCATGGAACATGGCTAAAACCAACATAATGATGTCATAGGTCTTCCAGAAGGGAGTTGAATAACGTTGTGCTACCCACTCATAGGTAATGTTCCAACTATCCATGGTAATGTGCATCATACTGAAGTGGATCAAGGCCATAAATAACAGGATTAATCCGGATACCCGTGTGAACCACCAGGCAATTAATTCAATACCACTGGATGGCTGGGCTTTAGGTCCATAATTATTTCTAGACATAAGAAGTAAATTCTCCTTGGATTACTTGATGAAGTTGGCTATAACGGTTTTGTAAATCATTTCGTAGAAACCATAAATAGCCAAAAGGGTGAAGAGTACCATCTGGATGTAAAATAATTTCTTTTGGAAAACCTGGATGCTATCAAAAATATCCATCAAAGCAATCCTTGTTCCATTTAAAGCATGGTACAAAACAACAAGACCCAGACCGTATTCTGCAAAGCGAAGAAAATTATAACGATACAAATTTAGAGCACTTTCAAAATTTTCCGGTCCATAAGATAACATGCTCATTTCAATGATGTGTGCGAAAAGAAAAGCAAAGATTGCCAGACCGCTTAAACGATGAAACGCCCAAGCAAGCATGCCTTCTCTTCCTTTGTACTTGAGGACTTCTAACATAGTACCCCCTTGTCAGGAATGATATTTAGAGTTTTAATATACGATTTATTCGCTCAGTAGGTATATAAATTTTATCCTATTTTCTAAAGGCCTGTCAAACGACCGAAGATTAAGTCTTTTTTGCGTTTTTTTATTAACAAAATCAATCGTTTACAAACCCTAGAATAAGAATCAATTATCGACCAAAAAATCGCTTAGGTTGAGGAGGTGGTGCAGAAGCATTATTTTTCTGCATCATAGTATTATGGAAGGTACGTGGGTCATTAGATCGAGTAAGAGCATCCTCATAAGAGATATAACCCTGTTGATACAGGGAGATTAGAGAATTATCCATCGTTATCATACCCAGTTCACCACCGGATTGAATCATTGACAGTAACTGCTCTGTTTTTTGCTGCCGAACAATATTACGTATAGCAGGAGTCACAACCATTAATTCTAAGGCCATCACCCTACCTCCGCCTTGTTTGGGAATTAATTGCTGTGCAATGACACCTTCAAGACAAGCAGCAAGTTGAACTCTAATCTGTTCTTGTTGATTTGAGGGGAAAACATCAATAATTCGGTCAATAGTCTGTGGCACATTAGGCGTGTGTAAGGTCGCAAGGACCAAGTGCCCAGTTTCAGCTGCGGTAATTGCTGTAGATATTGTTTCCAAATCCCGCATTTCACCAATACAGATAACATCAGGATCTTGTCTTAATATATGCCGGAGACCATTTGCAAAAGAATGTGTATCACTGCCAACTTCGCGCTGCTTCACAATCCCCTTTCGATGATAAAGCACATATTCAATAGGATCTTCAATAGTAATAATAAGACAATTTCTTTCAGAATTGATTTGATCCAACATGGCTGCCAGAGTTGTTGTTTTCCCCATACCTGTTGGACCAGTAACTAAAATCAATCCATTTGTTTTCCGGGTCAATCCTATTACAGTATTAGGCAATCCCAACTCTGTCAGTGAGCGGATTTTATCAGGAATTGCCCTGAATGCAGCTTCCACAACTCCCCGTTGCCTATGTACATTAACCCTGAATCGCCCAATACCTTCTAATGAAACAGAAAGGTCAAGCTCCCAAGAGTCTTCGAATTTTGCTCTTTGTTCACTGTTAAGTATTGAATAAACCATTTCCCGACTAATTTCAGGAGTCAAAACATCTCTACAACATGGTTTTAGAACGCCATCTAACCTCATCATTGGAGGCGCACCAACAGTCAAATGTAAATCCGAAGCACCTTTTTCAAATATCATGGCGAGTAAGGAACGTAAATCAACCATAGGTTAGTCCTCCAAAGATAGGGGTATTTCTTGATTAGAAGTAATTGCCATTATTGCGTCAGCCACCAATTGCCCGGAATGTTTTACAACTAACTTTTCCATATGATGTTTCAATTCGCTAATCATCTCAGGTGTATGTATTAATTTACGAATAACATTGGTAATATCTTCCATGTCATCAATTCTTAACGCTGCTTTTTTTTCTAACAGAAATCGACAATTTTTTTCTTCTTGGCCAGGAAGAGGTTGAACCATAATCATGGGTAAGTTTTTTGCTAACGCTTCGGTTGTAGTCATACCACCTGGTTTTGAAATAAGGATATCACTAACACTCATTAAATCATGGACATTATTGATGTAACCAAAAACATGAATTGGTATTTTTGTACTTTTCTTTAACCAAGTAAGAGAACGACGCATTTTAGTGTTCAATCCAGTAATCACAACTAATTGAATCTTTTCATTGTGATGACTCAATATATTGATCATCTTTCGGAATGGACCTAGCCCCTGACTTCCTCCCATTATCAGAACAACAGGCAAATTAGAATCAAATCCTAGCTCTCTCTTAAGTTTTAATCGCTCCTCATTAGAATATTCTTTTTCAAAAACAGGTTTAATTGGTATTCCTAATACTTTCACTTTATAAGGATCAACACCAGATTCAACCAAACCCTGTTTTGTATATTCTGAGGGAACAGTGTAAAGATCAACCTCTGGATGAATCCAGTATGCATTTGCAACAAAATCTGTTACCACAGCAACTAGTGGAATTTTGATACCAAGATCCCGTTTTAATGAAGCATAAACTTCACAGGGAAAGGCCTGCGTACAAACTATTGCCGAGGGCTTAATTTCTTGTAGAACATGATGGAATTTATTTGCAGCTTGTTTTGTAGTTATATTTCTCAGATGTGATATTCGTTCAGCAACCTTCTCATTGTCATAAAGATAGTCCCAAATCTCAGGAGTCGTTTTTAGAATACTCAGATAAGTAGAATTAATCATTTGTTCAAGATAAGGGCTCTTGATACAGTCAAAAAAATTCTGTGTTAGTACTTCAACCTCAGAATAGAATGTTTTAAGTGAGTTTTCAACAGCCATTGCTGCATGCTGATGTCCCGATCTCCGGGAAATTGATAGAACTAAAATTCGTGACATATCAAGTTTCTTCCCCATGTATTTTTTTTCATAGTACCACATCGATACAACATGAGCACTATCTAGTAGTTATCTAGATAGCTCCATCATTTTTTCCAATGATATTTTTGCCCATGACCGGATCGGTTCATCGACTTTTACCTGATTAATAATGGTTTTATTTACCAAACCTTCTAAAACCCAACATAGATAAGCTGGATGTATTCTATACATGGTTGAACATGGACAAACTATTGGATCAAGACAATAAATCATCTTATCTGGCATTTCATCCTGCAATCGTGAAACTAGATTTACTTCAGTACCTACTGCCCATTGACTACCTGTCTCAGATTCTCTAATTGTTTTTACAATATATTCTGTCGATCCATACATATCAGCTGCCATAACAACATCCATAGGACATTCTGGATGAACGATAATTTTAATACCAGGATACTCAAGTCGAGCTTTGTTTATTTGTTCAACATTAAAACGAGAATGAACAGAACAGTGTCCCTTCCACAAAATTACTCGTTTATACTTTAATATATGGGCCTCATTTCCGCCCATCTTTTGATTTGGATCCCAAAGAACCATGTCTTCAAGTGGTATATGTGCTTTATATGCAGTAATTCTGCCAAGATGCTGGTCAGGAAAAAACAAGACATGTTTACCTTGCTTTAGTGCCCAATCGACAATCTTTGGTGCATTTGAGGATGTGCAGACAACGCCCCCTCTTTCACCAACAAAACCTTTCAAGGATGCTGAACAATTTATATACGTAACAGGAATAATATCATCTAACCCAGCTTTTCGAAGATCATTCCAACAAGACATAACTTGCTGAGGGTTCGCCATATCAGCCATCGAACAACCAGCATCCATGTTAGGCAATATAACTATTTGATTATCTTGGCTTAATATATCAGCCGATTCTGCCATAAAATGGACACCACAAAAAATGATGAATTGTGCATCATGGTGTTGACTCGCTAATTGAGCTAGTTTTAATGAGTCCCCACGATAATCAGCATGCATAACAATCTCATCACGCTGATAATGATGCCCTAAGATAACAACAGAATTACCTAACTTTTTTTTTGCACTGTGAATTCTAGATACTAGTTCAGATGAAGTTAATTTTTTATATTCGGTGGGCAACGAAGAGTTTAATACATTATAGTCTTCACCACAGTTTTGGCTTGCTTTAATTGGATTCATCTTGTTTCCTCTTTTCTTATCATATTAAATTCTAGATTTCTTAGTGAACCACGTCAATTTATGATATTTTATTAAAGATAATGAATAATTTTCCAATACCTGACTTTTCCGAACAAAATAGTTTTTCCACTAATGCAATGGTATCTACCATGCATCCTTTGGCCTCTCAAATTGCTATTGATGTTCTAAAAAAGGGAGGGCATGCGGTTGATGCTGCGTTATCTGCTGCCTTTATTCTTTCTATTATCTACCCATTTGCTTGTGGTCCAGGCAGTGATTTAGTTGCTTTATGTTGGGATAACTCAAAAGGTCATGTGCACGGATTATTAGCATTATCTTCTATTCCCGATAATGTTTTAAAGAATTGGGATGAGAATTCTAAATTCCCAGAATTAGGTCCACTTTCAATGGGAATACCAGGAACAGTATCTGGCTGGTTCGATTTGCACCAAAAATTTGGTAAATTACCATTAGATCAACTCATTTCCCCAGCCATTTATTATTCCAATGCAGGTATTCCTGTACCTGAAATGGCTAGTATCTATTGGAAATCACTTGAAGAAAAATTAATGCTGTGGGATACCCCTAGTAAAATATATTTACGAGGGGATCGAGGTCCACATCCTGGAGAAATATTTAGAAACCCTTCTTTGTCAAGAACTTTTAAGATGCTAGCCCAATATGGTAAAGATATTTTTTATCGTGGAGCTATTGCGCATTCCCTTGTCAACGATCTTTGTAGTCTGAATTCAACCATTAAATTTGAGGATTTCACAAAATATAAAAGCAAATGGGTTAAACCTGAAGGAATCACTCATGGTACCCATGAGATATGGTCCTTAATTCACCCAATATTAGATAAAAAATACAACACAAAAATAAATATTGAGAACAATCTAAAAAGAAATTCATCATCTGATCAAACCGCCAGTATAAATGACTATGTTGTTAATCCACCGGAAGCAACACTACCAAGAGCACACACTGGAGTAGTTATTAATATTATTGACCGAGAACTGAATACTATATCCTTGGTAATGACAAATTACTCGCCTTTTGGTTCAGGATTAACGTCAGAACAATATGGTTTTGCCATGAATAATGCTTTAGCATCATGTTCCAAAACTCTGTTAATTAAGTTCCCCTATACACCAATATTAATCACGAAAGATGGAGTATTGAAATCCATTATGGTGCCTAGTACGGAATCCACACTAATTGAATATCTATCATCTCTTGGTATCAATAACCGAACAGAAAAAAAACAGGATTTATCTGAATCTTTTCTGTTGGAATTAATTGATGAGCCCAAACGAATCAAAGGGTATAACAACAATTCATTTCCAAATTCACTTTCAGGTTACTAACAAATGCGAGCCATCGTATTACTATCTTTATCAAATATTTTCATGACATTTGCTTGGTATGGACATTTGAAGTTTAAAAACACAGCTTTGTGGAAAGTAATTTTAATTAGTTGGATGATTGCTTTTGTCGAGTATTGTTTCCAAGTCCCGGCCAATAGAATTGGCTCATATCATTTTTCAACAGCACAACTTAAAACGATCCAAGAAGTTATAACGCTAATCGTCTTTGCACTATTCTCAATCTTTTATCTCAAAGAAGAGATGAAATGGAACTATGTTGTTGGTTTTCTGATGATTATAGGAGCTGTTTTTTTTATTTTTAAAAAATGGTGATAGCAAGTAGGGCAATCACCTTCCGTTTTATTCATTTGGAAGGGGTGCGCGGTCAATCCTTACAACTTTGTATGCGACTTCTCCATCAGGGAGTTTCATAACCACAATATCGCCAACAACTTTAGTCAAGAAAGATTTAGCTAAAGGAGATAAATAGGAAATAATATTATTATCAGGATTTGCTTCCCATATTCCAAAGATATCGTAATACTCTTCACTATTTGTTGTCAGATTTATCACTGTCATCCTAGTCCCGAAAGCCACTCTATCAAGTGAATTATTAAGATAATCTAAAACTCTGGCTCGTGAGAGTAAGTCTCGTAACTCATCAGCTTGTTTCATTAATACTTTTTGTTTTTGTTTTGCAGCTTGATATTCAGCATTCTCACGCAAATCGCCATGAGCCCTTGCCACCGCGATATCCTTACTATTTTCTGGCAATTCCACAGAAACAATGTGATTATACTCAGATTGTTTTTTCGCCATCATCGCTGCCGTACAATAGTGAATTGCTGTAGAATCAACAGTTTCTCCACTTTTTTCTTTATCTTCAAACAGGTCGGTTCTAGAATTCATTACGGCATATTCAACAGATTTTTTAAAGCTTTCATTAAGAGTTAGATTGGTATGAAATGAATCCAGCAAATGACGGACATCCTCAACTGGAATATCAATAATCGCCTTTTTTACAATTTTAAAATCATCTGATTCAACTAACTTGCGAGCTTTCCCCAAAACACTTGAACGAGTTTTCTTATCCATACCATGAAAATATGATGGATTATTTAAATCTTCCATCCAACTCAGAAGATTCGTAATAAAATCATAGTATGTAAGTCCAGGGACTTCTACTTTGCCAAGTAAAGCGGATTGCATTCCCCAAAAATAGAGTTCAGGATTTTGATATTTTAGACCTAAAGATCTTTTCAAAACTTGTGCAGCCAAATCCTTGGCTCTTCCACCCCTAACTTGTTTTAAGGCAAACTCAACAAGACGTCCTGGTGCTTTAATTAAAAAATCATCTACTGAATTTATAAATTCAGTAGGACATGTCTGAATCCACGCCTCAAGAATCTTTTTTTGATAATCTAAATTTGAAAATGAAAATATCAAAGAATATACATCAGTAGTATTTTTAATAATGTCTGTGAGTGTCTCTGGAAAATTAGGAACATCACCTTTTACTGTTTTAATAAGATATTCATAAACAAAATATAACTTTACTTTTTGATCTATATTGTTATCAGACAAATTGTTATAAATATCAATTAAGTTACAGGCCATTTGTTCTGGAGTATCATCCCGTACCTGATGAGCATTTTGGTATTCAGAATAATCCAATATAACCTGCATTTTATCTGATAAATTAGTTGATTTTATAAATCGTTCAGCAAACTGGCTTGATGTACTTTTTTTGGGGGATTCCAAGATTTGGATATCTCCTTTTATGGGATCGGTTATGTCAATCATTGAGTGATGTTTTAAAAGAATCTTAACTTTGTTCCACCAAGATGACCATTTATCTTCTGAAAATACATACCGCGTCACAATAGTTTTAAATGATGAAACAGATATGGAGTTGCCATGAAAACGTAATATCAACTCAACCAATTCTATTGGCTTAGAATCGGCTATTCCCTTCAAATATCCAGGGCTATTCTTTTCTAAAACTATATAATGGTTTTCTGGAAGTGGCTGCAAAAATTCTTCTGTTCCAGATAGCGTCATTTTTCTAATCACACCGGAAAAATCCAAAACAATCTGTTGTTGTACAAAATCAATATCTTTTACACGACCAATACCCCAAGCTGAGTGAATGAACAACATACTTGGACTGTACTTTATAAATAATTGTAATTTATTCAATTCTTCATAAAAATCGGTACTTGTTTCAATTCCTGAATATAAAAGATATTTATCAATTAATGGATTCGACGAATACACAGAACGATAAGCATCAACAACCTTTTCCTGCGCCGAGGTGGGAACTAACTTATTTGATGCTAAAAGATTAATTCCAGTAAGAAGTTCTTTGTAATTTTCTTTTTCTATCCATTGATTGAAAAGCAATTCAAAAAGCTCAGTAATACGGGTTGTTTGACGAAAGTTTAATAATAAACGATATACCTGCTTTAGGAAATCCCAGTCAACTAATGAATGCTCCATCACTTTTAACCACTCATTTTCCAACAACTGGTAATCTTGTGATTTTAATGCTGCCAGAATATTTTCTCTTGAGTTTTCCATGGTGATTCCCCTTAATCTGCCATATTGCCACAGAAAGGTTTGATTAAAGTACCCGCCCTGATTACAGGGCGGGTTAATATTTGGTGGAGGATAGCGGGGTCGAACCGCCGGCCTCCTCGTTGCGAACGAGGCGCTCTCCCAACTGAGCTAATCCCCCATGATGGAGTCACTTTATAGATATTCTAACAAATTCTACTTAACTTTAGTACCTGCTGAAACAACCTGTTCAGGAGATAGTATAATTGGTTTTCCATCCTTTGTAGCAGCCAAAATCATGCCTCTAGATTCAATTCCCCTAATTTTTCTGGGTTCAAGATTGGTTAGCAAAACCATGTTCTTTCCAATCATATCCTCAGGGGTATAAGACGCTGCAATTCCAGCAACAACCTGTCGAGGCTCTGCTTCACCAATATCAATCATCAATCTAAGTAACTTATCAGCTTTTTCTACTTTTTCAGCGGATATAACATTCCCAATTCTAATGTCCATCTGTGAAAATTGATCATAATTTATAACAGGAATCTGTTCTTCTACAACTGTTTTTTCAACCACAGGTTCTTGTGGAGTTTCCTTGATTTCTTCCATAATTATTCCCTCGGATAACTGTTTTAAAAATCGAATGTCATTATCATAAAACAAGCGGATATCATCAATCCCGTATTTCAACATGGCTATGCGTTCCAGACCAAAACCAAAAGCAAAGCCAGTATAAATTGAAGTATCATATCCAACATGTTTGAATACCTCTGGATCAACCATGCCACACCCGCCTAACTCAATCCACCCGGATGTTTTACATACCCGGCATCCTTTTCCTTTACAGAAGAAACAAGACATATGTAATTCAGCACTGGGTTCAGTAAATGGGAAGAAGTGTGGTGTAAATCTGGTTTTACAATCTTCACCGAACATGGCTTTAACAAAAATGTCCAGTAATCCCTTTAAATCACCCAAGGTAATTCCCTTATCCACCATTAATCCTTCAATTTGGTGAAATTGATAATTATGAGTAGCATCTACAGCATCACGACGGAAACAACGCCCAGGAGCTACCATTCGAATTGGGGGTTGTCGTTTTTCCATTACACGAATTTGAACAGTTGATGTTTGCGTCCTCATCAAATGCTTTTCAGTAATATAAAACGAATCCTGTTCATCACGCGCAGGATGATCTGCTGGTGTGTTTAGTGCTTCAAAATTATAAAAATCAGTTTCAATTTCAGGGCCAACTTCAACAGTAAACCCCATTGTCCGAAAAATATCTTCAATTTCATAACGTACTCTGGTTACTGGATGCAATCCACCCGTAGAAAGTTGGCGACCGGGAACAGTAATATCAAAACTATCCACCGACTTCGCCTTTCCAGCACCACTTAAACCAGCTAATTTAGATTCCAACATTGAAGCTATGGAATTCTTTAATTGATTAGCTTGTTGGCCTAATAAAGGCCTTTCTTCAGCAGAAACTGTAGATAAAGACCGAAGGATGTCTGTAATTACACCCTTCCGTCCCAGATACTTTGTTTTTAGTTGTTCAAGGTCAGCTGATTGCGTGACTTTTTCAATTAGGTCAGCTGCTTCTTGTTCTATCTGTTTAATTTTTTCCCGCATTGAATAAGTCCTTTGATTCAGAACAGAAAATGGGTCGTACTTCTCCGACAATGTATAGGGATCCGGTAATACAGACAAGATCATCAGAAGAAGCCATATTTAAAGCATATTCTACTGCATTCTGGGTATCATTGGCAATTTGGACTGGTTTCTCCAGGCTGGCAACAAACGACTGTAAATATTCAGGTTGTACCGCACGACGGTGATGAGCAGCCGTCAGAACAACCTTATCTGCCAGTGGAATTAATATCTTAAGTAAAGATTCCCTTTCTTTGCCCTCAGTTAAACCAACAACCAAAATCAGCTTTTTATACTGAAAATCATTTTTTAAGGATTGGTAGAGGACCTTAGCTCCAGCCTCATTATGGGCTCCATCCAGCAATACAATTGGATTATTCTTCACAACTTCCAGGCGGCCAGGCCAACGCATCTGTTCAATTCCTTGATATATTGCCATAATCAACTTATTTAAGGGCGATACAATATCAGAAGATTGGCTATTTCCAGACATCATTGCTGTTATAGGGGAATTATCTACCAAAGGCACTGAAGATTCATAGCGAAATAAATTCAGCAATTCCGCGGCACTTCGGATAGCTAAAGCAGCATTTTCAACCTGATGTCTGCCCAACATTGTTGTTTTAATAGATGATAAGGTCAGGTATTTACTGGAATAATTAAACTCACCTTTACCAATTTGTTCCGTACAAAAATCATCGGGATAGACCCAAAGGGGTGAGTCCTTTTCCTTTGCTGTTTTCCGAATGACTTCAAGTGCCGTCCCAGATGCTCCGGTAATTACAGGGATTCCGGGTTTAATAATACCGGCCTTCTCATAAGCAATATCCGCTAAAGAAGTTCCAAGCTGTTGCATGTGATCATAATCAATATTTGTTATTACACTTAACTCGGGAATAACAACATTGGTTGCATCCAGCCTCCCACCTAAACCAACTTCCAATACAACATAATCAACTGATTTATCAGCAAAATACCTAAGAGATAAAGCTGTAGTCACCTCGAAAAAAGTGGGAGTTAATTCAGGTGAATTATCGAGTATTGCTTTTATCTTTTCAACTTGTTTAACCAATTCATCAGGCGAAATTGAAACTCTATTTATACGGATTCTTTCCTCAAAAAATGACAAATGGGGAGACGTGTAGAGCCCTGTCTTATAACCAGCACATTCAAGTATATTTGCCAGATAACAAGATACGGAACCCTTACCATTTGTGCCAGCTATATGGATAAATTTCAACTGTTTCTCAGGATTGCCCAACAGGTTAAGCAATTGTCTGATATTGTCCAAACCCAGCTTAATTCCGTAGAGTTCAAATTGATATAAGTATTCCAGCGCCTGAGAATAATCCATATAATCACCAATAAAGAGGAGTAAATCAAGATATAATGAATAGTTTATGATAAACCAATTCGATTCATCTATGTTTCACCTAATCAATCAAGTTTGGGTTAATCCTAATTTGGATATGTTATTCAAAGGGATTAATCAAAACATATTTTTGTATTTTTCCATCGGAATAATTGCTTCTTTGGTATGGTTCAAGGGTGGCAAAGAAGGAAAAATCACTCTTCTCTTATCAGTTCTGGCTTTTGCACTTAATGATGGAATTTCTCATCTAATAAAAGATTGGGTCAAAAGACCGCGCCCTTTTCTGATAGAAGATTCGTACAACATATTAGTCGGAATGGGTAAATCCTATTCTTTTCCATCGTCCCATTCATCAAATGCCATGGCATTCACTATTCCCATTCTGCTTTCTCAGATAAAGAAAAGTAAATCCTGGTTTGCTCTTCTACTTATCCCTCTTCTTGTTGGTTATTCAAGGATTTATGTTGGGGTGCACTATCCTTCTGATGTTTTAGCCGGGTTCCTGATAGGTGGAGTAACTGGGTATTTAATTTATATATGGAATCAGAAGTATCCATTCTTCTCACAGAATACAGATGGTAAATGGACTTTCAACTTCAAATCAATTTTCTATCTCCTCTTAATTGGTGTTACATTATACCGCTTGATTTTTATTTCTGATCCTGACAATACGCTGACTGCCGAAGAAGCCCAGTATTGGGATTGGTCCCGTAATCTTGATTTCAGCTATTACTCTAAGCCCCCCCTCATTGCCTTCATTATTAAGTTATGCACATTAACGTGGGGAAATACAGCATTTGCAGTACGTATGGGCCCTATTATTATTTCCATTTTATTGGCGTTATCCACCTATTATTTGGCTGACAAAATCTACAAAAACAGTAAAGTATGTCTTAGCGCTGTCGTGTTATTCAGTCTTGCACCACTCTTTGCAGCAGGTGCACTCCTGATGACAACAGATACCCCACAAGTACTCTTTTGGGGACTGTCCATCTTATCGTTTTATATGGCAGTCTTTGAAAAGAAGACCGTCCATTGGTACGGCTTGGGACTTTGGTTTGGTCTTGGAATGTTAAGCAAATACACGATGGTTCTTTTAGCTCCATGTTTACTTCTTTTCCTTTTAACCAGTACAGAGTACAGGTTTTGGATTTTCAGAAAAGAACCCTATCTGGCCGCACTTATTACAACACTTCTGTTCTTACCAGTAGTGTATTGGAACTGGTCACACAACTGGGTAACATTCCGACATGTGGCCGGTCAGGCACATGCACATGATGGCTTTACAATCCAATGGAAACAGTTTGGAGATTTTCTTGGTTCACAAATTGGAGTAATAAATCCGCTTTTCTTTATTCCGATGATTTATTTCTCTTATGTATGGTTAAGAGATTTTAAAAACAGACGGAACAAGCCAGAAATGATGCTTTTATGGACATCATTCCCTGTTCTGGGATTTTTCTTGTTAAAAAGCCTCCAGGGAAAGGTTGAAGCCAATTGGGCCAGTACAGCCTATTATGGATGGTTGTTATTTTTAGCTGGAGAAGTTGTCCATTACCATCAAAACATTTCTTCAAAAAAGAAAAAAATAAGGTTTTACATTTTCTCTGTATCGGCGGTCTTGGTTGGTCTTATCATGACCGTTTTAATCCATGATACAAAACTCCTGTATAAAAAAGGGTTAATAACCAACCCACGAAAAGATCCAACCACAAGACTTTACGGTTGGAATCAATTAGGCGATCAGGTTGATAGTATACGAAAGAAAATGCCCAATCCAAATTCCACATTTTTCTTTACAGACTATTACCAACTGGCTTCCGAATTAGCTTTTTATGTGCCTGGGCAACCAAGAACATACACAGTCATCTTTGGTGATCGCCGTATGTCCCAATATGATATTTGGGGTGGTATTGAACAGAATAAAGGCAAAAATGGAATTTTTATTACCGAATATATGGATTTGGGTAATGATTCGACACTACGAAATGCCTTCGCCACCGTTGCGCCATATCAGATAATTACAGTTATGCGACACAATATGCTTGTAAAAACATACTATGCCTATCCCTGTTATGGTTACAAGGGAGTGACTATCGGCAAAGCCCAACCTGAGAGGTATTAATCTTATGTTAGAACAAAAACTTGATTTATCCATCATTATTCCCCTTCTGAATGAAGAAGAAAGCGTCATCGAACTCCATCGGCAGGTTAATAGTGTCTTAAAAACATTAGGCCGCTCCTATGAAATTATATGTGTTGATGATGGAAGTACAGATAAAACGGCCGCACTTTTGTCAGGATTAAACGACCCCAATCTGGTTATCATTCGGCTTCGACGAAGATTTGGACAAACCGCCGCCATGTCCGCAGGGCTGGACCATGCTCAAGGCGAAGTCATAATCATGATGGATGGCGATCTTCAAAATGACCCGCAAGATATTCCCCGATTATTGGATAAAATGCAGGAAGGATACGATATCGTCAGTGGCTGGAGAAAGAACCGGAAAGATGCTTTCATTTCCAGAACACTCCCCTCCAGAATTGCCAACTGGCTTATAGGATTCATGACAGGTGTAAAACTTCATGATTATGGATGTTCCCTCAAAGCCTATCATCGGGATGTCATGAAAGACCTGAAACTGTATGGTGAAATGCATCGATTTATCCCTGCATTAGCCAGCTGGTATGGGGCAAATGTTGCAGAAATCCCAGTCACCCACCATCCCCGTCAATTTGGAAAAAGTAAGTATTCCATTACACGAGTAACCCGGGTTGTTCTGGATTTATTAACCGTTAAGTTCTTACTATCCTTCATTACCAAACCCCTGCAGATATTTGGAATATTTGGTTTAAGTTCATTTTCCATAGGCACTTTGATTTGCCTGTATCTTTCTTTCTTAAAGCTAGTCCTTCAACACCAAATCGGAAACCGCCCTCTTTTATGGCTGGGCGTTTTATTGATTATTGTTGGGATCCAACTGATAATATTTGGTTTGTTGGCTGAAATGTTGGCACGAACTTATTTCGAATCTCAATCAAAGAAAATCTATGCAATCAGGGAAGTTATTCAGAAATAATCGTGAAAAAACATTTATTTTTAATCATCAAATTTACAATTACTATTGGAATCCTGCTCTATTTGTATTTTGAAATAGAGTGGCAGGACATGCAGCAAACATTAACTCACGCCAGTGCCAGTATGCTTATTCTGGCGATTTTAATTTATGCCGCCAGTCAGTTCCTCAACACCTATAAATGGTCTGTTCTTTTACACTCTCACGGTCCCCGGCATCCAATGAGAAGACTTTTAACCTATAACTTTATTGGGATGTTTTGCAATACTTTCATGCCAGGCATGGTGGGGGGAGATGTGCAAAAGTGTTACGCTGTTTTTCGCGATGAGAAGAAAAGAAGTGGCGAACAGGGTCTCCCGAAAGGTCGACTGCCTGAAATTATAAGCAGCATTCTGGTAGCTCGAATCACGGGTGTATTAGCCATGATCTGGCAGGCAAACCTCGCCTATTTCTTTTTGTTCCCCCATTTAGATATTTACAAAAATTCAAACAACCCTTTCCTTAAAATCATCCTGCCATACATTCTATTGGGACTTCTGGCGGGAACAGTTCTGTTTTTTATTATTCCCAGATTCTTTAATTTCAATGTGCATCAACATGAAACGAAAACAGGTCTTCTCAATAAGTTAATAAACCCAATAAAGAGAATGGCCATGAATGTTAGAGGCTATGTTGAAAATTGGCGGTTGATTGTATATGTGATGATTCTTTCTCTGATTTTTCAGGGAATTATGAATTTCATATATGCACTGGTTGGGATGTCTCTTCATCTGCCCGTTTCCTGGATTTACTATTTTATTGCAATTCCTCTGGTTACTTTGATCTCATCAATACCCATTAGTATCAGTGGATTTGGTGTTAGAGAAGGCGCTATGGCGACATTTTTCAGTTTCGTTGGAGTGGGTACAGCTGAAGCAGTTTTATTGTCATTTTCAGTTGTCTTTGTTTCAATTGTTCCTTCTCTATTTGGCGGATTACTTCTCCTGAAGGAAGGTTTTTTTGTGCAGCCGAGCAAGTCTGAATTAGAGGGAGATGAGTAGTGTCGATTATAAAACCCAGACACATTGAACCCGGATGTACCATTGGATTGGTAGCCCCATCAGGTCCGGCTGTTCGGTCGAAAGACACACCTCCAGGCACGTTGCCTGATCATTTACAAAAGGGCATTGATTATCTTCATCATCTCGGTTACAAAGTTAAAGTTGGAAGAAATGCTCTTAATCGAAGAGGCTATCTGGCGGGAACAGATCAAGAACGATTACATGATTTTCATGCCTTCATTAGTGACCCTGCCATTGATGCGGTATTCTGCCTTGCCGGGGGATATGGTACTCCCCGATTGCTTCCTGATTTAGACATGGATTTAATCCATAATAATCCCAAGATTATTGAAGGATATAGTGATATAACGGCTCTCCTGACATCCATACATGACCATACAGGTTTGGTTACTTTTCATGGACCCATGGCAAATTGGGATTTTGGCAGAGACATTGACTATAACCGAGAGGGCCTGTGGAATGTCATGTCCAAGACACTTCCCCACGGCCCACTTTCTATTCCTGAGAATTTCACAAAACCCCAGACTATCATTCCAGGCGTTGTTTCCGGGAAATTAGTCGGCGGGAATCTTTCATTATTGGTAACCACCCTGGGAACACCTTGGGAAATCAATACGGAAGATTGCGTTCTATTTATTGAAGATGTAGAAGAAGCCCCTTACCGCTTTGACAGAATGATGAATCAACTTCGATTAGCAGGGAAATTGGAACAGGCCAAGGGATTTATTATCGGTGAATGTGTAAATTGTATCCCTTCATCTGAAGACTCCCCTTCCTTAACGCTTGAAGAAGTCCTGGATGATTACCTTCTGCCGTTAAATAAGCCCTGTATTTATCCATATCCCTGTGGGCATGGCACATACAAAGTCACACTACCCTTGGGTATCAATTGCACCCTGGATGCAACTCAGGCAGTACTGTCTCTGGATGAATCAGCAGTCTTGTAGATAAGAAAGGGATATCCGATGTTTATTGGAAACAAAACGGTATCAGGATTTTCTTTACGGATGTATCAGGTGGGGAATCTCCACCTTGGAATCCCAACGGATATAGGGCCCAGGATACTCTATCTGGCACATCAAAATCGACCTGAAGACAATCTGTTTTCCATTTTACCCAATGCAGGTCGTCAGACAGACGAGGGATTTTGGCATCTATATGGTGGGCACCGGTTATGGGCCGCTCCAGAAGCCTTTCCTCGAACCTACTCGCTGGATAATCGACCCATTATCTTATCTGAAGATGATAAGGGCATCACTCTTGAAAGTGAACCCGAACCACTGGCAGGGATTGATAAAAAATTAATCATCATGCCCCATTCTTCCGGGGGGATAAAGATTATTCACCGAATTCAAAATAAGGGATTATGGCCAATCCAATTAGCATGCTGGGCACTCAGTGTGATGCAACCAAACGGAACCGCTGTACTTCCTATTACTCCACAACCCGTTGATGTGGACAACCTCTTGCCCGACAGAACACTCACAATCTGGCCCTATACTGACTTGAAAGATTCAAGATTATCTTTCCATAATGACAGAATCGTTATTCAACAAAATCCGAAATTAAAACCTCCTCTTAAAATAGGAACACGAGCAAACCCACCGGCAGGTTATTACTATTGGAATGGATTACTTTTCAAGAAGGAAAATAGAATCCTGCCCGATGCAAATTATCCCGATGGAAATTCAACCTTCGAAGTTTACACCTCTTCAGAAATGCTGGAGTTGGAAACACTAGGACCCCTGACCTTACTGGAACCGGAACAGGAAACGCAATCCATCGAAATCTGGAATGTTTACGAAACTGATAAATTCATCCCCGAAACCGAGAAACTGACTTAGCACCGATTTGACAATACCTTTTATGTAAGTCGGAAAAACGAATCAGAAACGAAGAGGGTGGGTCTGAAAAAAGCCTTTTTTCCGGTAAAGCTCTGAACGTTTCACGGAGCTGCTCGAAATAGCTCCGTGGATGGTTCGTTCTTGAAAAAAATCAAATAAGAACGGGGAGAGTTTATTCTTTCCAGAGTCCCCGATTGTTCTCCCGTGCTTCCTTCATCAGTTTTCTGAACAAGTCTTCATATTTAACATTGGGAGGGATTGTCATTATTTGGGCATATCCGTTTTGGATAATCAGAGAATTCACCATTTCCCCATTCTCCAAATACAGGTACGCCAGAAGACGTCCATATCGATCACGCGGTTGAACGTCCGTTTCAACGGTTACTTTGGTTCCTTTAGGTAAAATTGATTTTGTATATTGAGCCGCTTCTTTCCCAAGCTTCACAATTTCTGAAACCGATTCTCCTGTTTTACTGGAATCGCGCCGGGCTTTTTCATTATTTTTTGATTCAGGAGTATCCACACCTATCAGGCGTACTTTTTCTTCCTGACCATTGAGTAAAATCACGACGGTATCCCCATCCACTACACGTACAACATCAGCTTTTTCGTGTGATTGCGAATTGGTGTTTGAAGAGGAATCAACCTGCTTTTGAGAATGAGAAGTCTTATTTTTGGTTCGAGATGATTTCTGAGAGGGGAATAATATTTCCCTGCCTAATCCCCAAATTAAAATCAAAACGGCCACAACAAGAGTAACGAGGAAGTTTGTTGGTTTTCTGGAAGAAAATCGTCGGGGTGACATAGATGATTAATTTGGTGCCGAAGGTGGGAGTCGAACCCACACGTGGGGTAACCCACGGCAGATTTTGAGTCTGCTACGTCTGCCAGTTCCGTCACTTCGGCACAATTCAACAAATTTGATAAATAGTTTGTATTAAAGAAATTATCACTTTTTTGATACTGTCGTCAAGCATTCTCATGCTAGAATTATTAGATTATCATGGAAACCTATATAGCTCTATAACTATACCCAAGGACTTACATGTTAGCGAAAAGAATTATTCCCTGCCTGGATGTCAAAAACGGGCGCGTTGTAAAAGGTGTCAACTTCGTCAATCTTCGCGATGCCGGAGACCCCGTAGAAATTGCTGCGGCTTACGACGAAGAGGGTGCAGACGAATTAGTATTTTTAGATATTACCGCCAGCCACGAAAAAAGAGACATCATGATTGATGTGGTGGCCCGTACAGCTGAAAAAGCGTTTATGCCCCTAACTGTAGGGGGTGGGATCCGTACTGTCGATGACATTCGTAATCTCTTGAATGCAGGTGCAGACAAAGTTTCTATCAACACCGAGGCTGTCGTGAATCCTGACTTTGTTAAAGCCGCGGGTGATAAGTTTGGCGCTCAATGTATCGTAGTCGCAGTTGATGCCAAACAAGTATCCCCGGACCGTTGGGAGGTTTTCATTCATGGAGGCCGTACTCCGACAGGTCATGAAGCAATAAGCTGGGCAGTAAAAATGGCTGAGTTGGGCGCCGGTGAAATACTCTTAACCAGTATGGATCGAGATGGAACCAAAGATGGCTATGATATTCCCATCACCCGGGCTATTGCTGAAGCAGTACCCATTCCGGTAATTGCATCTGGGGGTGCAGGAACTCTCGAACATCTTTACAAAGCATTAACAGACGGAAAAGCAGATGCTGCATTAGCGGCTTCAATTTTCCATTATCGAGAATTTACAATAAAAGAAACCAAGGAATATCTCGCGAGTCGGGGTGTTCCTATTCGCAGAACATAAAACAAACCACCAAGGAGGCAAAAAATGGACGAAATACTGAATAATTTAAAATATGACAGTAACGGCCTCCTGACGGCGGTCATTCAAGACGATCAGACTAATGAAATTCTGATGGTCGCATTCATGAATCAGGACGCGGTCAAGGAGACCCTCGCCACTGGGAAGTGTTGTTATTGGTCACGTTCCCGACAGAAATTGTGGCGAAAGGGGGAATCCTCCGGGCACAGCCAGAAAGTGAAAGCCATCCGGCTGGACTGTGACGGAGATGCTCTCTTGATCCGGGTGGACCAAGTTGGCGGCGCCTGCCATGCCGGCTACCGGTCCTGTTTCTATCGACAAATTAAAGACAACCGGGAGCTGGAGATCGTGGGCGTCAAGGTATTTGACGAAGACGCGGTCTACAAGAAAACGTAGGCCTGAAAGGGCTTTATGATTCTCCCCAATCATGAACAATTTAATGAACTTGCAAAAACATACAACTTAATACCCGTACATAAAGATATTCTTGCAGATTTAGATACACCTGTATCTGCATTCCGTAAAATCAATCGTTCTCGTTATGGATTTCTTTTAGAATCCGTAGAAGGTGGAGAACGCATCGCCCGGTATTCATTCCTGGGTGATAATCCTTCTATTCTCTTTCAAAGCAAGGGTAATAACGTTTCCCTTCGTTATAATGGAACGAATGTTCAGGAATCCACAGTAACTGACCCTATCGAGTCACTTAAAACGTTCATGTCCCAATTTCATGTTTACCGGGATCCAGACCTGCCCCGTTTTTTTGGCGGAGCGGTTGGTTATTTAAGTTATGACATGGTTCGTTTTATGGAGACTCTGCCTGATAAGAACCCCGATGACCTAAACCTCCCAGATATGTATTTTATGTTGACAGATACTTTTCTGATTTTTGACCATGTACAACGAAAAATACAGATTGTTTCGAATGCACACATCGAGGCGGGTGTAAGCCCTGAAAAAGCATATCAGGAAGCAGTAGATAAAATTGATAATTTGGTCAGGTTACTACGAGAACCTTCCCCTGCCCTTCCTACTCCCAGTACTGAATCAAAACCCTTGGAATTCAAATCTAATTTCAATAAAGATGATTTCGAAAAAGCGGTTGAAGCCTCTAAAGAATACATCAAAGCCGGAGACATTTTCCAGGTTGTACTATCACAACGGTTTGAGGCTGAGATTCATGTCCCTCCCTTTGATATATACCGTGCATTGCGCTCCATCAATCCTTCACCCTACATGTACTACCTGAAGTTTGATGACCTGATTCTGGCTGGGTCCTCACCTGAAATTTTAGTTCGTGAGGAAGATGGTCTTTTACAATTACGGCCCATTGCCGGAACTCGACCTCGCGGAAAAACAGCAGAAGAAGATAATTTACTAATTGCTGATCTGCTGGCAGATCCCAAGGAATGTTCCGAACACATTATGCTGGTTGATTTAGGGAGAAATGACTTAGGCCGTGTCAGTGCATATGGTACGGTCAAAGTGACTGATTTAATGGTCATTGAAAAATACTCACATGTTCTTCATATTGTTTCCAATGTTGAGGGTCGGCTTCAAAAAGGACTCGATGCTTTTGATGTTTTAAGAGCATCTTTCCCAGCCGGCACTGTAAGTGGTGCGCCTAAAATTCGTGCCATGGAAATCATTGATGAACTGGAGCCCACTCGCCGAGGACCGTATGCCGGGACAGTTGGATACTTTAGTTTTTCCGGCAACCTTGATGCCTGTATTACGCTCAGAACTTTGGTAATAAAAGGCAACACGGCCTATTTCCAGGCAGGTGCTGGTATTGTTGCGGACTCTGTTCCAGCCAATGAGTATCAGGAAACCATTAACAAATCACGGGCCATGCGGCGAGCTATTGAAATTGCTCATGCCGGCTTGGATAATTAACTCACTTTATCCCGTACAATCCTTAAAGAGGGCTTTAAAATGATTCTCGTTATCGATAACTATGATTCCTTTACATATAACTTAGTACAATTTTTAGGTTCTTTTGGTGAAGAACTCCAAATTAAACGTAACAACCAGATCACTCTGGGTGAAATCGAATCAATGAAACCGGATAAACTCGTTATTTCGCCCGGTCCATGTACACCACGTGAAGCAGGTATTTCCTGTAATATTTTGGAAACCCTCAGTAAAAAAATACCGACTTTTGGTGTATGTCTTGGGCATCAATGTATAGGGGCTGTTTATGGTGGTGTTGTAAAACGTAATTACCGACTCATGCATGGAAAAACAAGCATGATTCATCACACAGGAAAAGGTATCCTGCATGGGGTAACGGATCCTTTTGAAGCCGGTCGGTACCATTCATTAGTAATTGAAAAAGAAACGTTCCCTTCCAATGAATTAGAAATTACCGCTTGGACTCCGGAAGAAGAAATTATGGGTGTTCAACATATTAAATATCCAATATTCGGCGTCCAATTTCATCCAGAATCCATTCTCACTCCAGAAGGAATCAAGATACTCAAGAACTTTGTTGAGTACCAACCTGGAGGAAATATATGATCAAAGAATCATTACAGAAACTTGCTGAAAGAATAGATTTATCTCGCGATGAATCCCGGCATGCAATGATGGAGATTATGTCTGGAGAAGCTACGGATGCTCAAATTGCAGCATTTCTAATGGGCTTACGGCAAAAAGGTGAAACCATTGAAGAAATCACCGGTTGCGCTCAAATCATGCGAGATATGGTAACACCCGTTCATACACAGCATAAGATTTATGTCGACAACTGTGGTACAGGCGGTGATCATAAGGGAACTTTTAATATATCAACTTGTGCTGCTTTTATTGTTGCAGCTGCCGGAGTTCCCGTAGCAAAACATGGAAACAGATCTGTGTCCAGCTTGTGTGGAAGTGCCGATGTATTAAGTGCTCTTGGAGCAAAAATTGATTGCCCAGTAGCTATTTCTGAGCGATGTCTAAATGAGTTAAATTTCTGTTTTCTGTTTGCTCCTTTGTATCATCGTTCCACACGCTATGCAGCTCCTGCGCGACAACAAATGGGCATCAGAACTGTATTCAATATCATTGGCCCAATGACAAACCCGGCATTAGCACCTTGTTACATGATGGGTGTTTTTAATCCAGAAATGCCACCAATGATCGCCCAAGTGTTACTAAATCTTGGTGTATATAGGGCACTGGTTGTCCATGGTGTCGATGGTTTAGATGAGATAACCCTTGCAGGCGACACTAAAGTAGCTGAACTATGTAATGGCAAAATAAAAGAATATTACATTGAACCCAGAGACTTTGGATTAACGACTCAATCACTGAACACTATTGTGGGTGGAGATGCACTTCGGAATGCAGAACTTTTTAGAGAAGTGTTAAATGGCAAGTCAGGACCTCATAGGGATATTGTTTTGATGAATGCTGCTGCGGCAATTCTTGCAGGTGATGGTGCAATAAACCTTCAAGAAGCTTTTAATAAGGCAGCTCAGGCCGTAGATTCTGGTTCCGCTATCAGGTTATTGAATGAATTTATTACCCTTTCTAATAGTACAGGGGACCTTCAATGACTTATCTGGATGAAATAATTGCTTATAAGAAAAAAGAAGTTGAAGCCTCCAAAATAAAGATGCCTTTGTCATTTATTCGCGACAAAGTCGAAACAAATAAACCTGTTTTACGGGATTTCAAAAAATCCTTATCACGCCAACAGGGTGAAAAAATCAAACTTATCGCGGAGTTAAAAAAAGCTTCGCCCAGTAAAGGTTTAATTCGGCCGGATTTTGATCCAGTTTCACTTTCAATGGAGTATTATGAACATGGCGCCAATGCCGTGTCTATATTAACGGATTCTCATTTTTTCCAGGGAAACCTTGGTTATCTGGATGATGTCAGGCAAATAGTTCCTCTACCTTTACTGAGAAAAGACTTCATTGTTGATGAATATCAAGTATGGGAAGCTCTTTACGCTGGTGCAGATGCAATTCTGCTAATAGTTGCTGCTTTATCTGCTAATAATTTTCAGAAACTTTATAAATTGGCCACGCAGCTTGGATTAAATGTACTAGTTGAAGTTCATACTCCAGAAGAAGCAACCTTTGCTGAACAGTCAGAGATTGCTATTATGGGTATAAATAACCGCGATTTAAGAACATTTCAGATATCTTTGAATACAACATTTAAAGTTCTGGATATTCTTAACCGTAAACCAATATTGGTTAGTGAAAGTGGTATCAAAACAGCAAATGACGTCAAAAGAATGTCTGATGCCGGGATTGATGCTCTTTTGATTGGTGAAACACTAATGCGCTCTGAGCATATTGGATCAACAATTAAGGAATTATGGAGTCTGGTATAACTCTTTTGGAGGATAAGAACGATATGAGAACACGAATTAAAATATGTGGCATTACCCGGTCAGAAGATGCTTTATATGCTGCTGAACAGGGGGTGGATGCATTAGGATTCGTATTTTCCAAAAGCCCTAGACGAATTGATGCCGACACAGCTAGAGACCTTATTTGGGAGATACCTCCTTTAGTATCTGTTGTGGGTGTTTTCGTTGATGAAACAGATGAAATTGTAAAACATATAGCCAGACGTTGTCGCTTAAATATGTTGCAATTCCATGGTTCTGAAAAACCCGAATATATCAGCACATTTAATAGAAAAATTATCAAAGCAATTCGTGTACAATCAGAAAAGGATTTAGAACAAATCAGTCACTATCATGTTCATGCAATTCTTTTGGATACCTATGTTGATGGTATAAATGGTGGCACAGGAAAGACCTTTGATTGGAACCTGGCCATAAAAGCAAAACAATATGGTCGAGTGATATTATCCGGAGGACTAAATCCAGACAATGTTGCAGAAGCCATCCAGAAAGTCAAACCTTTTGCAGTTGATGTAAGTTCTGGTGTCGAATCTGAGCCAGGAATAAAAGACCATAACAAAATCAAATCATTCATTGAAGCAGTAAACAAAGCAGGTTAATTAAATGGAAAACTATACAACACCTTTATCATCCCATGAATTACCAGACCATAAGGGACATTTTGGCCCTTATGGCGGAAAATTTGCACCAGAAACACTTATGCCAGCATTGGAAGAATTGGAGAGAGAATATCGAAAAGCTGCAGCAGATCCAACTTTTCACCAGGAACTCCAGTATCTTTTAAAGGAATATGTTGGTCGTCCGACCCCTTTATACTATGCTGAACAACTCAGTCGTAAATTAGGTGGCGCCAGAATTTACCTTAAAAGAGAAGACCTTGCCCATACCGGTTCTCACAAAATCAACAATACAATTGGACAAGCTTTATTAAGTAAACGAATGGGTAAACCACGTGTAATCGCTGAAACAGGTGCAGGTCAGCATGGAGTAGCAACAGCAACCGCCGGTGCTCTTATGAATTTGGAATGTGAAGTTTTCATGGGAGAAGAAGATACTATTCGACAAGCTCTCAATGTTTTTCGCATGAAACTATTGGGAACAAAAGTAACTCCAGTCACCTCAGGTTCAAAAACATTGAAGGACGCTATTAACGAAGCTATGCGCGACTGGATTACTAATGTTCACAATACAAACTACATCTTCGGAACCGTTGCAGGACCTCATCCATTTCCGATGATGGTCCGAGATTTTCAGTCTGTTATCGGATGGGAAACAAAAAATCAAATAATAAAAAAGGAAGGTCAGTTCCCTGATTTTCTTGTCGCATGTGTTGGTGGTGGTAGTAATTCGATGGGACTGTTCTATCCTTTTTATGATGAGAAAGATGTCGCTTTCATTGGAGTAGAAGCAGGAGGATTAGGGATAAATACTGTTAAGCATGCAGCGACACTCTGTGCAGGAAAACCAGGTGTTTTACATGGAGCTTACTCTTACCTGCTCCAAGACAATGATGGCCAAATCCGAGAAACACATTCAATCTCCGCGGGATTAGACTATCCAGGAGTTGGCCCTGAACACTCATATTATAAGGATTCTGAAAGAGCACAATATGTTTCAGTTACAGATGATGAATGTTTAGAAGCTTTTCAGATGTTGGCTCAAACAGAGGGAATCATTCCAGCATTGGAAAGCTCTCATGCTTTAGCATATACCATGAAATTAGCCCCAACACTCACCCCAGAACAAATTGTCGTCGTTAATTTGTCAGGGCGCGGAGATAAAGATGTTCAACAAATTGCAACTCACTTTAACTTTTGAGAATAATCATGAATAGAATAAATAAAGTATTTAACAAATTAAAAGAACTAAACAGACCAGCACTAATAACTTATGTATGCGCAGGAGATCCAGATTTGGATATAACTTACAGTCTGGTAATGGAGTTAGAAAAAGCTGGAGCAGACATTATTGAATTAGGCATCCCATTCTCTGATCCAATCGCAGATGGTCCCACAATTCAACGTGCTGCACAAAGAGCTCTATCTTGTGGAACAAATCTTAGCAACATATTAGATATGGTTACTAAATTAAGGGATGTCACTCAAATTCCCATAGTATTAATGGGTTATTACAATCCCTTTTTAGCTATGGGCTTAAATGAATTTATTGAGCGGGCTTCCATATCAGGAGTGGATGGATTAATTGTTCCTGACATACCCCCTGACGAAGCTGATGAAATAATCAAGAAAGCTAAAGAAAAAGAACTATCAACCATTTTCTTATTAGCTCCCACTTCAACAGAGAGCCGCATAAATCTAGTATCTAGTATAAGTACCGGTTTTATCTATTTTGTTTCAGTTACTGGAGTTACTGGCGCCAGAAATAGCCAAAGCTTTAATATTGAAAGATATATTAAAAACATCAAAAGTAAAACGGATAAACCTGTGTGTGTTGGTTTTGGAATTTCAAACGCCACACAGATCCATCAAATTACCCAATATGGAGCAGATGGTATTATAGTAGGTAGCGCTTTTGTGAATATAATTGAAGAAAATTTATCCAATCGTGACAAAATTCCACTTTTAATAGGCGGTTTTTGCCGCTCATTGGTTGATGGACTAAAAAGATAAGGTAAAATAGCATATATGTCTTGGTTTAGAAAAAAAGAAGAGTACACAGTCCTCCGCTCTAAAACGATGAGCAAAAAAGTAGAGATCCCTGAAGGGATGTGGACTCGCTGTGAAAAATGCCAAACAATTCTCTATAACAAGGACCTTGATAATAATTTTCGTGTATGCCCAAAATGTAGCTTTCACTTTAAATTGTCTCCAGAAGATCGGGTCAGAATCACTGTTGATGAAGGTTCATTCAAACCACTTGATACTGGATTAATATCTACGGATCCATTGAAATTTCCTGGGTACAAAAGGAAACTCGAAGCCCTTAAAGAAAATAATAATACCCAAGAAGTAATATCAGGCTTAGCAAAAATCGATGGTATTCCTGTATCCTTAGCTATAATGGACTTTCGTTTTATTGGTGGATCAATGGGTTCCGTTGTTGGAGAAAAGATAACAAGAACCATTGAACGAGGTGTCGAAGGGCGAAACCCAGTTATCATTTTTTCGCAGACAGGTGGAGCTCGAATGCATGAAGGTATTCTCTCTTTAATGCAAATGGCAAAAACAAGCTGTGCTGTCAAAGAATTAAATAAAGCACGAATACCTTATGTTTCTGTTTTAACAGATCCTTCTACTGCAGGCGTAATGGCAAGTTATGCGTCATTGGGTGATGTTATCATAGCTGAACCCAATGCATATATTGGATTTGCTGGAGCCAGAGTAATAGAACAAACAATTCGGCAACCATTGCCACCAGGCTTTCAAAAATCAGAGTTTCTTATAAAGCATGGGATGTTAGATATGGTGGTAGATCGTCGTGATATGAAAAACACCCTATCAAAGTTATTAAGCATGTTTTCTTATAACACATGTGAAACATAACAATTACCCACAATTCATCTAATACCACTAATCAATAAAATCTTTAGTTAAAAAAATATCCGATAAAACTATTCTTATTTTATCGGATATTTTGGGTTGTTCAAAATCAATTTTCAAAACATAACTTATATTCCTTTCACCCAACCTCCAGAACTAATAAATTGATCAGGATTATTTTGTTGACCAAAAAGATACTTTATTACTTGTACAGCGGTTGCCGCATCAGGAGCATATGCATCACAACCAATCTCTTCCGCAAACTTGTAGCTAACTGGAGCCCCCCCACACACTAATTTAACCTTATCGCGCAAACCTTCTTTCTCTAAGGCCTGAACTACCAACCGAAAATTTACCATAGTGGTAGTTAATAACGCAGACATTCCAACAACAGTTGCTCCATGTTCTTTCACTATATTTACATATTTTTCAGGAGCATTATTAATTCCTATATCAATAACGGTAACTCCCGCTCCTTCCCACATCATTCCAACAAGATTTTTCCCAATGTCATGTAAATCACCCTTAATTGTTCCAAGAACTGCAGTACCTATCGGTTTAGCTCCAGTTTTTGTTAGTAAAGGCCGAAGAATCTCCATAGCAGATTTCATTGCTCTTGCTGATATCAAAACTTCTGGAACATAGATTAAGTTTCTTCTAAATCTATCACCGACCACATCCATTCCCGGTATGAGTCCTTGATTTAAAATAATTTCAGGAGGAATTCCATCACTTATGGCCTGATTTGTTAAAGAAACACATAGTTCTTGTTGGCCCTTAATTACACTCTCAGATATACCTTGATAATCTGCCATGTCAGAAATCTCCAAATAGGGTATTATAGGCAATATAAGCACCTAAGTTTTTATCATTTTATCAAACATTGAGGTAAAGATATGTTACTGAAAAATAAAGTTGCCATTATTACTGGTTCTAATCGAGGTGTAGGAAGACAAACAGCAGAATTACTATCTAAATATGGTGCTAAAGTAGTAATCAATTGTCGACATCATGATTCTGAAGCCGAAGATGTTGTTTCTACCATTCAACAGCAAGGAGGAGAAGCAACATATATAAAAGCCGATACAAGACATCCAGAATCTGTTGATCTTTTAATTAGCCAAACTCTAATGTTGTGGAATCGTATAGATATCTTAATTAATAATGCATCAGAGTTTCTCCCCCCTACCACCGTACAAAATGCACACTGGGAATATTATGAAAAAGAAATTAACGGTTGTTTAAAACCAGCTTTCTACTGCAGTAGAGCTGTACTGCCTACTATGAAGAAAAATAAGTATGGTCGTATTATCAATATCGGAGCGACTCTAATTAATAGACCAGCTAGTGGATATGGTGCTCATACCGCGGCAAAAGCAGCATTACTCGGTTTGACAAAAACATTAGCTCGTGAATGTGCCCAAGACAATATCACTGTAAATATGATATCTCCTGGCATGCTTGAAAGTAATTATATAGAAGAACATAATAAAAACTTAGCTGATTTAATTAGAACAAAAACTCCATTACAAAAACTAGCAACATTAAATGATGTTTCAAATGGAATATTATTTTTTGCATCAGATATGTCTGCGTCAGTAACTGGAAGTGAACTATCTATTGACGGAGGTTTAAGTTATTTGCATGGAGCATAGCTTTTGGGATTTACTTTATTACTATCTGGCAAGTATTTGTTGGCAATAAATGCCAATAAAAGTCTGGGGAGAGCTATACAAATAAAAAACAAGCTAACCACTATAAAATTGGGCGTATTTAGAGTAGCAAATAACAAAGTATCTTCAGGAATAGCATGGCAAATATTTAAAAAGTCGGATAGAAGTCTTTTATCTTCACCCTCTAATCTACCCTCTTTATTTGATTGGACAATCACACCACTTCCATAAGTAATTCCAAATAAAACCCCTATTAATAAAGGAAAAACGGCTGACTTAGAATAACCATATTTCTTCAATACTTTGTAAATACTACTCGAAATATTTTCTATATAATCATTTTCTTTCGAAAACTCTAATATAATCATTAAGGGTATTATGTAAGAAGCTAATTTTAAAACAAGCAAAAAAGAATCCACAAATAAATTTCTCATATTTTACCAATCAGAGAATTCATCATATTTAAGATAAATCCTGCCAAGAGAGATAACACTAACCGAATCAGAAGTGATCTCCAAACAGATATGCCTATTTGCTTTATAACCGCCACTTCCTGTGGCAAACTATGTGCTATCCCCAACATTATCCCCAAAATAACAATTTGTGTATTCGATAGCATCAACGCGTGAGCAGCACCAATCGCCGCATATAAGTTAATAGTCCATCCTAATAGCATAACAATAGAGGATTCAGGAGGTAATCCAAAGAGCCCCATATACGGCTCTAAGAAACCAGTAAGGTTAGTAAGCCAACCAGATTTATGCAATAAAGAAACCAAAATATTAATAGGAACTAAAACAATCGAAAGTTTGAAAATAACAGATATCCCATTTTTTAAACCTTTTTTAAAAACTATATAATGCATAATCTGTTAATCAGTGGCACCCGAAACCAGTATCTTGCGAAAATCAACTGGAAGATAAATACTAAAACTACTCCCTTTATCAAGCTCAGACTCAACCATGATTTTGCCATGGTGACCATCCTCAATAATCATTTTACAAATTGGAAGCCCCAATCCTGTTCCCATCATCCTCAATTTATTAGAATGTGCCTGATGATACTTATCAAATATATGAACAATATCCTCTTTACCGATACCCGATCCTGTATCTATAACCTGTATTCTAACAGCAGGTTGGCCAATAGTTAATCCATCATCTATAAAATCATAGAATACGGAATCCATTACAACGGTAATAGAACCATACTCAGGAGTAAACTTCACGGCATTATTCAACAAATTTCCAAACACCTGATACAACCATTCATTGTCACCATATAACTCAATTGGTTGATCTGATATATTTATTTTTAAAACTATTGATTTTCTACTAATAATCGGCCTATAGGAATCTATGCAACGAATTAGTATATCTTTCAAATTTACAACTCTCATTTGAAAGCTAATTTTCCCAGATTCCAATTTTGCCATTTGTAGAAAATCATCGACCAACCGATTTAATCGAATAGCATTCTGGGAAATAATCTCCAACAACTTCTGTTGTTCAGTAGATAAAGACACATTGGAATCCTGCGTTAATGCCTCAGCAGCACCTCTTAGGGCGGTTAATGGAGTACGAATCTCATGTGACATAAATGAATAATATTCTGATTTCAGGCCATCAATTTCTTTTAGTTTTTCAGTCATATTATTAAAGATTTGTGAAAGCTCTGACAATTCATCTCCAGATTCTGAAGGAACTTTAACATCCAAATTACCATGAGCCACTTCTTTAGCAGCATATCCAAGTGACACAATAGATCGGGTTAATGTTGCAGATAATCTTGAACCCAACCACCATGCCAAGAGCGTAACAGGAACAATTATTATTATCAGGAGTATCAGAATTTCTGTTTTACGGAATTCATAATCATCCGCTGATATACCAGTCATAATTGCACCTTGAATATTCCTTTGTGGACCAAAAACGGGTACCAGACTAATATAAAAAGGTTGCTTTAAAAAGGTTATTTCATCAGTTAATGGCTCTTTTGAAAGGTATAGTTTGTCTAAGATTTTGCTCATCAAATAATCTTGAGCAATATCAAGACGTTGCTTTTTAGTTAGTGGTTGGCTTGAAGCAATTATACTGTTATTACTGAACAAGTATGCATCAAGCTGTAGGTTTTTCTTAAGTTTAATAAAATAGCTATCATCCACAGTTAATCCGGTGAGTACTATACCAACTAATTTATCATTTTGATAAACAGGTGCAGCTCCAACAATATCAATATTAGTTATAAAACGCTCAACTAATGCAACAACATTTTGACCACTGAAAGCACGTTCATATAACCAAGGTTCTATTGAAACAGTATCCAATTCTCTTCCATCCGACGATAGACCGTTAACCACAACACCATATTGATCAACGAATATCGCAAAACTCATTCCCGTTTCTATTAGTATTTGGTGAATTTCATCAACAGAAACAGTTTTTTTCTTATTTGTTTTCGAAAAGACATTGATAACATATTGATTACCACTAATAATCTGTGATGCACTTAAAACTTGTTGTTTATCTTTTTCCAAATAATCTTGAATACTCTTTGAATCCCTGGCTACAGTTTGTATTGATATTTGTTGGACATTGTACAAAATCAAAACAGCCATAGGCATGATTACCATCATAACTGTCAACAGAACTAAACCCCTTAAAACAACTTGCATTTTATCGACAAATCGTAACCTGGGATATTTTAGAAATACCCAAGAAAGCATACCAATGCCAATTACTCTGCTTAAATGACCCAAATACCAAAACAAATGTCCCTGCGGAAATATTGAAAAAATAAACTCACTAACAGTTATTAAACCAAAAGCCCAAGGCATAATATGAGACACATAATTACGAACGATTCGCCCTCTACTCCATGCATAGACAGTAATAACAAGACATAATAATCCACTCATCAAATTGGAAAATAATGATATTCCACTTACGGGATATAACACATGATTAGTTCGCGAATTACGTAATTGATTTAAATCATACCGTTGAAAAGCCAGAAGGATTAATAAATAACCCGTTAATTTACACCAAATCATTGATACTTGAGACCAAGACATATCATTTAAATTAAAGGCATGTATTACTCCACTTATCCCCAATAGAAGAAATCCAAAAGAATAGAAGACCATAGCCAAACGGCGATTACGTAAATAGAGCTGCCAAGAGACATGTGATATTGCAAAACACATCAGAAAGCATAGGAACTCAAGACCAAAGTGTAGTAAAGAAAGATATCCACTCATTTAAATAATATATCCAGTGAAAATAAAAACGAACAAGGATGACCCTTACTTACATAAATAAAGGTCATCCTCATAATATTTACCTTACTAAGGCATATATAATCCACTCTAATATTATATGCATTTCCAGTTAATAAGACATAAAAAAGAAATTTTAACCAAACAATACCTTCGCTTCTTGAATTCTTTCACCTATCTTAATTTGGTGGGGACAACACATTTCGGCAACAGACACGTCAGCTTCATTTAAAACGTCCCTGGTTGATTCAGGAATAGACTTATATGTGCTTTGGGCTAACTCAAGATTTCCATATCCTTTGTAATACATTAAACACCGCATAATATCTGCTATTGGCTCCAAAGAGTCTCGCCCAAATGAACACAGATGGTTACAACCTGCACAGTAAGAATCACAGGTTGTCTTTGCATATTCTCTAAGCACTTGATAATCAATAAGAGATAAAGCTTTTTTATCAACAGCGGCTGCCACATTAGCTGATAATACTGTTAAATTCGGCATTTGGGAACAAATAGATGATATCCTTTTATCTCCCCAAACTGCTTTTAATTTTGCTTGAAAAGGAGTATATCCCTTTGTTATAAAATGTCCCGCAAGTTTCATATCGGCTTCAGAGTCAGAATTAATAGTCACCCCCTGGGTTTTCATGGCAGTCAATCCAATACCAGCCTTTACGCACTTATCAATAGCCTTATTCATCTTATCATCAGTCATAAACCTGAAATTGTAGGTCAACATAATACCATCAATCCAACCCAAATCTGCTGCTTTATCTAGCAAGTCTGCCATATTAGAATGCGTACTAAATCCAAAATAACGAATTTTACCTGCATTCTTCATTTTTTCTGCCCAGATTTTAACTGCAGGGGTAAGAGGATCGATACTTCTAATTCCATGTAAAAAATAAAGATCAATATAACTGGTTTTCATTCTGTCTAATGATCTCTGAAGTAATTTGGTCATGCCTTCTGGATTCATATCACCAGACTTAGTAACCAAAAAGATGTCTTTTCGTGTCTCGGGAAATTTTTCAAAGAACATTCCTATGCCAGTTTCACTGTTTCCACCATTATACCCAGCGGCTGTATCCCAGTAATTTATACCCCAGTCATAGGCCTTTTTGGCAACAATAAGGTTAGTAGTAATATCATACATCCCCCCCATACCTAAAACTGAGACCTGCACTTTTGTTTTTCCAAAAGCTCTTCGAGGAACTTTGATGGCTGCCTTTGCCGTTGGATTTGTTGCTAATAGACTTAAATCAACAGGAATTCCACTGATTCCCGCAATTCCCAGCAACCCTGCAACACTCCCCGTTTTAATAAAATCTCGTCTTGAATAATTATCTTTAGCCATTTGTTTTTCTCCTGACTGAAAATGAATGTTTATCATTTCTTGTTTCATTATCCGCTGTAACCCGAATAGCCCTTAACCCACTAACCGGACATTCATGTTCACAAGTTCCACATCCCACACAAAGATTAACATCAACCATCGGAGCATGCAGTAATATCTCAATATCAAACGCATCTCCATTCTGTATCGCAATGCCCCTTTCTTTCCCACCTGCACTTTCTAGAGTTATTGTAAAATCTGTATTATCAGAAAGCCTATATCGAGTTCCATTTCTGGTTTTCAAATAATAATCGCCTGTATTTAAGGATGCAGGTTGAATAATTGATCCTTTAAACTTAATCTCATTTCCATTTATTTGAAAAACTTGTCCACTCTGGTCAGGCAACATCTGGTAATAATCCACCGTTTTTATAGCCTTAGGGCTTACAGGACAATTTTCCTGACACACCAAACAAGGACGATTCATTGACCAGGGCAGACAACGGCCTTTATCCACAAATGCTGTACCAATTCTAATCGGCCCTTTATCTTGATATCTTCCTGAACCGTTTTTTTCATCCAGGGTTAAGGGGCGGATAGCACCCGTTGGACAAATATGGCTGCAGGCAACACAATTGATTTGACATCCACTTGTTCCAATACGGAAATTTAAAATTGGTGTCCAGAGGGATTCAGGACCATTGATAAAGCCATCTGGCATAATTATATTGGGAGGACAAATTTTCATGCATTGCCCGCAACGTATACATCTTTTCAAAAACTCATTTTCGGGTAATGTTCCTGGAGGACGAATCAAATTGGCATTCCAATTCTGCTTGAAAGCACCATCAATATGAATGGCTGGGATAAGTAATGCACCACTGGCCATGGAAATTAGTAATCCTCGACGGGTTAAATCAGGATTAGTTATTTCACCAGAAGCCGACAATTTAGTTTGGTATCCCATACTTTTCTGATTACATGCATCTAAACAATTCATGCACAACAGGCAATCATGAATATGTATTTTGCCAAAAGGATCACACGCTCCCTCACAATAATTATTACAAAGCTGGCAGGATGAACATTTAGGCTCTTTCTTCCCTATCCGCCAAATTGCATATCTGCTAAATAAACCCATAAGCGCCCCAGCCGGGCAAATAAAACGGCAATAGAACCTGGGAAGCCACCAACATGTAATTAAAATACCAAAAAATAAAAGAGCGATAACTCCAGCTTGCGAATAAAGACGAGGTGTAACGGAGTTAGATATCTGGGTAACATCAGCCCAATATCCAAATGAAAAATAAATTGACCGATGAGCTAACGAAATAGGATCAAATATTCCAGATAGTAACAAACGAAATCCTTCAAAGGGCAGAAGCGCTACTACAATTAAGACAACTAAAATGTAATATTTGATTATTTGAAAACCACGGTACTTATTGGATTCAATCTTCTCCCTTCTGCTTTTCAGACAACTCCCCAGCCATCCAAACACCTGCTGCAAAGTTCCCAGAGGACATATCCATCCACAAAAAAATCTCCCCAGTAATACGGTTAAACCTAAAACCACCCAACCCAATAAAAGCCCCTTATACAATATCCCAGTGGTGAGCAGAGTCATCAGTGACGCTAATGGATCCATCTCCAAGAAAAGATTCACAGACCATCCACGGAGCTGCCAATACTTATCACCCCACACTGCAACCCAGCAGAACCAGAAAAAGAGTACCAGTAGGATTCCTTGGCATAATCTCCGTGTCCAAATAATCTTCACATTCTACCTCTAAATTAAAATAGGTTTTACATCAGCCAGCGGTGTCAATCCAGCTCCCGCTCGGAAAGCTCTTTCAATATGTGGCAAGTCTGACAATCGTTTTTCCAAAAGAGTCGCTCCAAAAGCATCCGCCGAGACAGGATCATTACTGATAATTATCTGGTTTGTGGGTTTCAAATCAGATAACGAACCACCCGTCGGACCATTGGATATCATAGTGAATGTCGCATCAAGTACCACAAGAGTAGGTCTCATTAATAAAGATAATTCTTCAATAATGCCATGGATATCTTGGTGAAATATATTTCGTTGTCCACCTAAAAGACCATACCAGTTTTTCATAGTCATCGAAGCACCACTTCGAAAATGACTCTTCAATGGTGCCATTCCAATAACCTTATTTATGTCATGAAAGGGCTCCCACAATACGGGCCAATTTTTTATTAACTTGCCCTTATCAAGCGAAATTTCTCTAAACTTAGATTGAGAGGGAAGAATTAATGAAGCTCCGGATTTCCGTGTAGCTTGTTCAAGACCCGTTAATTGGAATGCTGTCGAAGGGTCGTTTATTGGATTATCTGTAACCACCACCTTCTTGGCACCACATTGATAACACTGCAAAATCATTTTAGATAGTAAATCAGGATGAGTCGTTGCACACAAGTCTGGAGGAGTAGCAAAAGCCGCATTAACTTTTATCAAAACCCGATCTCCTGGTTTTATAAACGTCGACAGACTCCCAATGGCTGTCAAACCCTTTTCCAGCATCTCACCGCGATTTTTACCTCGGACCACAACCAACTGACTTTTGTCGGTTTTCACACGGTAATCAGGAAACACAAGGTTTTCTTTCTCTCCAGAATATACCTTCTCAGATAAAAAACCTCTGTAAGTTAGCATCCCCAAAGCCGCCATTCCACCTATTAAGGATCCAGCCTTCAGCATCCTCTCTAAAAATTCCCGACGGTTCTGTTTTAAATCATTTCCCATTCAGATGATCCTTGATATATTGATATTGATGCATAATGGCTTTTTCGGTCGCAACTTTTGTCCGAGCGGCATGAACTCCAACAACATAACGTTGGATAGAAAAAACAGCCTCAAAATCTCCGATTAGATTCACCCCTTGAATATCGGATACATTTGTGGAATATGTAACAGGTTCTCCTCCCAATTCCAACATAAATTCGCGATATCCTTTTACTTTATTCGCAGCGGTAACAGCATCCTTACCATCCAGAATAAAGCAATTAACCGTATCATTACCAATCAAATAAGACACAAGTATTACATCATTAAACTCTGAATAACTAAATGCATTTTCAGGTATTAATTTCACAGTATCATCTAATCGCTTATCGGAGGGGAGAACGGATAAAAGACTATTGGAATCCCATTGAGATGAAGACTTGGGAGCAATCTTCATGGACATATTTAGCATTAGTTCTATGAGTGCTTTATTATTACGGCTGGCAATAAATTCATAATATGCGTTTTTGTATGAAAAACAAAGAACATTCTCAGCAATATATCCGTTTTCACCAATATTTACAGTCTTTCCACCAACTCGCCGTTGTTGACTTAATACAACGAAACAATTTTTGGGATTGCCCATATTGTACTCATAAACTTCAAACCAATCAGAAGGATTTTTGATGGACACAAACCTCTGACATTTCATAGAAATAAAACCATTGGGAAGATATAACTCCGCTTTCCCATCAATTTTGTCAGAAAGAGTGTTTTTATCAAAAGACTCAACGGCACTCATGGGTTGAATCTGGGTTGAGTCATAGGCAAACAACGAAGCAGAAACGAAGGGGGTCCCACCTACAATATTGTCAGATGGAACTTGATTTAAATGATAAACAGGATTATTAGAAGATACTTTTCCACGATAGAGATTTACATCATACTTATATTGTTGAAAATAAATCCATCCCAACAGAAGGATCAATAGAATTATTACTCCTATAGATATCCGGGTTTCCATTTTCATAGAATCTCAGTCTCTGATAGTAATTTCTGTGTGAATTATCTCATAATAGAATTCATTACACTATAATTAATTAACATGATTTTACACAAGGGAATAAATAATTCTTCATTAAAGGTGGGGATTGATTTAAGAATGGTTTGCCATTCTGGTATTGGACGTTTTCTGCAAAACCTGATACCGGCCATGATTAAACAAGCAACGTATCCAATTGATTGGGTTTTTATTGGTAATTCACTCCTGCTATCTAAAGAATTTTTATCGCTCCCCCCTAATGTATCTTTTTATGAATGGTCATATCCGATTTATGGTATGGGTGAACAATTATTCTCTAATCGTTTAAATAATATAAAGTTAGATGTTTTACACTGTCCTCATTATAACATCCCACTACGATTCAGTGGTCGGTTGATTGTTACAATACATGATCTTATACACATTAAATATCCTAAGTCTGTTACAAATCCTTTAGGACGATTTTACGCACAGTGGTTAATTCTGAATTCAATTAATAAAGCTGACCAACTGGTGACGGATTCCAAAACAGTCCATGATGAAGTTATCCATTTTTGTCCCTCGGCAAAAAATAAAACAACGGTTATCATACCTGGTATACCAATGTTTAAGGATATTTCAACAATACCCCCTTTAATAAGCTCACCATTTATCCTTTTTGTTGGAATAAACAAACCCCATAAAAATATATCCGTACTGTTGAAAAGTTTTGCCCAGATTCAGAATAAGTATCCAGAACTTAAACTGGTTATAGTGGGGAACCGTTGGAAAGAAATCAATTCAATAAAGAATATAATTCTGTTGGAAAATATTACAGACCCTCAACTCATATGGCTATACCGTAATGCAAAGATGCTGATACACCCCTCAAAATCTGAAGGTTTTGGATTTACTCCACTTGAAGCACTATCTCAGGGATGTCCCGTTATCGTTTCTGATATCCCAGTTTTCAGGGATAATTTAGAGGATTCAGTAGAATACTTCAATCTCAATAACCCTTCGGAACTCTTAACCAAAATAGAGGCAATATTAAATAATCCTGATGCAAGAATATATTGTGTCCAGAAATATAACCATCTGGCTCCCAAATTTAACTGGAATGATACTGCAGCAGGGTATTTAGAACTATATCAAAAGCAGGGCAATCTGAATGCCAATTAAAGTCGCCTTAATACATGATTGGCTTAATGGAATGCGGGGCGGTGAGAAAGTGTTGGAATCCCTCTGTCGATTATATCCAGATGCAGTGATTCAAACTCTTATCTATGAACCGGACAAGGTATCTCCAACCATACAAAGAATGAAGATACTCACCGTTCCATGGTTGAATAGTAATCATTGGATTCAATCTCATTTTCGGACTCTTTTACCTTTACTTCCATCAGCCGTAGAATCTTTCGATTTACAGGGCTTTGATCTAATTATCAGCACCTCGCATTGTGTCGCAAAGGGAATCATCCCTCCCCCCAATGCTATACACATTTGTTATTGTTTTACTCCGGTTCGGTATGTTTGGGATAAATCAACTGATTATCTAAAAGACCAGAGTAAAATTGTTTCAACAATATTTCCATGGGTTGCTACTTCATTAAGAACTTGGGATACCTTATCAGCAAATCGAGTCAACTATTTCATTGCAATTTCAAATAATATATCCCGAAAAATTGAGCGTTATTATCGCCGTCATTCACTTATTATATTTCCCCCTTGTGACTGTCATTTTTTCATTCCAGCAGAGAATCCCAGAAGTGAGTACTTCTTAGTTGTTTCGGCATTAGTACCTTATAAAAGAGTAGATTTAGCAATTGCAGCCTGCAATGAACTTAAAATACCATTACGAATTGTTGGAGATGGCCCAGAAAAAGATCGATTAATGAAAATGGCTGGTCCCACAATCAGTTTCCTGGGGAAAATAAGTAACGACGATCTTAGAGAATCTTATCAAAACTGTAAAGCTTTACTATTCCCCGGGGAAGAAGATTTTGGGATCGTACCCCTTGAAGCAATGAGTTGTGGTAAACCCGTTATTGGTTACAATTCTGGAGGGTTGAAGGAAACATTACAACCAAATGTGAATGGAATCTTTTTTGAGCACCAAACACCTGCCGATTTGATACAAGCTATACAGCGTTTTAATGAGAAGAATTTCAATTCAAATCAAATCCGTGAAACAGCCCTTCCTTTTGATGTGTCGGTTTTTGAAAATATCTTTAAAGAAACCATTGAAGACCTTTACTATTCAAGACATAATAAACAAGATGAATTGTCCCGAGAAACATATCCTTTAATAAATGAGTAAGATATATATATGAACCATCATTTAAGAATGCGTCAGGAAATCTTCCTTCAGTTACTTCTGGTACTGATGGATATTGTAGGTATTGTTATAGCATTCGGCCTTGCTTATTGGATTCGCTTTTATAGTGGGTTAATACCCGTTTTATATGGTCCTCCCAATCAGGCAGATTATATTAATGCCTTAGGATTAACATTGGTTTTTGGGGAATTTCTTTTTATATACAATGGGCTTTATCTCATTCGGGGGAAAAAGATTAGTTATCACACGATTTATCAGATTGCCCGGTGCGCTGTAATTGGCATGTTCTTTTTGATGGCATTTGTTTTCATGTTTCGCAATCTAAACTTGTCCCGACAAGTCGTTATTCTTGGAATGTTTTTTAGTATTCCACTCATCACACTGGAACGTTTTCTATTTTCCATTCTTCTTCACTATCTAAGGAAAAAAGGTTGGGGCATGACTCGGACACTTATTGTCGGAACAGGCAAAATGGCAAAACTGATTGCTGACAACATGAAAAATCACCCTGAATCCGGTTATCAATTCTGTGGTTATGTAACTATTCCCTATTCAGAAGCTAATGCCGCTCTGAACCAAGATATTGTCGGTAACCTAGAAGACCTTAGTAAAATCATAAGGTTACAAGCCATTGATAAAGTCCTTATTGCCAGCCCTGAATTGGATAGAAATCTTATCTTTGAGGTCTTGTTGGAAGTTGAAAAAAATATTGCTGATTTTGCAGTTGTTCCGAATCTCGTAGAAATGATGATTCAAAAGGTTTCTATTGATGATATCCAGGGAATTCCACTTTTATCACTCAGAGAGACTCCATTAAAAGGGTGGAAAATGGTTTTCAAGTACTCTTTTGACAGAATTATTGCATTTCTAGCATTAATCATTTTAGCCCCATTATTTTTACTATTAGCCCTAATTATAAGATTGGATACACCAGGCCCCATATTCTATCGGCAAAGAAGGATTGGTGCTGATGGAAAACAATTTGTTATCTATAAATTTCGTTCCATGAGGTCAGATGCCGAAGAAGATACCGGTCCGATATGGGCACATAAGAACGATCCCAGGTCTACAAAAGTAGGCCGATTTATTCGTCATTATTATATTGATGAACTTCCGCAATTTTTAAATGTACTTAGAGGTGACATGAGTCTGGTGGGACCACGCCCTGAAAGACCTTTTTTTGTCAGTCAGTTCAAAGAAAGAATACCTCAATATATGTCCAGACACAGGGTAAAATCAGGTATTACGGGTTGGGCCCAGGTTAATGGGTACCGTGGAGATACTTCCATTGAGGAACGCACTAAATATGATCTTTATTATGTCGAAAATTGGGATTTCCTGTTTGATATAAAAATACTTCTTATGACGGTTTTTTCTTTAAAACCCTCGGAAGAATAAACTTTATAGACATCAGACGAAACTTTATCGTATGCTAAGCTAATCAACTGAAAAGGACACAAAATGAAAAAAGCATATTTATGGTTAATTGGGATATTTTTATTTCTTGTATTATCTGGATTTTTGACTTGTATTATTTTCGTTATGATTATGACAATGAAAAATGACTCGTCATCTCTTTCACTTTCCAATAAGAAAATTGCCATAATTGATATATCAGGACCGATATATGACTCAGAAGAATATCTGAAATTGTTAAAAAAAGCCGATAAGAATTCTTCAGTGAGCGCAATTGTCTTAAGAGTTAATAGTCCCGGGGGATCTGTAGGTGCTTCTCAAGAAATATACGAAGAAATCTTAACCATACGAAAAAATGGAAAAGTCATCGTCACTTCTATCGCCGATGTCGGCGCATCTGGAGCCTATTATATTGCGTGTGCCTCAGATAAGATTGTAGCGAATCCAGGCACTCTTACAGGAAGTATCGGAGTGATCATGGACTTTATGAATTGGCAGGGACTCATGGAAAAGAAATTAGGAGTGCAATTTTATACCATTAAAAGTGGTAAATTCAAAGATACAGGGTCTCCTAATCGTCCTATGAATGATGAAGAAAAACAATATCTCCAAGAGATGATCAACGATGCCTACCAACAGTTTCTACAGGCGGTTGCTAGTGGACGTGATGAATCAATCAGAAATGTTCTGGCACGTCAAAAACTTGCATCAAAGGACGTTAAAGATATAAAGGAAAAAGATATTAACAAGGCTAAAGCTGAAGTCACCTACAGCGAGATAACATCATTTATCAAGCCCTATGCAGAGGGGAATATCTACACAGGAAGAAAAGCTCAAGAAGTGGGATTAGTTGATGAGTTGGGCAGTATAAATAAAGCAATTAAGGTTGCTGCCGATTTATCTGGTATTGATGGCGAACCTACTACTATTAAATTGGAACCAGAACGAAAAGGTGTTTTCGATAAGATGTTCGGTGAGGCAACAGATTTAATGCCTTGGAAGAAAAGCCAGGTTATGCTCTTATATATGTTGAAATAATTGCAAATCTTAAACACATAATAATATAGTGAGTTAAGAAAACAGAAAAAAGGGTGCCGCGAAAATCCTCACCATTTTCATGTCTCTCTGCTGTAAACACAAGGTATTTGGCCTACTGCATGAAAAGTTGATCACGCCGAATACTAGTATTATTTAGAGCAGAATGAGCAAACATGGAGCCTTCGTGATGGCTTGAATTTCCAAACTACGTTTCGCTCGTGCTGCCGATTTCAAGCAGGTTACCCTCCGGGTCGGCGACATAAAAATTGCGTATGCCGAAGGAAAAGGTCTTGGGTTCTCCAGTCGGAAATCGCACGCCCAACTTGGATAGTCGCTCATATTCCGCATCCACATCGGCAAAGCAGGGCAACCAAAGGGCAATTTCGAACGTCTGATTAATTCCCTTTGGAGGGACGTAGCTCTCCCCAATTGCCTGCGCGAATGCTTTCCTGCTGTACATGAACAAGGATAGCGCGCCGCTTGCCGTCTCAAACTCCGCGAAATCCGCGCCATTCCATTGAGTATGAAAGCCCAATGTATCTCTGTAGAATCGAACCATACTGTCCATGTCGCCGGCGTATAGGCACGCGCCTACCCTTACATCTCGTCCGATCAATGTCATCCATCTCCTCTTGTCACAAAGTTTTTTGGTGCGTCCGTATCCACGGGGCGATGTCCTCTATGACCTCTTCGGGCACCGGGGTTTCCTGTGCGACTACTGCATAAGCTTGCCCTCGCCTAGCCTGCACGGCCTTTGTGGCTCCATGATTGCGTATACCAATCTAACTGTCTCCCGTGTCGAGTAGACGCTTTGGATAATTTATTTCACCGTCTATCCCCACCGCTTAAAAATAGCAAACTTCTTGTACAGAGTTTAGCGCAAAGGGGCTTTGTGACCACATGTTGGAAATAAAAACAGGATTAGGAAATCCCCAACAAGAATTTTTTAGGAAGTGTGGCCACGCTTCCTATGCTTGCTATTCCATTTGTTATAACAAAACACCGATATTGTCTTCAAGTACAATATCGGTGTTTTGTTTTCCTGTCTATCTGGCCTCTTTTATTTATATATGAATTATATTTACTTATTAACTCTTTCGATGTATTTTCCTTCACTTGGATTGACCCGGATAACATCGCCCTCATTAATAAAGCCAGGAACAGGAACCACCACACCTGTTTCTAATTTGGCCGGCTTTAATACATTGCTAACGGTGGCACTTTTGATACCAGGTTCAACTTCAATTACTTTTAAATCGATTGAAGAAGGCAATTCAATTGATATTGGTTTTTCTTCATAAAAACAGATTTCTACTTTTAAATTTGGAATCAGATAATTAACGGCATCACCAATATCTTCAATGGAAAGAGTTACTTGCTCATAAGTCTCGGTATTCATGAAAGAATAACCATTATCATCGTTATAAAGAAATTCCATCATCTGTTCATCTAATTCAGCCTTAGGTATCATTTCTGTTGCAGAAAATCGGGCCTCGGTAGATAAACCTGAGCGGAGATTTCTTAATCTAACTTGAACAAAGGCACGAAGATTACCAGGAGTACGGTGTTGAAAATCTAATACCCGGTGAGGATCGTTATTGAAAATAATAATAGCGCCTTTACGAATCGCAGACGCCTGAATAGATGAAGCCATAATTGGAATCTCCTTTATGAGGATAAAATCATTTGAAATGGGTGTCTATTTCCATAGAACCTTATTATTTTAACATCGGGAGAGGATAACTGGCAACAAAATACCGGTTAACAATTTATGTCAACCGGTATTAAAAGATAAACTTTTAGCTTAATCCAATAAATGGACCTAACCAATCCACTAAGAGAAAACGAATTCGCCCAATTACCAGTGAAACGCGGCCCATAACAGTGTAACCAAATGAGGCTCCAAAGAAGATCATTAAGTATATGATACCAATTTTAGATAAATATTTAAGTCCCTTATTCTGTTCAATGGAAAAAAAGAAATAAAACAAAACAGAAATAACACCTAATAAAATCAAGATATTGCTAATATCAGCAAAAGTAAAAATGTGCCATATATCTGACATATTGCCAGTAATTAAGGGGGTGATCGTAGAACTGCTTTGTTTCATCAATGAACCTTGAACACTGTATGGGATGCTAATTCCAGCTCCCACCCCGATGACAAATGAAATTGGAATACGGCTAATCCAAGATATATTTGAGAAGAAACGGGAAAACATCAACAATCCCAAAAATGCTGGAATAAGTACCCAATAATTATGGTTGCTAAACAATTCATTTATCAAGTTTGGTTGTAAAACATTGTAATAAGCAATGCAAAGCGTATAACCTGCTGTCATTCCAACAAAGATATGCTCTGCTAGTTTATACGCAGGGTTATCTTTATAAAGAAAGCTATAAATAGCTAATGTCAGAATAGCTGCTATCCAAATACCAATAGTTTCATTACCAATCAATGCCATAAGATGAGACCTCTAATCATTGTTCCGTTTCTTTTTATCAACTGTAAAGTACATAATATTGCCCAAAACAATCAGCAAAATGATAAATATGTGAATAACTGATTGACTATCCATTCCTGCAGTTGCAGGCCCACTTTTACCATGTTTCCGTTTGTAGTCTATTAGTTTCTCATACTCTGAAGCACCTTTGAGACCACCAATAATTCCTGTAATCTGCTTTGCCTGTAAGGGGGGATAGTTCCCTGTAGCCATGACAGCCGTACAACCTGTTCCTATCCTGACTCGATCTGGATATCGTTCATAACCATAATTAATCCAAGAAAAGACAGAAGAATCATCATGAATAACTACAATATAATCAAAATCCCGTAATTGATTAATACCTTTCATAACAGGTAATTCATCTAATTTTCTACGGTGATAATCCATTGGGTAGGTTTCACGGATATTATCACCCATACCAAGAACAACGGCATATCCCCCTGATTTATAACCTAAATTGACATAATCAGTACCATTAACCTTGTTGTACATTTTGGCAACTTGGTTCATGTTTTTTTCAGCAATTGCAGCACCTGTATTTATCCACATACACATGCCAACAACCTTTAGCTTCTTTTCAAAACAATGGCTTAATACAGCAGAAGCCATTGGATCTAACTCAGGACCCGAAGAGGGCTCGTAGTCATAGACCAGTAAAACTTTACTACCCTCAGGAAGTTTTTCTATGGGATCATAAACCCCAAGGACTTCCTTCGTTGTTTTCACTTTTAAATTAAGAGGAAAAATAATGGGTAGTGCAATAGCAATCACTACAAATAAATAAATAATTCGGCGGTCAAATTTCATTAATCTTTACCCTGATAAGAGCGTTCAATACCTAAAATTATTCTTAAAGAAGTGGCAATACCACCCAAAGCAACACCTAGCAAAACTGCACGACGGGCTGACATATTGAAAACATCGAGAATAAAACTGGTCATATTATCCAATCCGAGAAACTTTATATTTTGAGGTAACGCATCCGTCAGCATTTCACCAAAAGGTATTCTGCCTACCATAACAATAATCGCAGCAATTAACATAATTGTTGCTTCTATATTTCGGGCTCTAAAAGCTCTATATGAAGCGGAACAGATAAAAAATGCAGTCAGTGAAAAAGTGGTTGCTGCCAAGGGAAACTGAATATTATTGAAAGCCCACATAAAATAAGTTCCATCTTCAATACCCTTTGCAAACCCTAATATCGTCATTGTAAGAAAAGCGATAATCAGAGTCAAACTATATCCCCACCCTGCACTCATATTATATATTCTACGTACATGAGCTCTTAAGAGGCTGCTGATACCTATTATCAAAGTAAAGGCAGCAATTAAGCGAATCCATTTAGTAGCGCCTTTAGACAAAGCCTCTGAGGCTTCCATAGGAACAAAAAACGTACCTATCATCAAAAATCCAACAATCAACACTATTAGGGTTGGTAACCTTCTTTTTAGAAAATCCATTTTTCTATATCCTCTTATTAAAACACTGTAAAGATTCGCTTAAACCAAAGCAGTACATCAAGATCAATTCCGTTTTGGGAAAGTAGCATATGTAGAGTCACTGCAATGGAAGCCAATATCATAAAAATAACTATCGTAATCTTTCCGGCATCCTGTCCTCGCAAACTGCCCAACAATTTGGGTTCACGAGACAAATATGCACTCGCCGCATATAATTCCTCACCGATAAGCGTATAGTCGCAAGAAACAATGAAAAAGGGCAACTGGAATGTAGAATCAGTTCCCGCTATCTGAATAGCACCCGTAGAAGCACCCGTTTCAGACAAAATAATAGCTTCTGCTGCAAAAGTCCCCAGAAAGAAATTAGCAGCAGGTTTTTCACGTACCATGATGCCATCAACCGCCGCCGTAAACCCAAACTGATCTTCTGAGACATAGAATACATCATGAGGATTGAATGCATCTGGGCGACCAACATTCAGGTAGGCTTCACGAACTACCTCCTGACAAACACTCATGGCAATCGACCATCTACAGGGGACAATTATTCGTGAATCATAGTCAGCAACTTTTTTGGATACATGGCTCAATATATTGACAGATGCTATCGTAGAAACAGAATCAATATCATTTGCACCGGTCAGATAAACTATAGGTTTTCCCATTTCAGTTGCTCTACCTATAGCTTCTTCAATGGCTTCAAGCCCCGGTATACGTCGAATAAATAAATTAGGATTTCGCCGAGCTTTTTCAATGAAATAATAGATACATATAAATAAAAGAATGACGATTATAAAGTTGTTTATCTTATCAAACTTAAACCAATTTCCTTTAGCTTTTCCAATTATTGGCTGCGAAGTTTCTATTCGATTTATTGAATCAGTACCTACAGCGAGTTTCACATAAACAGGGGTTCTGTCAGGTAAAGAAATATCATAAAAGTGTTTAGATCGCGTAACCTTCTCATTGAAACCAAATACCGCAGGCTTTTCTGATTGAAATTGTTTACTTTCAAGAGAATCAAATTGTGCTACTTCAATAAAAGGGCCTTCAGCCTGATATGAGGTAAGAATTTGATAATAAGTGCCCTTTGATTCGCAGGAGGTTGCTGACCATATAACTGTAATACTCTTACCATTATCATTTGGTGTATCTATTACATGGACATCCGTTGGCAAACACAACGATGGTGAAGGAATACCTTTATCGCCAGTATCTGTGGATTGTGCAATACAATTCCCAGCTAAAACTAACAGTACAGATAATAAAACCAATAATTTAAATAATGATTTCATACAAGTTACCTGTTCAATCCTTCAATTATTTCAACATTAGCTCGAGGTAAAACAGCAAGAGTTCCATCTTTCAACTTCACTTCAAGCACACGAACTTTTGCTTCAGTTTCAATGTTCACCAACTCTGAAGGAAGGCTTGTAATTTCACCTAACTCTCCAAAATGTGGTTCCCTGATAATTCGAACGGTATTCCCAATCACTATTCCCGAAATATCACTAACGTCCGTATCTTTTACCATACTGTCCGCACCCTCTGCAAGAGGAATAATTACCTCGGGACGCATTACCCCAGCACGGATTTGTGTTCTGCCAGTAATAGACGCTTTTTGAGAATGACTCTTTTTCAATAATTCATATGTTCTCTGGGCCATGGGGATTTTCCCAAATCCCTCAGTAATAATCAAGGTCGTTGTAACATCCTCATCTCCAGTGATAGCTACTCCAATTTCATATCCGAGCCAATCTTTGATAACTTCAGCATCAATTCCACCAACAATGATTCCAGAGATACCCAGTTCATTCGCTTTTTTCAATGTGGGACCATCCACATAAGAACCACCAACAATAATCTTACCCTTCATATCAGGAGTAATCATTTTGTCCGTTAAGTGTTCACTGGGAGAATCACCTAATACCAATAACTCTCCGTTTTGTTCACCACCGATCCCAAAGATACCTTGGATATAAGTAGCTTGGTTCTGAATAGTTACCCCAAACCCATCTTCAATTTCAGTAACAGTACCAGATAGATAGGCACTTAATTCTACATGTCGTGGGGGCATTCGTAATAGAACCTGACCTGTGATTGTGGAAATATTTTCAATAGTTCCATCAATAGGAGAAGGAATTGTTTTCTGAAATAATTTAATACCAAACATCGGTTTATTTTCAGCGATGGCTTCCCCCTGTTTGATGGCCTCACCTTCCTTTTTCAACATGTATGAATGGATATCTACAGGTTCAATGGATAGTAAATTTGCAATATTGATTGACTGAACTTCATTAGGCAATTCAGTCCGGGCAACATATTGCTCCGAAGTAACTTTGTCTCCAACTTTAACCATAACTTCACCTTTTAAAGGTAAAGTACGTGTTTTGGACACAATTGTTTTTTCAAAAACCTGGAGTCCAGGGGTATATGCATGGGCCATTATTCAAATCTCCCAATCATTTTATTCACTAAATATTTGGATACATCGACATAGCATTAAACCAGCGTTTGAGCTGATCTATTCGATCCTGTTCTTTCACAGCTAAGGCTAAAGGTCTTCCCCGTGTATCAATAACAACACCAGCAACACCGCCCATTAATTCAGCACGAAGAGTTTTCCCAAGGCCAGCGCCTGCATCATATTTTCCTTTAGGTGTGATTTCAATAGATACCTTTTGATCTTTTGTTGCAGGATACAGCTTCAATTCGCCAAAGGGTAATGAATCATTGAATGTTTCTGAACCAATGGTTAAAGAATAACTCACACAATCATCACCAGGTTTTCCTGTTCCAGTGACTGCCACACAAGTTCCTAAATTAATCAAACAGTCTTTCTCAAAAACTTCTGTGGCAGCTGCTTCATGAACTTCTGCCAAAACACCTAAATGGGGCATCATAAAGATGGAGTCAACCGCCAAACGAGTAATACCTTCACATTGGAAAGCATCCATCATCATTAACATGGATTGCACACGTCGAGGGGCGTGGGATAAAACTCCACCAGAACCAATCAACAAATCCAGACTCTTCATGTTAATTAAACTCTGGCCTGATTCTACTTGTTTGAAAGAATCCGCAATGGACCTTTCCTGTTGTACACCCTTAAGTCCAACCGCCAGTAATTTATGTTGGTCCAAAGCAAGACGCAGAGCCTCACGGCAAATAGCCTGTTCCAGGATGAGATCTTCCAAGGTCTGCGGTATTGTGGTAGGTCGAATCATTTTATTCTTAATGCGGTTATTAATATCCTTTTCAGTAAACGGAAAAGGTACCCAACGAAGAATGTTTTTAATTCCCGCATCAGCTAACACATTAGACACTGAATAACTCATTCCTAAATTGGCCGATACAGTTCGATTGAATACTGTTTCAAAAACAGAAAAGACATCCGTAGTGGCGCCCCCAATATCTACACCCAAGGCATTAATTCCCTGGCTTTTAGCAACTTTTTCAATCAGATATCCGACAGCAGCTGGCGTCGGCATAATGGGTCTGCCAACCCATTCTTTGAGTTTCCCATATCCAGGAGCCTGCGCCATAACATGTTCCATAAACATGTCTTGAATTTTCATGCGGGCAGGTCCAAGGTTTTCTTTTTCAAGTGTGGGGCGAATATTATCCGTAATCACTAAATCAACAATCTTGCCTAAACTTTTGGTAATCTCGTCTCGAGCCTTAATATTCCCGGCATAGATAACAGGAAGCCGATAAGTATGACCTAATCGAGGACGAGGATTGGCGGCGGCGATATATTCTGCCAGCTCGACAACATGAGTAATAGTACCCCCATCGGTACCACCAGACAAAAGAATCATGTCAGGACGAAAACCCCTAATCCGCTCAATTTTTTGATGAGGCAAACGACCGTCATTGGAAGCCAGAACATCCATAACAATAGCCCCGCCACCCAAAGCCGCACGCTGAGCACTTTCACCAGTCATAGACTTTACTGCACCTGCGACTAACATCTGGAGTCCACCCCCAGCGGATGAAGTAGATATATATATATCCACGCCATGTTTATCCTTGGCGGGGGTGATAATCTTTTCACCATCCAAAATCTTTCGCCCGGATAATTCTTCTACTTCAGCAATGGCATTGAGAACACCTCGGGTTACATCATTAAAAGGCGCTTCAACAGTCGTTGGAGCTTCCCCACGATAGGTCTGTCGGTATTCTCCATTCACTTTTTCTATCAGAATAGCTTTAGTTGTTGTACTGCCACAATCGGTTGCGATAATTACATTTAATGGATTATCCATTGTTTTTTTCCCTTGATTGAGCTCGTTCTTCAATTCTTCGGATAAATAATTCAAGTCCCTGTCGGTGCTCCAGGATTCGAATCACTTTTTCATAATCTTTCTGTGATATAAACGGATCCATATAAGGCTGTATAACTGTCATTAATTGGCTGCTTACAAAATTTAACGGCATCACGGAATACAAAGTCCAGACAGCACTGGTTACCAATCGTTTTTTTATTATGTAATCAATTACCTTATCCAGTACCTTCAAATCATCCTCGGTTGGTTCAGGACAACTTTCCAGTGTAAAGGCATTCCGAATCATATCTTTCAAACGATTGATTTTATTCAAATTAATAACATTCTTTCAAGTGTTTTTTCAAAGATTCAAGAAGGACTTCTGAAACAGGTCCTTCTGGAAGTATTAAATAAAGCCCACGAAAACTATCCAGACGATGAGGAATCTCGAAGGTCGATAACTGAATACCACGTCGACATTGATAAAAACAACGAAATTCTGACCATCTGCGTTCATAGCAAGCCAGAGGGGTTTTAACACGCACCCGCTGGTCATCTATATCATAATGAATGGGGATAAAATACCGTGACAACGCCCCGACTAATAACACTACTGACAATAGGGAAAAAGCCACACTCTGATAGCTAACTAAAATAATCAGAGCAATCGACAGGATAAACAAAAGAATCACTAGGGTTTTTAACCTGGATTCGTTGGCCAGATGAACATCCCAGCTATAAATGAGTTTTTCCTGTTTATCTCCCACAAGTCCAATCTCTATCTCTATTTTTACTAAATTATGAATGTTACCACAGGGTACCGAGTAAGTAAATAATATCAAAATCCCATTTTATTATCGAAAATTCAATCAGCATGTATATCGAACGAGATCGATCTTGTTCGATGATTGTTTTGGCGTTCAATTACCCTAATTTTTGACTATAAAAGTAGATAGTTAAACATGTTACAATAAGGAAATTTAATTAAAAGGATACTTATTATGTCTGAAAGCAAAGTAACCCTTATAAAAGAACGCTTAAAAGAAGTAAAATATCCTGGATACAGCCGGGATATAGTGTCATTTGGATTTATAAAGAAAGTTGCCGAATGCGATGGCCTAGTAAAAATTGAACTCCAGGCCACCGGATTGAATGACTCTGTAAAAGCCACCATTATCCAAGACATTCAAAATTTACTGCAAAAAGAATCCGGAATTAAAGAAGTGGCTGTTTCTTTTGTTGACCCCGCCCCCGCTCCAACACAACCACCACTCAAAAAGACGAATCCCAATGACCCATGGCAAGACCAAATACCTGTGGAAGGCGTTGAAAACATCATTGCCGTTGCCAGTGGTAAAGGTGGCGTTGGAAAATCCACAGTGTCTGTTAATTTAGCCTGTGCCTTAAAATCTTTAGGTTATCGCGTTGGACTAATGGATTGTGATATCTATGGACCGAGTATCCCAATAATGGTCGGAACCCACGAAAAGCCACAAGTAATTGGTGAGGATCGCCTGGTACCGATTCAAAAGTATGGATTAAATATCATGTCTATAGGCTTTATGATTGATGAAGATGAACCCGTTATCTGGCGTGGGCCTATGATTCAGAGTGCCATCAAACAATTCTTACATGGTGTAAACTGGGGCCCCTTGGATTACCTTATTGTTGATTTACCCCCTGGGACAGGTGATGCACAGTTAAGCCTGGCACAACAAGTCCCAATCACGGGTTCTGTGATTGTAAGTACCCCCCAGGATGTAGCTCTGATTGATGCCAAAAAAGGGGTTGCCATGTTCAAAAAAATCAATGTTCCCGTTCTGGGAATAGTTGAGAACATGTCTGGATTCATTTGTCCGCATTGTGGTGAAAGAACAGATATTTTCAGCACCGGTGGTGGGAAGAAGGAAGCTGAGAAACAAAATGTGGATTTTTTAGGCGATGTTCCACTCGACCTGGCAATCCGGCAACAGGGTGATAGTGGAATTCCCATCGTTGTTGCACAACCAGATTCCAGCCAATCGAATGCTTTTTTGAGTATTGCCAAAAAAGTCGCTGAAATCATTAAGAATAAAAAATAGAAAAGAGCTCTTTTTATGCCTACCGTTGAACAGGTGTATGCCGCACTCAAAAGGTGCCAGGATCCAGAAATCCCAATAAATATTGTGGATTTAGGGTTAATTTACGACGTCGCAATAAACAATAATAATGTAACCGTCAAAATGACTTTGACCGTTAAAGGATGCCACATGAGCACTTATATTTCTGAAGATGCTCAAAGAAAAATATTAGAAGATACAGATGCTGAAGGGGTATCCGTGGAAATCGTCTGGGACCCACCTTGGAATCCAGCCATGATATCTGATGAAGGCCGAAAGCTGCTTGGACTACCTGCTGAAAACTAACAAAAAAACCGCCTGAATCAGGCGGTTTTTATTTTTTTATCAAACTTATTATTTCCTGGGCTGCTTTATGTGCAGCGCCCCCTTCACCCAACATAGCTCGAACTTGACTTAGTTTTTCTCTCATTTGATTTCGGGCATTTTTATCCCTGATTAAATTAAGCGCCGTAGAGGTCAGTGATTGGGTTGATAAGCTTTCCTGGAGCAATTCCGGGACAATTAATTCCCCAGCCACAAGATTCACTAATCCGGCAAATGGTACTTTTATCAGTCGCCGCCCAATAAATGCACTAATGGGTGACACCCTGTAAACAATTATCATGGGAGTTTTTATTAATGCACCTTCGAGTGTAGCTGTTCCTGAACACACAATTGATAAATCTGACGCAGCTCTCCAGTCATAACGATTTTGTGTCACCAGAGTCAAATTTAGCCCCTTTACGAAGGGATTTGACTCCACCTGAGACTTGAATTTTTCATCTACAAGAATTAAGACGAACCGAATATTGGGAATTTCCTTTTGGAGACATTGCGCTGATTCAAGCATTACTGGCAATAATCGATCATATTCTTGATTCCGACTTCCGGGTAAAAGCGAAACGAGAAAATCATTACTGTTAAAATTCATCTCGCGAAACAGTTCATCCCGAGTACGTGTAACCTGAACAACATCTACCAATGGATTACCTACATATCGCGCAGCAATATCATATTTCTTAAAAAACTCAGGCTCAAAAGGAAGAATACATAATATCTTCTTAAAATACTTTTTCAAAAGTTTAATGCGACCCTGCCCCCAAGCCCACACTTGAGGACTAATGAAATAGATGAGAGGAACATCGAGAGAATAAAGTTTGGGAGCCAGACGTAGATTAAATCCTGGGCTATCTATTACAATCACAGCATCAGGTCGATTTTGATTTACCCAGGAAACGATGTCAGACATGACTTGCTTATAAAATTTAAGATGTTTAAGTGCTTCAATATAGCCGACGACTGATTTCCCCGAAGTTTGTCGAAGCAGGTGGGCACCTTGAGCCTCCATAAGTAATCCACCGACACCATATATTTCAATAGTCGGATCTAATAACCGCAAAGCTTTAATCAATTCAGCGCCGTGCAGGTCACCAGACTCTTCGCCAGCTACAATAAATAGTTTCGCCATAGGATTTATTGGATAAACTTACCACATTGCCGGGTAATCTCCAATGCAACCTGTAGAGCATCTCTCCCATGAGAACCTGTTACAACTGGGGGTTTCTTTAATCGAATACTTTCAATAAAAGATTCCAATTCTCGCTGCAGAGAGGTTGTCTCTTGGGTAAAGGAAATCAACTCATGTGAAATATCCAATTGACCTTTTTTATTTACTTTACGAAGGACACTCAATTCAGGCTTCATGTAATCCAGGGAAAGGTAGGCACCTTCCTGGAATATTCTGATTTTCCGATGACGTGTATTAGAGATTCTACTGGCGGTTATATTTGCCACACACCCATTTTCAAAGGTAATCCGGGCATTCGCAATATCCTCAAAAGAGGTTAATACGTTCACCCCGACACCCTCAATCTTGGAAATCTCAGAATCCACAACAGTAAGAATAATATCAATATCATGAATCATTAGATCAAGAACAACCCCAACATCTTTAATCCGTGGATCAAAGGGCGCCAGGCGATGACACTCAATAAATCGAGGATCCTTCACAACTTCCCGAAGTTTTATAACACCTAAATTAAAACGCTCTACATGCCCAACCTGAAGAATAGCTTTATTGTCATGGGCAATATGTAATATTTCTTCAGCCTGATTCAATCCAGATGTTATCGGTTTTTCAACCAGAGTATGAATACCCTTCTCCAAGAAATATTTACTGACTTCATAATGCTCTATGGTAGGAACGACCACTGTCACAGCATCAACTTTTCCAACAAGAGAGGATTTGTCAGTAACTACAGGCACATTATATTTTTCAGATATTTCACGGGCGCGAACCTCATTGACATCCATAATGCCAACAATTTCAACGCCAGATATCTTTTGAAGATTCTGGACATGAAATTCACCGAGCCGACCGACACCAATTACGGCAACACGAATTATTTCTGATTGTGCACTCATTTAGGTTCAACTCCCACCAGACAAATACCAAAGTCTCTAGCCATGGCAGCCACATCATCTCTATTCAACATGAGGGTATTCTTTGCCTCGACAGCAATAACACCACGGTTGATTGATTTGAATTTCTTTATGGTGCCCTTTCCTATCACTGGAATATCATAACGATAATCTTGATTGGGTTTTGCTACCTTTACTAAGGTAATACCATCCTGAGCGTATTCTAGAGCTCGTTCAATCGCTTTATCCGTACCCTCTATGGCCTCAACCGCTAGTACGGCTCTATTTTTCACCAATACTGATTGTCCGATATCTTCGGCTGCAATATGTTTTGCTATTTGATACCCATACTCAATGTCTCGCAACTGCTTTTCATCAGGATTAATACCAGACATATTACCCAGGACAGCTAAATGTTCATCCATAAAGGTCCTTGCATCAAGAAAAGAGACACCAAACACACCGAAGGCATTTGCTGCGGCACCAATTAGCGAATCTGCTTGTTGATTGGGTAACTTTTCTAGAGTATTGGTAATGATGGGATCAAAATTTTTAGACTCGAAAATCACAGACTGCTTTATTCGACCAGAGAATATGGCTTGATTAATCTGATTATCAACAAATCCACGGATAATGGGTTCAATCTTTCCAAAGGGAACCCATATAAAATTGGGAATGATGTCTGCTAACTCTGGAAAGGTTATACCTTCAAAACCAATACCAATGACTTCTGAGCCTGATTTAATGGCCTCACGGGCTAAAATGACGGGATAATCACCTTCACCAGCTATTAAACCAAACCGTTCAGGACGGGGTAAATTGAAATCACTCATAAGAGTTTAACCTTATTGTGAATTATTTATCGGCAAATGCCGCGATGATGAGGACTATTTAATGAGTCCATTATGAAATCAATAAAATGTTGTATCTCGGGGCCTTTAATACACTCTTGTTCGATTTTTCGTATAGACTCTTCAAGAGATAAGCCTGACCGATACAAAACTTTATATGCATTTTTTAACTGGGATATCACGTCATCTGTAAACCCATTACGCTTTAAGCCTAAAGAATTTAAGCCATGGGGTACAACTGGATGACCATCCACCTTAATATAGGGAGGAACATCCTGAGTTACTTTGGATAATCCACCAATTAAGCTATAGGCTCCCACTTTTACAAACTGATGGATACCAGATAAACCACCAATGATGGCATTATTTTCAATTACAACATGACCTGCAAGAGATGCATTATTTGCCATCACAACATTGTTACCAATAATTGAATTATGCGCCACATGGCAATAAGCCATGAGAAAACAGTTATTTCCAATAATTGTTTTCTCACCTTCATGGGTAGCACTATGGACAGTATTGAATTCCCGGAGAATCGTGTTTTCCCCAATTTCGACGTATGAAATTTCCCCTTTATACTTCAAGTCCTGTGGACTTCCACCAATAACACACTGACTGTGGACCTGACAATTCTTTTGAATTGTTGTATATCCATTTATAACAACATTTGTATGGAGTTCAACACCATCATGAAGTGTAACATTTTCCCCAACAACACAAAAAGGACCTATTTTTACTTTATTACCAATTATCGCTTTAGGATGAATAATAGCTGTCGGATGAATTAAAGGACCGTCGACGTTAAGAGACATCATTTACTTCTTTCGATAGGAACGATATAGGGGAAGATATCCGGAATGAAGTGGTGGGCGCTACAGGACTCGAACCTGTGACCTCTACCATGTCAAGGTAGCACTCTAACCAGCTGAGCTAAGCGCCCATTCCAGGGTTACCCCCCTGTTTATTTACTACAAATAATAACTTTAAGTAAATCAAAGGGGTATGTCAAGTGATTAATTCTCAATAAAGAATCAATTCATAAGACTATAAAAATTATACTAAAAACTAGACCAATTGTCATTGGTAGATTTTAAAATATCTCAGTCAATCAATTCATCCAAAAGAACTTTACAAATATGTTTACCCTTTTCACCGACTTCATTCAGGGGGCCAACACAAGATGGACACCCATTTTCACAACGACAATCAGATATAACTTGCCTAGCAGCCTGTAATAACACGTCATGAATTTCAAACAATTTATCAGCCAATCCAATTCCACCAGGATAAGCATCATACATATAAATAGTAGGCAATTCAGTAAAAGGAGATCGAACTTGGGATACGGTTCTTATATCCGATGGATCACACATAAGATAAACAGGTGCAATATTTCCAAGGAGATGTGCCAATCCTAATAAACCCTCTTGAATTTCTTCTGGACTGTAGCGGTCTAGTAAACTAGCTTCATAATTAAACCAATAGGCTGTTGTTTCCATTTCCTGCTCTGGCAAATAAATCTTTCCCCATCCAACATTTTCATGAGTATGGAATTTTATCTTTTTAAACATCGTTGTTATTCGTTTAACAGCTACTTCACCCAAATGGCGAGTGCAATGCCGCCCTGGAGCCTTTTGAGAATCATCCAGAATATTTATATGAACTTCGTCCTGACCATCTGTGTAATAGTCCACATTAACAGGTTTTACAATTGCCTTTTTACCTTCCCAATCCAGTTCAACGACTTGATACTGAAGTGATTCATGAAGATAGATTGCATCCTTGTGAATTAGTTGAGGCGCAGTAAAGGCATCTACTTCACCAATAACCTGATAATTATTAGTCATGTCTTGAACAACAAAATTCTGAGTAGACGCTGTTCTTAAACTGATATTTTCAGCAGGAAAAACATCACTCATCCAATAATACTTATTGCGAGTATATCGAAGGATTTTCTCTTCAGCCAGATAACTTAACAGTTCCTGTGTTCCTACAAGATCTAATCCAAAAACTTCATCATCGGAAAAAGGAATTTCAAAAGCAGCACATTTGATGTGATTTGTAAGAATGTACAAATTATCTGGATTGATAAGTCCTGTTTCAGGAGTTCTATCAAAGAAATAATCTGGATGAGACATTAAAAACTGATCCAATGGGCTACTGGTAGAGACCAGAAAAGCAGCTGAGAGGGTTTGTTTACGCCCTGCCCTGCCAGCCTGTTGCCAAGTACTTGCAATACTACCGGGATACCCCACCATCACACAGGATTCAAGAGCTCCAATATCAATGCCTAATTCCAAAGCATTCGTACTAACAACACCCGTAACACTTCCATCCCGAAGACCACGTTCTATTTCTCTTCTCTGTAGAGGTAAATACCCTCCCCTATAACCACGAACGGAATCGCCCTTGCTATGTTTCCTGGCAACAGATTCTTTCAGATAAGTCACCAAAACTTCTGTAATAATCCTGCTTCTGGTAAACACTATCGTTTGAATCCCGTTCCGGATGAGTTCTGTAGCTATCTTAGAAGCCTCTTTCACCGAACTCTTTCGTATCCCAAGTTCTTTATTGATAACTGGCGGATTATAGAAAATAACATGCTTTTCACCTGAAGGAGCACCATTATTATCAACAAGTTCCAGAGATTCTCCTGTAAGACGGCTGGCCAGTTCTGCAGGATTTGCAATAGTGGCAGAGCAACATATAAAAGTAGGCGAGGCTCCATAAAACTTGCATATTCGTTTTAGTCTTCTTATTACGTTGGCCAAGTGGCTTCCAAAAACACCGCGATAAGAATGAACTTCATCTATGACAATGTACTTAAGATTCTCAAATAACTTATTCCACTCAGTATGGTGAGGGAGTATCCCATTGTGTAACATATCAGGATTTGTAATAACAATATGCCCGGCTGTTCTAATAGCTTTACGGGCAGTGACAGGTGTATCCCCATCATAGGTAAAAGTTTTGATATCCGAACCTGTTTCAGTTACAAAATCATGCAGTTCAGATAATTGATCCTGTGATAAGGCCTTGGTGGGAAATAAATATAATGCCCTGGATGATGAATCCTGCAAAATCGAATTAATAACAGGAAGGTTATAGCAAAGGGTTTTCCCAGAGGCCGTTGGAGTAACAATAACAACAGACTGCCCATTAAGTATTTTTGTTATTGAATCTGCCTGATGTGTATAGAGAGACTGAATACCTCTCTTTTTTAAAACCTTGATAATCTGTGCATTCAATTTTTCTGGAAAGCCCTCAAATTGTGCCGGCCGTGGAGGTAAGACTTTCCATTCTGTCACGTTGTTCATGAATGACCGATCATTCATCCAATAATTAAGTAATTGATCCAGATTCATTATTACTCCCAGATACTATTTAGTCTTATACAAAAATTTACAGTTTTCTTTTATTCGGCTTTATAACGTACTACTTTCCCACCTGCAAATTGAATTGCCTTTTCTGCAATAATATCAAGAGGGTCAATAAAGTCACCATCAAAATGAAACAAATCCTTTGCAGAAGACAGCTCTGTACAACCCAAGAGGATTACTTCCGCACCATGTACCCGCAACTCTTTTACAGCCTCAAAAAACTTCTCTTTATTAAAAGAATAATTACCTTTTTTTATTCCTTCATATATAAATTCCATAACATTTTTCTGGGTTAAAACAGGTGTTATTAACTTTATATTTGCCTTTTTGAAATACGCATCATAAATACCAGTACTAATAGTACCGTCTGTTGCTAAAAGTCCTACGACGATGTTGTTTCCATAAGTTTCTTCAATATAATTCACAGTCTCTTCAATAATATTTAAAAAAGGAATATTGATAGCTTTGCATATATCCCTGTAATAATAATGAGCAGTATTGCAACCCATAATGAGAAAATCCGCACCAGCAGTTTCTAATCTTTTTGCTGACTTTATCAGTTCTACGAGAGGACTATCTCCATTTGAAATAATACTTTTTGTCCGGTCAGGAATATCCGAATTACTATCAATCAATACATGGAGATGTTCCTGATCTGTATGGGCGTCCGTCTTACATATAATTCTTCTAAATAAATCTGCTGTTGCCAGTGGACCCATCCCACCAATAATACCAACTGTTTTCATCGTATCTCCATACTTTCCTGACCTATATAATATTTATAAGACATCCTCAACATAGTCGGCTAAACTTTTCCGTACGTTCCCTTTATATCCAACAACCTCGTTACATGTAATCATAGAATTCAAAACAGCCTCTTCACAAGCCTCAGCAACGGCCCTAAAGACTCTATCTATCTTATTTTCATTAATGACCTTTATAGAAACAACCTCTCGCTCATCACTATTACGGATAACATTGGCAGTCGAAAAACCAATAATGACATCACCACTACCATGCCCAATATATGACCCCACTCTGGTTATTCCAACACAGGCTCTTTTACAGACTCTTTTAAGTTGTCGGCTGCATAAGGGAATGTCTGTTGCGATAATAATAATAATGGATCCTTTATCAACGACTTCTTGAGTAGAAACCTTTTTCGCGATAATGTTTCCCACCTTTTTACCGTTGATAGTAAGATCTTCCAACAGCCCATAATTTGATTGAACTAAGACTCCCAGTGTATACAATTCCCCATCTAATTCAACCATCCTTGAAGAGGACCCTATTCCCCCTTTGAGTGAATGACATGACATCCCTTTTCCCCCGCCAATATCACCCTCAGAAAAATCCTCACAACAGTCAGCAATAGCCTGAAACACATGCTCTTTTTTAACGGCTCTTGATTGAATGTCATTCAAATATCCATCATTACATTCACCGATAACCGGATTAAAAGATTGTATGGGAATATTCTCTTTATTACATTGATTGATCATGTATTCTGTAATCGCATCATTAACAATGCCGACATTAAGTGTATTGGTCAAAGCAATCGGAGATTCTAGAGTTCCCAGTTCATCAATTTGTATAAGGCCCTGTGTTTTGCCAAAACCATTCAACACATAAGAAGCTGCAATCATTTTGTTTGAATATATATTTTGCTCCGAAGGTAATATGACCGTCACCCCGGTTTTATTCTCCGAAGTATCAATCGTACTGTGACCAACCTTAACGCCCTTAACATCAGTGATTTTATTGAGTTTGCCTTTGGGTAATTTGCCAATCGTTACACCAAAATCTTCGATTCTTTTCTGATGACTCATAGGTTATCTCCTTCATTGTCACTGCGACACATGAGCAAGTAATAAATCTGTCAGTTCACTTTATATTGTATTCAATGCTTTCGAAATAATACTCAAATATAACCTATATACAAAAGATTATATGAATATTAATGATATGTGAGGTAGGGATATTACTTTGAGAATTATTTTATTCAGGCCAGGATGATGACTTTGATTGAAATTGAACCAACAAAGCCCATGCAAAAATAAAAACACCCAAACTAAGGAATTGTACTGGAGTAAAGTGATGGATGATCCACACGCCTGAAGGTTCACGGAAAAACTCCATAACAAAGTTAATGCCCGAAAACATTAGCAAACTAAACCAAAATGTCTCACCATGAAATTTGGTATGCCTGTTGAGAGAAACAAGCAGGATAAACACCCCAAGATATAAGATAGCTTCGTATAATTGGGTTGGATGCCGAGGCAGGGGGTAATTTATCATGATGCCGTCTAAATACGGAAAAGTAACAGCCCATTTAATGTATTCAGGATTACACACTTTTCCATATGATGACCCATTCATAAACGCTCCCAAACGGGTGATCACATACCCTAAAACAATGCCGGGCATAATATAATCCATCATTTTCCAAACAGGCAGTTGGTTCCGATAAAAATACCAATAAAGGGCTAACCCCGCAAAGATAATACCAGAGAATGGATCAAATCCTATTCGCAGAAGTATCATGTGTAATGGATTAATTATGAAATAGGAAAGATTGATTAATATAAAACCCGCTCTGGCACCCACCAAACCAGACAGAATAACTAATATTGCCATATCTAAAACAGAGTCAGGATTGAGACTATTCCAACGAAATGTCTGATAAGTCCAAATTATGCCTGCAAGAAATGCCAGGGCCAACATTACACCATACCAATAGAAATGTCCCAGGAAAACGGGTTGCATAATACTCCATTCACTTACTCATCGAGTTTCATATTTCCACAGGTAGATTATTAGAAGTCCGACTCCAGTACAAATTCCAGTATCCGCAATATTAAAGGTTGGCCAGTGGTAAACTTCCTGCCAATGCAAGTCTATAAAATCTATGACTTCACCGATTCGGATACGATCAATCAGATTACCCAAAGCTCCACCAAAAACAAGTGCAAGACCCCAATAAAAAGTAATATGGGCATTCTTTTGTTTGAAAAGATAAAACAGAATTCCCAATAGCGCGATAATGGTCATAATAATAAAAAATATCCGTTGCCCAGACAATACACTAAAAGCAGCACCAGGGTTGGTTGCAAATGACAAATCTATAATATTATTTCCAGAGGTAATATATTCTCTCTGCGAAATACCCTGGGTATGGACGTGCTTTACAATCCAAAGCTTGGACAATTGATCAAAAAACAAAACCGCGAAACTAACCAAAGAAAAAAATCCAAACCGCGATTTTAAAATATTCATCATCTATTTGACCATGCTGAATCAGTCTTGAAGACTATTCATTTCGCTAACCACAGGATAGCAGCGTTCGCAAAGAGTGGGATGGTCTTCATGAACACCAATCTGTTCACTATAATTCCAGCACCGGGAACACTTCTCACCTTTGGCATATATTACACCAATGGTAAGACTGCCTAATTTTTCTTCAGTGCCCATCACTTCACTCATATTTATTTCTTCAGAAGAAGCCAGCAGTTCTCCGGGGAGTCGGTGAACAATTTCCACCTGAGACACAATAAATAAAGAGGTCAGTTCAGACTCATACTTGGTCAGCAAGTCACTCAATTTACCATGTTCGACAGCCAGGATGACTCTTGAATCCAGTGAATGTCCAATGCTCTTTTCCTTACGAGCCGTTTCAAGAACTTTTGTGACTAATTCTCTTAGTTTAAAGAGAACATCCCACTGGGAAGCCAACTCGGCATTGATCCATTTTTCGTTTACAACAGGGAAATCGGCCAAATGAACACTTTCTTCGGCCTTATTAAGATATTCCCAAACTTCATCCGTCGTATATGGCATAACCGGAGCTAATATCTGGCATAACACTGTAGCCAATTCATACATAACGGTCTGCCCTGCTCTGCGCCCAATGGAATTCTTTCCATAGGTGTACAACCGATCCTTGAGAATATCAAGATAAATGGAACTTAAATCCACAACAAAGAAGTTATAGATTTTTGCATAAACCCTGTGGAACTCGTAATTATCATAAGCCTTATTACATTCAGTAATTAAAAGCTGTAATCGATGTAGTATCCACCGATCGATTGGCAATAATTGGTTATAGTCAATGGATTCACGGACGGGGTCAAAATCATTCAAATTACCCAACAGGAATCGGAATGTATTTCTAAATTTGAAATAGGAGTCCTTAATTGGCTCCATAATCTTGTCCGAGAGTGAAACATCCGTAGTAAAGTCAACAGATGAGAACCATAAACGTAAAACATCCGCACCTGTCTTGTTTATGATTTCATGGGGAGAAATAACATTCCCCAGTGATTTAGACATTTTCTTACCTTCAGCATCTAGAACCAGTCCATGAGTAGCGCACTGACGATAGGGAGATTGGTCTCTTAATGCAACAGAGGGTAATAGAGAAACCTGGAACCATCCACGATGCTGATCGCCACCTTCGAGATATAAATCAGCAGGGTATCTTAAGTTTTCCCGTTGTTCCACAACAGCAGACCAGCTGCTGCCGGAATCAAACCAAACATCCAAAATATCTTCTTCTTTGATAATGTCCGTATTACCGCACTTTGGACACTTCACACCGTCAGCAATTAAGTCCTTGATATCTGACTTAAACCAGACATCAACACCCTGTTTCCTGACTTGGTCTAATAACCGATCAAAATGTTCAAGAGGCAACCAACTATGGTCACAGGCAGAACAATGGAGAGAAGGAATGGGAACACCCCAGGCACGCTGCCGAGACAAGCACCAGTCAGGACGGCTGGATACAAGATTAAATATCTTGTCATGCCCCCAACTTGGATACCATTTCACATTATCAACCGCTTTTAAGGCTCTTTGGCGCAAATCAGCATGATCAGCACCCAGAAACCACTGTCGTGTAGATCTGAAGATCAAGGGTTTCTTACAGCGCCAGCAATGAGGATAGGAGTGACTGAAGGTTTCAGACTTAATGAGAATACCTTTATTTTTAAGGAATTCAACTATCTGGTCATTTGCCTGAAAAACATGAACACCTTCCCACAATACGGCTTCTTTTGTAAATCGGCCACCTTCATCAACAGGAGAAAGAGGTGCCAGACCATAGCGCTGACTCACAACATAGTCGTCCTGACCATGCCCGGGAGCCGTATGAACACAACCCGTTCCTGTATCGAGTTTGACAAAATCACCCAGGATAATCAGGGAGTCTCCGTCATGAATAGGCTGTGTAGCTTTCATTCTTTCCATCAGGGAACCCTTAAAGGTGCACAGGATAGAGTATTCTGTTATTCCCCAATATTCACAGGTTTTCTCAACCAGGTCTTGAGCAATAATCAAACACTCATCACCGATAGAAACAGCAGCATAGTCATAATCAGGATGCACTGTAACCGCTAAATTGGCGGGTAAAGTCCAAGGTGTAGTGGTCCAAATAACAATAGATACTTTTTTATCTTTCAAAACTGGATTCAGTTTTGCAGGATCATCTTTAAGCGGGAATTTGACATAAATAGAAGGTGACGGTTCATCTGCATATTCCACTTCCGCTTCGGCTAAAGCGGTACGGCAGCTGGTACACCAAAGGATTGGCTTTAAACCGTTGTAAATATATCCTTTTTTAGCCAACTCACCAAATACTTCCAGAATTTTGGCTTCATAATCTGGAGACATGGTCAGGTAAGGATTAGACCATTCTCCCATGACACCCAACCGTTGGAATTGTTCAGACTGAATCTTTTGATACTTTGCGGCGTAATTACGACATAATTCCCGTAATTCAACCTTGGTTGCTTTTATTTTCTTATTATTTAATTGTTTGACGACTTGATGCTCAATGGGCATACCATGGCAATCCCACCCCGGAACATACGGCGCATCCATACCCTGCATGGATTTATATCGAACAATAATGTCTTTCAAGACCTTATTAAAAGTGGTTCCGAGATGGATATCCCCATTGGCATAGGGAGGACCGTCATGAAGGATAAACTGTGGCTTTCCTTGACGTTTTTCACGAAGAGCCAGATAAAGATTCGTTGTCTGCCATTTCTGTAAACGTTCAGGTTCCCTCTGAGGTAAATTAGCCTTCATTGGAAAATTGGTTTGTGGCAAATTCAGCGTATGTTTGTAGTCCATGTTATTAAACTCGTTTTGTAAGATTTTGGATTGATTTTGAAAAAGGCGACCGAGGGTATCGCCCGCGGAATTACCCTTAAAATCAATATATAGAATAACATATCAAACAGAGGACAGAAATACCCCTTGGAAATCCGCCTTTTTAACCACATTTTCAATACATTGATATTGTGGATGTTAATCGAACCGTCCACGGAGCTGCTCCGAGCAAGTCCGTGGATGATTCGAAGGGAAGAGACTCATACAACGATTGATATTCTGCCCCCTTTTTGATGAGCGAAATGTGATAAAATGAAATACTTGAATCCCCTGAATGTACTCATCCAAATTCTAAAATCATGGTTAGGAGGAATCACTATGTCGGAGCAAGTAAATAATAATCCGATTAACGAACCTGTGAATTCTCAAACTGAAACATCCGATAATATGGCTGAGAATTCACCTCAAGAAAATGATGTAACTCAGGATAAATCAATGAGCGATGATAAAGCTACGCCAGAAACAGAGATAGCACCTGAAGATAAACCTCTGCTGGATGATTTAGGTCAAAAAAATAGTAAACTGGAAGACCGCTTACGGCGTTTAATGGCCGATTATGATAATTTCAGAAAACGAACCCAAAAAGAACGTCTGGAATGGAGAGATAATTACCATAACGAAGTTCTTGAAGAACTGCTTCCTGTTCTTGATAATTTTGAGTTGGCGTTGAAATCTATACCTGAGAATCCAGAAGTTAAAAGCTTTGCCGAAGGGATGTTGTTAGTTCAAAAGCAGTTACTGGATATCCTTTCTAAATTTGGGGTAACCCCTGTGAATACTCAGGGACAGTCTTTTGATCCACATTTTCATGAAGCCATGTCCGTTGTAGAAACCCCAGATCTTCCAGACAACTCCATTGTTGATGAGATTCGTAAGGGTTACCTGCACGGAGATAAAATTGTACGACCGGCACTCGTTCGTGTATCCAAGCAACCCACTGAGTAAATATCAAATTCTGAATCAATACGGTAATTATAAATATGCCATCAACCAAAAAAGATTATTATGAACTATTAGGGTTAGATAGAAATGCCTCTGCGGATGAAATTAAAAAAGCGTACCGAAAAGCTGCCTTAAAATATCATCCAGACCGAAATCCAGGAAATGATGAAGCTGAAGAAAGATTTAAGGAATGTTCTGAAGCTTATGAAGTCCTGAGCGACCCACAGAAAAAACAGCTCTACGATAGTTATGGACATGATGGAGTCAAATCCTCTTTCGGTGGTCATGACTTCCGTTGGGAAAATTTCTCCCATGCCAATGATTTCCAAGACATCTTTGGCAGTATTTTCGATGACTTGTTTGGTGGGCGGTCTCAACAACCTTCACGCGGCCGAGATTTACTTTACAATCTGGATATCTCACTCAAAGAAGCCTACACCGGCCTGGAAAAAGAAATTGAAATCAAGCGGAACGAAGCCTGTGAAAATTGTAAAGGGACAGGTGCTAAACCAGGCACCAATCGGCAAGTGTGCCCAAACTGTCGCGGAACAGGGCAGCAGCGTTTTCAACAAGGATTCTTCACCTTTGCTCAAACCTGCGGACAGTGTCAGGGAAGCGGTTCGATAATTGCCCACCCCTGCGATAAATGTAAAGGCAAAGGACTGACCCCAAAAACAAAAACGATAAAGATTAAAATCCCTGCCGGCATTGATTCCGGGATGCGTATGGTTTTACGCGGTGAAGGAGAAGCTGGTACTAATGGAACACCTGCGGGTGATTTGTATGTTGAAATCAATGTCCAACAACACAACCTGTTTACACGGCGAGAAGCTGATTTGATTTGTGACATTCCCATCAGTTTCTCACAAGCTTCATTAGGTGCCGAAATAGAGATTCCTTCCCTTGAAGGGAATACCGTAAAACTTAAGATACCGGCTGGTACACAGTCTCACCAGGTATTACGATTAAAGGGTAAAGGAATGCCTGGAGTTCGCAGCAGCCGACATGGAGATATGCATATTCGCGTTATTGTCCAAGTTCCACAGAAACTATCTGCCCGTCAAAAGGAACTTCTTGAAGAATTTGCTCAAATCAGCAAAGATGACGCGAACCCCAGTGCCAGCAAGTCGTTTTTTGATAAGATTCGCGATGTTTTTAGTGAATAGTGAGTAAATACAACTCCCCTACCGTTTGAGAGAGAGTATCCACCATGACTGAAGAATCACCCAAAGAACCCGACCCATCTACCCCGACAACATCGGATTCTGCCCCTCCGCGCATATTATTAATCAAGGGAATGCGTTGGTCCATTATTGAAGGTGTGTTTGCACTACTATTAAGCGCTTTTACTCAGGGCTCGGTACTAACGGGTATGGCGTTGCTTGTAGGCGCCAAAGAATCTCAACTGGGTATCATCTTTGGTATTCCACAATTAGCAAATGTTCTCCAGATTGCGACTCCACTTTGGGTCGAACGATTGAAAAGTCGAAGAACCTATGTGGCGTTTTTTGCCGGCACTCACCGAATTCTTTTTTGCCTGACGGCCTTGACCATCTTTCTCCCTGAATCCATTCGTGTTCAGACTTATCTAAGTTTATTAGGCTTTTGCTTTATTGCCGCATCCATGTCCTCAATCCCCTGGCAGACATGGATGGGAGACCTTGTTCCGGAAGAAATCCGGGGCCGTTTTTTTGCTCGGCGAAATGCCATCATCAACCTCACATATATAGTAGTAGCACCCTTTGCTGGGAAAATTTTGGATATATTCCCAGGACAAACTGGTTTCCTTATTTTATACGGATTCGGTCTGGCATTTGCCATTGTGAACACCGGTTGTTTCATTAAACAATATGAACCGCCCTTCCATCCAAAACCTCAAAAGACAAAGAAACTCCTTCGTACCTATCTCTTAGCAGTGAGGAATTATCCTTTCGTCAGAATGGTTCTCTTTTTCTCAATCTGGACCGTTGCTCGAGCGATTGCTGACTCTTTCTACAGCGTTTATATGATTAAACAATTAAACATCAAGTTTTTTCATATCAAACTATTTGAAACCACATTTTTCATTGTCCTGATTATTGCATCTTTGATGTGGGGATACCTTTCCGACCGTTTTGGAAATCGCCCCATTGCCAGGATATGTTCCGCTCTTTATATCATCAGTCCTATTTTGTGGATATTTGTTACTCATGATACCTATCTATTACTTTTTGGTATTCACATCCTGAACGGCCTATTAAGTGCGGGTATGGGTATTGCCACATTCAACCTCTTACTTGCTTCATCCCCCAGACGAAATAAATCTGTTTACTTGTCACTCTGGGCAGCCATCACAGGTATTTCTGGATTTGTCGGTTCATATTGTGGAGGACAATTCCTTGAAATATTTGAGCATTATTCAATGACAATCGGTTTTATGAACTTGAACCACTACCAGCTTCTGTTCTTATTATCTTCAGGCATCACTCTGGCCGCCTGTTTGGCATTTCCAAATCAGACCGAATCCAAGCGCCCGGTTTCGGTTTCGTTTTACCAAATGTTTAGACATCTGAATCCTGTTATTTTATTTGGTCTGATATATAACCTGGCAGTGTTTAACATCTCGCGTGTTGAAAAATCCCGCGTTAATGCCAGCCGAGCTTTGGGGCGGATCCGAAGTCCTTTAGCTGTGAACGAACTCATTGAAGCAATGGATGACCCCAGTCCCGAAGTTCGAGAGGAAGCTGCACTTTCGTTAGGTCAAATTGGCGACCCTCAGGCAATAGACATCCTCATCAGAAAGTTGCAATCTCCTGAAGAAAATATTCAGGAAGAAGCTGCAACCGCTTTGGGAATGCTGCAAAGTGTGAAAGCCGTGGATCCACTCTTGCGCCAGTTGAATGCTCCTGAACCCTCGCTAAAAATCAGTGTCGTCGAGGCATTGGGGAATATTAAAGATGAGAAAGCCCGGGAAGCTTTATATAAACAAGTTATAGTCGAAACCGATCCAAAGATATTTCCAACAATGGTTAGTGCCCTGGCGAAAATGCAGGATGCTCGAGTCGTGAATATTGCACTCAGTAAACTCGACCGGTTTTCTTCCCCGGTTGTCAGACGCCAGATTCTTTCTTCATTAACTTATTTGTTGGATGATGATGATGGTTTTTATGAAGTGTCCGGACTGGATTCTTTTGAACAAGACCAGTGGGTGTCTAAGCATCTAAAAGTTATGCAGAAAGCACTTTCTGGTCGGCATAGTCCCATTGCCCCCGCACAAAAAGACTTAATCCACCAAATCATTTTCCATATCCAGAAGTTCTACGAAATTGAAAAATACGACCCCTGTGTGTACCACATTAAACAGTTATGTACCAACTTACGGCAATTAATAACCGATAAACCTGATCAAGACTGGGATTACAATTTAATTCAACTTGAACTGGATGCCATTGAAACCCTCATTCAATTGAACAACTCAGTAAATCTGGAGCGTGATGAAGTCTTGTTCATATTGATTGCTCTTGACCGAGCTGTTGAAGAAGTTACGGACTAATAAAAAAGAGACCACCGTTCAAAACGGTGGTCTCTTCATTGTTTTATTGAATACTAATTTGCAGCAGAATTCATGGCAGCTTCGTAAATTTCCATTGCCTTAACACCATCTACGCCTGTTGCCATCTTGGCTTTTCCTTCAATGATACCTTCCAGAAATGCTTTAATTTCCTTATTAAACCGACCCAGATCTCCGGCAGGGGCTGTCATTACTTCAAAATCTTTCATACCCTCAAAACAATAGGTCAGATTATCTTTGTTATAACTGATATAAGCAGTACCCTTTGACCCACTGACTGTAATTTGATTTTCAGTCACCGGCGCATACCATGTACCTTCCAAGGTTCCAATTACACCATCATTGGATTGAAGCAGTAAAACCGCGGTATCATCCACGTTCAACTTCGGATTGTTTGTGTATATTGATGCCTTAACAGATTTGGCATCCCCCACCAGAAAACGGTAGAGATCCATAGAGTGTGTCAATGTATCTAACACCATTCCACCACCCGAAATTTCTTTCTTTGAGAACCAGAGGTTTTCCATTGCAGCCATTCCACCAAACCGATTCTCATACAACACAATTTTGCCAAACTTGCCGTCATTTATCCATTGTTTGACAATTTCAACCTGCCATTGAAATCGATGACAATAAGCCAGCATTAACATCACACCATTGGCTGCTGCTGCAGCATTCATTGCTTTTGCTTCCACAGCAGTGGCAGCCATCGGCTTTTCACATAACACGTTAATTTTCTTATTTAAACAAGCAATTACTGCATCTTTATGGAATACAGGAGGAGTACACACACTGACTGCGTTCAATTCTTCATTATCAAGAAGCTCTTGATAATTAGAATATGCTTTACAATTGAATTCTTTTGCAACAGCCTGTGCTTTTTCAAAATTAGAATCTACCACGGCAACAATTTGGGCGCCTAATGCTACATAGTTTTTTAAGTGGGTATTTCCCATTCCACCCACACCGATAATTGCGACTTTCATATCTTTAATGGCTGAACAACTCATTGTAAAAGAGGTATCCTTTCGGAGGTTTTGTATACGTTTGATTATATTTTATCATTAAACATGCTTCCTATAACAACCGGGTGCACAAATTATTTCAATTCGACATATATTTGACAAAAGTCTTGAAATCATCTAGGTTACAGGGAAATAGAGATGAGCTTATGCGGATTGGAATCATATCAGATATTCATGCAAATCTGGAAGCATTAGAAGCCACCTTGAAAGCATTAAGTGACCAAGGTGCCGATTCTTATATATGCTTGGGAGATATCGTCGGATACGGCCCTAACCCAAATGAATGTATTGAAAGAATCAAAGAACTTAAGTGCCCTGTATTAAAGGGAAATCATGACGAGATGGCTGCCGTGGATATCGAGATCCATAACTTTAATTCTATGGCACGAAGCGCTATACTCTGGACCCGTGATCAAATAACACCAGAAAATCGTGATTATTTGAATAGTCTTCCTTATATTTATCAAAACGAGTTCCTTTTTGCTGTTCATTCAACTCCTGCTAAACCAGAAAATTGGGATTACATTCTAACTATTGAAAGCGCTCTTGACGCGCTGCATGATTTTACGGAGCCGATAGGATTTATGGGGCACTCACACTCTCCTTTTTTCCTAGAAGCAACTAGTCCTGAACATGGGTATATTGTGAGAGAAAACATTCTTCCCGTAAAAAGCGATTGTAGATATCTTGTCAATGTAGGAAGTGTTGGGCAACCCCGGGATAATAATGCCCGAAGTTGCTGTGTCCTCTACGATTTAGATGAACACACACTCCAAAGACTCCGTGTAAGTTATGATATATCCGTAACACAGAAAAAAATACTGGATGCGGATTTACCCGTTTTATTGGCACATCGCCTTGAGACAGGTTATTAATCAAAACTCTTCAATATGAACAATTTGGAAAAAGCACATCAGGAAATCATAAATCTACGCCAATTAATCAGAAAATACGATTACCTGTATTATGTACAAGCCCAACCTGAAATTAGCGATTTTGAATATGATCAACTCATTAAATCCTTAGAAAATCTGGAAACTCAATACCCCGAATTAATCACATCGGACTCGCCAACTCAACGCGTTGGAGGACAACCCATCACTGGATTCAATAGCATTACCCATACGGTCCCTATGATGAGTTTGTCTAATTGTTATTCCCCCGATGAAATCAGAGAATATGATCAACGAATAAAAAAACTGTTAAAAATAGATACGATTGAGTATGTGTTAGAACTCAAGATTGATGGGGTTGCCATTTCCCTGCAATACTCGGAAGGGAGGCTACTACGGGGAGTTACTCGGGGCGATGGAATTCAAGGTGATGACGTAACCAGTAATATCAGAACTATTCGAAGCATTCCCCTTACCCTCAAGTCAGACGCTTTACCCTTTAACTCCTTTGATGTTCGGGGTGAAGTTTATTTAAGCAAGGCCCGTTTTGAGCAAATCAACCAGGAGAAAGAGATTTCTGGTGAGGAAGTCTTTGCAAATTGCAGAAACGCTGCAGCAGGTTCACTGAAATTACTTGACCCCAGAATGGCGGCTTCCAGGGGGCTGGATATATTTGTTCATTCACTTGGAAATATTGATAACAACCCCGTAGAAACACATTTTGAGACCTTACAACTTCTTCAAAAGGCGGGGCTTAAAATTAACCCCAAAACCCAAGTTTTGTCAGATATTGATGAAATAATTGAACAATGGTCATATTGGACAGAACACCGTCATGATTTACCCTATGACATTGATGGGTTGGTTATTAAAGTAAATAATCTTGCGCTGCAATCCATGTTGGGAAATACGGCAAAATCTCCACGGTGGGCAATCGCCTTTAAATTTCCGGCAATTCAAGCAACAACCCGACTAACGGATATCATCTGCCAAGTGGGACGAACAGGAGCTGTAACACCCGTAGCTGTATTAGAGCCGATTGAAGTTGCCGGATCCGTTATTCGTCGAGCCACTCTGCATAATCAAGAAGAAATACAGCGAAAACAGATAAAAATTGGGGATATTGTTTTTGTACAAAAGGCAGGAGATGTTATTCCTGAAGTTGTAAAACCTGTTATTAATTTGCGAACAGGTGAGGAAACTGATTTTTGTATGCCAACCCTGTGTCCGGAATGTAATTCTTCGCTGATAAAGAACTCAGATGAAGTTGTATTGCGATGTGAAAACCTAACCTGCCCAGCTCAAGTAAAAGCCAGGCTCACTCATTATGCATCCAGAGGTGCCATGGATATTGAAGGATTAGGCGAAGTTTTAGTAAATCAGTTAGTTGATAAAGAATTAGTAAAAAATATTGCAGACCTCTACCAACTCACTGAAGATGATCTTATTAAGCTAGAACGTATGGGACCCAAATCAGCGGCAAATGTCATAGACGGAATCCGAGCAACACAAAACCGCAGCCTGGCTGATTTATTATTTGGTTTAGGAATTCGACATGTAGGCAAGACCGCCGCAGAGATTCTAGCCAGCCAATACACCAGTTTGGATCAGATAATGACTGCTACCCAGGATGAACTACAGGTAATTCCCCAAATTGGTCCAATTGTCGCAGAAAGTATTCATAGAACATTCCATGATGACCATACTCTTGAACTAATCCGAAGACTAAAGGAAGCGGGAATCAATCCGTCAGGACTTATACATGAGAGAGAAACAAATCTCCCCCTGCAAGGCCTAACCTTTGTCCTGACAGGTTCACTGGAAGGGCTAAGCCGCGATGAAGCGGGAAACCAACTTAAAGCATTAGGAGCAAAAGTGGCATCATCCGTAAGTAAATCTACACATTATGTAATAGCGGGAAAAGCAGCCGGCTCTAAATTAAAGAAAGCTATTGAATTAGGTATTCCAATTTTAGACGAAATGCAATTTCACCAATTACTAAATGCTCCAGAAAGTTATAAGAAGGATTAGTGTATGTTTTTTCGATGTTTACCTGTAGGGGTACTCCAGTCAAATTGTTACATAATTGCTTGCCTTGAAACACATGAAGCCTGCGTTATTGATCCGGGTTCGCAAGGAGATTTAATCCAATCAGTTATCGAAAAAAATAATCTCAAGGTAAAGTATATTCTGAATACACATGGGCACCCAGATCATATTGGTGCGAATTGGTATATTAAAGAAAAAACAAATGCTTTGTTATATATTCACAAAGATGACTTATCCCACTTAAGAAAACCTCTTCCAATGCCCTACCCTGACTCCGATATGCGACCATCTCCAGAGCCAGATGAATTTTTACAGGAAGGTAAAGATATTATTATTGGAACGATTACCCTGAAAATCATAGAGACACCAGGACACAGCCCTGGTGGTGTATGTATCTTGGCAGATCAGAAGTTAATTACGGGAGATACTCTCTTTGCAGGTACCATTGGCAGAACAGATTTACTTGGGGGTTCAATGGATACCCTGATGAATTCGATAAAAACCAAATTATTTCCACTCAATGATTCGTTGGAAGTACTGCCAGGTCATGGACCCTCGTCAACTTTAGGCTATGAGAAAAAATACAATCCCTTCTTGAGTAACCTAACGCCTTAAACAAAAAGCCCTTCCTGATCAGGAAGGGCTTTTGTATTTGCATCAGATAGAATCTATTTTTTCTTGGATTTTGATTTCTTCCTGTTCGTGAAGTCATCTGTATTCATAGCGATACTGAGGACTTCGTCTGCTGAACTTACCATGTGAAATTCCATCTCACGTCTGATTTCTTCAGGAATATCATCTAAATCTTTCTTGTTCTTTTCCGGGAAAATAACAACCTTGATTCCAGCTCGGCGTGCAGCAAGTATCTTTTCTTTTAAGCCACCGATGGGTAAAACTTTCCCCCGAAGAGTGATTTCACCCGTCATCGCTAAATCATGGCGAACGGGTTTCCCACTTACCAAAGATGCAATGGCTGTTGCCATTGTGATACCCGCGGAGGGACCATCTTTGGGGATAGCTCCTGCCGGAACATGGATATGTAAATCTGATTTATCAAAGAAATCTTCTTGAATTCCCAAGTCCTTTGCTTTAGAACGAATATAAGATAAAGCGGCCTGGGCAGATTCTTTCATGACATCCCCCAGTTGACCGGTTAATATCAGTCCTTTATTACCCGGCATCCGAGTGGCCTCAATGGTAAGGATTTCTCCACCATATTGGGTCCAAGCTAATCCTGTTGCCACACCTGCTTCATCTTTTTTCTCGGCAACCTCTGAGAAGAACACCTGATTTCCTAAAAACACATTTAAGTTTTTCGAGGTAACTTTAACCGGCCGGCGATTTCCTTCAGCCATTCTCCGGGCTATTTTCCTGCAGATATTACCCAGTTCTCGTTCCAGATTACGAACACCGGCTTCACGAGTATAACGACTGATAATATCTTTTAATGTTGAATCATCCAGTAAAACATGTTCCTCTTTCAAACCATGTTCAGCAACCTGTTTTGGGAATAAGTACTTTCGGGCAATCTGTACTTTTTCTTCTTCCGTGTAGCCCGGTAAATTTAATATTTCCATACGGTCCCGAAGAGGAGCTGGAATCGTATCGAGCACATTAGCTGTTGTAATAAACATGACATTGGATAAGTCAAAAGGAACATCAAGATAGTGGTCCACAAAAGCATTATTCTGTTCAGGGTCCAATACCTCAAGAAGGGCGGATGCCGGATCACCACGGAAATCCGTACCCAGCTTATCTATTTCATCTAACATGAACACTGGATTCGCTGATTCAGCGCGACGGATCCCCTGTACAATTCTGCCCGGTAAAGCACCAATATATGTCCTGCGATGCCCACGGATTTCGGCTTCATCTCGAACACCCCCTAAGGATATTCGGATAAACTTACGACCCATTGCCCGGGCAATTGATTTTCCAAGAGAAGTCTTACCTACCCCCGGAGGGCCGGAGAAACATAAAATAGACCCCTTCATATCGGGTTTTAACTTTCGTACAGACAAATACTCCAATATACGGTCTTTGATTTTATGTAAATCGTAGTGGTCCTCATCAAGAATCCGAGCAGCTTCTTTAATATCCAGATTATCCTTTGTTTTTTTATTCCAAGGTAATGCAATCAGATAATCAATATAAGTTCTTGATACTGTATATTCAGCAGCAGCGGGTGGCATTTTGGAAAGGCGATTTAATTCCTTCAAAGCTTCTTTTTCGACAGCCTCAGGCATTCCAGCTTCTTTTATCTTCGCTTCCAGTTCAGCAACTTCCTGCATACGGTCATCGGTTTCACCTAACTCGCGCTGGATAGCTTTCATCTGTTCACGAAGAACATATTCACGCTGATTTTTGTCAATTTCCGTCTTTACCTGAGATTGGATTTTGCTGCCTATTTCAAGAACATCGAGTTCGCGATTTAAGAGAATGGTTAGTTTCTTCATTCTCTCTTTGATATCAACAGTTTCCAATATAGCTTGCTTGTCTGACACAGATAAATTGATATTGGCAGCGATCAAATCAGCCATCTTGGAAGGGTCTTGCAGGTTCATGGCTGCTACATGCAGTTCATCTGGAAGATGAGGTGCCAAATCAACAATTCGATTAAAGGTTTCCAATAAATTTCGGCTTAAAGCCTCAACTTCAATCGACTGGTCTTCAATTTCCTTAATAATATTAATGCGGGCCTGAAAATAGGGTTCTGAAGCCGTCCATTCTTTCACTTCAATTCTGGATAAACCCTGAATGAGCAGACGGATAGTACCATCCGGAAACTTCAGCATTTTCAGAATCGTAGCTGCAACGCCAAAACTGTACAAGTCTCCCGCATTAGGGGCATCTATTTCCGCCCTTTTTTGGGCAATCACACCGATAATACGATTACTGCTCAAGGCATCATCAATTAATCGGACTGATTTTTCACGGGCAATGACTAGAGGGGCCACCATGTACGGATAGATAACCGTATCACGAATTGGCAGTACCCCTATATTTTCTGGGATTGAAAAATCACTTTCTTTATCCATCTCTGGTGCTTCCACCTCTTCAGATTTAGATTTAATTACTTCAGTCTTTCTGGGAGGAATATCAGATTTTTTACTCGTCTTCATATTTAGAAATATACCACATCTGACGGTGTTTTATGAACCAGAACCAGGCAGATTCAATCGTGCCGGGCAGATAATTCCTGATATAAAGAAAATGTTTCGTAGAATGCTTTAAAAATCACCCTAATGTTTCCGCCGGAAGAAGTTCCTGCCTTCCGGGAATAATGTTTGATGGGAATTTGGCGAATTTCAACCCCTGAATTGCGAAGCCGTACCAATAGCTCCGTACTAAACAAAGCACCTTTTGCTTTCAAAGCATCAGGGTCAATGGCTTTTCGGGGGAAAAGCTTAAAAGCGCAATCAATATCTCTAACGTTTACTCTGAACAATAAATGTATCCAACGATTCCAAAGCCAGGCAAAAACCTTACGGTGGAATTTGTCTTGTCGGTGTTCACGATATCCCAAATAAAACTGATTTCCTGTATAGACGGGTAATATCTCCAAGAGAGGATCTGCTTCTATCTGTCCATCGGCATCCATCATCAAAACCAAATCACCCTTACTGGCAATCAAACCCGTTTTAAGAGCCGCTCCATATCCCTGATTGATTTGATGCGTACAAATCACAATATTTGGATAGTCTTGTTTCAATTTGCTTAATACCGGCCCCGTATTATCATGACTCCCGTCATCAACAATCACGATTTCCCAAATCAACCCGGCCTTTTCCAATACTTCCTGTAACGAGTTAATAACCATAGGTAGATTAGATGCTTCATTGTATGCAGGAAGTACAACGCTCAAACACGATACAGGTAATTTCATATGGACTCCCAATTTTATAAACTTTAGCATATCAGTCGATTTACCCTGTGTCAAAGTAGATACACTGTGATTCTTTTTCACTGTGTCAAAAAGGGTAAAGGCACCCTTTCAGGACTCGTCATTCTAAGGATAACAAGCCATTGTTGAGTCAATATAAAGTGGCACAGAAAATGCATTGATATAGCCTATAGAGTAAGGGCGAAAGAGGGCTGAAAAATGCATAAAACAAAAGACATTATCATCACCAGTTTAATAGTAGGAACACTGACTCCAGGGTGGACAAATACCTACTCAGAAAACTCCGTTATGATCCGAATTTTAAGGGATTCAAAAGTCATGCAAGTGGTATCTGGAAATCAGGTTATCAAATCCTATCCCATTGCAGTGGGTAAAAAAGAAAAGCCAACCCCGATTGGAGATTTCACCGTCATAAACAAACTGGAAAATCCGGTATGGTATCCGACAGGTAAGGAACCTGTACCTTCGGGTAAAAACAACCCTCTTGGATCCAGATGGTTAGGATTAAGTATCAAGGGGTATGGAATCCATGGGACCAACCAGCCCGCCTCCATTGGAAAAGCCGCTTCAGGAGGATGTATTCGAATGAAAGATAAAGATTTAAAGGAATTGTTCGGGATTATTTCAATCGGAACATCGGTTAGTATTACTCATTCAGAAGTAACACCTGACTTAACAGTATCTCTATCAACGACATGTCCCAAAACATCTTCTCTGGCCGCTATATCCAAAGACTCAACATCGCGACCTTTTAACTGATTTGCATGACGAAGCATCTACGGAGCTGCTCCGAACAGCTCCGTGAAACATCCAGTCCAGGTACCTGTCATCGGGATGTTATGGTGGTGATTTTATGAGTAAATCTGGACAAAATAACAGAGATAGTTCCAAATAAATCTCGTTTTACATTTCATTGATTTCAAGCCCTGAAAACCACCTCAAATGTCTTGACAAAAACATCATATTCTATTATTCTCATAAGGTCTTATGGACTGTATAATTGTGTTCAAAAACCAATTTTACTGATGGACGCATCCAAACATCTCGTAGGAGATGTTTCCATTTTTATTCCACAAATCCTTGAAAGGGGTACAGTAATGGCAAAAGCAAAAAAGCCAGCCACGACATCAAAAACCAAAAAAGCACCTAAATTTGTGTATTTTTTTGGCGGTAAAAAGGCTGACGGCAAAGCAGAAATGAAGAATCTTCTCGGAGGTAAAGGTGCAAACTTAGCTGAAATGGCTAACTTAGGCATTCCGGTTCCTGCTGGTTTCACCATTACTACCGAAGTCTGCACCTGTTACTACGAAAACAAGCAGAAGTATCCAGATGGCGTTAAAGCCCAGGTCGAAGCGGCCATGGCCAAAGTTGAAAAAGAAATGGGTGCCAAGTTTGGCGATGTTAAAAACCCATTATTAGTCTCCGTCCGGTCCGGCGCCCGTAAATCTATGCCCGGTATGATGGAAACTGTTCTCAATGTCGGTCTGACCGAAAAAACCATTCAAGGTATTATTGCCAAAACCAAAAACGAACGGTTTGCATATGATGCTTATCGCAGACTTATCATGATGTATTCCGACGTCGTCATGGAAAAAGCCAGCGGTCTTGAACCTGAAGAAGGTAAAGGCATTCGCCATCAGCTGGAACATGAAATGGAAGTCATGAAGAAGGCCAACGGCTATAAGCTTGATACCGATCTAACAGCTGATGATCTCAAAGCTTTGGTGAAAATATTCAAAGCCAAAGTTAAAGAAGTTTTGAAAAAAGACTTTCCAGACGATCCATGGGCTCAGTTGTGGGGCGGCGTGGGTGCCGTTTTCGCCAGCTGGATGGGCCGTCGTGCAGTAGAATATCGCCGTATTGAAAAGATTCCTCAGGAATGGGGTACCGCTGTTAATGTCCAGTCCATGGTCTTTGGTAATAAGGGTGACAATTCCGCCACTGGTGTTGCTTTCTCCCGTAACCCGGCCACAGGTGATAACTGGTTCTATGGCGAATGGCTAGTCAACGCTCAGGGTGAAGATGTCGTCGCCGGTATCCGGACCCCGAATCCGTTGAATAAGAAAATCAAAACTGAAGATACAAAGCACCTTCAGTCCCTTGAAGAATCCATGCCAAAACTTTATAAAGAATTAGATAGTTACCGCAGTCGTCTTGAAAAACATTACAAAGACATGCAGGACATCGAATTCACTATTGAAGAAGGCCGTTTATGGATGTTACAGTGCCGTATCGGTAAGCGCACTGGCCCGGCTGCCTTAAAGATGGCCGTAGATATGGTTGGCGAAAAGCTGATCAAAAAAGATGAAGCCATCATGCGTGTAACTCCAGCTCAGTTGGATGAACTTCTTCACCCGATGGTTGACCCCAAAGCAGAGAAAGATGCTCCCAAATTAGCCAAGGGACTTCCAGCTGGTCCTGGTGGTGCCTATGGCCAGATTGTCTTCACTGCTGATGAAGCCGAAGTTTGGTTCAAAAAAGGTAAAAAAGTCATCCTCGTCCGCAACGAAACTTCCCCGGAAGATGTTCATGGAATGCATGTTGCTGAAGCCATTTTGACTGCTAAGGGTGGTATGACCTCCCATGCTGCATTAGTTGCTCGTGGTTGGGGCAAGTGCTGTATCGTTGGATGTTCTGAACTCCATATCAGTGTTGCTAATAAGACTCTGACCGTTGGTGGACAGGTTCTTAAAGAAGGCGATTTCATAACCCTTAACGGTACGAAAGGTATCGTCTATAAAGGTTCCGTTGCCTTGATCGCTCCTGACATTAAGGCCAACAAAGAACTGAAATCCTTCATGACATGGGTTGATGAATTCCGCACTCTTAAAGTTCGCACCAATGCTGACAGCCCAAAAGATGCCCAACAGGCATTAGCTTTCGGTGCCGAAGGTATCGGCCTTTGCCGTACAGAACATATGTTCTTTGACCCACAGCGAATCAAAGCTGTTCGTGAAATGATTGTGTCCAAGGATGAAGTTGCACGTCGTAAAGCCGTTATGAAACTCCTCCCCTTCCAGAAGAAGGATTTTATGGGTATTCTCGAAGCCATGAAGGGTTTACCGGTTACCATTCGTCTCTTAGACCCACCGTTACATGAATTCGTCCCACAGGTTGATAAAGACATCATGGAACTGGCTCATGAACTGGGTATTACTTATGATGAACTTAAGAATCGTATTGCTCAGTTACACGAATTAAACCCCATGCTGGGTCATCGCGGCTGCCGTCTCGGTATCACCTATCCTGAAATTACCGAAATGCAAGCCCGCGCCATTTTCGAAGCTGCGGCAGAACTGACCAAGAAAAAAGTTAAAGTCTATCCTGAAGTCATGGTTCCGCTTATTGGTACCAAGGCTGAATTAGATAACCAGAAAGCCATCATCAAAGCTGCTGCTGATGCTGTCCAGAAAGAATATAAGGTCAAATTCCCCTACATGATCGGGACTATGATTGAAATTCCGCGGGCTGCTATCCGTGCTGGTGAAATCGCTGAGGAAGCCGAATTCTTCTCCTTCGGCACCAACGATCTTACTCAGATGTCTTTCGGTTATTCCCGCGATGACATTGGCAGCTTCCTGCCCTACTATCTCGAAAATAAGATAGTGAAAGATGATCCCTTCCAGACCATCGATCGTGATGGTGTTGGCTTCCTGATGCAGCATGCAGTTACTGCCGGTCGCAAGACCCGCAAGGACTTGAAATGCGGTATCTGTGGTGAACATGGTGGAGATCCCAAATCTGTCGAATTCTGCCACTTAATCGGCCTGAATTATGTCAGCTGCTCTCCGTTCCGGGTTCCAATCGCTCGCTTAGCTGCGGCTCAAGCTGCTATTGAACATAAAAAGAAAAAATAAGGTTAAAATAGAAACCCCGGTCAGAACAAACTGACCGGGGTTCTTTTTTTATATTGGGAATCTAATTTTAGAAAACGGAAACGACTAAACCACTTAAAGGTTTTGGATAGAAATATGTGGACTTCTGAGGCATCATGCGGCCTGCTGCACAGATTTTCTTAACATCATGAATATCCGGGGTCCTTAAGATGAAAGCATACTCAAAATCACCTTTATCTATTTTTTCGAGCGCCTCTGAATAACTATGGGAATAGCCGGTATTCTTATATAATTGCTCTGACTTATTCAAATCAAATATCTCTTGAATGATTTTATCCCGTACTATTTCGGTATCCAGTTTGTTTTCAGATTTTACATCCTTTTTATAAACCAGCAGATGATAGTTCCCATCATAAAAACCAATAACATTTTGACTAGGTTTATACTTATTCATCTCATCAATTAGCCATGAACGTGATTTCAACTGAGTTTTCATCGGAGAGGATATGATTTTGAAATCCACACCCAATTTATCCATTAAGGATAGATTGTCGAGGTTATTCGTTGATTTAACTAACCTATGAGTGGGTGCAATAAATAAATCACTATCATCCATGTTTGCCAAAAACATCATGATGTAATTTGAAGGGTGAGTGTCTGGTATTGCTGGGTTTTCACGCTTGAGCTTATCTCTATATTCCAGGGCTGCACCATAGCGATGATGTCCATCGGCAATCAATAAACTTTTATTCTTCATTGATTTCTGAAGCAGCTTTAAAACTACTGGATCATCAATTTTCCAGAATCTATGGAGGGTCCCATTACCATCTTTCAGACGAATATCAGGTTTTCCCTGAACAGCAGATTTCAACAATGTCTGAATTGTCATTTTCCTGTCTTCATAAAGACAATATACAGGCTCTAAATGAGCTTCTGTATCAGATAATAATTGCATCCGATCCAATCTCGGGGTTGGGAATGTAACTTCATGAGGTATCACCATTCCAGATTCATACGATTCAACTTTAACCAAGGAAATAAAACCAGACAGTGATTTTTTTATTTTTTTCCGACCGGGGATTAGGGCAATATCTGAATCTACCGAGTAGTCCAGAGTATAGAAATATATTGCAGGTAATTCATCTTGAATCATTACCTGTTTTTTGATCCATGCCTGCAATTTCCGCCGAACTGATTGATAGGGTTTATCATCCTGAGTAGGTTTAGCTAATGTCAGGTGAATGTAGTTATACGGATTGGTCTTTCTAAAAGCAGCCAGCTGCTTTGGGGATATCACATCGTAAGGGGGAACAAATAGTGATGAAGGGTCATTTATCTGAACTGAATTATAACGATAACCTCTGAAGGGATGTATTTCAGCCACGGATTCTCCTCGCAATTATAATAATACAATCAACAAATATCTCTTATTTAAGATAACATATTCGTAGAGTCTGTTAAAATGAAATGCCATACAGATTCCATTTCATTTATATCCCTACTGCTAAAATAATTTACCGTTTTGAGGAGTATTTCATGGCGTTGGAACAAACTGTCGTTTTACTTAAACCAGATACTGTAAGAAGAAAATTAATAGGTGAAATTCTTCGTCGTATTGAACAAAAGAACTTTAAAATTCTTGGAATGAAATTTATCCAATGGGATCGACAAATTGCTGAGAACTTTTACTGTATTCATAAAGGCAAGAGTTTTTATGAGGAACTAATTGAATTTATTACATCAGGTCCAATAGTAGCCCTTTGCCTTGAAGGTGAAAATGCGATCCATCAAATTAGGAAAATGATGGGAGCTACCAATCCCATGGATTCGGCACCAGGTACTATCCGCGGAGATTTAACTCTTGAGCATCAGTATAATTTAATACACGGATCCGATTCTATGGAATCAGTATCCAGAGAATTACCTATCGTCTTCAGAGAAGAAGAGTTAATAAAATAAACATGCAATTCATTGACACACATGCACATTTAGATGATGAAGCTTATTCCGAAGATTTGGATCATGTCATCAGCAGAGCTCAGGAACAAGGTGTAACTCAGATAATCAATATCGCTCAAGATATAAAAAGCAGCAAACGGAATATTGAACTGTCCAAAATTTATAAAAATCTGTTTCCTACAGCAGGAGTACATCCTCACCTGGCCAGAGAATATCAAGTATCAGATGCGGATGAGTTATTAAAAATGGCACAAAATGGTTTAATTGTTGCCATCGGTGAAATTGGACTAGATTATCACTATAATTTTTCTGCGCCTGACAACCAAATTGACGTTTTGAAGGTAATGTTAGATATTGCAAGCGAAACCCAATTACCGGTCATTATTCATTCGCGAGAATCAGATAGGGATATGCTCAATATTTTGGAACAATACAATGGGAAAGTTAATGGTGTAATCCATTGTTTTTCTGGGAATTATGAAATGTTAAGCCATGTGTTAGATTATGGTTATTACATTAGTGTTGCTGGTCCAGTGACATTCAAAAAATCTGACGACTTAAGGGCAATATTAAAAAAGGTATCCATGGACCGATTGCTTACGGAAACAGACTCACCTTATCTCACCCCTGTACCATATAGAGGTAAGAGAAACGAACCTTTTCATGTGAAAACAGTTTCGGAATTTCTTGCAGACTGGTTAAACATTGATAAAGAAATATTTGCACAGAGGTTATGGGATAACGCACATCGTTTGTTCAATATCCCTTTAACTTGACGAGTTAGAATGATTTGGATAGGATTAAAACACTTTTTCTATCCTGATTTAGATGGTTTTGGAGGAAATCAAATGTTAAACAAGCAATTTTTCAGCACTGTCGCAATAATGTTATTTACTGCCACCCATTTATTAGCACAAAGTAGCGAAAGTACTTATGATGCGAAATTACCCAAAGGGGTTGTTGCCACCTATAAGGGTGGAAAAATAACATCAAATGAATTTGAAAAACATCTTAGGACTCTTCCGATGGGTACATGGTTTAATCCCATGGAACGAAATAACAAAACGCCTATGGTGGAAGAATTAAAACAATTCGTACAATATAAATTGATTTATCCTCAAGCAATTAAGGACAAGATTGATCAGATTAATGTTAATAAATGGGCAATTTCAATGACCGAAGATTCCAAAATCTTAAACAAACTATATGATCAGGAAGTAAGGTCAAAAATTGCAGTTACTGAACAAGATGCACAGGAATACTACAATACACATAAACAGGAATTTGAAATTCCAGAATACTATAAAATACGGAATATTTTTGTAGATTTATCAACAACAAAGCGACCAACAGAGGCAGACAGACAAGAAGGATTATCAAAGATCAATAAAGCTTATTCCAAACTAAAAACAGGGGCAAATTTTATTGATGTTGCGAAAGAGTTTTCTGAGGACGACATATCTACCCGAGGAGAAGTAAAGGGTGAGTTTCTGACAAAGGACATACCTAATGCTCCAAAAAAACGGCTAGCATTTCCCCTGGAAAGTGCAGCAATCAACATAAAACCAGGTGAATACACCAGTGTTTTAACCACTTCCAAAGGCTACCATATTTTGTACTTGGAAGAGCATCGGTTAGGTTTTATTAACCCCTTTGAAGAAGTAAAATCAGCAGCCTTGGATCGCGTGAAAGTTGAGAAGGCTCCAAAACTTCAGAATGCAGTTGTTAGCCAAGCAACCACCTCAGTAAAACTAACAATCAATTACGACATCCTTAAAGATACAACGGCATCTTCTGACAATAAAATACTTATAGATTCACCATATCGTAAAATAAGTTTCGGTGAGTTCAAATTCCGTGTGGCACGAACAGCAATGGTGTCTCCAAATGAATATAAGGATTTTCTAGACAAGTCTAATTTTTTAATGTTATTACAATTAGCTGATTATGGACGGATATTAAAAATCAACAAAGAAGCAAGTGTAATAGACGACATTGCGGGTTATAAAACAAAATTCTTGGCTGAGCAATGGCTCTCAAAAAAGATTAATGAACAAGTAAAAATAACGGACACTGATGTAAAAAACTATTATGATCAAAACACCGGTCGGTTTATGACAGGGAAAGAATACTTAGCCCGACAGATTTACATCAAATTTGATAAAAATTCTCAAAACAGATCAGAATTGATGACACAATCAAAAGCAACAATAGATATGGTACTTCAAAAACTAAAAAATGGAACAGATTTTAGCGACTTAGCAAGGCAATACTCTAGTATCGACAATGCAAAAAATGGCGGACTAGTGGAATGGACGCAACAAGGACCTCAGGGAAGAATATTTGACATGACCATAAGTAAAATGACTGTAGGACAAATATCTGATGTCGTTCCAATGCCTGATGGATTCCAAATAATAAAACTTGAGAACATTAGGGGGCCTTTCCAAATGACCTTCGAAGAAAGTCAGGATAAAGCTCGTAGTTATGTAACCGCTGAAAGGCAGTATGATACTTTAACAAAAGTTAAAATAAACATTCTGAAGAGTGGATATTTCAAATACGACTCAACCCAGTTGAGTGAATTATTTGACAGAATAATTAACAAATCAGGAACAAAATAGATTGTTTATCAAAATAATAGTTAAAATAAGGGGCCGACTATTCGGTCCCTTATTTTATTGATATTGTATAACAGAGTTTAATGTGATAATTTAACGATGAGAATGAATTATCGGAGCGAAACATGTCGGACGCTTTTGTGAAAAGAATTGGTGAACTTCTTATTGAATCGCAGTTAATTTCACCTGCAAATTTAGAAGAAGCTCTTGAATATCAAAAACTAGAGTATAAACCCTTGGGTAAGATATTAGTTGAAATGAATTATATTACTCAAGAGGACTTAGACAGTGTTTTAAAAAAACACCTAATCACTATTTATGTGAACCCAAGAACTTTTACAGTTCGTAATCCTGAATTATTAGTTAAAATCCCCAAAGATGTTGCATATAAATGGAATTGTATTCCATATGATATTATTGGAGATGAACTGTCTGTTGTAATGGAAAATCCATATAATATTGACGCTTTGATTGAATTGCATGATGTATCCCAGATGAGGATTAGACCACTCCGGGCAGATTCTATAGCCATTTCCGAGGTTTTGAACCGTATCTATGATAAACAGGAAGAATTTGATGAAACCTTGAACGAGGAAACTCCACAGGAAATAGCTGCAGACACGGATGTTCTAACACCACTTTCTTTTGATGTAACACCTGAATTACCTTCATTAAATGAAAATGATGCTTTTAAAGATTTATTCAAAAACCTTGGTTTAGACTCAAGTGATAATGCAATAAACGATATATTAAGCTCAACTATCAGCGAAGATTTCGAACTTCCCCCAATTAATGATAGTGATACTAATATTTCCGATGAAAAAGTTGCCAATACAAAAGATGAATTAGAAGACACAATTACTAATAACACTAATATTGACATACCAGAAATCACACTTGAGAACAATCCAATTCCTATAGAAGAACATCAAGCCTCATCAGAAGAAAAGACTGAAACTCAACGACCATGGAGTGTAATTCCTCAAGAACAAATTGCTTTTGGTGAGGATTCGGTAAAAAAACACGAGAGCAAACTACCCATATCATATCTAACATTCGATAACTTTGTTGTAGCACCAAGCAACCAATTAGCTTGGGCTGCTGCACAAAACGTTGTTGCACAACCTGGCGTAGGGTTTAATCCATTGTTTATTTACGGTGGCGTCGGGCTTGGGAAAACCCACTTATCAAATGCAATAGGAAATGCTTTAGCAAAAAAATACCCTAAAGCAAAGATTAGTTATATATCTATTGATACTTTTGTTCGAGAATTAATTGATGCTGTTGAACATGGTGATTTAAAAAACTTTCGAGCTCGATACCGTAATTTGGATTTGTTGCTAGTAGATGATGTCCAGTTTTTGAGCGGTCAGGAGAGAACACAGGAAGAATTTTTCTATGTTTTCGAACAATTATACAGATCTAATGGTCAGATGGTAATAACTTCGGATAGGCTCCCCAGACAAATAGATAAACTAGAAGATCGCCTAAGATCTCGATTCGAAGGTGGTTTATTAGTTGATGTTCAAATTCCTGACCTGGAGACAAGAATCGCCATATTTAGAAAAAAAATCGCAGCTCGCGGCATGGAAGTTGATGATAATGTTGCACGATTAGTTGCCACAAGACTAGCGTCCAATATAAGAGAATTAGAGGGTGTTGCAAATCGAATACTAGCACAATGCCAGTTAATGCAAGAACCTATATCCGCAGAAATGGTTCAGCAAATTCTTGAAACTGTGGCACCTACTGAAACAATACAAAAACAACCAACCAATCCAGTGGTAACAAAACCAGGGTCTCTACCTTCAGAAGGTTTTCGCTAGTTAATCTAGTATAATTGACATGAACTTTTTATGATGATAATTTGATTGTTATTGATAAATTATTATTTACCACTAATCATTTGAATGAAACAATTATTTTATAAAACATTTTTGTTGTTAATTTTACAATATGTCCTCACTAACAATGTGTTGGCTGCCCGTATTCTCTTACTAAACGGCAATGAACTTCTGGGAGAAATCCTGACACAAACTGATACCCACATTGAGTTGCAGATGGGCACATCTCGTATATTACTAAAATTAGAACAAATCAAATCAATTGACCAAGAAGAGGGCGAAACATACTTAAAAAATGGAAAAAAAGCCCTTGAAAAAAAAGATTATTATTCTGCAAAGAACTATTTCTTAAAAGCACTCCATAACGATCCACATAACACCGCCATTCAACAACTTCTTGATGAGGTTGAATTTTCTGAAATAGAACAAACAAGTATTTTTCCAATTATTAAAAATCTCAAAAAAGATGATTTAACCTCATATCGTAATGCACTTATTTCACTCGATGATATAAAAAATAAGGAAAGATTCAAGCCATTTATATCTCACCTGAATCAAATAATTGCAGACGTTAAAGCCGAATATGCTCAAGCTCTTTACGATAGAACATGGAATGATGAGGCATTTAAACAACTTAGAGAAGCGTATAGAGCATATCCATTTAGTGAAAAATTTCATAAAGCTGTTGCTCACATTCAAAAACAGATGGGTAATATGACATATGCACAGGAAGAGGAAAATTTAGGTAATAAGATAATCGCTGATGCCGATATTGAATATGAAGCTATTGACCAAATAAATCAGGACATTCAAAATGATATTCCCACTGAAGCATATTGGATGGAGCTAGCGCGACATGGAAGACAATACAGGACTGAAATAAAAAATGAAACAGAATATGCAAGTATCCTTACCAAAAGGCAGATGAGTTTATTGTTACAAGCATATAATGCCGGTCCAGGGGCAGTTGTAGCCTATGATGGATATGTTCCTTATCGTGAAACAATAAAATATGTCAAAAGAATCGCAGGTTATATGGAAAGTCCTCCAAATCACAAACTATATGATGATTTAGTAGTAAAATTTTCTAAAAAACACGGACTAGATTCTAATCTGGTACGTTGTTTAATAAAAGCCGAGTCTGGTTATAATACCAAAGCACACTCAAACAAAGATGCAAGAGGTTTAATGCAAATAACATATGGTGCATGGAAACATTCAACGAAGAAAATGGGAGTTAATTGGGACTATTATTCAAGTTGGAATGATCCAGAAAAAAATATAGATGTTGGTTGTGGATATCTTAGTTGGCTACAAAATAATTATCTACCAAAGTTCTTTACGGATATGCGTGTTAATAGCACTCAAAAGCTATCAAAAGCAAACAATTAAATATGGAATATTGTTGAGTTCTTATCTTGATTCATCAGGAACATATTCTTCTTCAATTGAGTATGCACACTCCTTAAAGTAACATTTTGTAATTTTCTTTGTTTTTCTATTAACCTCAATTACAAAAGGCGCACCACAAACTGGACAAGGCTTTAAAATTGGTTTATAGGAAAGTATAAATTTACATTTTGGATAGTTACTACACCCATAAAACTTTCCACGCTTAGATACTCTTTCAATTAAATCCCCAGTACAGTTGGGTTGAGGACATTTAACGCCAGTTGTTGAGGGTTTAATATATTTACATTTCGGATAATTTGAACATGCTACAAATGGTCCATATTTGCCAATCCGAACAACCATATCCGAAGCACATTTGGGACATTTTTCGCCTGTAGGTTGAGGCTGGTTGATGTTAACTTTTTTTTCACCAGTATTTAGTACAGAATTGGTTTCCGTACAAGAATAGTAAGAAGAACATACAGGCTTAATTTTCCCATCATCCTCAAACTTCAACACAACGGGTTTTCCACATTTATCACAATTTCCCAAATTCAATGTGTTTGAACAGTCAGGATAACCGATACAACCCATAAAAGCACTCCCAAAAGAACCAAAACGAACCATAAATGGATTTCCACACTGTTCACATACTTTATCAGACACAATCAATGAATTCTTTTTTAGTTCCTTTATGTGTTCTGGAAATTTATCAAGAGCTTTTTTAAATGGATCATAAAATTCCTGAAGTACATTACCCCACTCCATTTTTCCATCTTCAATTTCATCAAGATCATCTTCCATATGAGCAGTAAATTTAACATTCAATATTTCAGGGAAACATTGGATTAGGAACCTATTTAAGACCTGTCCTAATACTGTTGGATAAAATCGTTTTTCAAGTTTTGAAACATATTTTCGCGTTATTATTGTGTCAATAATTGCTGCATATGTGCTTGGGCGACCAATCCCCCGTTCTTCCAAATCTTTAACTAAGGTAGCTTCGTTATATCGCGGAGGAGGTTCAGTAGTATGTTGTTTTGATTCCAGTTTTATTAAATCCACATTTTGGTTTATTTCTAAATCAGGTAGTAATCCTTGAGTTTCCCCTTCTTTATCCTGAACATCTTCATCATCTTTTGCTTCAATATAAACTTGTAAAAAACCAGGGAAGGTTATGACAGTACCCGTTGCACGAAATATATATTCTTTTGCTGAAATATCTACTGAAGTAACATTGACTTCTGCAGCTTTCATTTGGCATGCAACAAACCTATCCCAAATAAGTTTGTATAGTTTATATTGATCTGTTGATAAATTCTTTTTAATAGCGTCAGGCTCTCTATTAAAACCTGTTGGGCGTATTGCTTCATGAGCATCTTGCACATTATCTTTTTTCCCCTTAAATTGCCGAGGATGAGTATCCAAGAAAATATCGCCATATTTCGATTTAATATAATTCCTAACCAACGAAATTGCTTCACCAGAAATTCGGGTAGAATCAGTACGCATATAAGTTATTAAACCAACAATACCTTCATTACCAATTTCAATACCTTCATATAATTCCTGAGCTATCCGCATAGTTCTAGAGGCAGTAAATCCCAGTTTCCGTGAGGCATCTTGTTGAAGTGTACTCGTAATAAATGGTGCAGAGGGGTTTCTAAGCTGCCGCTTCTTAGTAATATCAGAAACTTGGTATTGAACTCCTGCCAAATCCGTTACTATATTTTTAATTTCAGACTCACTGGATATGAAATGAGCGCCCTTTTCTAAAGGCGTTCCAATTTTCTGATCACCACGGCGTATCAATTTTGCGTCAAATTCTTTATCATGGGCTTTTAAATGAGCTAATAAAGACCAATATTCTTGGGGTACAAACCGCTGGATGGCTTCTTCGCGTTCACAAATCAGGCGAACAGCGACGGATTGAACTCTACCTGCAGATTTACCACCACGAATGTTTCTCCATAAAACTGGACTTATCTCATAACCAACAAGACGATCCATAATCCGCCTTGCCTGTTGTGCATTAAATCTTTTTTCATCTAACTGCCCCGGATGAGCAATAGCTTCAGTTACAGCAGATTTAGTTATTTCATTAAAAACAACCCGATAAATTGGCTTTTTTAAGGCCTTTAATTCACTAGCAATATGCCATCCAATAGCTTCCCCTTCACGATCAGGGTCTGTAGCTATATAAATAGTATCCGAAGATGCTGCTAAGCCCTTAAGATCTTTGAGCACCTTCTTCTGTTTCAAATCTGCTACATATTCGGGAATAAAACTGTTATTAACATCAACGCCCATGTCTTTTTTGGGAAGGTCTTTCACATGGCCCATAGAAGCCTTTACTTTATAATCAGAACCTAATATTTTATTGATTGTTTTTTCTTTTGCGGGAGATTCAACAATAACAAGTGATTTAGTCATATTTGGATTTCACTCCATATCATAATATTCATGTTATATAACCTATCTTACCTGCTCTTTATAAGATTAAGGTAGGAATTTAATTGTAACAAAGCTAGGGAAATGTTCAATAGAATCTATTTATATTAGTTTTTCATAAGACTTACCGGGATTCTGGCGAACTAACAAGGTAAGTTCTAATTTTAAAAGAGGTTGTGCTAATTCATGCGGATATTTATCTAGCTTTTCGGCCAATATATCAATATGTAGCGGTCCTTCATTGAGTGCAAGTAAAATATTCCTTTCCAATTCAGAAAGGTGATTGGGGAGGATGGCATTTTTTTCAATATCTCTTTCATGAGTAGAGGTAACATCCATATTTCTATTAACTGGAAGCTTGGGAAGCAATTCAACTAAGACATCTTGACTTGTCTCTATCATCTTTGCTCCATCACGAATCAATCGATTACTACCACGACTAGATAGTGATGTCATGTTTCCGGGTACAGCAAATACTTCCCTGTTTTGTTGAAGAGCGTAATCGGCAGTTATTAATGCACCACTCTTCTCTCGAGCTTCAATTACCAATACACCAAGAGACAAACCGCTGACAAGGCGATTTCTAACCGGAAAATTATGAGGAAGAGGTGGAGTTCCAATTGGAAATTCAGAAATAACTGCACACTGTTGAACTATCCGTTCATACAATGGTTTATTCTCAGGAGGATAAATCACATCAATTCCACTCCCCAAGACAGCAATAGTTCTTCCTCCTTGTTCAAGGGCTGCCGTATGAGCTATAGAATCGATTCCTCTAGCCATTCCACTAACAATAGTTAATCCGGACTGAGATAACTCTCCTGCCAGCATTTTAGTAACTTGTAACCCGTATGATGATGTATTTCTAGAACCTACAATTGCCAAACTATATTTATCTTCATTGACTATATTCCCCGCACAATACAAAACTGGCGGAGGGCTGTGTATTTCTTTCAGTAATTCAGGATACTCTGGACTGTCCCAGGTAAAAACCTTAATGTTGTTGTTATTAATATAACTAACATCTTGTTCAGACGCTAACCAGGCTTTCTCTTTATTTGTAATAATTCTATTTATCAAATCATCCTTGATACCGGCTAATTTCAAAGTATTAAAAGAGGCATGCAAAACGCCTTCGGGATTATCGAAGGCGTCAATTAAAAATTTAAATCTTGATGGAGTAATACCAGGAATCCGCGCTAGAGCTATCCAGCTCCGGATATTATTTTTCACCAGTTAACAACCCTTTCGCTACGTTCTGGCTAAAAAAGACTCAGAACGTAGTCCAAACCACCCATCTCAAATATGAAAAATAGAAGAATCGCTAAGACCACAAGCATAGCAATAAATTGAACAACCTTAAAAAAGGAATTGTTTTTTCGTGGTTTTACTCTATAAATATCTTTATCAGGCGTATCAAATCGCTTTTCTTTGATAAAAAACGACTTTAACCAGTACATGGGATTAAGCTTTTGTTCTTTCACTTCCTGACGATATTCAAGTAGTCCCAAAGTTTCTTGTATCAAAAGATAGACACTATTCCACTCGTCTTCAATACGCTCGAGAGAAGCAGTGGAAACATTAAGAGCATCCTCTGGTCGATTAATTTTCCCTAATATATCTGTAAAAGACTGAGCAATTTCGATATCAAATTCAATATTCTTTAAGAAGACTTTTGTACCTGTAGTTAAGCGTTGTTTTATTTCATGAAGTTCCTGAACGTCAGAACTGTGAGCCATTTGTGGATAAAAATACATCCGAAAACGAACCCAGTCAGAACTGAGTATTTCAAACTGCCGAATTGTCTCTTTTAAAGAACTCATATCATTACCCTATCATATTATTTTATTGTATTAACCATATTGAAGATTGGTAAATACATACAAATAACCATACCACCGATGAGAACACCCAAGACAACAATTAATAAGGGTTCAATTAGCGATGTAAGTGCTGCTACGGCTGCATCAACTTGTTCATCATAAAACTCTGCTATCTTACTCAACATTTCTTCAAGAGCACCGGTTCTCTCACCTACAGCAATCATACGCGTAACCATCGGAGGGAATACCCCTGTTTGCATAAGAGGTGCAGAGATACTTTCACCCTCTTGAATACTGGTCTTTGTTTTTAAAACGGCTTGTTCAATAATGACATTGCCAGATGTTTTTGCCACAATTTCCAAGGCGGTAATGATATTAACACCAGAACGTACTAATGTACTTAATGTACGAGTAAATTTGGCGACGGCAACTTTTCTGAAAAGATCACCAAATACAGGCATTTTCAGTTTAAA
>CAZXWN010000001.1:714580-728528 GCA_964644695.1 uncultured bacterium
CGAGCAAGGTTACCTGATTTTTCCAGATAAAGTGCAAGCTGGTTCAAAATACCATCCAACATACCGGAAGCTTCACCCGCTTTTACCATATTGACATAAAGGTCCGTAAATACTTTCGGATGTCGCTCCAACGCAGAAGTTAATGTGCTGCCAGCTTCAACATCTTTTTGTATGTTTAGAACAACTTGACGGAAATTTGCATTTTCCATCTGTTCACCCAGAACATCCAAACTCTCAATCAAAGGAAGACCGGCGCTAACCATCGTAGATAACTGACGCGTAAAAATAATCAAATCATCAAGTTTAATCTTACTTCCCAACTTGCCAAAAAAACCAGAACGGCCTTTACCTGCCATATCCAAAGATATAGATGTAACTAACAAACCTTGACCACGCAGTTGTCTGAGAACAGTTTCCTGATTTGGACCTTCCAAGGTTGATTGTATTAGAGCTCCCTGGCTGTTACGAGCTGAATACTTAAAATTGGGCATAATGTTTGCCTACCCTTTTCATTAAGAATCCTGTCCAACTCATAGAGTTGGCAGTATACCTTACTATCCCACACTTATTACCTACTACCCCAAAAGAATACCACATCTCTTTCATGATTTTCGATGAGAAAATGACTTCAAATATAAACAGGTAAAAACTAATCAGCAATAGTTGCCCCTAATACTTCTTCCAAAGTGGTTAATCCCTCAATGACTTTTAAGATCCCGGATTCCCGTAAAGTACGCATTCCATTTTCCCTGGCAAGTTTTTTTATGTATATAAGGCTTTGTCCATCAATAAGAGCTTCTCTTATTATGTCAGTAACTACCAGTATTTCATAAAGGGAAACACGACCTCTATAACCTGTTTTGCTACAGAAATCACATCCCATTCCACGAGCAAAAGTTATATTATCTTTTGAGACATTTTCTGGCAATATAAAGGACTGAAGAACGTCTTTACTGGGAACATAGGTTTCCTTACAACGAGGACAAATTCTTCGTACTAAACGTTGTGCGACAACCATATTCAAGGACGCTGTTACTAAAAATGGTTCAACACCCATATCGGTCAAACGCGTTACAGTACTTGGAGCATCATTTGTATGGATTGTGCTAAAAACCAGGTGACCGGTCATAGCCGCTTTAATGGCAATTTCAGCTGTTTCTAAATCTCGGATTTCACCGACCAGGATAATGTCAGGATCTTGACGCAGGAATGAACGCAGGCCAGCTGCAAAAGTCAGACCGATTTCGGATTTTGCCTGAACCTGATTCACACCAGACAATTGGTATTCTACGGGGTCTTCAATTGTCATAATATTGACATCGGGACTGTTTACTGTACTTAAGGCTGAATAGAGGGTCGTTGTTTTACCACTTCCTGTGGGTCCAGAGACTAATACCATGCCATATGGTCGTGATATCTGTTCATTAAAAACCCTTAAGGTATCCCCTTCAAATCCCAGTTTTGTTAAATCCAAAACAAGGCTGCTGCGATCCAAAATACGCATAACAACTTTTTCGCCAAAAACTGTGGGAATAATAGAAACACGAAGGTCAACCACTCGATCCTCGATTTTGACCTTAAATCGTCCATCTTGGGGTAAACGGCGCTCAGCAATATCCATTTCAGACAGGATTTTGATACGAGAGACAATAGGTGCATATAATCTTCTGGGAGGAGGACTCACTTCGACTAAAGATCCATCAACACGAAAACGAACCCGAATCGTATATTCAAAAGCCTCAATATGAATATCACTGGCCCTGTCACGAATCGCTTGTTGAAGAAGAGCGTTGACCCACTTAATAACCGGAGCCTCATCACTCATGGCTTTCATGTCAGCTACATCAACATCTTTATCCGTATCAGACACTACTTCCATTTCGTTTTCCTGAATATCTTTGAGCACCTGCTCCATGGCTCCACCACGATAATACTGGTCTATCGCACGGAGAATATCTGATTCATAACTTATGAGGGGTATGATTTCAAATTTTGTTAATAATTTAAGTTCATCAAGAATAAAGATGTTTGCAGGGTCAGCTAAAGCGACAGTCAGGGTATTACCCATCTTATCAACCGGAATAATTTTATACTTCCGAACGATGTCTTCCGGGATAGTTTTGATGATTGATACATCAATTTCATAATGAGATAAAGTAATGTAGGGTATTCCAAGCTGCTTACTGAGGGCCTGAGCAATCGCTTCTTCAGAGACAAAACCTAATGTCACCAGGGTATCACCTAACCGCTTACCCTGGGATCGTTGGGCCTCCAGCGCTTTATCCAGTTGCTCTTTAGTAATTAAACCTTCAGCAACCAGCATATCGCCTAAACGATAATTTTCAGCAATAGACATCGTCTTTATACATCCCTCTTGTGTATAGTCTAATTACATACTAACTCATTTAGTTTCATAAAGTCGAGATTGTTTAATGTACTCCACCACTGGGTCTGGCAACCAATATCGAACAGGAAGATTGACACTTAATCGGTGACGGATTTCAGTAGACGAGATATCCATCTGTGGCATGTTTATTTTGAGTAATTTCTGCAAGACACCTGGATGAAGATGGCTGTCATCATATCCAGGACGACCGGCACCCGCAAATTTACATAAAGAGATTAATTCCTCAGACTTTCGCCAATTGGGAATATCCTCCAACATATCCATACCGACTATCAGATAAAGCTCAGTTTCTCCGTCATATTGTCCCAACAGCTCTTTAACTGTATCAATCGTAAAAGATACGCCTTCTCTCTGAATTTCACTGTCAGACACCGAAAATAAGGGGTTATTTTGAACCGCAATTTTCAACATATTATATCGGTGTTCAGAATCAACTAATCCTTCAGAACGTTTATGAGGAGGTAAATATGCCGGCATAAAAACCACTTTATCCAGGTTCAGTTGACTGGCAGCCTCCTGAGCCAGGATTAAATGCGCATAATGTACAGGGTTAAATGACCCGCCAAACAATCCGATTTTCCGCATCATAATTCTACTGACGAATCTGACCTTCTCCATAAACAATGAATTTAAGACACGTTAATTCCTCAAGTCCCATGGGACCTCGGGCATGCAATTTGTCAGTACTGATACCAATTTCCGCGCCAAGACCTAACTCAAATCCATCATTAAATCGAGTACTGGCATTCACAAAGACAGCGGAGGAATCAACCTCACGCAGGAAACGCTGCGCAGTATAATAATTACGGGTAATGATACATTCTGAGTGTTTAGAATCGTATTTATCAATAAAACTGACTGCTTCTTCAAAATCCCGGACAACTTTGACTGAAATAATTTTAGCCAGGAATTCCTCACTCCAATCACTCTCAACAGCAGATTTGGCAGAAGGATATAAACTACAAACAGTTTCATCGCCTCTAATTTCAACACCTTCCTCTGAAAGTGCCGATAATACATCCAACATCATGGTTTTAGCCAGGTCTTCATGAACAATAAGGTTTTCAATGGTGTTACAAACACCCGGGCGTTGAACTTTTGCGTTTAAGACGATTGACTTGGCCAATTCAGGTTCTGCTTCTTTATCAAGATAAACACTGCAAACACCTTTGTAATGTTTGATAACCGGAATCGTTGACTGTTCCACCACAGACCGAATTAAGGCTTCTCCGCCCCGGGGAATAATCAAATCAATATAACCATCCAGTTTTATCATTTCATAAATCGCCTGCCGGTCAGTCACTGGCAGATATTGAACAGCTTCCATGGGAGCATTGTTTTTCCGAAGCGCTTCCTGAAGGATACTTACAAGAACCATATTTGATTGGAAGGTCTCAGATCCACCTCGCAGTAAAATCGCATTACCCGACTTAAGGGTAAGCGCTGAAGCATCAATGGTCACATTAGGACGGGACTCATAAATAAAACCAATAACTCCCAAAGGAACCCTCATTTTACCAACCATTAACCCATTGGGGCGCCGCCACATCTTTGTTACCTCACCCACGGGGTCCGGAAGTGAAACAACATCTTTTAATCCATCTGCCATGCCTTGTATCCGTTTGGGGGTTAATGTTAATCGATCAACCAGGGCGGGATTCATGTTTTTGGCTTTTGCAGATTCTACTTCTACGGCATTGACCTTAATAATTTCATCCTGCTTTTGTATCAATAACTCAGCTGTATCCAGCAAAATCTGATTTTTTGTTTTAGAATCCACTTGCGCTAAGCGACGAGATGCCTTTTGCGCTTTTTCTGCCAGTACTAAAATATCTTCCCGAATACTCATTGTTATACCTCTTAATTTTTATCTTATTTCAATGTTTAAACATTGGTTAGATTATACTTAGATACCTATCGATAAAGGATAGTTTGACATAGCCTACTCTATCCTGCAACCATTTATCCCCATAAATTACTGTCTTTTCCTTTCTATTTAGAACTGTATCAATCACGGAGTTGTTCCGAGCAACTCCGTGGATTCTTCGTTGATAAATGCATTTCCCTTCAAATTTGTAGGAAATTAATTGCGAGGTGGGTTCCACTCTGCTAAACTTATAAATTCCCCTTGCTCTCATAAACTAATGACAGTCCAAGGGTTCATCTTTTAAGTTAGGAAGGTTAACTGATTATGATGAATACAAATCAAATCAAAGAATTAACTCATCAGTACATGCTAAATTTATCAGGTGAACGAGCTGCAGCATTGGTTCGTGGAGAAGGTATGTATGTTTGGGATGCTGATGGGAAAAAATACCTGGATTTCATTTCAGGAATTGCAGTAAACCTAATCGGACATTGTCACCCTAAACTAGTGGAAACCATTAATCAACAAGCTAAAACATTGATTCATGTGTCAAATCTGTATTACACAGAACCCCAAGCTAAATTAGCCGAATTACTTTGTAGTTTAAGTTTTGGGGAAAAATGCTTCTTTTGCAATTCAGGTGCTGAAGCTAATGAAGGCGCCATTAAATTAGCACGAAAATATGCAAAGATGAACCATAGCCATGATAAATTTGAAATCATTTCTCTACTAAATTCCTTTCATGGCCGTACCATGGGAGCACTGTCAGCAACTGGACAGGAAAAATACCAAAAAGGTTTTGAGCCCCTACTTCCAGGATTTAAGTATGCAGAACTAAACAACCTGGCTTCTGTTGAAGCACTTATCTCCGATAAAACCTGTGCCGTAATGATGGAACCCATTCAGGGAGAAAGTGGTGTCCATGAATCTACTCTGGAATTTATAAAAGGAGTCAAAGAACTTTGTCAAAAATATAACGCCCTGTTGATTTTTGATGAAGTCCAATGTGGCCTCGGTCGAACAGGAAAAATGTTTGCTTATGAACATTATGGAATCACACCAGATATTATGACCTTGGCAAAAGGATTAGCCGGTGGGTTGCCTATTGGCGCTATTGTTGCTACCAACACTGTCGGCTCTGCATTTGAACCAGGTAATCACGCATCCACTTTTGGTGGAAATCCATTATGTGCCGCCGCCGCCATAACCACGCTTCAAATAATTATCTCGGACAAACTCATTGAGAATGCTGAACAAATGGGAGATTATCTGAAAGTAAAATTAAAAGCTTTAATGTTAGATTTCCCCTGCATTACAGAAATTCGAGGAAAAGGACTACTGATTGGTGCACAGTTAAATTGTAACGGAGCCCATTTGATTAAGATTGGTGTCGAAAAAGGAATGTTATTCAACTGTGCCGCAGGAACAACATTAAGATTCCTCCCCGCATTAACCGTAAATAAAAACGAAATTGATGAAGCTATGGATATATTTGCTGATATCCTCACAACAGCCCAATTAGCAGGGTAACTGGAGGTTGTCATGAAAAGAGATTTTGTCGCCATTAAGGATTTGAGTTCTACTGAACTTGAACAATTAATTCATGCTGCACATAAGCTGAAAATCCGTCAAAAAAAAGGAATTCCTTTCAAACCACTGGAAGGAAAATCCTTAGGCATGATATTTCATAAACCTTCTGCCCGGACCCGGATATCCTTTGATGTTGGGATGTATCAACTGGGCGGTCATAACCTGATATTAACAGAGCAGGAAATTGGTTTTGGAAAACGAGAGTCCATCTATGATCTGGCTCAGTTATTTAGTCGGATGATGGACATTGTTATGATTCGGACTTTTCATCATAACGACGTTTTAGAATTGGCGCACCATTCCACAATCCCAGTGATAAATGGGTTGACGGATTACAATCATCCCTGCCAAATATTGGCTGACTTATTAACTTTATTTGAGTCGGGAAAAAGTTTCAAACATCTCAAAGTTATATTTGTGGGTGATGGAAATAATGTTTGCATGTCATGGTTCTCCGCTGCGGCTCTTTTAGGGATTGATTTTACCCTTGCCTGTCCCGAGAAATATATGATCCCTGTTGAAAAACTCCAGTGGGCTTATCAACAAGCCGAAAAAAGTGGCGCTCAACTCCAAATCATTCATGACCCGGTAACAGCTGTAACAAACAGCGATGTGATTTATACGGATACATGGACCAGCATGGGACAGGAAACGGAAGCAGAAATAAGAAGAAAAGATTTTTCTGACTATCAGGTCAATAAAAAGCTGCTTTCACATGCAAAAGATACTGTATCTGTCATGCATTGCCTTCCTGCACATCGAGGAGAAGAAATTACAGACGAGATAATTGATTCACCTCAGTCCCTTGTTTTTGACCAGGCAGAGAATAGATTGCATGCCCAGAAGGCAGTCCTTTTATGGCTACTGGCTCCAGAGCAATTCATGGCGCTGTTATCTGAAAAATAGCTTCCACAACACTTAATGTCATTCATGTAGGGGAATAATTATTATGGCGAAAGAAAAAAAAACGACCATTGATGTAGATGGTATAACTTATTTACGAATTCCTGTTAAGACACATGTCATCCAGCCTACGGATTCACCTGCAGAAGTTGTCTTTCAATATGTAAAAGATATTCAACAACCCGGTGACATCATCTTTATCAGTGAGAAAGCTGTCTCCGTCACACAAGGTCGTTCAATACCTACGAGTCAAATTAAAGTTGGTTTTTTAGCCGGGTTCTTGTGGAAACATGTAACTAAAAGTCCACATGGTGTTGGTTTGCGCAATCCCTACTCTATGCAATGCGCAATCAATGAATGCGGAAGCTGTAGAATTTTATTAGCATCTATCGTAGGTGCCATCGGAAAACTATTAGGACGACGAGGGGATTTTTATCGCGTAGCGGGTCCACAAGCCTCTGGAATTGATGCGCCCAACACTTCACCTGTTCCGGGATTTGAAAGCAATGTCAGCCTGGGACCTAAAGATCCCGATAAAGTAGCCCTTGCCATAAAAAATAAAACTGGACTTGAAACAGCAATTGTAGATATAAATGATTTAGGCGGTGTCGTACTGGGCGCTACACCAGGAATTGATTGGGCACTCATTCCTCGGATTTTAAAAGACAATCCTTTGGGGCAAGGTAATGAATTAACACCCTTTGGAATAATCCGCCGTCAATAATTAAAACCACAGTACAGATGTATAATGATGAAGAGGTCTCAGAAGATATGAGCAATCTATTAAAAACGCCTACAGTCTTGATCATTGATGATGATCCAGATATTCTGATTCTTCTGGAAATATTCTTTTCTGCAGATGGTTATCGTGTCATTACATCTTCAACAGGTTCAGAAGCAATTTCAATTTATAAGAAGAATAATATCGACCTGGTTATCACAGATTTTCTGATGCCTACCATTGATGGCCTGGATATTTTAGCGGCGGTCCGTTCCAGTAATAAACCTGTTCCAGTTATTCTAATTACGGGACATGGTTCTATTGAAAAAGCGGTTGATACCATGAAAGCTGGGGCTTTTGATTATCTGACCAAACCCATCAATAAAGAAAAGTTATTAATCACTGCACGAAAAGCAATTGAGAATCGTCGTTTAATCCTCGAGAACCAACAACTCAAAGAACAATTGACCCAACAATATGGATTTGATCGAATAATCACGCAAGATAGTCGGATGCAAAAAGTTATCCAAACACTCAAATCTGTTGCAGAAACAGATGTCACGGTTCTTCTTTTAGGCGAGAGTGGTACGGGAAAAGAATTATTTGCACGCTCCCTTCATTATCACAGCCGGCGCAAATTTGATCCCTTTGTTCCTGTGAACTGTGCTGCCATACCTACGCCTTTACTGGAAAGTGAATTTTTTGGTCATGAAAAAGGGGCCTTCACAGGTGCAGTGACCCGTCGTGAGGGTCGTTTCGAATCTGCTAATGGAGGGACATTATTTCTTGATGAAATTGGGGAAATGGGTCTCGACTTACAAGCCAAACTGCTGCGAGTTATGGAAAAACAGGTCTTTGAGCGTGTGGGAGGGAATGAATCCATTAAGAGCGATGTACGCTTGGTTGCAGCTACAAATCGAAATTTGATTCAGGCCGTTAAGGATAAATATTTTAGAGAAGATTTATATTACCGGCTTAATGTTGTGACTATTACCATTCCGCCTCTGCGTGAACGCAAAAGCGATATCCCCTTATTAGCCAATTATTTCTTAACTAAATATGCAACTAAATATAATCGTCCCAAATTTGAAATTGCGGATGAAACACTTTTATTGTTGGAAAATTACTCCTGGCCCGGCAATGTAAGGGAAATGGAAAATTATTTTGAACGGTGGGTCGTCACACTGAATCATCCCCAATTAATCCCTGACCATTTACCCCTTGAAATTAAGAATACACCAGTCAAGTCTCGTCTGATTGACACCGACACCCTCTTAGACGAACCAATGCCCGATAAAGTAACAGAACTTGAAATAGCTATCATTTCGGCAGCATTGTCAAAGACCAGAGGTATCCAGTCAAAAGCAGCTAAAATGCTGGGAATTACAGAACGTATACTAGGTTATAAAATCCAAAACTATAAAATCGATATTGAAAGTTTCAGACAACCTACTAAATAACTCACCCAAAACATCCTAAATAAAAACAGGCCGGCAATATTTACCGGCCTGTTTCATTTCTGAAGACAATTAAATAAAGAACTTATCTCTGGGTGTATAGTTCATTCCAAACAATTCAGCGACTTCAGGAATAGTTAAAATTCCATTCACCATATTTAACCCTAAAGCAAGATATGGATCATCGGACATTGCTTTGGCGTAGCCTTTATTCGCCAATTTCACTGCATAGGGAAGACTTGCATTGCATAGTGCAAAGGTTGAAGTACGGGCAACAGCACCAGGCATATTCGCGACACAATAATGAACCACACCATCAATCACATAGGTTGGATTATTATGGGTGGTTGGCTGACAGGTTTCAACACATCCACCTTGATCTACAGCTACATCAACAATGACAGAACCTTTTTTCATGAGCTTCAGCATGTCCCTGCTCACCAAAACCGGTGCTTTAGCTCCAACAATAAGAACGGCTCCAATTAACAAATCAGCACGCTGTATATAATTACGAACCGTGTGTGAATCTGAATAGCAAGTATTTACATTGGGCGGCATAATATCATCGATGTAGCGAAGCCGATCCACATTGATATCCATGATGGTCACATTAGCACCTAAACCTGCTGCCATTTTCGCTGCGTTTTTACCAACGCCACCACAGCCCAAAATCACAACTTCTGCAGGAGGAACACCCGGAACGCCGCCTAATAAGACACCACGGCCACCAAATGGACGTTCTAGATGCTTTGCACCCTCCAATACTGCTAATCGCCCAGCGATTTCACTCATGGGGGTTAATAAAGGCAGAGAACGATCTGCCAGCTGTATTGTCTCGTAGGCCACAGCAACAATTTTTCTTTCAAGTAGTTTAGTCGTCAATTCCTTATCTGCGGCTAAATGAAAGTATGTAAAAACTACCTGACCTTCTTTTAAGAAAGGAATTTCCTGAGCTTTAGGTTCTTTCACCTTGATAATCATATCTGCCGCACTATATACTTCCTGGGCTGTATTTATAATCTCAGCACCCGCTTCAACATATTCCCTATCTTCAATGCCACTTCCCTCACCTGCAGACTTTTCTACTAAAACACGATGTCCATTTTTGACAAGTGCCTCTGCTCCTGATGGAACTAGACCAACTCGATATTCCTGTTCTTTTACCTCTTTCGGGACTCCAATTACCATTTGCCACCTCAATAAAATAATAAATTTAATAAAAATGCCGACTTAATAAGTCGAACGGTACCAAATTACACCTTTTCTAATAAAAAAGCAAGATACTCAAACAATGCCAACCACTCACTCCATCCCATTTTCACATGAGCTACAACCGCGTTTTTACCACCTTTTCACCACAACTATGCCAGGGGTTAAATATAAAATATTTCAAACATACATAACTTATTTATAATCAATGTTCTATAAACCATTTAAAACTTGACCCAGAGCCCTAAAATCAGTATAATATCTAAGGATAAAAGGAAGGATTTATATCCAGCCTGGAAAGCTGTTTTTGCTCGGGGATTTTTTAAGACATACAATCTGGGAATCAAATAATTTTGCGCTAATCCTTCAAATTTTATTAATGACAAAAAGGAGATATCCCTTGTCAGAAGAAATGAAAACACCACAGAACTATGATGCATCGAATATTGTTGTTCTCGAAGGTTTAGAAGCGGTCCGAAAACGACCTGCTATGTATATTGGAAGTACGGGTGCCCAAGGTTTACATCACCTGGTCTATGAAGTTGTCGATAATGCTATTGACGAAGCAATGGCCGGGTATTGCACTGATATCAACATCATCGTCCATTACGATAATTCAATTACGGTAATTGATAACGGACGAGGTATTCCTGTTGATGCTCATAAAAACTATAAAAACAAATCTGCATTAGAAGTTGTTATGACAGTTCTCCACGCCGGAGGCAAGTTTGATGGCAAGAGTTACAAAGTATCAGGCGGTCTTCACGGTGTGGGTGTGTCCTGCGTTAATGCCCTGTCCGAATGGATGGAAGTCGAAGTATATCGTGATGGTCAGGTCTATTACCAGAAGTATGAAAGAGGCAAACCTGTTGCAGGCGTTGAATGTATAGGAAAAACAAAAAAACAGGGAACAAAGGTCAAATTCCTTCCAGATGCCGATATATTTGAAGTTAGTGAATATAACGCGGACACTCTGATTAATCGAATTCGTGAGTTAGCATTTCTTAATGCTGGCATAAAAATTCACTTTGAAGATGAGAGAACTCAAAAGAAACATGATTTCCTCTACAAAGGAGGCATTAGTGAGTTCGTTGACTATCTCTCAGAGGGTAAAACAGTCCTCCATCGAACAATTCATTTAAAAAGATCAGCACCAGCCGCTGATGCTTCTATTGAGATTGAATGCGAATTAGCACTTCAATACAATGACGCCTATAGTGAACAGGTATTTACTTATGCAAATAACATTCACACTATCGAAGGTGGTACTCACCTAACCGGCTTTAGAACGGCCTTAACTCGCGCTATTAATGAGTATGGCAACAAAAACAATCTGTTCAAAAAAGATATTTCTTCTCTATCTGGTGACGATGTCCGTGAAGGCTTAATTGCTGTACTATCAATTAAACTTCCTAACCCCCAATTTGAAGGACAAACTAAAGCAAAATTAGGCAATACTGAAGTAAGTGGTCTTGTCAGCTCTATGGTATATGAAGGCCTTTGCACCTTCTTTGAAGAAAATCCCACCACAGCCCGGAGAATCTGCAATAAATCAATTGAAGCAGCAGAAGCTCGCGAAGCCGCACGAAAAGCAAAAGCTCTTACGCGTCGAAAAGGAGCATTAGATAGCTCGGGTTTGCCTGGGAAACTAGCTGACTGTTCTGAAAAAGATCCACAATTATGCGAACTTTATATAGTTGAGGGTAATTCTGCAGGTGGTACAGCTAAGATGGGCAGAGACCGCCGTTTTCAGGCTATTCTTCCTTTGCGAGGGAAAATTCTAAATGTTGAAAAAGCTCGACTAGCAAAAATCCTCTCCAATGAAGAAATTGCCACCATGATCAAAGCTCTCGGCACAAATATTGAATCAGACTTTGATTTATCAAAACTTCGTTATCACAAAGTCATGATTATGACCGATGCCGATGTTGATGGTGCTCATATTTGCACATTACTATTGACTCTATTTTATCGCCAGTTCCGGCCTTTAATTGAGAACGGCAATATCTATATCGCACAGCCACCTCTTTACAAAGTTAAACGTGGAAAAAAAGAAATCTATATTGAAAAAGATGAGGAATTGACTCGATTCCTTGTTGACCAAGCTTGCGAAGAAATAACTCTATATCGAGTTGACGGTGAGAATCAGGAATTCAAATTCACAGACACTGCTTTGAAGTCAGTTATGAATGATTTAATGCTCTTAGAAAAACTAGAAAACAATCTGTACCGTAAAGGCATGGACCTTCCTACCTACCTTCAAATGAAAGATATTGATGGACGATTACCCATTTATATGTACGAAGACAGTGGTGCTCGAAAAGCGCTGTACGATGAAAAAGAATACGTCAAACTAATGGAGCAATTTGAGGAACAAGAAGACAGTACACAGCAAGAATTAATTGCTGATCCGTCTTCCAAAATTAACGGAAATGACAATAGCCATAAGATTCCTAATGTTCAAACATGGGAATTTCCTGAAGCACGTGAAATTGATAAGCTCCTGAAAAAACTGGAAAAATCTGGAATCCCTACATATCCATACTCCAGAAATGAACAACCTCTTCACAACGAGAAAGTTCTCTTCCGCATTGAAGAAGGCAATAAAAATTACAACCTTTTCGGAACACAGGAAATTCTGACAACGATTAAGGATTTGGGCAAACGGGGAATACAGATAACCCGATATAAAGGTTTAGGTGAAATGAATGCAGATCAATTGTGGGAAACCACAATGAACCCTGAAACACGGACTGTGCTACAAGTGAAACTGGAAGATGCCGCAGAAGCAGAAAATGTATTTTCTGTTTTAATGGGAGACCAAGTAGAACCGCGCCGTAACTTTATTCAAACCCATGCACCCGAAGTACGGAACCTTGATATTTAACTTTTGCCGTATCTTGAAGGAGATAAACATTCATGATAACTGAAAATAAACAGAGGATTGTCCCCGTCTCTATTGAAGAAGAGATGAAGTCCTCCTACTTGGATTACGCAATGAGCGTTATCATCGGGCGAGCATTACCTGATGTCCGAGATGGAATGAAACCTGTTCATCGTCGCATAATTTATGCCATGCAACAGCAGGGTATGTTCTCCAATAAGGCGTATAAAAAATCTGCTGCCATTGTCGGTGAGGTTATGAAAACCTTTCACCCACATGGAGACTCATCAATTTATGATGCTTTAGTCCGCATGGTACAAAATTTTGCAATTCGATATCCCTTGATTGATGGCCAAGGTAATTTTGGATCACTCGATGATGAACCTGCAGCAATGCGTTATACCGAAGCACGTTTATCTCAGATAGCTGAAGAATTATTAAAGGATATTGAAAAAGATACCGTAGATTTCATTCCCAATTATGACGAATCTTCTGAAGAACCTTCGGTACTTCCCTGCCGATTCCCCAATCTATTGGTTAACGGATCTAATGGTATTGCAGTTGGTATGGCAACCAGCATGCCAACTCACAATCTAAGGGAAGTATGTAATGCAACAATTGCCCTGATAGATAATCCCGAAATTACCCTCACTGAATTAATGACACACATACCAGGACCAGATTTTCCAACTGGGGGATATATTCTGGGCCGCGAAGGAATCCGTGATGCCTATGCAAAAGGTCGTGGCAAAATCATCATGCGGTCCAAAGCTAATATTGAAACACTTAAGGGTGGGAAGACTCAAATTGTAATCACCGAAATTCCCTACCAGGTTAAAACAGAAGAGACTGTTAAAAAAATAGCTGAACAACGGAATGAAAAACGCATAGATGGAATAGTTGATATTCG
>CAZXWN010000001.1:728628-838389 GCA_964644695.1 uncultured bacterium
CTGGATGCCGTCATTAAGTTGATTCGTAATAGTGCGTCACCTGATAAAGCAAAAGAAGGTTTAATTGCTAAGTTCGGATTATCAGAGAAACAAACAGATGCTATTTTAGCCATGCGTCTCCATCAATTGACAGGGCTAGAAAGAGATAAGATTGAAACAGAATTTAAGGAAGTCATGATAACAATTGATTACCTTAATTCAATTCTGAGAAATCCTCAGATGGTCTTAGATATTATCAAGTCAGAGTTAGCTGAAATTCGCGACAAATATGGTGATAACCGACGTACTGAAATTATCAATGCTGAAGGCGAGATCAATATTGAAGATATGATTGCCGACCAGAGCATGGTCGTCACTATCACTCATACTGGATATATCAAGAGAACTAATCCTAGCGCTTATAGAGCTCAAAAACGCGGTGGCGTAGGCACTCGTGGTATAGAGACTAAAGAAGATGACTTCGTGGAAAATCTATTTATTGCCTCAACCCACGATTACATGCTGTTCTTTACCGATAAAGGCCGGGTATACTGGTTAAAGGTATATGAAATTCCAGAAGGAAGTCGAACTTCAAAAGGTAAAGCTATTGTAAATCTTCTCGAAATGCGTCCTGATGAAAAGATTGCAGCTGTATTCTCTGTCCGTGAGTTTGTGGCAGATAAATATATCCTTTTGGTTACCAAAAACGGTACTATCAAGAAGACTGAGTTATCAGAATTTGGCAAACGTTCTCAGGGAGGGATTATAGCTATCACCCTTGATGAAGGAGATATCGTCGTTTCAGCCAAGATATCTGATGGAAACCAGGATATCGTCTTAGCAACACGTAAAGGAAAAGCTATCAGATTCCCTGAATCAGATGTTCGTTCCATGGGACGACCTGCTGGTGGTGTTCGTGGAATCAAACTGAAAGCTGGCGACAGTGTTGTGGGTATGGAAGCTGTAACCGAGGAATCCTACCTTTTGACAGCAACAGAAAACGGCTTCGGTAAACGTACGAAGATTGATGCTTACTCCCCCCACCACCGTGGAGGCCAAGGCGTCATAAATATCATTGCCAATGAACGTAATGGTGAGGTTGTTGATATCCGTCAGGTCACAGATGACAATTACCTAATGATGATTACTGTAAATGGTACAACAATTAAGTGCCCGGTTAAGGGTATCAGCGCTGTCTCCCGCAACACACAGGGAGTCAGACTTATCAACCTTAATGAAAATGACAAGCTAGTCTGTGTTGCCCGGCTGGCAGATGGCATGGATGATGCAGATGAAGATGATCCTTCAATTGAAGCAAGTGATTCCGAAGTCATTCCTGATGAAAAAGATGATTCTGAATCATAATTGGTAAAATTTAAAAAGCCGGGAGTTAATCTCCCGGCTTTTTTTATGAATAATTCTTGACGGCAAACAGCCTTCATATTAAAGTAAAAAATGATTATCCTTCTGTAGTTTGGACACTTCTATGAAAAAAGTAATAGCGATGATTTTAGCAGGTGGTCAAAGTCATCCTCTCAGTATTCTTGAGAGGACACGAACCACCACATCAATTCCATTCGGCGGTAAATACCGTCTGATAGATTTCACTCTGAGTAATTTAGTAAATTCAGAGATTTATACGGTAGGAATACTGGCGCAATATACACCTTATTCTTTAATGGACCATATTGGAATTGGAAAAGCATGGGACCTGGACCGGCAAAATGGTGGGCTTCACATTTTGCAACCTTTTTTGAGTAATTCAGATACTGGGTGGTACCGTGGAACTGCAGATGCCATATTTCAAAACCAGGATTTTATTCTTAAACATAATCCCAAATACACTTTAATATTATCCGGTGACCAGGTATATAAAATGGATTATCGGAAATTATTGCAATATCACATTGACAAAAAAGCTCCTGTTACCATGGCCGTCACTCGAGTTGCAAAGCAATATGCGCAACAAAGTGGCGTAGTAAATGTATCTGAGTATGGAAAAATCACTCACTTAGATGAAAAGCCTAAGGATCCTACCAGTGACTTAGTAAATATGGGGATATATCTTTTTGATACTGAAGTACTCCTTTATAAGCTCCAAAGAATTGGCCGAGACAACCGCTTTGATATTCTTTACCATCTGCTTATGGAAATGATAGATATGCAAGAAGTCTATGCTTATGAATATGAAGGATATTGGCGTGATATTGGTAATCTTTCAGATTACTGGCGAACCAGCATGGATTTAATTGATCACCAGGAACGCCTCATTCTGCATGACAAAGAGTGGGTAATCCATACAGCGACAGAACGCAGGCCTCCAGTAAGATTTGGGAAATCGGCACGCGTAATTGATTCAATGATTGCCAACGGCTGTAACATTCAAGGATACGTTGAACATAGTATTTTATTTCCAGGCGTACATGTTGGGAAAGGAAGCCGCATCATCAATTCCATTGTTATGCAACGAACACACATCAATGATCATGTATGTATGATTGGAACGATTGTAGATAAAGATGTGCAAATTGGCCGGGACACATGTTTAGGTATGGAATACCCACAAATCAACGATGACAAAACACCGCTTAGTATAGATAATTATCTTACGGTTGTTGGAAAAGGTGCGCAAATTCCCGCCTCTATGAATATTGGCAAGAATTGTTTAATAGACGCTTTTACTCGTGAATCTGATTTTACCAGTACATCAATTCCAGATGGGACTATCCTGTCTCGAAATGGAGGGGTGGCGCTATGAACTACACTATGGCAGTCATCCTGGCAGGTGGTCAGGGTCAACGACTCAATATCCTTTCTGAATGGCGGGCAAAACCAGCCGTACCCTTCGGTGGAAAATATCGTTTAATAGATTTCACTTTAAGCAATTGTGTTAATTCTGGAATCAGTAGAGTCGCAATGTTGACTCAATATCGCCCCCGTTCATTACAAGAGCATCTGGAAATTGGCCGACCTTGGGATTTGGATCGTATTAACGGTGGTTTATCAATTCTCCAGCCCGCATTAGGATTAGGATTACGGGCAGACTGGTATTGTGGTACAGCTGATGCAGTATATCAGAATTTAGGACGAATTAGAGGGAAACGAATTTCCGAGGTCTTAATACTGTCCGGTGACCACATCTACAAGATGGACTACAGCTTAATGATGGACTTCCATAGGGCCCACAATGCAGATTTAACTATTGCAGTAATGCCCGTGGATCCTAAAGAAGCATCCCGCTTTGGAATATTACAATTAAATGATGAACGGCGTATTATTGATTTTGAAGAAAAACCTCATCATCCAAAATCCAATCTTGCCAGTATGGGAATTTATATTTTCAAATATGAAATTCTGGAACAGATGTTATTGGAAGATGCGGCCAATCCTGATAGTGTGCATGATTTCGGGAAAAATATTATTCCTGCCATCATCAAAAATCACCGAACCTTTGGCTATGAATTCAGTGGATATTGGAGAGATGTTGGCACCGTAGCTTCTTACTATGATTCCAATATGGACATGTTAGAAGACCCTCCTTTATTTGATTTAGACGACCCGGAATGGCCAATACATACAAAGAACGAAGAACGGCCTCCGGTACAAATTAGCCATGATACAAAAATAATTAATTCACTGGTTGCAAATGGTTGTGTCGTACACGGTTATGTTGAACACTCGATTTTATTCCCCGGGGTACTGGTTGAAAGTGATGCTATTATTCGCGATTCTATCATTTTCCCAGATACAGTCATTCATTCTGGAAGCCGGATTGAAAGAACCATTATTGATAAGAGCGTAATTATCGGCAGCCATACCCGTATTGGACGAGCAAAAGATACAAGCATCCCCAATGAAGGAATCACTCTAATCGGTAAAAACACCCGGATTCCAGAACATATGGAAATTGGAGGGGGATGCATTATTGACGTCGGATTAACACCCGAAGACTTTGTGTCTCGATCAATACCAGACAGTCAGGTGTTTAAAAAGAAAAAGCATTGACCCTCAATAAGTTAAAAGTAAACGCCGTCTCGGTACTCACCGACGACGGCTTTTTATTTTGATTCATATTGCATGATAAAATTACACCATATGCCAATAATCCAAGTCGAAAATCTAAATAAAAAATTCAAGGTACAAAAGAAAGACCCAGGACTCTGGAACTCTGTAGAAGCTTTAGTGCATCCTATCTATACAGAGGTAAAAGCTGTAAAAGATGTTTCCTTTTCCATTGATGAGGGTGAATTAGTAGGATTTCTGGGACCCAATGGTGCCGGGAAAACAACAACACTAAAGATGCTTTCGGGGTTAATTTATCCAGATTCGGGTAAAGCACAAGTATTAGACTATATCCCCTGGAAACGAGACGATGCTTATCGCCGCCAGTTTTCATTGGTAATGGGCCAAAAATACCAGTTGTGGTGGGATCTTCCTGCCATGGAATCACTGCTACTCAATAAAGAAATCTATGGCGTCAGCCAAAAATATTTTGATGAAATCATCGGAGAATTAACGGTTCTGCTCGATGTAACAGAAAAACTCCATATCCCGGTCCGTGAGTTATCCCTTGGGGAACGGATGAAAATGGAACTCATCGCCGCCCTACTATTTTCCCCCAAAGTAATTTTTCTGGATGAGCCTACCATTGGACTAGATGTCGTATCCCAGAAAAAAGTTAGAGATTTCCTGCGTTATTACAATGAGAAAAACAAAGCCACTATATTACTAACTTCCCATTATATGAGCGATATCGAAGCGCTTTGCAAAAGAGTCATCATTATTGACCATGGGCGAATCTTGTATGATGGTGATTTAGAAGGAATTATTACCCGGTTTGCTGATTTCAAAATCATATCAGTAACCACCGAAAATTCATTAAACCCTGAACAACTGACCGGTTACGGTGAATTAGTCGAAGTCGTAAATAATAAAGCTATTTTCAAAACAGCCCGAAAAGATGCACCCGAAATTTGTGCTCGATTATTAAGTGACTTGGTTGTTAATGACTTAAATATTGAAGAAATACCCATTGAAGATGTTATCAGGGATATTTTTGGAAAACAGGAAGTTCTGTGAATCTTGCATTGAGAAAATATAACCGAATTTTCATGGCGGGCATTCAAACTCACCTGATTTATCGGATCAATTATTTTATTTTGTCGTTTGCCCAATTATGTCCTATTGTCACCGTATTGATGGTTTGGTTTGCCATCTTTGATTCTTCGAGTCAGACAGCCATCAAGGGATATACAATGCCCCGGATTGTCACCTATTATCTGGTATCCACCCTGGTTGGGAAAGTCATGAGTCTCTGGTTTCTGGATTATGAAATCGCCTCTGACATCAGGAATGGGCAAATCAACCGTTTTTTACTTAGGCCTGTGGATTATTTATGGTACCAGTGGTCAATGGTACTTTCCCAAAAAGCCATTATCCTCATGTCACTGGGAATACCCCTCGGAATTTTATATTATGCACTGAGACACCTATACCTTCCCCCAGCAGATGTTTCCATGCTATGGATTATAACCTTATCCAGTCTAATTGGTTTATTTCTCAATTTTATTATTACTTATTGTGCCGGACTAATAGCCTTCTGGTTACTGGAGGTATCCTCCCTATTCTTTATTTATTACATCTTGATGTTCTTTTTATCAGGCGGCATGTTTCCACTGGATTTAATTCCACAACCCTACTATGGCATGATGAAGTGGTTACCTTTCCAATATATGGGATTTTTCCAGACCAAACTATATCTAGGTGACCTGACATGGGCGCAGGCATGGAACGGATTATTCATTCAATTATTATGGGTAGGCATATTATATTGCCTGGCACGGTGGATTTGGTTCCGGGGATGTCACCGTTACAATGCTTTCGGAGGATGAACCATTGACCCTGACCCAGTATATAAAACTCTATGGCCAATTCATGAAAAACGGCATCATTCGGGAAATGATGTTCCGTTGGAATTTCATCATCAGGATAACAACAGAGTTGTTCTGGTTAGCCGCTTCGTTATTATTCTGGCAAATCATGTTTATCAGTATCCACCATATAGCAGGCTGGTCTAAATATGAGGTATACCTGCTGGTGGGTACAGGTCACCTTATCCACCAGGCATTCGAGGGAATCTTTTTCAACAATATTGTTCAAATACCGGAGAACATTCGCACAGGTAATCTTGATTTTTATCTGACCAAACCGGTTCATTCACAATTCTTAGTGTCGACTCGATACATTGACTTGGGAGCTATTGCTAATATTCTAGTCGGATTCGGTATTGTGGGATATTCGCTATGGCATCTAAATGCTTCATTAACATTATTCCGAATAATTGCTTATTTAGTACTGTGTGTGAATGGGATTTTATTATATTATTCAATTTTATTTACTCTAATGACAATATCCTTCTGGATTGTACGGGCAGATGGAGTGATTGGTGTTTATTTTAATGTCATAAACTTTTCCCGTCAGCCAGCGGATATCTATAAGGGATTGTTTAAGTTCTTTCTAATATTTGTGTTCCCCATGCTGGTAACCCTTAATTTTCCGGTGCAAGCCCTTGTTAAGTCGCTGTCATTACCGTATATGGCCTGGGCACTGTTTGTGGGTACCCTGTCTTTCTGGTTATCTTCAAAGTTCTGGCATTTTGGCATCCGACATTACTCATCTGCAAGCAGTTAGCCTTTAATACACCGGCCTTTATTTTTTATCCATTACAACATCGAACAAGATTGATCTTGTTCGATGTATCCTTTATTCCAATACTCTCGGAATCCGAAATCATTCCATACTTTCAATTAATCTAAATTGTCACGGTTAAATTTATAACATTTATCTTGACAAATACCAGCAAGTTGATTAAATTCAAATTGTTTTCATACATTGGGATTTTTAATCAAACATGGGAAGGAGGTGTTTTGATTGAAAAAAATATTTGCAATTATTTTCTTATTACTCGTATCCTTCTCTTTTGCGACCCCCATCCAGGAAAATGATTTCCTCCCCAGCGAAAATGGCACATTACCCTCCAACATCGATGCTCGTTATGATGGAGGTGTAGATGTTATTGTCACTGCCTATTCCAATGTAAGTGGGGTAACGGCTGATGCGCCGAATGGCGATGGGTATGTCCTGCGTCTTGGAGATCTCGGTTCTGCAGGAGGATTTTATAACTGGGCTGCCGTGAAAGACATGTCCAAAGCAACGACCGATTCGTATGCTGAAGCTTATGTCTACTTAAATTTATCCGTAGCAACAGTTGAACGAGATTATGGTCTGTTTGTTAGATGTACTTCATTAGCAGCACAGGGTACAGGATCTGCTCGTAATGGATACATGTTGCTTATTACGGCCAATTCATTATGGAGTTCTTACACAGCAGTAAACTATACTCCTTTTATCCTTAAACGAAATGGATCAACGGGTTGGACATTAGTGGCTGCTGGAACATCAACCGTATCTGATGGTTGGCACAAACTGAAAATCCAAGCCATTGGTACCACTATTTCTGGATTTGTGGATGATGTCAAAGTCGCTGAAGGAACTGATTCAACCTTCACTTCAGGTGTGGGTGGTATGGTCTATTACGATGACACTGATGGTGTTGTCGCTGATACTTGGCCCTATGCAGCAGCTTTTGATCAGTTTAAATATGGAACCGCATCTCCAGTGAATGATTGGAAAGAAATGAAGTAATTGAGTTTGTCACTAACAGGACTCATTAAGAACACGCTTAAAAGCGTGTTCTTTTTTGTTTTGGGAAAAAATCTTAATATTCTCTATAATGATAGTGAGGGCAATGAATTACGGACATGTCATTATAAAAAGTGCGTTTCGGAACCGGCGTCGTACCACATTGACGGTGGTCAGTATTGCTTTTTCTTTATTTTTACTCTGTACACTTCAGACCATATTAACTGAGTTGGATCGAGTGTCTGCATTAGATACGACAGCCCTACGGTTAGTCGTGAGAAGAGCCACTTCTTTAGGAGATCCTCTTCCTGAATCCTATCGCGCCAAATTAGAACGAGTGCCTTTTGTTACTGAGGTCACTGATCTGAACTGGTTCGGCGGAGTTTATATTGACGAACGAAATTTTTTCCCAAATTTTGCCAGTGACCCCAATACTTTTTTTAAAGTATTTTCAGAGCTGTCAACTTCCCCAGAAGTCATTTTAAAGTGGCAACGCAGCCGTCAGGGCGCCATCGTTGGGAGAAAGTTGTCAGATAAGTACGGCTGGAAAATTGGGGACAGAGTCACTCTGAAGTCTGTTATTTTTTTAGTGGATATGGAATTTATTATCAATGGTATTTATGAGGGACCCGATGAAACATGGTTTGTATTTCGCAGTGACTATTTCCGAGATTCACTCCAGTATGATTATGGAAATGGGACCTACTGGTTAAGAGTAAGTTCGCCGGATAAAATGCCGGTTGTTACTCAATATGTAGATAATATGTTTCGAAATACTCCTTTTGAGACAAAAACTGAAACTGAAAAACAATTTAATCTTGAATTCATAAATATGTTAGGGAATATTAGAAGTTTAATTACTTCTATTTCTATTGTTGTGATTTTCACGATATTGCTGGTTTGTTCAACCACTATGGCAATGAGTATCCGAGAACAAATCAGGGATGTCGCTGTATTTAAGACTTTAGGATTTTCTAGATACACACTATATGGCTTTTTGATATCTGAAGCGGTCATAATTACCACCCTTGGAGGATTAGTGGGGTGTTTTGGAGCTCGAATACTTTATCAGAAAATTGATATGGCAGCATTGACCATGAATTTCTTTCCCCAATTTGTTGTTACACCACAGACAATTATGATAGGAATGGCTGTATCATTGCTTATGGGACTCTTCAGCGCCATCATACCAGCATGGAATGCAATTCGAATGCCCGTCACTGAAGGATTAAAACATCTCGGATAATCATGGCTGCCATCCCTTTATCATATAACCTGCGAAATCTTGTTGTGCGATGGAAAAACACACTAATGACAGCCGTTAGTATCGCCTTAGTTGTCGCGGTTTTCATCATTATCATGTCATTGGCACAGGGGCTTAGGACAGCCTTCACCTCAACCGGTAATCCACACAATCTCCTGGTACTACGAAAAGGATCCAATTCAGAGACAACAAGTTTCATTACTATGGAACAATTCCAAATTCTCAAGAATCTACAGGGAGTGGATTTATTGAAAACCGGTGAACCTATGGTAACGGGTGAATTATTAACCTTAATGAATTTGCCCCGTAAAGATGGGAAGACTGCCAATGTTATTATTCGGGGAGTATTACCCAACACCTTTTCCATAAGAGATGGGGTCACCCTCAATAAAGGACAATTTTTTAAATCTGGATTAAGAGAATGTATTGTCAGTAAAACGCTGGCCAGCCGATTTAAAAATATGGAGATTGGTGATTCATTACGAATTGGTAAAGGATACTATAAAGTTGTTGGACACTTTGATGCTCAAGGGACTGCTTTTGGGTCTGAAATTTGGGCTGATATTCATCAAGTCGGTGCTGATTTCGATCGCCCAGAATATTCCAATACAATACTCAGAGTCTCTGATCCTAATCAGATTCAAAAACTTATTCGTCGTATAGATAATGATCGTTCTCTGAGCTTAAATGCCAGACCAGAACCTGAATATTATGCAGAACAAACTAAAACGGCTTTACCGATTCAAATATTCGGAAGTTTTCTAGCAGTTATTATGTCAATCGGTGCTGTTTTTGCAGCATTAAATACGATGTATGCCGCAGTAGCAAACCGTACACGAGAGATTGGAACCCTCAGAGTTTTAGGATTTACCCCTTTAAACATTATGGTTTCTTTTATGTTTGAATCCATACTGTTATCATTAATAGGTGGCATTCTGGGATGTCTATTTTCATTACCAATTGATGGCCTTGCCACTGGAACTGTAAATTTTGATACATTTAGTGAGATTGCGTTTAATTTTCGAATTACTCCAATACTACTGGGAAAAGGAATTTTGTTTTCCCTGTTTATTGGTTTCATGGGTGGAGTCTTGCCCTCAATTTATGCTGCCCGCAGGCCTGTAATATCTGCGCTGCGAGAATTGGAATAACATATTTCTTTGGAGGCTATGTTGTGCCTGAAAACGAATTAAACAGTAAAATTCAGAACCTGAAAATTTCTTCCGAGAAAAAAGGAAAACCCTCTTTGAAGAAATCCCGAAAAAAATGGTACATCCTTGGCAGTATAGGATTACTAATACTAATAATCATCTTAGTTAATTCGATGAGACCCCCAACGGTTGAAAGAGCACAAGTCACAATGATTGTCCCACCAAAGCCTGGTGAAGTGATTTTATCAGCCAGTGGCTATGTTGTTCCCAACCATCGAATTGAGCTGTCACCCAAAATTATTGGACGGGTTGTATGGATGGGAGTCGATAAAGGGGACCTTGTGAAAAAGGGGCAGATTATTGTAAGACTTGAAGCCGTTGATTACGAAGCCCAAGTCCGCCAGGCAGAAGCTCAGGTTCAAAGCGCAAGAGCGCAATTAACGGAACTTCGTAACGGCTCTCGACCTGAGGAAATAGAAATTGCCCGGGAAGCAATTACACTGGCAGAATCCAATCAATCTTACGCTTATGCAAACTATAAACGGCAAATAAACTTATTCCATGAAGGAGCCGTTTCGCGTGACGCACTTGAAAATGCTTCTACTCAATGGGTGGTATCTCAGACACAAGTTGTATCCGCCAAACAAAAGTTCCAATTAGCCCAAAAGGGGCCACGAGTCGAACAAATCCAGGCAGCCGAAGCTCAACTCAAATCCAGCCAGGCAGCTTTGGCTCTCACTCACAATCAACTCAAAGACACGGTCATCACATCTCCAGTAGACGGTACCATTCTGGAAAGATTGGCAGAAGTGGGTGAATTGGTCACTAACACTAATTTTGGGGGAACCCGGGGTGCACGAAATGCCTTAGTATCCATTGCCAACCTCAATGACCTTCAAGTAGAGATTGATTTAAATGAAGGAGATATCCCGAAAATCCATTTAGGTCAAACAGCAACAATTCAATTGGAATCTTATCCAGACTCGCCTTATGAAGGAAAAGTCGTAGAAATTGCTCCTGAGGCCAATAGGCAAAAAGCCACATTGCAATTGAAAGTTCAGGTTCTCAAACCAGACACTAGAATTAAACCGGAGATGAATGCCAAAGTATCCTTCATTAATGACCAGAAAGAAATGCCTGACAATGAAATAGTCCGATATTATATCCCATTTAAAGCCCTGGTGAAGCGCGATGGAAAAGAATACGTCTTTACTATTGATAAGAGTAAAAAGGTTAAGATGACTCCAGTCATTAAGGGAAAAGAATCTGAGCTAGGTTTGGAAATTCTTGAAGGGTTGTCTGGGCAGGAAACTGTTATTGTGAATCCTTCGTCCAAGATTTCTGATGGTATAAGAGTTGCTTTACCCAAGGAATAAATAACATGTCTGACAAACCAATCATTCAATGCCAGGATATTTACAAATATTATGGCCAGGGAGATATTCAGGTTACAGCCTTGGAGGATATTGACATGTCCATCCATGAAGGTGATTTTGTAGCACTTATGGGACCCTCTGGTTCAGGCAAGTCTACTTTACTACATATCCTTGCTGGGATTGACCGCCCCACAGAAGGTTCCTGCATTATTGATGGAATAAACATTTCTGAACTTACTGAAGATAACTTAGCCCGCTGGAGAAACCAGTACATAGGTTTCATTTTCCAAACATTCAATTTACTGCCCGTATTGACAGCCTTTGAAAATGTTGAGCTTCCCCTACTTTTAACCAGACTATCTTTAAAAGAAAGAAAAGAACATGTTATGAATGCACTCGATTTGGTAAGCCTTTCGGATAGAGCTCATCATTACCCCCGGCAATTATCCGGGGGACAGGAACAACGAGTAGCTATCGCCAGGGCTATTGTAACGGATCCAAGACTTATTCTGGCTGATGAGCCAACAGGTGATTTAGACGCTCATTCAGCTGAAGATGTGTTGCAAGTACTTACCTTACTTAATCGGGAAATGAAGAAAACAATCGTCATGGTAACCCATGATCCCAAGGCAGCACGATATTCCTCAATAACTCGGCATTTAGATAAGGGCATCTTACTTCCATTGGAATCCAATGCCCATACATCCTGAATCACTTTTCTGGTTGATATAAATCTTCAGCCTGCCCCATAGACTTTGCTAAATTTGCCTTAGCCAGATTATATTCAAATTGTGCACGAATTAGATTGTTCTGGGCACGAGCTAAAGTATCTTGCGCATCAACGACTTCAATATTTGTAGTCACGCCCGCAGTATAGCGACTTCGGGTCAGTTTTAATGTTATCTCTGCTGCCTTCACCCCTGATTGGGCACTTTCCACTTGCTGAGCGGCAGCCCCAAGAGCCAGAAGAGCATCCCGAACTTCATACTCTATCTGAGATTCCACTTCTTTAATTTGAAGATCTTGCTGTGCAATTTGTGTTGTTACCTGGGCATAACGAGCTTCTACCCTTCCCCCATTAATGATAGGCCAGGTTACCCCTAAACTTATTGAGTAGACAGAATCAGTATGACTCGGGTCTTCTCCAGAGAATCCAGCACCCGCCTGCAAACCCACCACAGGCCAAGATGCTGTTTTTTCCTTCTCAGCTAGTTTTAATAATGCTTTTTTTGTTTTGACAGCACTAATATAATCAGGACGTTTATCAAGACAGGCTGGATATATATTTGAGAAAACAACCACCGGAGTTTCATCATATTTCATGGCATCTGAAAGAACAATGGGCTGATCCTGTTCTATTCCAATATAACGGGATAAAGCCAATTTACTTTGTTCCCACAACACGCTAGTTTCAGATAATGTCTGCAGTTCGTTTTGATATTGGAGGTCAGCCCTTGATGTTTCCAGTCTACTCCCCATACCCGCCTTTTCAAATTTATCAGATTGTTCTTTCAGAGCTCCTGCCACATCAACCCGGGACACAGCAGCATCCAGCTGGGCTTTTGCCCGAAGCGTTTGTAGATATAAAACAATAGTCTGGAGAGTAACAGCCTCACGGCTTGCAGAATATCCGTCTTGGCTAACTTCTTCCTGTAGCTTAGAAGCCTCTACAGCTCGCTGTAAACTCCGGTTGAAAATAACCTGGGAAATGCCAAGTTTAGTATTGAAAGTATTATATTCAACAGTGCCACCCAGTGACGAACCGTTTGCAGACATACTAACTTCTTGTCGAGATTGCGCAAGAGTTCCTTCAATCTGAGGATACAATCCCGACTTAACTTCACGAGTCATCCAACCAGATTCCTCTACTTTCAACTTCTGTATTTGCAGAGGCCTACTCTGCTTCAAGGCAAGTCCGACAGCCTCTTTTAAAGTTAACGAATATTCTTTTATATCGTTTGCCCAACAAGAACTCCAAATAAATAATACGGTAATAAAAGCACTGCTAATGTATCTCAATTTCATAAAGAGTCTCCTTATATCCAGTATCAATTCGTTCTAACTCAATTTCTTCTTGAATCGTACCATCGCCGCCAGGAATAATAACAATCCCATTCCACTTAAGATAAGAACATCTTTAGAAAGATCTTCCAATGAGGCACTCCGTAATATAATACCTCTCAAGATATTCATGTAATAGGTGGCTGGTAATAGTGAACTAATACTATAAAATATCCAAGGCATTGTAAATCGGGGGAATATAAATCCCGATAGAAAAACAGATGGCAGCAAGGTCACCATGGACATTTGAACAGCTTGAACCTGTGAGGTAGCTTTGGTAGAAATCAATAACCCAATACTAAGATTCACAAAAATGAAGAGTGTGGTCAATAACATCAACAGCAAGAAGCTCCCCGCAATGGGCACTTTAAAGACAACCACCAATAGCCAAAATAAAAACATTGCTTCGGCCCAGGCTAACAGGATGTATGGAATCATCTTTCCTAAAAGCAATCCAAACTTACTCAAAGGTGTAACCATCAACTGTTCTAAGGTTCCCCGTTCTCGTTCTCTCACAATGGCAAATGCAGTAAGAAAAGTAGTAACCAACTGGAGAGCCACCCCAATAACTCCCGGTACAAAAAAGTTTTCCGATCGTAAATCAGGATTGTACAAAACTTTAGGCCTTGATTCTATGGGTAAATTTTTCATCGAAGTACCTGACTGTCGTGTCAGCTGCTCTAAGGAACTCATAAATGCCACATTGTTACTTACATTAAGAGCTTGTGAAGCAAGAGTGTTATTCGACCCATCAATTAATGTCAGGAAGGTGGCTGATTTACCTGTTGCCAGATTATTTGAATAATCAGGAGGGATTTTGATTCCCACATAGACTTCCCCTCGGGTAAGAGCACTCATCATCTCTTTTTCACTTTTTACTTCCCGGATAATATCAATATATTGCGTATTTTCTATCTTGGATACTAATTCCCGACTGGCTTGCCTACCATCCTGATTCAGAAGTACGGCAGGAGTATGTTTCACATCTGTTTTGATGGCAAAACCAAAAGCCAACACCTGAATAAGTGGCGGCAGGAAAGCAAAGAATATCGTTAAAGGATCCCGTAACATCGTCAGCAATTCTTTATAAAGAATCGCATATAATCCTCGAAAAGGAGAGAATCGCTTATACATGTGACTTATTCTCCTTACTTTTCAACTGAGTTAATGTTACAAAGACATCCTCTAATGAAGGCTGAATCGGGCGTGCATCCACATACTTTAAGCCCTCATTTTTTAAAAGCGAAACTAGATCTTGAGGATTCAATGATTCTTCTATCAATAGGTGGATTGCTTGACCAAATATGGTTGCTTCTGCAACTCCAGGATAATGCCTCAATAACCGCAATCCCGTCGTAGCAGGTTCACAATCAACCTCAATTCGATGATATCCCTTAGGATTTACTTCTGGCAATTGCTTCAGTTCATCAGGATCACCTAATACCATCAATTTCGATAGATAGATATAACCGATATGACTACACCGTTCAGCTTCATCCATATAGTGTGTAGTGACAAAGAAAGTAATACCTTGCCCGGATAATTGAAACAATAAATCCCATAAGTCTCTTCGAGCAACGGGGTCAATACCTGCTGTAGGCTCATCCAAAAAGACTAACTCCGGACTGTGTATCATGGCACAAGCTAAGGCTAATCGCTGTTTCCAACCTCCAGAAAGCTGCCCTGCGCGCCTGTCCATATAAGGTTCTAATCCTGTCAGATGATATAGTTCTTCCTGGCGGTTTCGCAAAGCAGTACCGGTAACCCCATAAAGATGCCCATAAAAATAGATATTCTCTTTGACCGTCATTTCCTCATATAGACTAAACTTCTGGGACATATATCCAATCCGAGATTTTATCTCCTCAGGGTGTTTAGAAATATCCAAACCTAAAACAGTTGCATGTCCGGCCGAGGGAGATAATATTCCACACAGCATCCGAATCACCGTCGATTTACCCGATCCATTGGGTCCAAGAAAACCAAAGATACTCCCTTTGGTTACATCAAAGGACACATCATCCACAGCGGTAAATTTACCAAATCGCCGGGTTAGTTTGTTCACAACCACTGGTTTATCCATGTTTATCTCCGTGTAATTCCTTCCAGAGTGACATCCGCTCCCATACCGGCTCTGAGTTTATCACCCTGATTATTTATCTGGACTTTGACGCCAAACACGGTATTAACTCTTTCTTCAACAGTTTGCACATTACGTGGCGTAAACTCTGCCTGTCGATTTATCTGGATCACCTGGCCCTTAAATACTTCACCCGGAAAGGAGTCCACTTTTATATCAGCAATTTGATTATTTTTAATCTGTCCCAAATAGTTCTCTGGAACATAAATCTTTATCCAGAGGGAATTGGGTTTTATTAATGTCAGAGCGGATTGATTTGCATTCAGCAAATCTCCAGGTTGTAAATCACATACCTCCACAACACCATCCTCAGGGGCCACGATTGCCAATTCATTCAAACGGCTTTGCACTTCATTTAGGGATTGCTGCGCCACCACCATCTGCGATTTAGCATAGTCAACATCAGCACGAGCCTGTTGAATTTCTTCTTTCCGTGGACCCTCTTTTATCAGAGACAAGGTTTCCATTGCAGATTTTTCTTGAGACTCTAAAATGCTGACTTGGTTCAAAACACTGTCATATTGCTGCCGGGATACTGCGCCATCATTGTATAATTCAGTGTACCTTTTTGCATCTTTTCGGGAGAGCGCGAGTTTTTCTTGAATGGATTTCATGTCTGCTCGAGCACGGTCAATCTCTTGTGGCCGGCTTCCTGCCAGAAGCTGCGACAATCGAGATTGTCGCTGACGAGCAAGGTCTTCTCCTGCTTTAAGGCTTCCTCGGGCTTGAGCCTCACGGGATACTAAGTCCTCTGCTTCCAATCGTACTAATATCTGCCCTTTTTTAACACTGTCACCTTCTTTAACCAAGACTTCCTTTACTCTGCCACCATTACGTGAACCTACCCGAATATCGTCAGCTTCTATGGTGCCATTAAAAAACAATGATTTATCATCTGTGGCTCTCTTCGTCGAACATCCACTCATAACAATCAGGATTCCCAATAAAACGAATATGATATTTTTGGATCGCATGATATAGTTCATCCCTTCTTTATTTGTTTTAAGCCACTAACGGCAAAAAGAGCTGTTTCGTGAGCGAGCTTTCGATACATATCGTCAGCTTTAATTTCTTTTGGCTTCAAATACATCAAGACCATATGAACGGTCACGGCATGAGTACAAAGCGATATGATGTGGTAGGCCGAAAAGGTTGAATCACTCACATGAAAAATACCTTCCTTAATTCCATCTTCAATAATTGCGTTTACATTACGAAAATTAACTTTAATAAAAGGTTCCATTGCTTTTAACGCCCGAGGCTCTTCATTGGACATTTCACGGAGTATCAACCTTATTTTGTTGCGTTGTTTCAATGCCATATACATAAAATCTTCGACATATACCAAAAGACGTTCATCGGGTGGACCCGACATCTCAGATATTTCAAAGATTCGTTTGGCGACATCCTTAACAGCATCCTGTATCACTGCCGTGTATAAATTCTCTTTTCCACCAAAATGATATGTAATGGCTCCCAGATTAACTTTTGCTTTATCCGTAATCATCCGGATAGAGACTCCTTCATATCCATAACGGGAAAATAAATCTCGAGAGATGTTTATGATGAGTTGCCTGGTATCCACTTTCTTCGGACTCCTTATTTATTTATTCATTCATACATTTGTATGATATTTCAAATCAGAAGTTCCTGTCAAGCGAAGAAGTATTATTCAATAAATCTAGTAGTAGAAAACGCCAATCAAACCACTGATAAGAATGGGCCAAAAAGGAGAGACACGGGTGCGGGTAAGAACTAAAAAAACGGCCGCAAAACAGAACAGACTATAGTAATCAACCACTGAAGCGGCTGTCAGTGTATATGTTGCAGAAGCCATCAAACCAATCACGGCGGCAGTAGCATAAGTCAAAGCCCCCTGAAATAATCTGTTAGACTCCAGCCAGGAATAGAAACGGGAGGAAAGATATACCAGGATGATTGAAGGAGTAAATATTCCAAAGGTTGCTGCAGTTGCACCACCCCATGACAAAATACGATACCCAATAAAAGTAGCCATAATTGCCGCAGGACCTGGAGTAATCATCCCCACAGCCACCGCATCCTGTACTTCACGAAGGGACAACCAATGGTGAATATCCACAAATTCATGTTGGATTATTGGGATCATTCCAATCCCACCACCAAAGGTAAATAATCCAATCACGAAAAATAAGTAAAACAGACCAAATAAAGTTGGGGGCATCATTATTTCAGACTTCCTTTAGGAGGATTCATAAAGGTTAAACCAACACCAACGATTCCCATTCCTAAAATGACCCATACAGGATGTAAATGGCAATATTCTAAAAGAACAAAAGAAATAATTCCCGCACCAATCAAAAGCCAATGCCGCAATGATTTCCATCCCATCCGCCATGTTAATGAGGCAAGAGCCGCAGCAACGGCAGGTCCTAAACCTTTAAAAAAGTTCTTTAGCCACAGTTGGTCTTTGGCCAGAGAATAAAATGTAGCAAAGGCAATAACGACAAAAAAGGAAGGAAGGACCAATGCGAGCAGTGTAATCAATAATCCCCAGATACCGCATAATCTATACGCAATAAATCCAGAAACATTACATATTATGACGCCAGGAATCGTCTGCCCAATTGTCATTGCTCGGAAAAATTCATCATGATCAATCCATTTTAAGCGGTGAACCAATTCATGTTCAATCAGTGTTAACATGGCCAACCCACCCCCAATGGATTGGAGCCCAATTTTCAAAAATACAAAAAACAATTCTCGTTTTGAGACTTGGGAAGACAATCTGGGTTACTCCCCTTTCTTTAAGGCTTCGTCAACCTCTTTCTCAAGAGCGCTCTTTTCTGTTTCAGGGATGAGTAAGGAAAGGATAATGGAGAGTCCCAAAGTTAAAACAACTACGGCTAAGGCCCATCCAATCGGAAAAACAAACCAATGATGTATCAACATCTTGAATCCAATAAATACAAGGATGGCAGCTAAACCGTAGTGCAGGAATCGGAATAGCGGCATCAGCCCAGCCAAGGCAAAGAATAATGCTCTTAACCCTAATACGGCAAAGATATTAGATGAAAAAGCGATAAATCCATCTCGGGTAATAGATAATATTGCCGGAATTGAATCAACCGCAAAGACCACATCCGTTGATTCAATAGCAATCAAGACAATCACTAGAGGCGTTGCTAATATTTTCCCATCAACTCGTGTAAAAAACTTATCACCGACATAATCTTTAGTTATTGGGAGATGTTTACGAATAAACAAAAGAATGGGATTCCGCTCAGGATGAATTTCCTCATCCCCCTTCTTTAGCATCTTAATACCTGTATATAAAAGGAAGGCCCCAAAGATATAAATTACCCACTCAAAGCGGGTAATCAAGGCTAATCCAGCGCCAATAAAGAAAGCCCTGAAAACCACGGCACCTAGAATACCCCAGTATAAAACACCATGACGATTTTGAGGTTTTACATTGAAAAAAGAGAAAATCAGTAAGAAAACGAAGAGGTTATCAACACTTAAAGCTTTTTCGATGATATACCCTGTAAGAAATTGATTTCCAGCCTCATGGCCCTTCACATAATAAACCAAGACATTAAATAAAAGAGCCGGAACTATCCAATATACGCAGAGGAGTAAAGATTCTCTAATCTTAATCTCATGAGCTTTTCGATTCAAAACCAGTAAATCAACAATCAATAAAATAATCGTTACAAGGATGAAGATCGTCCATAACCAAAAATCGGGATGTTGTGTCATGAGATTCCTTTTCCTGTCAATATCAAGAGTCAGATTGAATCTATATTTTACCATGTTGACAGATTCAGACACTTAATCTAAGCAACTCAATATTTGCCGCAAAACGAAGAAACCACGGACTTGCTCCGAGCAGCTCCGTAGTTTCTTCGACAAATCTCAGGTATTTATCAATTATTCCGATTATGTAAACATATTTAATAATCAAAGAGTACTATAGTTGCATTAAGATAAAATTAATTGAGATAAGTAGTGAGAACAGGATAATCACTCCCGTCATAAGAGTTTGACACTCCATAGAATCTCACTTATTATTTGAAATCATACTAAAAGAACGGATTCAGGAATAAACTTATGAAACATACTCTTTCATTGACCCTTCTGTCCATGGTTCTTGCTCTTTCTATCGCACAGGCAACCACTTTACCAATGTCACTGGCAACCACCGAATTAAAGGTAGAAGGTAAGGGTTCCCTGGAAACCCTCCAGAACAATTTAATTCAAGATAAGTTATTGCTAAAATCCGTAACGCGCGAGGACGGCTACCGGAATATGACGAATTACTTACTTACATTACCGGTAGACAGCACGATTACTGTCCAAAATCTGGCCCAGCAATACCCCAATTTAGGCGAACTGATTCCCCAATTTGTAAAAAGCAACGCCGTCTTCAGCTCAATTGCTTTCAGTTCCTACACAACGGCCACTTTGACCTGCTATCTGGACAATGTAAAGTTTGCCAAGTTGGTGGCCCCTTTCTACACCACTTATTTACATGAACAACAAAAGATGAAAATGAAAGCCGCTAAGGTTGCTAAAGTAAAAGAAAAGAAACCTGTGGTTTTCGAGAAAGCCTTGGAATTAAGTAATTCTCCAGATTACCTTTTTGCTGTCAGTACCGTCAGCGTAACCTGGGATGAAACGAAATCCAATGAGTTTAATATGTCACGCGCATTAAATCTGGCACGAAATGAAACCGCCGCCGATTTCTCTCGTCAGTTAACCGACCTTCCATATCGTAAGGGTATGACCTTCGCTCAGGCACTAGAAAAACATCCTCAAATGAATCATAGAGACTGGATGATTTCTGATTATCAGAATTTCCAGGTCAAAGACCAGATGTTTATCCTCAAGTCCAGATTGAATTTGAAGGCGATGAAACAGACCCTGGTTTTCCAGGATGTTCAGAATCTTCGCGAGCTTAAATAAGCATTATGAGTCCGATACATTCTCGATTGCTGGTCGTTGACGACGATCCCGGTTCTCTGGAGGCTATGAAAGATGCCCTGGAGTATGCGGGGTATGATGTAGTTTCTGCACCCAGTGGAGCCGAAGCCTTCCGATTGTTGAATACCTCAGAATTCGATGCGGTCCTGACTGATTTATATATGCCGACAATCAATGGTATGGAAATCATGACCGCCGCTTTGAAATCAGACCCCAATATGCCCGTCATCATATTCACCGGTCATGCAACGGTGGAAAATGCTGTCGAAGCCATGAAAGCCGGCGCATTCCACTACATCACCAAGCCAGTCAATGTTGAAGAACTTCGGATTACTGTCAAAAAAGCTCTGGAGCAGAAAAAGCTTATCCGGGAAAATCTGGATTTAAAGCGTCGTGTCAACCGAAAATTCGGGTTTGAAAATATTATTGCCAATTCCAGAAAAATGCAGGAGATTCTGGACACTGTTGTCCAAATTGCTCCCAGTCGTGCCAATGTTCTCATTACGGGAGAAAGTGGCACGGGCAAGGAACTTATTGCCAGCGCTATTCACTACAATAGCGACCGAAAAGAACAGCCCTTTGTAAAACTCAATTGCGCCGTCCTTGCTGAAGGTGTTTTGGAAAGTGAATTGTTTGGACACGAAAAAGGCGCCTTTACTGGAGCTATCAAAAGCCGAAAGGGAATGTTTGAGCAGGCTGACGGAGGCACCTTGTTCCTGGATGAAATCGGAGATGTCCCTTTATCCACCCAGGTTAAATTACTCAGGGTTCTCGAAGAACGAGAGTTTACTCGTGTCGGCGGAGACAGTCCCATTCAGGTGGATGTTCGTATTATAACGGCAACCAATCGCGATCTAAAGGGAGCCATCAATGATGGACATTTCCGTGAAGACCTTTATTTCCGTTTGAATGTTGTTAATCTGGACCTTCCCCCACTCCGTGACCGTCGTGAAGATATTCCCTTGATGTTACAGCATTTTATTCATGAGTTTTGTTTGGAAAACAATAAACCCGAATTGATATTGCAGCGCGAAACTCTGGATTTATTGACCCAGTATTCATGGCCAGGAAATGTGCGTGAATTACGAAATGTTGTCGAAAGCCTGGTTGTTCGGCTTCGAGGGACCGAAATAACTCCCAATGATTTGCCTGACAGCGTCAGAAAAGTTTCTCAATCAGAAGCAACGGTCATGCCAGTAGGTACATCACTGGAAGATGTTGAGAAAGACCTCATCCTGAAGACACTTGATTCGGTCAATGGTAACAAAACGCAGGCAGCTAAAATACTGGGCGTAGGGTTAAGGACCTTATACCGCAAACTGGAACAGTATGGTCGGGGTTGATTCAGACCGATTTTGCATATTCAAATCACCCTGCCTGACATGTTATATTTATATGAATAACTATATGCCGGAGGGCAGGTCTGACAGGTTATTCACCTTCCCTATCAGCACAGAGAGGTTTCTATGGGTATCATCGTACAAAAGTATGGCGGTAAATCTGTAGCCACCCCCGAATTAATGCGGGGAATCGTTCGTCGCATCCTGCGTTACAAAAAACCTGAAGACCAATTGGTCATCGTTGTATCTGCTATGGGCAATACTACCGATAACCTGATCAAAAAGTCTGAAGAAGTGACATTAAATCCAGACCCTCGTGAAATGGATGTGCTCCTTTCCATCGGTGAGATAGAATCTACCGCATTAATGGCAATGACTTTTCAGGCTGAGGGTATGCCGGCCATTTCTTTAAATGGGCCCCAGTGTGGTATTCAAACTGATAGTCAGCATACATGGGCTAAAATATTAAAGATTTCCCCCAAGAGAATCCAGGAAGAATTAAATCTTGGCAAAGTAGTCGTCGTTGCAGGATTCCAGGGTGCCACTTCTGTTGGAGACATATCTACTTTGGGTCGTGGCGGTTCTGACCTCACTGCAGTAGCTCTGGCAGCGGCATTAAAAGCAGATGTTTGTGAGAAATACACCGATGAGATTGGTGTTTTTACCGCAAATCCCAAACTGGTACCAGACGCCCAAAAACTTGATGTCATTTCCTATGATGAGATGATTGAGATGTCTTCATTAGGTGCAAAAGTACTTCAAGCTCGTTCTGTCCTGTTTGCCAAGAAAAACAATGTCAATATACGCGTTCGGTCCAGTCTGGTTGAAGATGAAGGGACCCTGATAACCAAGGAGGCTAAGCAAATGGAAAAAGCCGTAGTTGCCTATATTATCCCCAGTAAAGCAGAAGCAAAAATAACCATTTTAGGAGTCCCTGACAAGCCAGGTGTCGCCGGTCAGGTGTTTGCTAAATTGGCAGAACAAGAAATTCCTGTGGATATGATTATCCAGAATATCAGTGAACTGGGTAAAACCGACATTACCTTTACTGTTGAACAAAATCGGATGAAAGAAGCCTTCCGTGTGGCTACCGAAATGAAAGAATTGCTGGGTGCCCGTGAAGTTAAAGGTGATGACAAAGTAGCCAAGATTTCCGTAGTAGGTTTGGGAATGCGATCTGCTCCGGGTGTTGCTGCTACCATGTTTAATGCTTTAGCTGAAAAAGGTATTAATATTGAAATGATTAGTACTTCTGAAATTCGTATTTCCTGTGTAATTCGGGAAGAATTCTTGGATAATGCTGTCAAGATTCTTCATGACCGGTTTGAACTGGGCACAAAAAAGATGGCCTGATTTGAACTTTCTGCTCAAATTTGCCAAACTAAGGTTATCTGAGGATTTACAGCGGTCAGGAGAAAATGCATGAATATCGATAACAAGGAACTTAAAAAACTCATCGATCTAGTTCAGAAATCAGATATTGCTGAGTTCGAATATAGTGAAGGCGATATAAAAGTTCGAATTGTACGGTCATGTGGGGGTCAAACTTATCAGTTACCTGCACATCCAACAGCTTATCTCACCGGCCCAAATCAGGTATCTAATCCGATACCGATGATCAATGGAGATGCTGCGGGAAATGAACCCACAGCAGAGAGTTCAGCACCCCAGGTAGAAGCAGGCACTATCATTGCATCACCCATGGTTGGAACCTTCTACAGAGCTCAAGCGCCCGATGCTCCACCCTATGTCGACGTGGGTAGTAATATTGAACTTGACCAAACCTTATGCATTATTGAAGCAATGAAGCTGATGAACGAAATTAAAGCGGAATACCGATGTAAATTACTGGAAGTACTCGTGGAGAATGGACAGGCTGTCGAATTTGGTCAACCATTATTCCGGGTTCAAAAGATTTAATCGGTCTCATATATGTTTAATAAAATCCTTATTGCTAATCGTGGAGAGATTGCTCTCCGAATTATCAGAGCCTGTCGCGAATTAGGCATTAAAACAGTCGCTGTTTATTCACATCCCGATCGGTACAGTTTACATGTCCGCTATGCTGATCAGTCCATCTGTATTGGTCCTGCTGCGGGTGTGCAAAGTTATTTAAACATCCCGGCAATTATCAGTGCGGCTGAAATAACCGATGCCGAAGCGATTCATCCTGGCTACGGTTTCTTATCTGAAAATGCTCACTTTGCGGACATCTGCGAATCATGCAATATCAAATTCATTGGACCTACCGCCAATATCATTCGCTCCATGGGTGATAAGGCACAGGCACGTAAAACAGCAAAACTGGCTGGAGTCCCTATCACACCAGGTTCAGATGGACCGGTGCATACACTCGACAAAGCAATGGCAGTGGCCCACAAAGTAGGTTACCCTGTCATAATTAAAGCGGTGGCAGGTGGTGGCGGACGCGGTATGAGAATCGCTCATACGGATGTCAGTCTGTCCTCTGCGTTTGGAACGGCTCGAGCGGAAGCAGAAGCAGGGTTTGGTAATCCAGACATCTATATTGAAAAATATATCGAAGACCCTCGGCATATAGAATTCCAGATTCTAGGTGACCAGTTCGGCAATATTATTCATCTGGGTGAACGTGATTGTTCTTTACAACGTCGACATCAAAAATTAATTGAAGAATCACCTTCTCCAGCAATTGATAATCACCTCCGCAAAAAAATGGGTGATGCAGCTGTTGCCATAGCCAGATCAGTTAAGTATCTGAATGCAGGAACAATCGAATTTCTACTGGATAAACATGGCAACTTCTTCTTCATGGAAATGAACACTCGAATACAGGTCGAACATCCTGTTACAGAGTTAGTTTCTGGGGTTGACCTTCTTAAAGAACAACTAAAAATTGCTGCAGGCGAAAAGTTGACCTATACCCAAAAAGATTTAATACTGCGTGGACACTCTATTGAATGTCGAATAAACGCGGAAGATCCGTCCCATAACTTCAGGCCTAATCCCGGTAAAATCACTGCATACCATGCTCCAGGTGGACCTGGTGTTCGTGTTGACAGCCATGCCTATCAGGAATATGTTGTATCTCCTTACTATGACTCCATGATTTCAAAGCTGATTGTACATGCTCCCACTCGTGAACAAGCAATTAGCCGAATGTTGCGGGCGCTTGATGAGTATGTCATTGAAGGCATACAAACAACAATTCCTTTCCACCAAATTCTCTTAAACCGCCCAGAATTTAAGAAAGGTCATGTAACCACTAAGTTTGTTGAGACAATTCTCCCCAGTATTTATCCGTAATTCACACAATCATTAACACTCACTCCGAAGTCTATATTGCAGGTTTCGGCGTGATATAATATCAATTTAGTCAATAATTCCTCTAGAGGGCTGATTGAAAGGATTCATCATGCCAAAATCACAGAAGAAAATCTCTTCCTTTGCCATTGGGATTGACTTGGGTGGACAGTCCATTAAGGGTGCACTGGTTGATACTAAAGGAAAGATTATCAAAGATATTGTTGTTCCGACTGAGGGAAGTAAGGGTCCTAAACATGTCATCCGTGTCATGAGAAATCTTGTCAAGGATTTAAGTGATATTGCGATCACTAAGAATGGAAAAGTAGTTGGTGCTTGTGTTGCGACTCCCGGACTAGTAGATATGAAAGAATGGATCGTCAGAATTGCACCTAATCTTCCTGGCTGGGTGGATGTCCCTTTATTGAAAGAAATGCAGAAGGGATTCGATTTCCCCTTGTATCTGGAAAATGATGCCAACGCCGCAGCTTATGGCGAATTCTGGATCGGTGCCGGGAAAAAGGTAAAGACCATGATTGTCTTGACCTTAGGAACAGGTATTGGCGGTGGATTAATTCTTGATGGAAAAGTCTGGCACGGAGCTGATGGTTCCGGAGGAGAAGTCGGTCACATCAATCTGTATCCAAACGGAATTCCCTGTGGATGCGGTAATCCTGGTTGCTTGGAAGCGCACACGTCAGCTATTGGAATCACAAAGCGTACAAAGATGGCAATAGAAGCGGGTGAACAGTCTCTGATAAAGAAAATGGTTAAGGGCGATTTGGATAAGATTAGTCCCAAAGTTGTTTATCAGGCAGCAACTAAAGGGGACAAACTCGCTAGAAAAATATTAGAGGATACAGGCCGAGATATTGGTGTTGGCATTATGTCCCTGGTTAATCTGTTAAACCCCGAAATGGTAGCCTTAGGCGGCGGTGTCATGGAAGCAGGCGATTATATTTTAAAACCGGCTAAAGACGAGTTCCGTAAACGCGGCTTTAAATGGCTCATTGAGAGAACCAAAATAGTGAAAGCAAAGTTAGGTAATGAAGCCGGCCGGGTGGGTGCCGCCGGAATCGTATTTTCAATGAATACCCAATAAAAAGACAGGATAACAAAGAATATTTATGGACCAAAAACTGATACGAAACTTCAGTATCATTGCCCACATTGATCACGGGAAAACCACATTATCAGACCGGTTACTTGAAGTAACTGGAGCGCTAACTCTTCGTGAAATGCGAGATCAATTCCTGGATTCAATGGACTTAGAGAGAGAACGGGGCATCACTATTAAGTCTCACCCCGTCAGGCTTAATTACAAAGCTGATGATGGAAAACAGTATGTATTGAACCTGTTGGATACGCCAGGACATGTTGACTTCTCTTATGAGGTCTCCCGTTCTCTGGCTTCCTGTGAAGGTGCTTGCCTTTTAGTAGATGCATCCCAGGGCGTCGAAGCTCAAACAATGGCAAATGCTTACTTAGCATTAGATCAGGACCTGACAGTCATCCCCGTTATTAATAAAATAGACCTACCCAGTACGAATCTTGATTTATGCACTAATCAGATCGTCAATACAATGCCCTTGGATGAAAAAGATATCATTCTGGCCAGCGGAAAAGAAGGCATCGGCATCAGGGATATTCTGGAAGCCGTAGTAAAAAGAGTTCCACATCCAAAAGGCAAAGAAGATAAGCCCCTCGCAGCACTCATATTCGATTCAATTTATGACTCCTATCGAGGTGTCGTTGTTTATTTCCGTATCTTTGATGGGCGAATGTCTGTCGGTGATAGAATCCAGATGATGGCCACCGGTCAAGAATATGAAATTACTGAACTGGGTGTTTTTGCCCCACGAATGACCCCTGTAGAGAGTTTAGGTGTTGGCGAAGTTGGTTATATGGTCGCCAATATCAAAACGATTGCAGATGTGAGCGTTGGCGATACGATTACGAAATTCCATGATGGACGAACGATTCCCCTTCCAGGATACAGGCCCGTAAAACCCATGGTGTATTGCGGACTTTATCCAGCCGTCAGTGAACAGTACGAAGAAATGCGGGATGCCATGGAAAAAATGAAATTGAATGATGCCGCATTCATCTTCGAACCAGACAACTCCCCTGCCCTTGGTTTTGGATTCCGGTGTGGATTCCTTGGTTTATTGCACATGGAAATTGTTCAAGAACGAATGGAACGTGAATTCAACCTGACCCTTGTAACCACAGCGCCCAATGTTAAATATCAGATTCTCATGCCCAATGGCGACCTTCTTGATGTCACCAATCCATCAGATTTCCCTGTAAATCAAATACAGGAATGCCGTGAGCCCTATATTAAAGCAACCATCATGGTACCCACCGAGTTTGTGGGTAATGTCATGAAACTGGCACAAGGCAAACGTGGTGACTATAAGAAGATGGAATATACAGATAAAACTCGCGCCACGCTGATATATGAAATGCCACTGGCTGAAACCATTACCGATTTCCATGACAAATTGAAATCGGTCAGTAAAGGATACGCCTCAATGGATTATGAGGTTATTGGCTATAAGGCTTCAGAATTGGTAAAACTGGATATTCTGTTAAATGGAGACCCGGTGGATGCCCTATCCATTATTGTTCATAAAGATTTTGCTTATTACCGTGGCCGGGCGTTGGTTGAGAAAATGCGTCAACTGATACCAAGACAGATGTTTGAAGTAGCCATCCAGGCAAGTATTGGGAATAGAGTTATTGCCAGAGAGACAGTTCGTGCCTTACGGAAAGATGTGACGGCTAAATGTTACGGTGGTGATATTACCCGTAAACGGAAACTCCTGGAAAAACAAAAAGAAGGTAAGAAGCGGATGAAACAAGTCGGCAGAGTGCAAATTCCTCAGGAAGCATTCATGGCCGTTCTGTCCGTCGAATAATCAATTAATTAAATACAACAAACCCTATTCATCTTCAGGATGAATAGGGTTTTATTGTCTAAAAAATAATATTACAGGAAGAAAGGAAAAATCATGTCTACATTCAACATTGATATCTGGTTAGAGACACTGTTGGAAAAAATCAAAAACACTTATGGTAAACGACTTCTTTTTGCCGGGCATATTGGAAGCTGGGCCCGAGGTGAAGCAGGTCCTGCGAGTGATATTGATGTCAATGTCATTCTGTCTTCAATAGAACCCAATGATATTACTAAGTACCGCGAAATCATCAAGAGTATGCCTTACGCTGAAAAGGCTTGTGGATTTATTGCTGACAAAACAGAAATGGATGCCTGGCCAAAACAAGACTTATTTCATTTTATTCAAGGGTGCCATGTTTTATTTGGAAATATGGATGCTGTTGTGAATTTCCCACAACCTCAATATATATTGGATTACATCAAAAATTCCACAGCAGCTCTATTGCATGGAGCTCGGCATCGACTGATCTATTCGCCGGATTTAAGCCAGGAAATACCCTTGATAAAAGATGCTTACAAAAGTATTTTCTTTATTCTGCAGTCATGGTTATTTGTACAAAAAGGCCATTTCTACCAAAAGAAGAGTGAACTGATAGAAAACTTATCAGATGCATTAGATAAAGAAGTTTTTAATGTAAATTATAATTGGTCAAAAATGGAAGATGAAATTGCAAAGAATCCTGAGAAATATCTTGTGTTACTGGCTGATTGGAGTAAGCAAATGCTTTTGCTTGCTAACCAGGCAGAAAAAGATATTATTTAACATATATCCAACCTGTTCGATAATATTGATATGAAAGACTATAAGCATCCGATAAGAATCATTATTGAAAAAATGATTCTAGCCATATTTGGCTTGTTGATTCTGGAAACTTTTTTTATACAACCTTTCAGAATCCCATCAGGGTCTATGATGCCCAGCCTTCAAATCGGAGACCTCATCTTAGTCAATCGGTTCCACTATTGGATACACCCACCCAAAAGAGAAGATGTGGTGGTATTTCAGTCCAGGGAAAATCCCCGCAATATCTTTGTCAAAAGAATAATTGGTGAGGGTGGCGAAACCATCCAAATCAAAGATTATCGGATATATATCAATGGAATACCACTCATTGAGTCTTACATCAAAGGTCCCACCTACGATACAGGCGCATTGCGATACCCCAAAATCATTCCCTATAATCAGTATGTAGTCTTGGGAGATAACCGAAATGACAGTTATGACAGTCGATATTTCGGCCCCGTACAATATGATTCGATAAAAGGAAAAGCGTTTTTAATATTTTGGTATGAACGAAACAGGAGAGGACAACTCATTTGGTGGCCATGGTGGCACTGGAACCGAACCATTGTCCTCTAGGTCATTGTGTTAGAATTTTACTTGAATCAAAAATTCCAATAAAAAAACGGGTAACTCATGGTCTCATTTAAGAAACACTGGTTGCGAGAATGGATAGAAGGAATTGCTGTTGCGGGAATGGTTGCCTTAATGGCTCATACTTTCCTGGCAAAACCTTTCGCCATCCCCTCCGAATCGATGTGTGACACTCTGCAAAAAGGCGATATGATTTTTGTAAATCGTTTTATCTATTGGGATAAGATACCCGACCGGGGCGATATTGTGGTGTTCAAATTCCCCGGCTCCAGTTCATTAGTACCTTATGAATCTGTCAGTAACAATATCTCTTTAACGCAATGGCAAAGAGGTCCTTACACTGATTACATCAAACGCTGCATTGGTTTACCGGGTGATGTGATTGATTTCCGGGACGGCCAAATCTATGTAAATAATGTCCCTCTCCAGGAACCCTACCTGCGTGAGGCCATGAATCCAATCCCCTTCATTGAACAATTACCCTACAAAGTTCCCGAGGGATATATCTTTGTCATGGGAGATAATCGAAATAACTCCTGGGACAGCCGGTTCTGGGGACCTGTTAATGTCAAATTCCTCAAAGGAAAAGCCTTCCTGATGCATTGGTATTCTCGGGATCGTGAAGGTTATCGGGTTCCATTTGAAATATGGAAACCCTGGACTCTTTGGAGAGTCCGTCTCATCAAATAAAGGCCATTTATGCCTCTTGGCATTTACATACACATACCCTTTTGTATAAGTAAATGTGCCTATTGTGATTTTGTTTCATATGCTGGGAGAGACAACCAGCAAGCTGCTTATTTTAATGCCATAATCAAGGAAATTCGTCTAAAAGCAGCCACTCTGGATTTTGGAATAAATAGAAAGGTCAGATCTATTTTCTTTGGTGGAGGAACGCCCTCCTATGTTCCGACAGAGTATATCACTCAAATCCTGAGTGAACTTGCCTATTATTTTGTATTAACGCCTGACTGTGAAATCACCTTGGAAGGCAATCCTGAATCACTAGACTCTATACCCAGAATTGAAACCTATCGTCAATCGGGTATCAATCGGATAAGCATTGGAACTCAATCGTTTGATGATCATATTCTGGCCATCATGCACAGACCTCACAAATCAGATATGATTGCCCATACTGTACAAAATGTCAGGGCTGCAGGTATTGATAATTTTAATCTTGATTTAATTTTTGGATACCCCGAACAAACTCAAATTCAATGGAAAGACTCCCTCCAAAAAGCCCTTGCTCTGAAACCTTCTCATTTAAGTCTTTATGGGTTAACGGTAGAACCAAATACCTTATTAGATATACAGATTCGCTCTAAACAATTACCCGAACCTGATGATGATACTTCCGTCAGTATGTACCTGGAGGCGGAAGAGGAGTTATCACACCAGGGTTATCATCACTATGAAATCTCAAACTGGTCTCTTCCGAACCTGGAATGCCAACATAACTTGAATTATTGGAAATTTGGGAATTACCTTGGGTTTGGTTTGAATGCCCATTCTTATCTGGCAGGAAAACGATCCTGGAATACGGATAACCTCAATGATTATATTCATTTATTGAATTCCAAGAAATTGCCAGAATCGGATTCAGAGGTTTTGACCGGCCGTCATCAAATGGCAGAATACTGTATGGTAACGCTGAGACTCCGTGAGGGAATCCATCGGCAAACCTTTATCATGCGTTTTGGAGCCGATGTGGTGGATGCCTTTGGTCAGGTTCTGCATCAATATGAATCGACCGGGATGATAGAAATTTCTCCGGACTATGTCCGATTAACAATTCAGGGGATTCTGTTCTCAGACAGTATATTTTCCGATTTACTAAGTGACACCGACTTTAGTGAGAACGAATAATCCACGGAGCTGCTCAGAGCAACTCCGTGGATTATTCGTTTTAAAAATTATTTTCCTTTAACTTTTTGTTTATAGGTCTTTACTCGACCGTTTAATCTCGAAAGTGATTCAACGGCAGATTGATCCCCCCGACTATATTCCAACATCAACCGACCTTCTTCTTTGCAAAGCCTTTTCTGCGTGGGTAATATTTCTCGTAAAAGAAACGCCGCATATTTCACCATCCGGAACGGACCCCATACTCTGGAATGTTCACCCTCGACATGTTCCACCGCCACAGAATATCTGTCTTTGATACTGCCAATCAAATCCTTTTTTTCCAGTGAAGGAGAAAACACTAAAGTGTAATACCAATCGAAAAGTTCACCCTTTGTTACCCCGTGAGAATCAGAAGCTCCAACGATAGGTATCACTCGCCCTTTGGAATATTCTTCATAATACCGGGCAACTTGAAGGTTATTGGATTCGATTTCCCACTTATGAAAACCACCGATCAGTTCCAGGGCATCAAAAGGCTGTGTCTCAAACAGATAATTCAACATCGGAGTGGTTGGGGAATAACGATACATATTGGGCCAATACGGATGCGGTAATATTGCCAGCCCCTCACCCTTTCTTATCTGGTCATACACCCACGTCATGATGGCAAGCTCATGCCGATCAACACCCGGAGGTGTGGGTCCTAATTCCTTTTCATAAGCTGCAACTTCTGATTCGTATACCGCAGTATCTTTCATCCGCTCATTGACACTGAAGTTACCGCCAAAATTTACAGTATGAATCAATACATTTTCCGGGTGGACCTCTTCGCCAGGAAAGATAACCAGGTCATGGGGTAAATCCTTGTAGGTATCAATGGCTTCCAGGGATGGTTTATACCGGTGATGGTCAGTAATGGCGATAAAATCAAATCCAGCTTCACGATATTTGGCCGCCACAAATGCGGGAGATTCTCTTCCATCCGAGTGGAAAGTATGAACATGAGTATCCCCTTTATAAAAGGACCGCTCATAAAGGTCGGGTAAGAGAGAGTAAATCCGAATTTCACCTATCAAAATCTTTTGTGTTTCCTGTACTTCTTCAATTCTGATTCGATGTTCCTGTTCCCCTTCAAAGAAGAGTTTAAATTTCATAACTCCATCTTCAATCGCAAAAGGTACCGACTGTTTGTCCCATGTCCATCCAGATTTGATGTTTATTACTTCCATGGGAAAATACGAAACAGTATATTTCACACCCGATTTGAATTTGGTATGTCCATCAAGAGGACGAATGTTGATTTCTGTTTCTGTATCGGCGAGAACTAATTGGTGAGATACTTCAAAATAGTCATTATAAGGTTTCATAATTCCATCCATTTCTTGTCATAATTTATCCTAATATTATATGACTCTATTTGGATAATAGTTGAGAATGATTCCTTCAGAGCTATTGACAGCTCCACCACAGGTTAAGTAATCTCAAGTAAGAGGTGTAATTATGAAAGTCGTATCTGCCAAACAAATGCAGGAACTGGACCAATGTACCATCCATAATCACAACATTCCTGCCTTACAACTCATGGAAAATGCCGGTCAGGAAATTAGTAGAATCATAAGGGACTATTATCCTGACCTAAAAAAAGTCGTCATTTTCTGTGGAAAAGGAAACAATGGTGGAGACGGACTGGTATGTGCCAGGATACTCAGCCAGCACGAGATTGAAACAATCGTTTATCTTTGTGCAAAAACCTCGGAATTAAAGGGAGAATGTCGAATCAACTATGAGGTTTGTCAGTCCCTCGAATCAAAACCTGTCATCCATGAAATCACAGAGGAATCACAGTTAAAAGATGTTCAGACGGAATTGGCAAATGCAGATTTGGTGGTGGATGCCTTATTGGGAACGGGGACAAAAGGACCTCTCCAGGGATTGCTTTCCAAGGTCATTCATATCATCAATGAAGCCGACATACAAACTGTTGCTATTGATATTCCCACGGGAATGAATCCTGATACAGGTGAGATTGTTGACGATTGTATTCAACCCGCCATCACGGTCACCCTCGGTTTACCTAAGATTGGATTAGTAACTTATCCAGGAGCTCAATATACAGGAAAAGTGATCACGGCTGATATCGGTATCCCTTCCAATGCAATTGATTCATTAAAAATTAATCTGAACTATTTGACTGTTGAAGAATGTTCTCTTTTGTTGCCTGAACGGGAACCGGAATCACACAAGGGGACTTATGGACATGTACTGATACTGGCAGGCTCACCGGGCTTTCTCGGTGCCGCATGTCTGGCAACTGAAAGCGCTTTGCGATCCGGTGCAGGATTGGTTACATTGGGAGTTCCTGCCAGTTTACAAACTCCAGCCTCCATTAAATTAACGGAAGCGATGACATTAGGCCTTCCAGAAACCGCAAAACACACGCTGGACCTGAACGCTGAACCAATTATTGATAATTTCCTCCAAAGAGCGAATGTATTGGCGATGGGACCGGGTATTTCCACACAGGAAAACACTCTTTCTCTGGTACGACGCCTGGTTCAAAACAGCTCGATTCAAGTTATTTTAGATGCAGATGCACTGGTTGCGTATCATAACAATCTATCTGGATTCAAAGCAGCTCAAAAACCCGTCATCATTACTCCACATCCCGGAGAAATGGCCCGCTTATGCAATTGCTCAATCCAGGATGTTCAAAACAACAGAATTTCACTGTCGCGAAGATTCGCCAAGGATTTTGGTGTTTACCTGGTTTTAAAGGGCGCTGCAACCCTGATTGCGGAGCCATCAGGTCAAGTTTATATCAATTCAACGGGGAATCCTGGAATGGCCACAGGAGGCGCGGGGGATGTTTTAACCGGCATCATTGCAAGTTTATCCGCTCAAGGACTCACTCCACTGGAGGCCTGTTTGTTAGGCAGTTATCTTCATGGATTGTCAGGAGATTTTGCCGCAGGAGTACTTACTCAATATTGCCTCACAGCCAGAGACATAATTCAGTATTTACCTAAGGCGTTTAGTCACCTTTTGTCAGTCTCAAACACCTAATATTGTCATTCTGACAAACCGATATCCTCACAAGTCAGCATTTAACCTGACTCGCTTCGTTTATGCTTCACTCTGGCAAACAGAGTTTTGCAAGAATGTCATAATGACACACCCCTGTTAATTTGGATTGGCATGACATTGGATTCAGTGCCAGTTTCGACCTTCAAGTTATTTCTTACTAATTCAACTAATTATAATAATATCAATGATATAAAACATATTCTCACCTGGAATATATTCGTCTAAATACTTTGGCACAAATAATGCATTATTAATAAATGAAAAAATAAAAAGTACTCTGAGCTCAGGAGTAAAACAACATAAACCAACAGGAGGTCAAAACCATGGCGATAATTAAATTCAATCCTTATCGGGAGTTTAATATGTTACAGGATGAAATGAACCGGCTGTTTAATTCTTTTGCTCGCGGTTCCGACCTGCAAACATTGGCTGAAGGAACTTGGGCTCCCGTCGTAGATATCTACGAAAACAAAGATGAAATCATGATTGATGCCGAAATACCCGGTGTCAGTCAGGAAGACATCCAAGTCTCCATTACCAACAACATCCTGACCATTAAGGGTGAGAAAAAACAACACAAGGAAGTCAAAGAAGAAAACTTCCATCGTGTTGAAAGATCGTATGGCATGTTCAGCCGATCCTTCTCCTTACCTGCATCAGTTAAATCTGACATGGTTAAAGCAACATTCAAGGATGGGGTCTTGCGAATCAGTATCCAGAAGCAGGATGAAGTTCAAACTAACAACATCCCTATTGAAGTTAAGTAACAAAAAGAAATGACCGAAAGATCGGCTTTCGGTGAGTCCGGACTAGTGAAAAGCTAGTCCGGAGATATTGGGAGCCGATCCCGATACAGTAAAAGTGAAAACAGACCTTTGAAAAGGAGATATATACAATGTCAAAAGTAATTGGAATTGACTTAGGCACAACAAATTCGTGTGTGTCAGTGATGGAAGGCGGACAGCCCGTTGTTATTCCGAATGCCGAAGGTGGAAGAACAACCCCATCGGTAGTAGCCTTCACAAAAAATGGTGAACGACTGGTAGGAACTGTCGCCAAACGACAGGCTATCACAAATCCAGCACATACCGTTTATTCGATTAAGCGTTTTATGGGTCGCCGGCAACAAGAAGTTGCCCATGAAATATCATTAGTTCCATACAAGGTGGTCGAAGCAGACAATGGAGCCGCCAGTGTGTTGGTTGATGATAAAAAATACTCTCCACCCGAAATATCAGCGATGATCCTTCAAAAGATGAGACAAACGGCTGAAGATTACCTCGGAGAGAAAGTTACTGATGCCGTCATTACTGTTCCCGCTTATTTTAATGACAGTCAGCGTCAGGCCACTAAAGATGCTGGACGAGTTGCGGGATTGAATGTATTAAGAATTATTAACGAACCAACAGCTGCCGCACTGGCTTACGGCTTGGATAAGAAAGTAAATGAAAAAATAGCTGTATATGACTTGGGTGGTGGTACTTTCGATATCTCAATTCTGGAACTGGGTGAAGGCGTCTTTGAAGTTAAATCTACTAATGGTGACACCCATTTAGGTGGTGATGATTTTGACCAGGTCATCATCGATTGGCTTTGTGATGAATTCAAGAAACAAGAAGGAATTGATCTGAAACTGGACCGGATGGCCTTACAACGGTTAAAAGAGGCGGCTGAAAAGGCCAAGATTGAATTGTCCAGCAGCAGTCAGACTGAAGTAAATCTACCCTTCATTTCTGCAGATGCTAATGGCCCGAAACATTTGAACATTCCATTAACACGCGCAAAATTAGAACAGATTTGTGGTGAATTGATTGAAAGAACCCGTATTCCTGTAGAAAAAGCGCTGTCCGATGCGGGGTTAGGTGCTGCGGATATAGATGAGGTGGTCTTGGTCGGTGGTATGACCCGTATGCCGGCGGTTCAGGAATTGGTTAAAAAGATTTTCGGAAAAGAACCGCACAAGGGTGTAAATCCAGATGAAGTGGTCGCCATCGGTGCAGCAATCCAGGGTGGTGTATTGAAAGGCGAAGTAAAAGATGTTCTCCTTCTTGATGTCACTCCTCTGTCCTTAGGGATTGAAACTATGGGCAGCGTTATGACAAAGTTGATTGAACGGAACACTACCATTCCAACTCGGAAAAGTGAAGTATTCTCAACCGCATCTGATAGCCAGACACAAGTTGAAATCCATGTTCTGCAAGGTGAACGCTCCATGGCTGGAGACAATAAATCTCTGGGTAAATTTATCCTTGATGGGATTCCACCAGCGCCTCGGGGTGTGCCTCAGATTGAAGTCACTTTTGATATTGATGCGAATGGTATATTGAATGTTACGGCTAAAGACCGTGCAACAGGAAAAGAACAAAAAATCACCATTACAGCATCAAGCGGACTTCGTGAGGAAGACATCAAAAAAATGGTAGATGAAGCTGAAGTCCATTCTAAAGAAGATAAAGAACGTCGTGAAGTAATCGACTTAAAAAATCAAGCAGACAGCCTCATCTATCAGTCAGAAAAAACACTGAAAGATTTAGGTGACAAGGTTACGGCTGAAGACAAGGCAACTTTAGATTCTGCCGTAAGCAAGTTGAAAGAAAAAATCAATTCAGCTAATGCTTCAGATTTAAAAGCCGCCATTGAAGAATATAATCAGCAGTGGCATGCTATTTCACAGAAGATTTATCAGCAGGCTTCAGCGGCTGGTCAGCAGACACCGGGACCAGAAGCCCAAGGCGCCCCGAACACAGGAAACACCGGTAACGGTCAGACTGTGGATGCGGACTATGAAGTAGTAGATGACGATAAAAACAAATAACCATCTGCAATAAATTAGCGGGGCAGGAGGTGTCTTTACTGACAACTCTTGCCCCTGTTATTTGACGAAGAGGATGAGGAGAAGAATATGGCTGGGAAAGATTACTATTCTTTATTGGGTGTTACCCCTGAAGCATCCGAATCGGAGATAAAGAAAGCCTTTCGCAAACTGGCAAAGAAATATCATCCGGATGCCAATCCTGGCAATAAAGATGCCGAGAATAAATTCAAAGACATCAATGAAGCCTATGAAGTATTGAGCAACCCAGAAAAGAAAACCCAATATGATACCTTAAGGCGAGGAGGATTTGATCCCAGTCAAATGGGGAATATGGGTGGTTGGCGACCGGATATGGGTAACAATGGAGATTTCAACCAATATGGATTTGGAAACCTGGGTGATATCTTCAGTTCGATTTTTGGAAACCGTGGTTTCCAAAATGAAGAGGACTTGTTTGCGGACCATTCCAATCTCGATTTACAGACCGAAGTCGAACTAACCTTCGACCAGGCAATTCATGGTGGCCACACAATCATACGAATCCCGAAAACCATGGAATGTTCTGCCTGTCACGGAACGGGATCAGCTCCGGGCAGCGAGGCTCCCATATGTGGACGGTGTCATGGTACTGGATCCATCCAGTTTGGACAGGGGGGATTTGCCCTCAGTCGTCCATGCCCTGAGTGCCAGGGGAGAGGGAGAAAAGTAGTTCATCCCTGCCCTACTTGTCAGGGAACAGGAGAGGTTCAATCTATCCGTCAATTGCGTGTCAAGATTCCAGTAGGTGTGGATAATGGGACAAAAATCAAAATTCGTGGTGAAGGGAAACCCGGCAATAATCGACAACCCGCCGGAGATTTATATATTACTTTCAGAGTAAAAAACGATTCACCCTATACTCGTAAGGGTAATGATTTGTATATGGATGCACAAGTTAATGCCCTGGATGCCATCCTTGGGACAACTCTTGAGGTACCTACATTAACAGGCAAAGCAAAATTAAAAGTCCCCCCAGGGACTCAGCCTGATGTCCAGCTCCGGTTAAAGGGGCAAGGGGTTCCTTCCCCTAAAGGTTATGACAAAGGGGATCTGTTTGTTAGAATTAAAGTTGTTATTCCAAAGGACTTAACGGAAGACCAAATAAAACTGGCCCGGAAGTTGGCCGATACTTTATAAACCTAAAAGGCGAATCATCTTTATGAAGATTAATCTGTCATCATTAAGACGTGGTAATGTACAAACTGTTTTATTGATACTCATTGTCCTGGTACTTGGAGGCTTGGCCGGGGGTGGATTAGTTTATCTTTCAAGCAGTCGCAGCAAGAGCAGTGGCACAGGTCGTCCGGCGAAACTCTCCTATCCCCCAGGAACAACATTACCCACCTTTGCACCTATCGTTGATGTTATAAAGCCCTGCGTAGTAAACATCTATACAGAACAACATGTTATCAGTCCCTTCGGCAAACAAGGTGAAGGGAATCCCGGCCCTTTGAATGATTTGTTAGGGGATGATATGTTCAACTTTTTCTTCGGACAACCACAGCGGGATATGACTATGACCAGTCTTGGTTCTGGAGTGATTGTTGATCGTGAAGGATATATCATCACCAACAATCATGTTGTTGAAAAAGCCGACCGAATCAATATCAAAACAAGTGATGGCCGGGAGTATAAAGCAACTTTAGTTGGACGAGACTCCAAAACAGACATTGCTGTCTTGAAAATAGCCAGTAAAGATAAATTTAATTATGCTGTTCTGGGAGATTCCGACGCTGTCCAGGTTGGAGATTGGGTCCTTGCAATTGGGAATCCGTTTGGATATGCCGAGAGTGTCAGTCACGGTATTATCAGTGCCTTAGGCCGACATGTGGGAGTTACGGAATATGAAGACTTCATACAGACAGATGCCGCAATCAATCCCGGCAATAGTGGTGGACCACTCGTTAATTTGAGGGGTGAAATTATTGGTATCAATACGGTCATTGCCACCAAAACAGGGACAAACATTGGAATTGGATTTGCGATTCCCTCGAATTTGGTTCGGACCATTTATAGTGAGCTAAAGAGCAAAGGCAAAGTCGTCCGGGGGTGGCTGGGTGTTGGTCTTCAAGATCTTAACCCGGACCTGGCAGCCAAGTTCGGAGTTCAAAAAGGGGTTCGGATTACAGGTGTTATCAAGGGAAGCCCTGCAGAAAAAGGAAATATGAAGGTAGATGACATTGTCATTGAATACAATGGAAAGAAAATTACCCGAACCGAACAATTACGACAATTAGTAGGCGCAACAAAAGCAGATTCAACAGTTAAAGTGGTAGTTGTTCGAAATAAAGCAACCGTATCGCTCAGTATCAAAGTATCTGAAATGCCATCGGATTCAGCTCGAATGTTTAGTGAAATTCCCGGGAGTAACACCTTGGGATTGGAAGTTGATGATGTGACAGAACCTCTGGCAAAACGTTTAGGCCTCAATAAAGCAGCCGGTGTCATTGTCACCAATATAACTAAAGGGTCTGCTGTTGACAGTGCTCAGGTTCGAAGAGGCGATGTAATTCTAGAAGTCAATGACCAACAGATACATAACGTTTCTGACTTCAACACAGTAGCCAATTCCATCGAATCCGGCAGTAAAGTCTTCCTGAGAATTTATCGGGGAGGGTATATAATATATATAAACTTCGTGGCTGATTAAGCCATAAAATAAGGCAAAAAAGAGAATATGAGCAATCCGTTTAAAGACTGTTACAAGATCCTTGGTATTTCCAGAGATGCGGAAATAACTGAGATTGAAACTGCTTACAAGAAATTGTCAAAGAAGTTAAAACCGACAAAATCTTCAGAAAATGCAGAAAATAACACTCAATTTCAGGAAATTCAGGAGGCTTACGACACCCTGAAAAACCCACAACTCCGGGAACAGCATGACCAGGAGCTCCAGCAACAGGAAAAAACAAGAGATAATCAGACCTTTCTGGACATCAATATGTTTCGTGATTTAGCGATGGAACCTGATGAATCAGATTGGATTGATACCTTTTTCTCACTGGATACTCTTCCACCTCACCAGTTGGATGAAAACTTAAAAATATTCCTTACACAGAGGGAATCTTCAAAAGGTGGAGTCATATCGATAGACCTTCCATCCTATTTTGGATTAGGATTTGGGTTTAATTTCCAACCTCGCCGCCGATTTAATCTTCGGGTCCCTGCGGGCGTAAGTCATGGCGATGTAAAGGATATCTATGTCCCCGAACTGGACTTTTGGATTCGTGTTCAGTTCTCAATTTTCCATTAACAAATAAATACACAAAGAACGGCTTGGATTCCTCCAGGCCGTTCTTTTTTATTTTAGTGTAAAATGACAGGAATAAATTCATTCACAATGGGAGCGCTACACATGAACATTCCAACTCATTTTACTCTTACGCAAAATGATATCCCGACCCAATGGTATAACATTGCAGCAGACTTTCCCCAACCTATGGCCCCTCCGCTAAATCCTGCCACCAAACAACCCGTTACCTTACAAGAAATGTGTGCCATTTTTCCAGAGAGTATCGTCAAACAGGAAATGTGCACCGAAAAATATATAGATATTCCAGATGAAGTCCGCCAAATATATGCTTTATGGAGACCGACTCCCCTATTGCGGGCGATTCGATTAGAGAAGGCCCTGGATACACCGGCTCATATTTATTATAAATACGAAGGTGCCAGTCCTGCAGGAAGCCATAAACCAAACACTGCCGTACCACAAGCCTATTACAACAAGCAGGAAGGCGTTAAGCGGTTGGCAACGGAGACAGGCGCTGGACAGTGGGGTGCATCTCTGGCAATGGCGTGTACTCTTTTTGGACTGGAATGTACCATTTACATGGTGCATATGAGCTATCAGGCCAAGCCCTATCGCCGCATGTTGATGCATACTTGGGGTGCAACTGTTTATTCAAGTCCCAGTGAACAGACAGAATTTGGCCGAAAATTATTAGCAGAAGACCCTAACTGCCCCGGTAGTCTGGGCATTGCCATCAGTGAAGCGGTTGAAGACACCGTGACTCATCCAGGAACCAAGTATTCTCTCGGAAGTGTATTAAACCATGTCTGTCTTCATCAAACTGTGATCGGTGAAGAGTCTATTAAGCAGATGGAACTCGCGGGAGAGGCTCCAGATGTCATCGTAGGATGTGTTGGGGGCGGAAGTAATTTCAGCGGATTAGCATTTCCTTTCCTGGAACAGAAAATTAACCATGGGAAGAATTATCGGATTGTGGCAGTTGAGCCTGCATCCTGTCCCTCATTGACGAAAGGCGAGATGAGATATGACTTTGGAGATACGGCAGGAATGACTCCCATGTTAATGATGCATACGCTGGGGCACGAGTTTATGCCGCCCAGCATCCATGCCGGCGGGCTCCGATATCACGGTATGGCACCCACCATTTCCCATGCATATCACTCTGGCCTCATTGAAGCACAGGCATATCCTCAGACAAAAGTCTTTGAAGCCGCCGCATTGTTTGCCCGCAGTGAAGGAATTGTCCCTGCTCCCGAATCCTCACATGCCATTTGTGGTGCCATACAGGAAGCGCTTAAGGCAAAAGAATCCAATGAAAAGAAAGTCATCGTTTTCTGTTTAAGTGGTCATGGATTACTGGATTTGGCCTCTTATGAAAGCTATTTTTCTGGGAAACTAAAAGACTAAAGAAACGAATTGACACCATTTTAACAGGGATAGTTATCGATACTATCCCTGTTTTTTATTTGATTCTGTATCGAATCATCCACGGAGCAGCTCGGAGCAGGTCCGTGAATGACTCGTTTCGAACTGGAACTATTTTCATTTCACCGATGTTACAAAATATGTAACGCAACAGTTGAAATCTCAATCACATAATGATAGGTTGAGAAAATAACAAACATATCAAACATAGGGGTAATATTTATGGAAAATACAACGCCTGCAATCGGAATACCACGACTGGGAATGCCCGCACCACAATTTGAAGCCCCGACAACTCATGGAGTCCTGAAATTATCGGATTTCAAAGGGTCATGGCTCATTATGTTCTCTCATCCAGCCGACTTCACCCCAGTATGTACCACAGAGTTTGTTGCTTTCGCACAAATTCATCCCAAACTTCGGGAAATGAATTGTGAGTTGATGGGTCTGTCCATCGACAGTGTTTATTCACACATTGCATGGGTACGAAACATTGAAGAGAAACTGGGAGTTAAAATTCAATTTCCCGTCATTGCTGATTTGAATAAAGAAGTGGCTTCATTGTACGGCATGATAATGCCTGGTGAAAGTAAAACGGAAACCTCCCGTTGTGTTTTTGTCATTGATGATAAACAAATTCTCCGCGCAATGATTTATTATCCACTGACTACCGGCCGCAATACTGAAGAGATATTGAGACTCATCACCGCATTACAGACAACAGATGCAAACAAGGTGGCAACCCCGGCCAATTGGAAACCCGGTGATAAAGTCATTATCCCGGCACCGAACACACAGGAAATGGCAGAAGAACGTGTGAAAGAAAAAGGTCTTGAGATCACCGACTGGTATTTGTCTAAGAAATCACTTTAAGCGGGAGGTTAATTTATGGCTTGTATTACAGCAGATGGTCGGTTAACAGCAACCGCAAAGAATCTTTTAACGGTTCTAATGGAAGAAAAATCAATCGAGGAGATACGACAGTCGTTCCCAAGACCAACCTATATTTTACGGAGTATGCTCCGTGAATTGATGGAAGCAAATCTTATTTCCGAAAAGGGAGATAAGTATCGTACGACCGCTGACGGTATCGCTAAAATGGGCTAAAACCCTGATATTTACTGGAAACTCCGCTCATTCTGAGCGGAGTTTTTTTATATTCAATTTTCAAAAACCATCAATTTGCCCGATAATATATAAATAAAGGAGTTTTTCTTATATGTTAAATATTTATGATTATCAAGGGAAAGAGTTCACCTGTCCCGAATGTGGAGAACTTCATCGGCTCCCCATCAAGAAAGTTTCAGCCTCTCCAAATGCCATCAGTGAAATCAATCAATTTCTTCAATCTGTTCCAGTCGAAGGAAAGAAAGTTCTCATCCTTTGTGACAACATTACCGTTGAAATTGCTGGAAACAAGCTGGAAGCTGAATTAAAACAAAACTATCAAACCAAGATGCTGGTTCTAAAGCCTCTCGGTTATAAGGCAGTCCATGCTGAAGAAGCCTATTTCCCATCCATCATTGAAGCGGCTTCAGACTGTGACTTTATTTTGACGGTTGGTACTGGCAGTGTGACTGATATGGGAAAACATTCTGGAACCGTATTAAATATCCCGGTCGTTTCTTTTCCAACAGCACCTTCCATGAACGCCTACACTTCCACCGTGGCCGCATATATTGCGGGGGGCGTTAAACAAACCAATGTCATCAAGCCTTGTATAGCTGTCACCATAGATAAAAAAATAAACGCTGAAGCTCCCATGATTTTGATTCAGGCTGGTTTCGCTGACAGTCTGGCAAAAGCGTTTGCAAACGGCGACTGGAAAGTAAACTCTATCCTCGCGGGTGAATCCTATTGCGGATTACCCATGCAGATATCCGGAAACTCTGAGCGCATGTATAAAGACAAGGGTGATTTAATACAGGCTCGTGACCTGGATGTCATTGAAGCCTTGATGGAAGGATTAACCATGGGTGGATTCTCCATGGTTCTGGCAGGTAAATCCTCTCCTGCTTCCGGAGGCGAACACCTTATTTCCCACTCTCTTGATATGTATGCCCATCGGCACCACCAGGAAGTATTTTCCTATCACGGTATCCAGGTGGGAATGGGATATCTCTTCACCGCTTTAGTTTCGGAAAGACTTCGTACCATCACATCACCGGTACTCGCCAAGATCGATCATGAAGCTGAAATTAGGAAGTATTTCGGAGATGAAGCGCCCAAGTTTACAAAGGCCTATGCCCAAAAAGCCGCTGCAATGAATGAAATCCCGGCCAAATGGGAACAGTTACATGAAGTTGTTTCGCAAATCCCCACCTATGAAGAAATGAAGGGGTATTTGACGAAAGCAGGATGCCCCATCAATTTCAAGGACATTAATGTTTCTGAAGAATTGGCTCACTACATTGTCAGGTCTGCCCGATACATTCGTAATCGAATCACAGTGCTTGACTTGGCGGATGAGTTAGGTGTCCTGGACGATATATTCCAGCAAAATAAATACCGAATCCTCTAATAAAAACCGGACTAATCCACTGATTAGTCCGGTTTTTTCTACTTATATTTTACTTAAAACCTAATAATATACTAAAATAGTAAAGAATAGGCAGAAAGATTATCCCGAGACATACAAATCTTGATACATATCAATGTAATAGAAAAGATTAACAGGGATAATAAAAGTAGATAAAACATTATGGAATGCCATCAGCCCAAAACCAGTCATGCACCATCTTCCGAAGGGATTATCCTTATCGGCAATCCCAATGTAGGGAAGAGTGTGATTTTCGGGCATTTGACTGGGAATTATGCTACCGTCTCCAACTATCCGGGAACGACAGTGGATTATACGGTGGGCACATGCCATATTGGAAATAAACACCGGGAAGTCATAGATACTCCCGGCACCTACAGTCTTATTCCAAAGTCTGAAGACGAAAAAGTCGCTCGGGATGTTTTATTATCACGAAATCCCTACTGTGTCATTCAAGTAGGTGATGCTAAGAATCCCCGAAGAACTTTGGATCTGACATTGCAATTATTGGAAACGGGCTTACCCATGATTCTGGTCCTCAATATGATTGATGAGGCCCAAGAACGTGGAATAACCCCGAATGCAAAGAAACTCAGCGATATTCTGGGTATCCCGGTTATCACCACCTCCGCAATTACGGGGATGGGTATCCCGGCCCTGAAAAAAGCTCTTCATCAAGTAAATCCACCCAACATCAAAACAGAATATTCTCCGGCGGTTGAAACCCTTTTATTTGAAATTGAATCACGGCTCCCTGAAGACCTTGGTGAAAAAAGATCCATCGCAACCATGTTGATGTGTGGGGATGAATCGGTACATGAGGTCTTCCCTGATATTTTAGACAATGAAAGTTCTCTCCAGATTCGAAAAACTCTTCAACAACATCAATCTCGTTTTTCTAAACCTATTCATGCAATTCTGGTCGAGGAACGATTATCGCAGGCGGATTGTATTATTAACTTGACATGGACTTTTCAAGAACAGGTTAAATCCCCATGGCGTGAGAAACTCAGCCGCTTATCCACCCACCCCTTTTGGGGTCTTCTTGGAGCTCTGGGCGTCCTTTATTTGATGTACCTGTTTGTCGGGCAGTTTGCCGCTGGCACCGTGGTAGGATTCCTGGAAAACAATCTTTTTGGACAACATATCAATCCATTTGTTTCCCATTGGGCTCAACGACTCATCCCATGGACACTCGGTCAGGACCTGCTGATTGGGGAGTACGGAGTCTTTACCATGGCACTCACTTATGCTTTGGCACTGATTCTCCCCATCGTCACCGCATTCTTCCTCTTCTTTGGGATCCTCGAGGATACCGGTTATCTCCCGCGTCTCGCCGTCGTCATGGACCGTTTCTTCCGCACTATGGGGCTCAACGGAAAGGCTGTACTTCCTATGATCTTAGGGCTGGGTTGCGATACCATGGCCACCCTCACGACTCGCATTCTCGAATCGAAAAAAGAACGATTGCTTACCACCCTGCTCCTGACTCTCGCAGTTCCCTGTTCGGCTCAGCTGGGTGTCATCATGGGTATGCTTGGTAACCTCTCCCTTTATGCAACGTTAATCTGGCTGGGATTTGTCCTTGGCTCTATGTTAGGCGTTGGATACCTCGCCAGTCGTGTTTTGCCTGGCGATAAGTCCCCCTTCGTTTTAGAAATCCCTCCCTTTCGTATCCCCAGCGTAAAGAATTTGGGCATAAAAACAATTGCACGTCTTGAATGGTATATCAAGGAAGCAGTTCCTATGTTTGTGGTCGCTACGCTTTTCTTATTTGTTTTGGACAAGACAGGAATCCTTACCATGATTGAACGGTGGGGAGAACCCATCGTCGTCTATTTATTAGGCTTGCCCAAAGAAGCCTCCGAGGCATTTCTTATTGGATTTCTGCGAAGAGACTACGGAGCGGCAGAGCTATATAATCTTGGACAAAAGAATCTATTATCGCCGGTTCAAGTAGTCGTCTCCCTGGTTACGATGACGTTATTTGTTCCCTGCTTCGCTCAATTTCTGGTTAATATAAAAGAACGGGGCCTGAAATCTGCAATCGTTATCAGTATCTTTGTTTTTGGATTTGCGTTCGCAGCAGGTGGGTTATTAAACTTTATATTGAAGATGTTTCCGGTACCCTTAGGATGAAAACCAAGAAACAACAATGTCCACTTTGTGGCCACAAGTTTTTAATAACGGATGCCAAGCAGGCCTGTATTTCATGCCCTTTGAATCAGGGGTGTACCGTTTATTGTTGTCCCAACTGCCATCACCAGTTTTTGTTAGAATCGAAAGTAGTCAATCTCTATAACAAAATCAAAAACAGTATAATGAGACATCATGAAAACAAGTGATAAAACTCGACTCACCGATGTATTAGAAACCTACTCGACGCCCGGAAATCCCGTAGATTATCGGACCGACCACGGATTACGACTTATCTGGCATCAAATCGAAAACAATAATGTTTCGGTATCGTCTACGAGAAGCCTGTTATCAGAAAAGATTGATTCCACAATACTAGATGATTTAGCAAGGGATGGGCTGATTGAGATCAGTGGCGATACATTGAACTTGAGTAAATATGGTCATGCTATTGCAAAAGATATCGTTCGGAGGAAACGGCTGGCAGAACGGCTTCTGCATGATGTGTTGAATGTTGCATTTAAGGAAGTGGAAAGCCAGGCCAACGAGTTTGAACATATCCTGGATAAGAATGTCGAAGAATCTATTTGCACCCTGTTAGGACACCCCCGTGAATGTCCTCACGGGTATCCAATACCTCCCGGCGAATGCTGTCTGGAAAAAGAATCTGAATTACACAGTATAGTTTCGTCGCTGGACCAATTCAGTCCTGGAGAGTGTGGAAAAGTGGCGTATATCCTGACTCGAGACCATCCGTTACTCCATAAGTTAATGTCTTTAGGAATTGTGCCGGGGACCGCCATTCATGTCCATCAAGTATCTCCTTCTTTCATTATCAAGGTGGAGGAGACTCAACTCGCTCTTGAAAAAGAAGTGGCGGGACAAATATATCTCCGGAGAATCCAAGAATAAGATAGAGACTCTCACCACAACAGACTCAATTTCCCTTATAATTTTAATCATTGATTAATTTGACTTAGGGAAGGGTTTCACCTCATGAAACGGGTATTATTAATCGCACTGCTGTTTTGTTTAATATCTTCTGTATTTGCATCAGATTTGACGTTAGTTCCTCAGCCCAGAGAAATATCTCAACAAAAGGGACAAATCAAACTCAGTTCACAGTGGACCATTCTTACCACAGGACTCGATCAAGATGACTTATATGCCGCCGGTTTGATTCAAGAGGAAATAAAGAAGGACCTGGGCATCACCATTTCTTTTGAGTCCAATCTTGAAAGGAAGAAAACCATTCAATTAAAGCACCTGAACCTGAAAGGTGATGAACCGTCCTTATTCCAAACTCAAGGATATAAGATTCAAGTCAATAAAAATACCATTCTGATTGAAGCATCCACCGCACAGGGCCGTTATTATGGTGCACAAACCCTTCGACAATTAGTTCGAACCTCCACAAAAGGCACCCTGCCACTTCTATCTATTACCGACTACCCTTCACTAGAGATTCGTGGTGTATCTGACGATGTCAGCCGTGGCCAAATATCCACTGTCGAAGACTTCAAGGAAATCATTCGAGAACTGGCCTACTACAAAAAGAACATCTATATGCCCTATATCGAAGATTCTTTTGAGTTCAAGACTGATCCAATTATCGGGCGAGCCCGTGGGCATATAACCCAAAAAGAAATGGCCATGATGCAGGAAGAAGCGAAAAGAAATCATATATACTTGAGCCCCGTATTTGAATCCCTTGGACATCAGGATCGCCTTTTGAGCCTGCCTCAAAATAGACAGTATGCCGAAGTAACCGCTCTCGACAAAGCACCATGGTCCTTCTCTCCAGTAAATCCAAAAGCATTTAATTTCGTCACTCAATTAATTGATGATATGGCGGAGGCTACTCCTAATCCCTACTTCCACATTGGAGGAGACGAGTCTTTCGATATTGGAGAGGGAACCAGTAAGGAATTAGTTGATAGTATCGGCATTGGCAAGGTTCACGCACGCTATTTTAACAAGGTCATTGATTACCTTGGAAAGAAACATAACCGCCAGGTTATGCTTTATGGAGATATGCTCCTGCGTCATCCGGAAGCATTGGAGGAGATGAGCCGGGACTGTATTATCGTAGATTGGCATTATTATCCTCAATCAGAATACACAACTCTTCGAGTCTTCAAAGAAAATGGATTTAAAAAAGTCGTTGCATGCCCTGCCGTCTGGGGCTTTGCAAACTTCTATCCCAATCTGGTATTTGCTTTTGCCAACATATCTACCTTTACCGAAGAAGCCCGAAAGTATGATACTTTGGGCTCTATCGTTTCCTCATGGAGCGATGACGGTGCCGAAAATCTTCGTGAAAACAATATCGTTGCGTATGCCTATTCTGCCGCCTGCGCATGGGAACCCAAGAGTCCTAATCCGGATGAATATTTGAATCGGTATGTTCCCGTTAGATACGGTATAAAATCTCCGAATTTAGTTCGTGCTGAGAAATACCTGGGAACAGTGAATTTTCCTGATACAGCGTATTCAGCACGAATCTTCCACTTGGAACCCAAAATCAACATTGCCACGGATACCTCGATTGTTTTGATGAAGCAATTTAAAAGTAATATGCTGGATGTCCAAAAAACCGTTGCAGAATATAGGGGGAAACTACCCTACCATTCTGACCATCTGGATGTCATGAATCATATCGCCAAAAGATTTATTTACCTGGCAGATGCGCAACTCGGATTAGACACAATCGCCCGTCAAATGGATTTCAAACCTATAGCCAGCCTGGACACTGCCACACAGCAGGATATTCAGAATAGATTGACGGGATTACGAAATGAGCTGGCGGAGATTTGTGGAGAATACCCTGGACTCTGGCTCAGACGAAACAAAGCACCCGGACTTTTATACCACATCAATCGCCTGACAACTGAGTTATCACAACTTCAAAAATTTATTCAGAACTGCCAGACGAAAGATTTGATACCTTCACCTCCATTAAAAGGGACTTGGATGTGGTATCCAGAAACGGATAAGGAAATGAAAACCACAATGGTGAATGTCTGGTTTGCCCGTGAAATCAATTTGAAGGGACAACCGGTGGAAGCTCATCTACGGTTCTGGGCAGATGATAATGCTATTTTCTTCATCAATGGAGTGAAAGCCTTGTCGGCCTCATACAGAGAAGATTCCTTCCATGCTGAAGTGGGCAGCCGACTTAAAAAGGGTTCCAATATCTTAGGAATTTCTGCTGTAAATAATTGGGGAGTCGCCGCACTGGTATTTGAACTTGAAGTAACCTATGCGGACGGTTCAAAAGAATTTTTCACGGCTGACAACCAGTGGAAATCCCGTGCAGATGAAATTCCTGGATGGAATAAAACCGCACCCACAGGTGAAGGATGGCTTGATGCCTGGTTACTGGGCAGTGGCACCTTAAAAGGGTATGAATTCCTTCGGTGGTAAACACCCGAAGTACCTCTCAAATAAACTAAAATCATTAACAAAGAATCCACGGACTTGTTCGGAACAGCTCCGTGGATTCTTCGTTTATACTAATCTTCATAGTTAACCTGATATCACTACACTGACACCGGGTATGGGTTCGATTTATACTGATAATTAGAGAGGTTAATCATGTCTGCTTTAACCAAAATCTATCTAACCATCGGGGTAATTCTCATGAATACACTTTCCTCATATGCAGCGGTTCATGCTCCAGAATTTCCACCTAACCATATCTGGATAAACAGTCCTCCGATGACTATGGCTCAGCTCAAAGGAAAAGTTGTCCTGATAGATATATGGGACTATACCTGTGTAAATTGTATTCGAACCCTCCCCTACATTCAGGAATGGCATCGCCGGTATGCTCCTTATGGATTCACTGTTATAGGTGTACACACTCCCGAATTTGATTTTGCCCGACAAAAAGACAATGTCGCCACTGCGGTCAAATCATTCAAACTGACCTACCCCATCGTTTTGGATAATGAGTATAAAATCTGGGACTCGTATGCGAATCGTTATTGGCCTCGAAAATATCTCATTAACCAGGATGGAATCATCGTCTTTGACCATGCTGGGGAAGGCGGATATATCGAGACCGAGAAAAAGATTCAAGAACTCCTCAAGAAGAATCAACCGGGATTGAAATTTCCGGCACCCTATATCCACCCCGGGCCACCCGAATCTGGGGGCTTATGTTATCCCACAACACCTGAAACGTATGCCGGATATTTACGAGGGAAACTGGTTAATCCGGGTGGATATCAGGCTGGCAAAGTGGCTGCATATACTGACCCCAAGGGATATACACCTTATGGACATCTCTACCTCCAGGGAACATGGGAAAGCCATGCAGAAGGGTTAAGACATGGAAGAAAATCAAATTTAACAGAAGACTATGTTGCCCTGCCCTATCGAGCTATTTCAGTCAATGCTGTTATCAAGCCGGCTCGTGAAAAACCCTATCGTGTGTATGTACGACAAGACGACCAATGGGTATTGAAAGAGGACCGCGGGAAGGATTTGAGGGTAGATGAAAAAGGAAGAACTTATCTGTTGATTGAAGACTCTCGGATGTATCAAATCATTAAGAACAAATCGTATGGACAGTATGTATTGAAGTTATCCAGTGATTCAGAATCTTTTGATTTATATGCTTTCACCTTTGGCTCATGCTTAATATCTGATGGAAAGCCATAATCACCGGGAATTAAGGGGTGGCGGTTATTGTGGTATCAGAAGATACCGGAGAACTCTCCAGATGGAGATGAAGAATCTTCTTAACCGACCTGATGATTTTGGCACTATCCAAACTCCGGTGGTCAGTACGGAATATGACATTTTCTGATTCCACATTTTCTTGATGAGAACTACTGTAAGGGACATACCCATCCGTTCCTTTGGATAATACGGTTTGGTTATAAGTTCCATCAGGAAGAAGAACTCCTTTTTCTTTCCGTAAGTCGGCAATAATGGAATGGTACTTCACTTCAGGATTTCTTTTCATTAAATCTAATTCCGTGAGAATTATATTATTGGGGGATAAAGACGCCACGCTGGATGTCATATTGGGGGATTGAATTTTATATTTAAGTATGTCGGGATTTTTAGTAAAAATATCATTATACACATCGACCAGTTCACCGGGTAACTTAATCAGAGCAATAGCCAGTCTTCCAATAAACTCCACACTGGCCTTACTTCCTCGATGCGGGGTACAAATATAAACCACTCTTTTAACTTCCGGGAGAGGCTCATATACGAAGACTTCTTTAATCAACTCCCTGTCTTTGGGTTTAGCATCAATATCCTCAATCGGCTTGGTCATAAAACTGTTCCAGAATTCTTCTCCACCCGAAGATGTGGTCATCCTTTTTGAAAGTAAACCTCCCATACTGTGTCCCACCAAAACCATTTGGTCGAACGAAGGATCTTTCTTCTCAGGGTCAAAGGTGTTCCGGATTTCCGTTAACGAACTGTATAACTGGCTGGCAGATAACAGATATGGATTCCCAGTGGGATATTGAAAGAACCAGAACTGGTAATGTTCCCGTAATACAGGATCACCCCTTAATTCGTTCACCATTTGCATCCAGGCCATGGGGCTGGATATTAAACCATGGATAAACACGACTGGGATTTTTTCCGGATCATAGGGCTCAAGCATATAAACGCCGGTTCGATGTTGGACCTTTTCTGCTTTAAGTAATCCCGAAAGACTGATACTGTCTATGGCAGGATTCCGAGAAAGAAAATAACCCAGCGGTGTGGTTAAGTCAGACTCCAGGGGGACACTTTGTCCGTTAATGGTAATCGTCTGGATCCGAAGTGGATTATACAATTCCATGACCATCGCCCCACGGCCTGTACGGTCAATCTGGCGATGACATAGACTGTCTTCAACCCGGAGAAAAGCCGTCGCCGAAAAACTGGGTGTTGAAGTAAAGTAATACTTCCGATGTGAATTAACCGGATTCGTTTTCCCATTTATATTTCCCTGAACAATAATGGGAACCCCTAATCCAAAGGTTCGATATTGATTAAAAAGCCCTTTTACCTCGTAGTCTGTTGCCAACTGATAACTGCCAAAATCTTCCTGGTTCCAGAGGAATCCATTTCGCTTGATTCGGACACTGACCTCCTGATCAATCAGGCTGATCGTAATACGGTCATCGCTTAAGGAACGGACAGAAGTCATAGAAAATAATTTGGCGAGACCATAGTTATACAGATCACAGGACATTCTGAAACGAGGGTCATACGTATTAGGGAGGGGGCCTAACTCATCATCAAACAAATAGAAATAACTGTACCGAACAGTACCCATATACAGATCAAAAGCACGGGCTTTATTTCTCTTCTCAAGCTGATTTGCAGTCAAATAGGAAAGTTCCGATAATGCAAACAAAGTGCTTCGGTCACGGTCCTGACATACTTCCCGATCCAGACGCCGGAGAACATTGAGTGGGTCTTTCTGAAAATCTCTATCCAACCCTTTTTGTCGTAATACCTGAAGGGAGATCTGGCTGGGTTCTTTATCTAAAATTGCATTCTGCTGCCATTTCCGATATGAGAACTCCGAACTGACTTCATTAATACTCACTTTGATTTTCTTAGCTTCGGCGGACACAGAACAAAGAAGCAACATCACTGTTATAAACAGTGTCACAATCCCATATCGTGAATACAAATTCTTCATCAGAGTCATTTCATCGGAAAAGGTTATTATCCATTATAGTAAAAAAAACGGCCAGGGTTTTAATCCCGGCCGTTCTTATCAAAATCATTTCGGATTAACGATACTTCAGAACATGGTCGATAATCCCTTCACCAATCGCCTTGGCAATTTCCCCTCGACCCGAGGAAATAGATAATAACATCTCATCTTCTGGATTTGACATATATGCACATTCCACCAACACTTCCGGCATATCTGTATGCTTAACCAGACTGAAATTAAAGGAACTGACCAAACCACCATTGTATAGATTGGGGATTTTAGACATCCGAGTCTGGATAGCTTCAGATAGAGGACGGTCAATGTCGTGACGGTAAAGTGTCAAAGACCCTTTCCACAGGAGAGGATCACTAATCTCACCGGTGGAGTTATTATGGATACTGACCAACATTTTGGCACTACTGTCAATCGCAATTTGCCGGCGAGTATTCATATCTATGTCCGAATCATCCCCACGGGTTAAAACTATGTTGGCACCTTTATGTTCGAGGAAAGATTTTAACTGGAGAACAATATCCAAATTACAGTCTTTTTCAAGAAGACGCGTTGCACCCAAAGCGCCCGAACTGCGGCCGCCATGCCCCGCATCCAAAGCAATAGTCAAACCCTGAAGAGGATACTTCTTATGCGTTGATAATACCGGCGGATGTTTAACGATAACTCGAAGTCCATTACTACTGGCTGGGTATGTCGCATCATATCCCCACACCGGCGGTCGATCCAAAGTTATATCCAGGACCAGGTGACCATCAGCAACTTGTTTCCAGTCAATACTGCGGATCACTTTTAAGGGAGTTCTGTTGGTTATCCAGGTAAGATTGGAGGCAGCTCCAAAGATATGCACTTTCATTTTATTATCAAGTCCAGAGGCTTCCACTAAATAGGGCAGTCTTTCCGGTGTCCCAATAAAAATCTGATCATAGCCTGTGGTTGAACTTTCCAAAGTGGCTCCACCTATAGTGGCGTTAGGCAAAGCTGCTCCCGGAATCACCGACAAATTGGATTCATGGGTCCAGGCGTGAAGGTCCTTTGTCAGCCGGATACGATACATATTTCCGATTTTCCCATCTAATACCAGCCTTGTACTTTCGGGTAACATACATAGTAAAGCACCGCCAAGTCTGGCAGTTCCCAGGCTGGCGTAGATATTGGCTGAACTCTCCGTAATAACAGCCACAGTCGGATAGTTCTCGGAATCATAAGAGACATTTCCCGGAGATACTTCACGAACAGTGTCATCACCCAGCGTCATCTCATATCGGACTTTTAGATTTTGATTCTTCAGTACAGTGGGGATCTGATAAAGCCCATTATATCTGGCGACTTTGGCGTCTGGGACACTGGGTTGTTGATGTAGAAGGACTTCATCGGAACCGATAAAAGCCTTCACTTGAGCTGAAGGAGAGCCTCGTAGAGACAGGTTTAATATTTCTCCGGCACCTAGCCATATATCCTGGGAAGGTTCTACGGTTGAACCAAGAATCCGCAACGTAGTTGATAAATCCAGTTCATCACTTATGGTTCGATTGATGGTAATAACCACAGTGGTTGATTCATACTGTTTATTGGTTGCCACAAACTCCCAGATATTCACTCCAGGAGACAATGCAACTAACCCAGCAAATCCACCTGTCGGATAAACCCGGATAGTCTCACCATTAAAGGTAACTAGATTCTCAGATTCAGTCACTCCCCCATAACGATATTGGGCATAAGGTGTGCTAATCTTTGAGTTTTCTGGGACTGTCAACCTAAGTGTCGGAACCGCAACACTCACAGATGCCATAAATATGCTAAAACACCATAAGAGCATTTTATTTAACATTTTCTTTACCTCACGGGTAGTTTTGGCTGAATTCTACCACATTCTTCAAGACATCCCGTGATATGATGAAAAAGATTTTATAGATACCAGGTGACTAAATGATTGAGATTAAAAACGGACAATTATTTATTGATAAAAAGCCGACTCCCATGTTGAGCACAGATTATCCCTACTATCGAGATTCTGCTGAACAATGGGAAATAAAGTTAGATGCCCTAAAGGAATTGGGTGTGAATGTTCTTAGTTTTTATGTGCCATGGAGACATCATCACATTAAAACAAATACCGGGTGGATTTATGATTTTACTGGTAAAACACAGGGAAACAGAAATCTCCAACAATTCATGAAGCTGGCATCAAACAAAGGGTTTTATCTATTAGTTAAGCCAGGACCGTTTATCCATGCCGAAACAGATGCAGGAGGACTCCCGAATTTTGTTTTAGGTAAAGATGACAATGGCATCCAGCCTTATACATCCGCTGAGGGTAAACCTCAATACTGGGGTGAATGGATATTGCCAAGTCCTGTGGATTCTGTTTTCAAAAAGCATTTCCATAATTGGTGTAAAGCTCTAATTAAGGACGTTCTTAAAAAGCATATTTATCCAAAAGGTAAAATTATTGGTTTCCAAACAGGTAATGAAGGGATTTATTCTGATTCATGGGGAGCCATAAATCGGGCGGATTATTCCCCATCAGGATTAAGTCTCTATCAGAAATTCCTGAAAACCAGATATGAATCAATTAAAGTACTTAATACTGCATATGCGACCCAATACAAGTCTTTTAGTGAAATAGATGCACCACGGTCCATCGACAAAATTTCTTCGTCCGCTGTCCTTGCCCAGCTGCAGGATTGGGGAGAGTATCAGGCTTTTTATTTCAAATCGGTGATGTTTGATTTTGCACAGGACTTCCAATGTTTTGGATTACCGATTCTTAACAATCTAAATCCACCTTGGGAAGACAAAAATATTTATTGGGATTCCTGGATATCTCGTATAGTTCCCCACAGCTGGGAAGGTAAAATTCATTATGGGACAACGAACTGGATTGGAACCGTTCCAGGTAAACTGTCCTCCAGGCAAAGATATGATCTTCTAATTAAGCGACATCCAGGCCCTAATCTTGAAGAGAATTGGGGATTCGGACTGTTATATGACAAAGACTATGTGTCTGCGGTTGCACCTTTCAGTCAATCCCTTTATGCTTTGGCTTTAGGTGCTACTGGATACAATATTTATACAGGGGCCAACACCTCTGGATGGGATGTACATATTGACTCCAAACATCAGGCACCCTATCCAGACAGTGCCCCAATCAATGCCCAGGGAGAATTAACGGAGAAAGCCCGCGTTGCTGCTTTACTTAATGAATTCCTCTCTTTCCAGGGAAAATCACTTTTGCAATCCAGCCCTGTGGCATCCATAGGATATTTGATGTATCGGAGTTATGCTCATATTTCAGCCTGGGATAACAATCGAAAGTCATTCTGGAAGCTTGAGAATTTTGATAAACCCATTAGTCAAGGCGTTACGCTTCGTTCCTTCAGCGATTTATGCAGAAAATGGGCCACTGATTATAAGATTGTTGAATTGGATCATTTTGAGGATTATTCATCACAGGATATACCTGAAGTCCTCTACCTTTCTTCGTGTAATTGGATGAAGAAAAAAGACTATCAAAATTTAGTCAAGTACCTGAAAAAAGGTGGAATTATATTGCTGGAAGGGTCCTTCCCTACCAAAGATATTTCTGGTGAGCCTTTACCCGCTTTTGGCATATTAGAGCAGGACGGCTTTTTCCAATGTGAAAAAGGATGGATTATTCCCGTATCCCATACCGAAGTAGAAGAGTGGGTGGAGAAGTTATCTCGTACCAAACGTGTGGAACGGCAAAAGAATACAACACTTGTGGTTCAGAGATATAACTCCAAAACTTCCGATAGATATTTCTTTATTTTCAATACCGCAAAGAATTCAGTAAAGGAAACCATCCAATCGGGGAATATCTCATTCACCCTTAAAATGGGGCCAGGCTGTAGTGGGATTATTCACTACAATAAAGACAATTTCCGAGGACTTCTGTTAAAAAACTTAAACGACTTAGTTAAAAAGGGAACCAATGTCTTTTTTGAGACGCAAGCAGGCTTCAAAATTAACAGTCCCGCTCCCATTGATTTACTAATCATATGGGATACAAAAGAAAAGAATTTCCTGATTCGAGGAAATCCAGACATCTTCCTGAAAGAATAAGAAGCCTCAATATAACTTAATCATGAATCAAACCGGCTCTATTTGAGTTTAGCCATTATTTCGGGGTGCTATAATATAAAATAGATACGAATAACTTTAGTTTATATATGGATATCTTTTTGTGATGAACAGGTCACATGAAATTAATCAGATGAGAAAGGGCATATTTTTATGCCAGTTATCGTAGAAAAACGTCTCCTCGCTCCTAAAACACATTATTTGAAATTAAAGACTCCCCTTATCGCTCTTCATGCCCAAGCGGGCCAATTTGTAATCGTTCGCGTCAATGAAATGGGAGAGCGCGTTCCCTTCACCATTGCGGATGTGGATGCGCAAGCTGGAACAATCTCACTGGTAGTACAGGAAGTGGGTAAAACCAGCACCGAGGTAGGGGAACTTAAGCAAGGAGATTCCATTCGGGATGTGTTAGGCCCCTTAGGTGCGCCTTCTGAAGTTGAGAAGTTCGGCACTGTTGTCCTTATGGGGGGTGGATTTGGAAATGCCGCCATCCACTTACTAGCTAAAAAACTGAAATCCCTGGGAAACCATGTTATTACAATCATCGGAGCCAGAACTAAGGAATTACTCATTATGGTTGATGAACTCCGTCAAGCCTCTGATGAAGTAATTGTCATGACAGATGATGGATCACTGGGTCGTAAGGGACTTGTGACTGAGCCCTTAAAAGAATTAATGGAAAAACAGACTATCGATAGAATCTTCGCTGTCGGACCAATCCCCATGATGCGCGCTGTGGGTGAGACCTCCCGCCCCTTCGGAGTTAAAACGATTGTGAGCCTGAATCCAATCATGGTGGATGGAACGGGGATGTGTGGGGGATGCCGGGTAACAGTAGAGGGAAAGACTTTATTTGCCTGTGTAGATGGGCCAGAGTTCGATGCACATTTAGTTGATTTCAATGAACTTATACAACGAACCCGAATGTATCGTCCACAGGAAGCCTGTGCCAAAGAAAGCTGTAAAATGGAAGCCCAGATTCAACAAGCTGCTGCCGAAGCAGCTTCCAAATAGGAGTATTCTCTGTGAACCCTCAAGAGAAAATGAAAATTGCACGCCATGATGTTCCCACCCAAAATCCGGATATTCGCAGGACAAATTACGCAGAGGTGGCTGAAGGTTATGACGAAAAACTAGCCGTCGAGGAAGCTCAACGCTGTTTAATGTGTAAAAACCCCTTGTGTATGCAAGGATGCCCTGTATCTATAAATATTCCTGGGTTTATTGCAGAAATGGCCAAAGGAAATTTTGAGAAAGCGGCCAGTATCATAAAAGAAACAAATAGCCTTCCCGCCGTATGTGGTCGTGTCTGTCCTCAGGAAAATCAATGTGAGAAATACTGTATTGTTGGTAAAAAGAGTAAACCCGTCGCAATTGGTGCTTTAGAGAGATTTGCCGCCGATTATGACAGACTCAGTGGCAAGACCCCCGAGATAATCATTCCCCCCTCTACAAAACACAAAATAGCCGTTATTGGTGCTGGACCTGCGGGATTAACAGCGTCCGGTTCTCTGGCCAAGATGGGACATCAGGTCACTGTTTTTGAAGCATTCCATGAAGCCGGCGGAGTGTTAATCTATGGAATCCCTGAATTCCGTCTTCCCAAGGGTATTGTGCGTTCTGAAATCCAGCTTTTAGAGAAACTGGGCGTTGAATTCGCATTCAATACATTGATTGGGCGGACCACAAATGTTGAAGAATTGATTGCTGCCGGATATGAATCAATTTTTGTTGCTCCAGGCGCAGGACTACCCGTATTTATGCATCTTCCCGGTGAAAACCTTTGTGGGATTTATTCTGCCAACGAGTTCCTGACACGAGTGAACTTGATGAAAGCCTATCAATTCCCCAAATATGACACCCCCATCTATTGTGGTAAGAAAGTGGCGGTTATTGGTGGAGGAAATACGGCAATGGATGCCGCCAGAACCGCAGCGCGTATGAATCCTGAAGCCGTCTATATCATCTACCGTCGGTCTGAAGAGGAAATGCCAGCCCGGTTGGAAGAAGTTCACCACGCCAAAGAAGAGGGAATACAATTCCTGACGCTACATAACCCTGTTGGTTATCAGGGGAATGATAATGGATGGGTCACTGGAATGGAATGCGTCCGAATGGAACTGGGTGAACCAGATGCTTCTGGCCGCCGCCGTCCAGTTACAATTCCCGGTTCGAATTTCATGCTGGATGTGGATACGGTGATTGTAGCAATTGGCGCCAAATCCAATGACTTGATTATGAAGACCACCCCCGGACTGGAAGTTAATAAATGGGGTTACTTGGTGGTTGATCCTGTGACCCAAATGACCACTCGCCCAGGAATTTTCGCCGGCGGAGACATTGCATCCCAAGAAGCCACGGTCATTTCTGCCATGGGACAGGGTCGAAGAGCCGCCTGCCATATGGATGAATATCTCCGACAAAAGTAAATAAATAAGCTATACTAAAAATAGACACTCACAGTTAAAGACCGGACAATATTTAACCGGTCTTTTACTGTATCTGGAAACCAGACGATGATAGATATTACAAAACTATATACCGGATTAAATACAACTGGTGATCCCCTCCGTTATGGACACAAAACCGGTCCCGACCATGGAAATCCTCACGCGACGGAGACCAAAGCTCATCATGTCCCTAAATCGGCATCAGACAGACGACCCGTCGTTGTCTGGAATATCACCCGCCGCTGTAATCTCCATTGTATCCACTGCTATTCAGACTCCCACAATCAGGATTATCCTGGAGAACTCACTACTTCAGAAGCCAAGACAATGATAGATGATTTGGCAGGTTTTAAAATCCCGGCTCTATTACTGTCTGGGGGTGAACCCCTTATCCGACCGGACTTTTTTGAAGTTGCGGAATATGCCCGTTCTAAAGGATTACGACTGACGTTATCAACTAACGGCACCCTTATCACTCCGGAAACAGCTCTTAGAATAAGAGAAACGGGGTTCAGTTATGTTGGGATTTCCTTTGATGGCTTAGGTCTAATAAATGATAAATTCAGAGGAGTGCCCGGTGCTTTCGATTTAGCTCTCCAAGGGTTAAGAAACTGTAAAAAGGCGGGGCAAAAGGTCGGACTTCGTTTTACACTCACTCGCAGAAACTTTGAAGCTCTCCACCAGATATTTGATTTTATCGAAGCAGAAGATATCCCCAGAGCTTGTTTTTATCATTTGGTTTACAGTGGCAGAGGGAGTTCACTTTCCAAAGATGACCTTACCCATGAGGAAACTCGTCAGGCCCTGGACATCATTGTTGATAGAACAGTGGACTTCATTAAAAGAGGATTACAAAAGGATATACTGACCGTTGATAACCATGTTGATGGACCCTATATATACCTTAAATTATTAGAGTTAGATAATATTCGTGCAAATGAAGCTTTAAGTTTGATGAAATGGAATGGAGGGGGCGCTAACTCCTCAGGCGTTGGAATTGGTCAGATTGATATGTATGGAAATGTCCATCCCGATCAGTTCTGGCAAGACCTCCATTTAGGAAATGTAAAAGAACGACCTTTCAGTGAAATTTGGCAGGATACGACTCATCCAGTGTTTGCCGGACTTAAAAATCGTCTTCCGTTACTAAAAGGTAAATGTGCCGCATGCGTCTGGAAACCTGTCTGTGGGGGAAGTTTCCGAGTCCGGGCATTAAGAGTATATGATGACCCTTGGGCTCCCGATCCAGCATGTTACCTGACTGATGAGGAAATCCATCAATCCGTGGATGGCTTATCATGAAAAACCACCCCCATAACAAAAAAAGTGAAAACGAACCACCCACGGAGCTGCTCGAGCAGGTCCGTGAGTGCTCCGTTGATAGTACTCTCCCGAAAACAGAAAAGACACATCCTGAAATGGACTCCAATACCTCCCCTGCACTTCGATTGGTATTTTGGGAGACAACGGCTGGATGTAACTTAGAGTGTGTCCACTGTCGCCGTCTTGATGTCAGCCGTGAATTGATGAAAAATGACCTGAACACGGAACAATCTTTCAAGTTGATAGACCAAATATGTGCCGTAGGACAACCCATTTTCATCTTATCCGGGGGAGAACCCTTGATAAGACCAGATATCTTCGATATCGCCAAATATGCAGGAAATAAGGGCCTTCCAGTAGCTCTGGCGACAAATGGGACACTGATTTCCAACGATATTGCCGAAAAAATTGTAGCAGCCGGCATCCGAAGAGTTTCCATCAGCATTGATGGGGCCGATGCAACCACTCATGATAAATTCCGAAAACAAGAGGGTTCTCTGGAAAAAGCCCTTGATGGATTTAGAAGACTAAAAAAGTTGGGGATGAGTATGCAAATCAACTGTACCATCACCCGTCATAATGCTCACCAGATGGATGAGTTGTATCAAATGGCACTTCATGAGGGTGCAGATGCTTTACACCTGTTTATGCTGGTTCCGGTTGGATGTGGTGTTCAGATTGCCGAATCCAATATGCTTTCCTCTGATAAATATGAAGAAATCTTGAATTGGGCCTATGACCGAAGTAAAGAAGGTAAAATTCAAATCAAACCCACCTGTGCTCCCCATTATTTCCGAATCGTTCGGCAACGGGAAAAAGTGGCACCTCTGCATACCGTTTCAAAAGGACATCCCGGTGGCGCCATGCACACCCTGACTAAGGGATGTCTTGCAGGTTCGGCTGTCTGCTTTATTTCACACCAGGGAGAAGTATTCCCCTGTGGTTATCTTCCCGTTTCAGCTGGAAATATCCAGCAAACAGATTTAGTAGATATTTGGAATGGAGCTCCAGTATTCCAATCCCTGAGAGATATTTCATTATTAGAGGGTAAGTGTGGGGCTTGTGAGTTTTCAAGAATATGTATGGGTTGCAGGGCGCGTGCCTATTATGAACATGGGAATTATATGGCAGAAGAACCCTATTGTGATTACCAGCCTCTGAAATCACGCCATAAAAATCAGTAAGTATTTAATTCATTCGCTAAATCAGCACAGGCAGGTATCCAGGAAACAGGTGTCACATCCCCTTTTCGAATAGTCAGATTCAAATAAGGACTCGTTATAATTACTTCACCCGTTTCTGAAGATACGATTTCCAGTCGAATCGTATGAGCTCCTGAGGGTAATGGAAGTTTAAAGTATCCACGATTAGAAGGATAAAAATCATACACGCCATTATCTTCCGTCTGGGCCAGACTTAAGAGGGTACCTGTGGAATCTTTCGCCATGACCAACAAACCCGAAGTAACAGACATTGTCCCTTCCAACCATCCACCATTTCGAGTTGAATCCAGAGCAATAATCGACTTTACCGCTAATTGGCCCGATTGTGATACATCAATAGAAGTCGAATCATTCTTTTTATAAAAACGAATACTGACAGAACACTCACCAAACACATTACTGGTGCTGGAACGGATATACAGCCATCCAGAAACCGTAGAACGATTAACCGTCAAAGGCATTAACTGTATCGACACCGCTGAATCACGATTCCATGCACGATTTGTAGTACTCCATGACTGAGCATTATTCCATAAGGAAGAATTCCCTGGCACATTCAAGCGGGCTTTGGTGAATACATAGGAAGAGGAAGATAAACTGCTGCTTGAAGCACAAAAGTGAATCAATAATGGAGTTCTTCCATCCATCATCATATACTGAGGAACGATATCCAAAGTCCCGGGACACATTGATTGAGCAAACAAAGGTCCTCCACACCATAACCCTAATAAAAAAATGAGTCCCAACTTCATCATTCGTAACATCTCATTAACCTGTTTTGTTTATTTTGATGTCATTATATCCATAAATAAAACCGGAGACAATGTGTATAAACATTGTCTCCGGTTTATATATGATGCTGAATGATTACTTTTTAGCGCCGATGACCGCATCTTTCAGAGCTTTTGCTACACGAATCTTAACGGTAGTTTTAGCTTTAATCTGAATGGGTTCATTGGTGGCAGGATTACGGCCCATCCGGGCTTTGGTTTTCACCAATTTAACAGCACCGAAATCCGGCAGTTTACATTCGCCTTCTTTCTTTGCAGTCTTTGCAATAGTTACCAGAAGATTTTCATAAATCTCTTTGGCAGCTTTCCGGGTCACCTTGGTTTCCAGAGCTTTTCCGGAAATCTCGGCAATCAGGTCATATAATTCAACCTTAGTCATTGTGTCACCTCCTAACAATATGAAAAGTAATTATTCTTCCAGGCGACTTACATAATCCAGGCATAATAATGCCGCATCCCGTATTATGTGTGTCTTCTCCCGGACAGTTATTTCTGGGTGGATATAAGGGTTACGAAAGTGCTGAAGCCGTATCAACTGGTGAGATAATATCAAGATATCGTCATCATTATCCAACCCTTTTAAGGTTAATGGATTATTAATATCCATCTTGGCTTTGCTGGTCATTAAATTATAATTTCTACCAAAACAAAGAATTAATACACCCATGGCTTTTAATCCATCTGGTTTGTATCGATCCTTGTGCAATATCAACTTTTCTAAAACTTGTTTGATTTTATCAACCTGAAAATCCAGTTGTTTGATTTGCTGCAACCGTAATAAATATTGTTGAAAGAATAAATCAATATTTTTCATCCGATTGTCATACAGGCCGCTGAGAATATCATAGGTACTGGCTGTTTTCAGGAATTTGGGTAATCGATGTCTAAACTTCGATTTCACTTCATTTTCAATGGCAAAGCAATAGGAAAAACCAATATTCCGGCTGAAATCATAACCTTCAGGAACCGATTCCTGATAACGATATAGAAATTCGGCCGTACGAAGTGAATCCATGGATTCTTCCTGCAGGAATTGAAACCGTTCCAAATCACGATCAATATTGATTTCCATTCGTTCGGAAGCTTGAGTGGCCTGAACAAGGGCATTTTTGGATTCTTGAATGACAGTGGACGGTTGCAGATTGTAATAGACTTCCAATGCCTCGCCTTTTATATAAGGTGAAGAATCCTCACTCACCATCATCTCACGCAATTTAGTGAGCGCTTCCACATCCGGATTATCCATTGAACGAATCTGATCAATGATATCGAAACGTTTCCGGTTACTTTCCCTTTGATTCAACGCCTTCTTTAGAAGAGTATCCAGTGATTCACCCTGTTTCGCCAGCTGTCCCTTGCTGAGGACTGACATTGCACCATATTCCTTCGCCAAGGCACCTTCATCAAATCCGCCTACTGCCGAAATTAGAATAATGGGAATCAAAGGATAGTTTTGGGTTACTTGTTTGATAAGCTCCAGACCCTCGGTTCGAGTCCGCATATCCAAATCTGTTACTACCACATCTGGTTCCTGTTCAGCCATAATTTCCAAAGCATGCCGGCTGTCTTCAGCTTCCAGTACGGTGTAGTGTTTAATCTCCAGATTACGTCGGAGAGATCTCCGATACATTGGATTATCATCTACAAGTAAAATTGTTGGGGACATATTAAGTAAATACCCATTCTTTGTCGTAAGTAAATCATGCTAACACGAAGCCGAAGCCGCGTCTATATTGACTTTATTGCAGGTTGTATCAGGTAAATGACCTATTTTTGCATGGGCAAACTAATTTTAAATTCAGTACCACCCTGGATTCGATTGCAGGCACTAATGGTTCCACCATGGATGGAAGCAATAATTATCTTCACCCAGGCTAACCCCAACCCGCCACTCTGCTTCTTCGTTGTATAGCCCTGTTCAAAGATATGATTTATGCTGTCCTCATCCAGGAGAGCTCCATTTGCCGAACGCAATCCAATACCATTATCCCGTATGTAAAATATCACCGCAGTCTGCTCCGGATTCGTAGCCGCTTCTATCTCAATCTCACCATTTTCCGGGCGCGCTACAGGCAGTTTTTTGATTGCATCAAGAGCGTTGGTCAGTAAATTGAAAACAGCCAGTCGAATCAAACGGGTGTCAACATAGACCTGTGGAATATTTTCTCCATATATCAAGGTCATCTTAATATGATACGTTGTGGAACGTTGAAACAACTCCAATAAACGGCTTAAGACAGGTTCCAGACTGACTTTCTCAAATTCAGGTTTTTCTACAAACATAAAAGATCGGTAGATTTCAATTATTTCCTGAAGCAGTTCAGTGCTATGGCCCAAACTCTCCATAGACTCCTGAAAAATAGTTTGTCTTTTTTGTTGATCCGAATCACTGGCTTCAATAGTTGAACCCGCCAACACAGTCTGAAGAGTATCCAGGTCCCATCGAATTCCAGCTAAAATATTCGTCACATCATGCCCCAAACTCCGTGCCAGATGAATACTGACCTGGGACTTCTCCTGTTCAACATATCGCCGTTGTAATTCACGCGTTTGAAGGCCCAATTGGATTTGTTGTGCAAGAGAACTTAAAGCCTGATCATCATTTATATTCCAGAGAAATCCTGTCGCAATAGGTACATAAAGATACAACTCATCCTCATGTGTTTTTTCAATCAAAGCAATTCCTTTATCTGGCAAAGATTTTCCTTCTCTGCGGACAAGATAATCTACAGAAGGATACACTTCGCGACATAACCCTAACAAAGCCGTCAGCAATTCGTCTCGATTCATTTCTGGATTACTGATGACACAGTCATTCATCTCTTTATTTATTTTCAGGATTTGGGTGTTTCTAGCCATCCGATTGTAGGCATCCTCAAGGAGTGTCCGAGGATTTTTTATCGGCAAAGAACTGTTATCTTTAATTCCTTCCAACTTATCAATGACCCGTCTGACAGGAAGGATAAACCACCGTAAACTCCCCACATAAATAAACACCAGTCCCAGAAGAACCGGCAAGAAACGCCAGCGATAACGAACCACAATATCCTTCAGAGATTTAACAGACTCAGGAGAAGTATACGTAATAACAAGTTCCGCTTTATTTTCCTGCGACACATCAAATAGCACAGTATTGGTTCGGGCAAATGACCTTACAAAAAGACAGTTATCATAAGTATTCATAAGTCTTTGTTTATTGTAATTACTGACTTTCAACAAAACTTTACCATTATTTTTTGACCTGAATTCCATATCAAAAATAATGCTTTGCGGGTCATTTACAATAGCTGTGAACTGGTTTTCCATCACCTTCAAAACAGAAGATGAATCAGTCGTAAAGGCTAATAAAGCTTGTGAAGGTAAGTCTTGATTGAGAATGTAAACCTCAGTAAAAAATTGATCTTTATTCTGAATAATGAAACGATTTTTCTCATTCCGGAACGATTGTTCTGCATAGTAAAAGATAAGCCCTATCGATAAAATTAAACCGAAGGTAACTGTAATTAATAGAGAATTTTTTCGGAAAGCATGCCGGATATTATTAAGATTCATTCAAAGGTTCCGGATCCAGGATCTTTAAGACGATTTCTTTTTGCAGTCCATGTAGAACTTCAAGGGTTTCCTTATAAAAATCAGGAGCAATCCACAACCGAACGATTCCTTTTTTGGGGTCTTCTGCCCGGATCAAGGCATATCCTGGATATGCCTCAAAAATCGCAGATAAATAGGCTACTTCACGAGGATTAATCAAGAGCCGTAAAGATAGAGTATCTTTAGGGGGGGGAGGTAACATTGATAAGGCTTTTTTCAGGTTTTTGGACATCGGATGATTATTCTCCTCCCTCACGGACACCTGAAGCCCGAACACCTGAGGCGATTCCCTGAATAGCCAAACGCAACTCATCGGGATTACTCGATGCGAGAATAGCTTCTTCGAAGGTAATCAAATTCGCCAGATAGAGTTTGGACAAGGCTTGATTGAACGATTGCATCCCATAATGTCCACCCTCTTCAATAAATTTACCTAAAGAAGTTGATTTTCCTTCCATTAATAGTTTCCGAATTGTAGAAGTATTAATCATAATTTCCAATGCGGGAACTCGCCCTACTCCACTGGCTCTGGGTAATAGTCGCATGGAAACAACACCTTTTAAACATAAAGCTAATTCCATTCGGATTTGTTGATGAAGATAGGCTGGGAAATAATTGATGATACGCTCAACGGTAGTTGAAGCATCAATAGTATGTAAGGTAGAAAGAACAAGGTGTCCTGTTTCCGCTGCTGATATGGCGGTTTGAATAGTTTCTAAATCTCTCATTTCACCAATCATGATGACATCGGGAGCCTGTCGAACAACATGCCGCAACGCTTCTGCGAAAGACAGGGTGTCCAGTCCCACTTCACGTTGATTAATTACAGACATATTGTCTTCATGCAGGAACTCAATGGGATCTTCAATCGTCATGATATGACAACGACGAATATTATTTATGTGGTTGATCATGGCAGCCAGAGTCGTCGATTTACCACTACCCGTAGTTCCTGTTACTAATACTAAACCACGCGTTAATTCAGCTAATTCACGAATAGTGGGTGGAAGATTCAATTCGTCAAAGGTGAAAACAGGCCGTTTGACCAGACGCATAACCAATCCAATCAGACCCCGCTGCTTAAAAATATTTATACGAAACCGACCCACAGACTCCATTCCGAAAGCCATATCCAGTTCCATAGTCCGATGAAACCGAATTCTCTGCTCATCACTCATCAACTCGGAAGCCATCTGTTCCGACTCTTCGGCAGTTATGGGTGGCTTATTCATCGGATGGGTTTTGCCATCGATTCGTAGAATGGGGGGACGACCTACTTTTATATATAAGTCAGATGCGTTTGCCAACGCCATTTTCTTTAAAAATTCTTCAATCAACATAAGAATCTTATCTCCTGATTCCTGAAAGTGACTACAATTAACATGTTAATATGCAATGGTTGAGGTTACAAGATAATTCGTAAATGTTACCTTAACATGATAAATGATGCTAATCGGCCCGCGGAAGTGTTATCACGTCGATGAGAATAAAAATCTACCTTATTTTCATAAGTACACTGTTTCGTCATGCTTATATTTTCAGGGATAACTCCTGATTCTATAAGTTGTATTTGATTTACTCGTGGGAGATTAAGAAGTCTGCCATTAACCACTCTATCACCAAACTCATTTTTGAATGTATCCGCCAATTCGGGACTTACTTCATAACAACGGCTACAAATCCCCGCAGCTATCCACACCCTGCAATCTTTGGCTTCTGTCCCATATTTACGGTTCATTTCATTCAGGGTTATGGCCGTAATCCGACCAAAAGATCCTTTCCAGCCTGCATGGACTGCACCAACAGCCCTTGATACCGGATCATAAATAATCACGGGAATACAATCTGCTGTTAATATGACTAGAGGCACATTTCTTAGGTTGGTAATAAGTGCATCGGTTTGGTGGGAAAAACGTATTCCAGATTCGTAATGCTCTGCATCTACAGATTCGACATGAGTACCATGGACTTGTCCTGCATAATAAACACTATCGAAAGAAAAACCCAGAGAAGATGACCATACAGCGCGATTCTGAAGCACAATTTCACGATCATCTCCGGTATTAAGCCCAAGATTAAGACCTTCATACCCTCCAGTACTAAAACCACCCTTACGTGTAGATTGCCCATGAAGAATTTCTGGATAAGAAGATAATAAAGAAGACTGTAACAGATTTATCCCGTGAGGATAATTAGTCATTAAATCTGTCATGGATATAATTTCTAACGAGCCGTCAGGAAATAGACCACAAGTCCAATAGCCATAAAACTACCTACTAATTGGATAAATACCCATCCTGCTCTTTGAAATCCTTCACCAGACTTTCCTGGAGTAACCAGATAAACCGTGCCTGTAATAGCAAGAACCAAGACAAAGAAGTAAAGGATATTAATCATGGTCTTGCTCTCCAGTATTCTCATAATATCCAAATCGGTAGGCATCCCAAGCATGAAATAAAACAAATACATTCAAACCGGAAGATACAACCATAAACAAAGTCCCTATTTCATACGTGGAAGCAGTAATATCCCCCTGATGCAGTCCAGGGATCATATTGATAAACGTCATTAGGACATTACCTATTCCCATAATAAAAACAAGTATATTGACCAAATTAAACTCATTAGAAGTAGTATCTAATACAGGAAAGGCAATTTCACCTCTTAATGCCATCCCCCACAAAAACAAACCATTTAAAATCAGAAATAGAGATACCGCTCGCATCTTCTGCCTTAAAAACAAATACCCTGAACCTGGAATAAGCCATCCACAAAGAGACATATAAAACGCATATGTTTTTTGAGATTCAGACAACACCGGCATAATCACATGTTCCGTTAAACTATCTTGCTTATTTTCATTATTCGAATTATTCTTCATCTTAATTAAAGTCTACTTCCGAACTATCTCCTACATTAAGTTTATGCATTAATCCATTCACCATTGCATTTTCACCAACTAATGATTCATGAAGAAGGATATTCTTCACAATAGCATTCTTATTGATAATTGTATCTTTTATTATCGCATTAGATATCACAGAATTGGCAGCAATTGATACATATGGCCCAATTACAGCATTGTGGATTGTCACTGAAGGATCAATGCAGACCGGAGGGACAATGATAGCGTCAGATGTATTATACTTACTTGCATGCAAGTCCAGTAAGAATCGGTTCGTTTGGAGTAAAGTCTCAAGTTTTCCACAATCATACCAACCATCAACTAAAAAGGATTGAATTTTCTCTCCCCGATTTATCATTTCCTGGAAAGCATCGGTTATCTGATACTCACCCTTGGTTTTTATATTATTCTTAATTACATGTTCAAGACAGTTAAAAAGAAGTTCAGAGTTCTTTATGTAGTTAATTCCAACTATGGCTAAATCAGTTGGAGGGTTATCTGGTTTTTCCACTAATCGGCTTATGAATCCATCTTTTATTTCAACGATACCAAATCGTTTAGGATCACGTACACTCTTCACACCAATTCCACTGTACTTGCCCTTCACTACACTCTGAAGATCGGCTTTAAATATAGTGTCACCATAAATAATTAATATCGGCTTATTCTTTATAAATTCACGGGTCAAATAAACAGCATGACCTAAACCCAATAATTCTTCCTGCTTAACAAAATTCGCCCGGAATCGATAGGTTTTGGTGACATAATCTTTAATCATATCTCCCAGATAACCGATAATAAAGGTTACATCCTTAACACCTAACTCTTCCAATTCGTCCAAGATGTGACCCAAAATTGGTTTACCTGCTACATAAATCAAAGCTTTAGGTACTGTATGTGTATGTGGTTTTAAACGGGTACCGGCTCCCGCCACAGGAATTATTGCTTGCATAATATCTCCATTAAATTAGTTTTATCCATTTGATTACAAATGCTATATCAACCTGGGGGCCATCCAAAATTACGACCACCCATCAAGTGGAGATGAATATGAAAAACTGCCTGGCCAGCGGATTCTTTACAATTAAAGACAGTTCGGAAGCCTTTATCATCAAGACCATGCTCACGAGCCAATTTATTTGCAGTCATAAACAAATCACTCAACAACTCCCGGTCTTCCATTCCCACTTCTAAAAGAGTGGGAATATGCTTCTTAGGGATGATAAGTATATGGACTGGTGCTTGAGGATTAATATCATGAAACGCCATTATGTGATCATCTTGATAAATGATATTTGCCGGGATAGCTCCTCTGGCAATTTTACAAAAAAGACAATTATCATCAATCATATCAATTCCTCTCATCTATTCTGTCCTCAAATTTATCACGATTAACTGGTTTCTACAATGGAATAACCTGCCAAAGATCCCAGAAAACACAGGAATGCTGGTTTATCTGCATTTATAGCATCTAACTGGTACAATTCGAAGGAATAAGGGATATTCACGTTGACAAGGCAGGTGTACAATGGTAATTTGAAAGTGGATAACATACTTAAAGTGGGGTTATTAAATATGGTCATACAAGTCTGTCTCATTGTTTTAGCTCTAACTTTTGTAGTAATCGCAATTTATCTTATACCATTGTTGATACAAGCAAAAAAAACTGCTGAACAAGCCCAAAAAACATTGGCTGATTTAAATGAAAGAACTAAACCATTAATAGATCAGCTCCAAGCAACTGCGGCTAAAGTAGAAAAAACTTTGGATGATGTAAACAGCCGAACCCAACCCATTCTCGAACAAGCTGAAGCTTCCATGAACGATATTCGCGTCATGATTTCTCAAGCGAAAAATGAAGCAACAAAGATTGAATCAACGGTTGAAAACTATCGAATGTTAGCTGACCGTGGGCATCAACTGGCAAATGTGGTTTACGGCTTACTTGAAATGCCAATATTTAAAATTGCATCAAATTTAACGGCCCTACAGGCCGGATTTGGAATTTTCTTCAAATCTCTGATAAACAAAAAAAAGGAGGGATAGACAATGGCAGATAAAGATTCTTGCGTAGGTTCACTTTTACTAGCATTTACCGCTGGAGCATTACTTGGAGCTGGAATAGCTTTATTGTATGCGCCACAATCTGGTGAAGAGACACGCCGCCTGCTTGCAGAAAAAGCAGAAGACTTGAAACGGTCCGCAAAAGATGGATTAGATCAAGGAAAAGAATACATCCGTAGCAAACGTGATCAGATCGCTGCTGCTTACGAAGCGGGACGCGATGGTTACAAAGAAGCTCAAGCTCGTGGTGTAAAAGAATCAGAGGCTCCTCTCGGTTAATTTCAGAAGAGCCCCACTAATTTAAGTTTAATGAATGTCGTGCGGGATGTTAGACATTAAAACGGAAGTTGATAATGTCTCCATCCTGTACGACATATTCTTTTCCTTCTAACCGAACCCATCCTTTTTGTTTAGCTTGCGTAAATCCACCGGCTTCAACAAAGTCTTTAAAATTCACAACCTCAGCTCGGATAAAACCCTGTTGGAAGTCAGAATGAATAGTACCTGCAGCTTCTGGAGCAACATCCCCTCGGTGAATCGTCCAGGCACGAACTTCATCTTCACCCGCAGTTAAAAATGAAATCAAATTGCAAGCGCTGTAAGCCGCCTGAAGTAATTTATTACGGCCCGTTTCTGTTATTCCCAAACCACCCAAATATTCAGCGCGATCAGCTTCGGGTAATTCCATAATTTCCATTTCCATCTTTCCACAAACACTAATCATGGGGATACCATGCTCAGAAGCATACAGTTCAAGTTTTTTCAGATTTTCTGAAGAATCTGAACCCACCTGGTCCTCGCCAATATTTGCAATGTAGATACTGGGTTTCTGTGTTAAAAAACAGAATCCTTTGATAATCTTCTTTTCTTCAGAACTTAAATCAACTTGGCTAATAAATTGCCCTTCATTCAAGGCTGCCTGCAATCGAAGAAGTATTTCCTTTTCTTTCTCGTCTGTACCAGCATTTCTACCCATCCGCTTAATATTGGCATCCAGTTTCTCCAATCTCTTTTCTATGGAGATCATATCCGCAATGACTAAATCACTATTAAGGTTTTGTACATCCCGAACCGCATCAATACTGCCGTCAGGATGCAGAACAGACTCATCATCAAAAAGCCGGATCACTTGAGCCAGAGCATCGACCTGACGCAATTGATTCAAAGATACATTCTCTTTTCCTATATTAGCTTTCTGATTAGCCAATGCCTGCCCTCCTACATCAATAAAATCGACCTGGGCATAAGTTGTTTTCTTTGGAGAATACACTTTTGTTAAATGATCAATCCGTGAATCGGGTACAGCTATAGTTGCTAAATGGTCCTCAGAAACACCAAAAGAACCTGTTTTTTCCATCTTTCCCGTAAGTGCATTAAATAATGTAGTCTTGCCTGATTGGGATAGACCAACTAATCCAATTTTGATAGCCATAAAATTTTTCCTTGTCTATATCTTGAAGGAGATTTAAAGTACATCTTAATATGTAGCATATCAAATTTCAGGAGGCATTATGAACCTTCAGTTTTATGGAGCAGCACGAACCGTAACTGGTTCGATGCATCTATTAAGTGTAAATGGGAAGCAAATTCTGTTGGATTGTGGGCTGTATCAGGGTAAACGGGAAGAGGCTTTCCAAAGAAACAGGCATTTTCCATTTAAGCCAGAATCAATTGATGCGGTAATTTTGTCCCATGCTCATATTGACCATTCTGGGAATATACCCACACTAGTACGTAAGGGTTACAATGGCCCCATTTATTCCACACCAGCGACCCGGGATTTATGTAGTGCCATGTTACAAGACAGTGCACATCTCCAGGAAAAAGACACAGAATTTGTAAACAGGAAACGTGCAAAGAAACAACAACCTCTTTTTAATCCTCTCTATAATCGAAAAGATGCATTGAATGCCATCCAATTATTCAGGACGGTTGCCTTTGATAAACCCTTAGAAATATCTCAAGGGGTTACCGTTACATTTAGAAAAGCTGGACATATACTGGGTGCAGCCATGATTGAGCTTCAGTTAAAAGAAGGAGGGCATTCTAAGACATTAGTCTTTACAGGTGACATTGGCCGAAAAGAAATGCCGGTGCTTCCGGACCCCTATTGTTTCGAGAAAACAGACCTGCTATTAATGGAAACTACCTATGGAAACAGACTTCACAAACCAGAAGAAAATGTAGACGCCCACTTAGTAGAATTAATGAATGAAGCCGTTAAGAACAAATCAAAAATTATTATTCCAGCCTTTGCGGTAGATAGGACACAAACTTTTGTTTATCGACTGAACAAGCTCTGTAAAGCCGGGCTTTGTCCGAATATTCCGATTTATGTTGACAGTCCTCTGGCATTGAATGTTACACAAATATATAGGCTTCACCCAGAGTGTCTGGATGAAGATGCACTCGATTTTCTTGAAAAGAACGGAGATCCCTTTGGTTTCGAAAAGTTACACTATACCCATACCGTAGAGGAATCCATGGCTCTCAACAACAAAAAAGGGCCTATGATTATCATCTCTGCCTCAGGAATGTGTGAAGGTGGGCGAATTCTTCACCACCTTCGAAATAACATTCAGGATCCGAAGAATATCGTCCTGATGATTGGGTATGCAGCGGAACACACATTAGGCAAACGAATCATCGAAAAAGACCCGATAGTTAAGATATTTGGTGAACCCGTAGAGTTGAATGCAAAAGTTGTTGTGATGAATAATTTCTCGGGACATGCAGATAAAAATGAACTCTTGGACTTTTTGAAATGTTTCAAGAAAAAACCCGAAAAGATGATTCTTGTCCATGGGGATGAGGCTCAATCACTGTCTTTCGCAGAAACCTTACAAACCCTTGGATATACGGATGTATCTGTCCCTAAGGAAAATGAAGTGATTAATTTTTAAAATATCGGTCAGATGGTGTCGGCTGGTTGGCTGTATGTGTCAACCAGCCGAACATACAGTTGTTTCAGTTCTTCACGTATTTCAGCAGGCTCTAACACTTCAGCCTTTGTTCCATACGACATCACAAAATACAATATCTCGAATTTCCCACCCGCAGTAAAGGAGACAATAACATCTCCATTTCGTGTCTTTTTAATTTTTTGTGTTGCATGAAGAGGTCTTCGGATCAAACGCTTTTCAACAGAACCAACAAATCGGATTTTCCACTTCAAGGGAGGGTCATCAATAATCCCAAAGTTACGGGAGATATACGCATCAATCACTTCCTGTTTGACAGGAACAAAGGAATCTTCCAAACGATCCAGCTCACGAATCCTGTCATCAATAGCAAAGCGCCGTAACTCACCATATTCTTCGACAAAGGCCACTAAATAAAAGTTATTATCATAATTTTGAATTCGGTAAGGATGTATTACATATCGCCTGATTTGATTATGATTTCGTGAAAAATAAACCAGTTTCATCTTATGGCGATCCATATAGGATTCAGCAAACTCATGGATATACACCATAATGCGATTATTACTGTTTTTAACTGTGGTCTTATTCTTGAAAAGGTCTGATAATTCATTCATGCTTTCTTTGAGAGGGCTGTGCATGCGATTTTTGATCTTCTCACAAATCTCGACCAGATTTTCATAAAGCTCAGTACCCTTAAAAAAGCTTAAAGAATTTAACGCCAGTAATAAACTGATCAAATCCTCATCCTTAAAGGGAACATCAAAGGTACTATTAGTTTCTTTCATCAGTTTCCAACGAACATCACCCGTCAGGTCGCTATAATTCTGGATAGCAAACCCCAGAACCTCGATACATTCTAAATCTCGTTGTATCGTACGCTTCGTGACAGAATGTTTTTCCGCTAACTCTTTTAAGGTATATCCCTTATGGGATGAGAGTTCATTAATGATACTGATAACTCTGATGGTCTGATCGTTTCTCATGGGGCTCATTTTACCATAGGGAAAATCAGGGTTGTCAACACCCACACAAATCACTCGACAGGGAGTCATAATGCATGTGATTTTTATAATAAAAAACAGGAAATAACGCTGTTTTTTTGACAGGGTTTATTAACATCACTTACAATAGAATGATTAGAAAAGTTGATACGAGGGTATATTCATGTTAAAAAAATCAAGTAAAAATGTACTGCGGTTAGGCCTTCCCAAAGGAAGTATTCAGGAATCAACCTTTGATTTGTTTCGGAAAGCTGGCTACAAGATTACCCCATCTGAGAGATCTTATTTTCCTAAAATAAACGATGTGGAAATTGAATGTGTTTTATTACGCGCACAGGAAATGGCCAAATATGTAGAAATGGGCGTATTGGATGCTGGACTCACGGGTAAAGATTGGATTGTGGAAAGCAGCTCCAAGGTTCATGAGGTTTGTGAATTGATATACGGGAAAAGCGGCCTTCGCCCTGTACGCTGGGTCCTGGCGGTTCCCAATGACTCCCCCATTCAATCCGTTAAAGATTTGAACGGAAAGCGGATTGCCACAGAAGTCGTTAATATCAGCAAAAAATATCTTCGTGCAAATAAAGTAAAAGCTAATATTGAATTCTCCTGGGGTGCTACGGAAGTGAAGCCGCCCATGCTGGTAGATGCCATTATTGAATTGACCGAATCAGGGTCTTCCTTAAAAGCCAATAATCTCCGGATTGTTGAAACAGTCTTGGAATCTACGACTCGTTTTATCGTAAACAAGGATTCTTGGAAGGATGATTGGAAGCGTTCCAAAGTTGAAAATATTGCACTGTTACTCAAGGGTGCTTTAGCTGCACAGGAAAAAGTTGGGTTAAAACTGAATGTCGAGAAGAATAATCTTAAGAAGATTCTTTCAATCCTGCCGGCCCTGAAAAACCCCACCGTCTCCCAGCTCTCGGATGATGGATGGTGTGCTGTTGAAACAATTATTGATGAATCAGTGGTACGAGACATTGTTCCCAAACTGAAAAGAGCCGGAGCACAGGGAATTATTGAATATCCCTTAAACAAAGTCATTCCTTAGTCACAAAAACAACTGCGGCCGGTTTATAATAAACCGGCCGCTTTTTTATTATGAAATACTATTTTTTCAGGACACTGCAATGGGTCGCCAACCGATTAAGCTGGAGAAACGCTTACCGGTTCGCCTATCTCTATGCTTGTCTCTGGTACATTGTGGATACATCTCGAAAAAATCAAATTCGTACCAACCTCGAAATTGTGGACCAATACCAGAACCAATCCACCCCTCCGTCTGAACAAAATAAAAGAGTCTTCAAAACTATGGTGAATTTCTCCAAATACTTAATGGAGATATTCCGGTTACCTTCCATAACGACAGACTATCTTCAAGCAGTGAAGTACGAAAATAACCATCATCTAGTCAAGAATGAAAATCTGACGACACAACCCTGTATTATTTTCACATTACACTACGGAAACTGGGAACTAGCGGGCATTAAGTTATGTGCTGACCATTATCCTCTGACTTCCGTTGCATTGCCCCACCCTGACCCACGGGAAGAGGCCTTATTCAATTCATGGAGAAATCAGTTTGGATTAGATATTATTCCTCTGGATGAAAAAGCAGGACATCGATGCTTAAAGGCCATTAAACAGGGCCGATTATTAGCACTCCTGGGAGATGAGGACTACAGTGGTTCAGGGATTGATGTTCAGTGGTTGGGCCATTCTTTTCAAATTCCAGCCGGAGCCGCCGCCCTGTCCAGAGCATCAGGAGTTCCCCTGCTCCCCGGTGTTTTCCAAAGACAGCCAGACAATTCATTCAAGATGATATTTACTGAACCTGTCTATCCAATCCGAACAGGACAAAGCGAGCAAGATTTGAAAAACATCACGGAACAATGTTTGAAGTCACTGGAACCGTTTATTCTTGAAGATCCTACTCAATGGTTTCATTTCGGTTAATCTGAACACCCTAAATTAAAAAATCCATTCTGGTCAAAACAGGGCCAGAATGGATTTTGTTTTTATCGAAAGTTATTTAATCTTCAGAGCTCTCTGGTTTCTTATAGGTCCGTCTTCTATCCAGTGCGGACAGCACCTTTTTCCGGATACGGATAGATTTCGGAGTGAATTCAACCAATTCATCATCGGTAATAAATTCAATCGCATTTTCCAAAGTAAGCTTCTTCACAGGTTTTAACTGGATCGCTTCATCTGAGGTGGAAGAACGCATATTCGTAAGATGTTTCTTCTTACAAGGATTCACGATCATATCGTCTTCTCGTGAATTTTCACCTACGACCATACCCTCATAGACAGGATCAGTCGGTTCGATGAATAAGAGGGACCGCTCTTGTAAATTCTGAATCTGATATCCTGTTGCTACGCCGGCTTCTTTAGCAATCAAAGAACCACTGCGGCGATATTGGATTTCACCCTTATACTCCTGATAATTCAAGAAGCTGTGGTGCATGATTCCAGAGCCCCGGGTATCCGTGACAAATTCGTTCTGGAACCCGATTAAACCGCGGGCTGGAATGTTGTATTCTAACCGGACATTTCCATTGCCATCATGGTGCATATTGACCATCTCGCCTTTACGACGACCCAGTTTATCCATGATTACACCCAGATAATCCTCAGACACATCAATAAAGAGCTGCTCCACAGGCTCCATTTTCTTTCCATTGATTTGTTTCATTACCGCCTGAGGTTTTGAAACAGCAAATTCGTAACCTTCACGACGCATAATTTCTATCAAGATAGATAAATGTAATTCACCACGACCCTTAACCTTGAAGACATCTTCGTTCTCAGGGAAATCGACTCGCAAAGCGACATTGGATAACAATTCTTTTTCCAGACGGTCTCGAAGATTCCGTGAGGTAACAAAGGTTCCTTCTTGACCTGCAAATGGACTGGTATTAACCATGAAACACATTTCCAGAGTAGGCTCTTCAACAGTAATAGCAGGAAGAACATCTGGGTAATCAGGATGAGTTAAGGTTTCGCCGATCTGAACATCTTCTAACCCAGCGAGAGCAACGATGTCACCCGCCTGAGCAAATTCAACTTCAATTTTATTCAAACCGAGATAGCCAAACAGTTTGGTCACCTTACCGTTCAACTGATTTCCATCCATATCAATTCGCTTGATGGACTCATTTACTTTTATGACACCCCGGTGAATTCGACCTATAGCCATTCGGCCAAGATAGTCATTATAATCAATCGTCATCACCTGCATCTGGAAAGGAGACTCAATATCACCCGGAGGCATGGGTACTTTTTCCAGAATCGTATCTAACAATGGAGTAATGTCATGTTTCTCTTCTGACATCTCGTCATAGTCTGTCATGGCATACCCATCACGGGCAGACGCATAAACAATCGGAAAATCTAACTGGGCATCAGTTGCACCCAAATCCACAAACAAGTCAAAGACTTCATTTATAACGGCAGTGACTCGGGTGTGGGGACGGTCAATCTTATTAATAACAACAATAGGCTGCAAACCCAGTGCAAGTGATTTGGTAAGAACAAACTTGGTCTGTAACATCGGACCTTCAACAGCGTCCACCAGTAACAAAACACCATCTACCATCCGCAGAACTCGTTCTACTTCTCCACCGAAATCAGCATGGCCCGGAGTATCAATAATGTTGATGGTTGTATCTTTGTATCGGATAGCTGTGTTTTTGGAATAAATGGTGATGCCGCGTTCGCGTTCCAGATCATTGGAATCCATGACCCTCTCACCCATGGCCTGATTATCACGGAAAGTACCGCTCTGACGCAGTAAACAATCCACCAAGGTCGTTTTCCCATGGTCAACATGGGCAATAATTGCGATATTTCTTACATCGGTTCTTAAAATTGAATGACTCATAAGGGTGAGAAGTTCTCCATAAAAAAATGCCCCTGCCTTTGGGGCGGCTTTAGTTTACATTTCCAAAATTACCTGTCTATATTATACCTCAAAACCCCTATCGCTGTCAGATATTCATGGGTCCTCTGCACCTGTAACCCCCTTTTGAGTTTTTGAACCGGTCCACAGCCGTAAGGTTTCATCCACGGACTTGCTCCGAGCTGCTCCGTGGATGCGTCGATGACCCTATCCATTGAGTTCAAGGTTTTTACATCTATTTTCAACCGGTACAAGGAGACTGATTAACGCTAATTAATTATGATATGATATGCCATAGAAAGGGGCATCTATGGGAAAGCATATTCGGTTTATAAGATTGTTGACCATCAGTCTGTTTATCATGGTCTCCACCTTGGCCTTAAGTGCTGAAAGTCTGGTCTATCGATTAAAAATCAATGGGATTATTGATCCAGTCACTGCGGATTATATTGAACGGGGGATCGACACGGGAACCCGTGCTGGAGCAAATGTAATCATCATCGAAATCGATACACCGGGGGGATTGGATTCATCGATGAGGCGAATCACACGATCAATGATGAATTCCAGTATTCCTGTTGTAACTTTTGTCAGCCCACGAGGTGCACGGGCGGCATCTGCCGGGATGTTCATTTCACTGGCAGCCCACCGTTCTGCTATGGCACCAGGTACCAATATCGGCGCAGCTCATCCCGTCTATACATCCGGCGAATCCGCTTCCGATAAAGTAACGGCAGATGCGGCTGCCTATGCAAAAAGCCTGGCTCAACAGAGAAATCGAAATCCTGAATGGGTAGAACTGTCTGTCACCCGGAGTTCTTCTTTTACAAATGAAGAAGCTCTAAACAATAAAATGATAGATTTGATTGCAGATAACATCGATGACCTTCTAAAAAAACTGGATGGGACAGTCATTCCCATGTCGCGGGGAGATGTCATTATCAAAACAGATGGAGCAAAAGTCTTTGATATTGACATGAGTTTACGAGAATCAATTTTCCATCTTATCTCTAATCCAGATATTGCCTACATTCTGTTGATGATGGCGATTATTGGAATTGCCATAGAACTGGCAACCCCCGGAATTGGATTCTCAGGCGCCGCGGGCGGTGTTTGTTTTCTGTTATGGTTGGTAGCTTTTGAGGCCCTGCCCTTTAATATCGCCGGACTTATTTTAATACTGGCCGGCATGATTCTCTTTATTGTGGAAGCCAAAACACCAACACATGGAACATTAACTGCAGGAGGTGCTTTGTGTTTGATTGTAGGTTCCTTTATGCTGTATTCCCCCATAGAACCTTATATCAATATCCGTGTCTCCTGGCCCATCATTATCGTAATGACTTTACTGATGACAGGCCTGTTTGCCCTTGTCGTTAAAAAAGCAATGGAGGCTATGCGTAAACCCGCAGCATTCGGAACCCATTTATTAATCAATGCTGTTGGAGTCGCAAAAACAAATATTGACCCCAAGGGTGTGGTTAACGTTCAAGCGGAGGAATGGAATGCCATCAGTGTGCATGGAGATTTTATTCCCGCAGGTTCTAATGTTCGCGTAACGAAGATAGACGGATTCACTGTCTATATCGAAAAAGTATAAATTAAAAGGAGATATTGCTATGCCCACTACCATTACAGCAAGCTTTGTTATCTTTGTTTTTTTTATCATCCTGATTGTAATGATGATTGCCACGAACTCCATCAAGATTGTCAGAGATTATCAACGGTTGGTGGTCTTTCGACTTGGTAAATCCGTTGGGACAAAAGGTCCTGGTTTGGTTCTGCTGATTCCTTTTATTGATAAACCTATCTGGGTTGAACAGCGAGAAAGTTACATTGAAGTTCCTTCTCAGACATGTATCACAAAGGATAATGCTCCTATATCCATTGACTTCCTGATTTACACTAAAGTCGTTGATCCAGAGAGAACCGTCATCCAGGTTTCCAATTATATTGGTGCCGCTCAGGGTATCGCCATGACCACACTGCGTGCCGTCGTAGGTGATATTATGCTCGATGAAGTGTTGGCCAAGAGAGAACAAATCAATCAGGTCCTCAGAACCAAATTGGATGAAGTAACCGAACGATGGGGTGTCAAGGTTACCACGGTTGAAATTCGTGAGATCCAACCGCCTAAAGATGTACAGGATGCCATGACCAAACAGATGTCTGCTGAACGCAGCCGTCGTGCCGTAGTCACAGAAGCAGATGGTAAAAAACAATCAGACATCACGGTTGCTGAAGGTGCAAAACAAGCCTCCATCCTTCGTGCAGAAGGTGAACGACAGGCCGCCATTTTAAAAGCAGAGGCCGACAGACAAGCCGCCATTCTCCGTGCGGAAGGTTACTCTCTGGCTTTGGCAAAAATTGCGGAAGTGGCTCGTCAGCTGGACACCAATACCATGGGACTCCAGTATCTGGATACTCTCAAAAACATGGGGTTAAGTCCATCAACCAAGTTTATATTCCCTATGGAATTTACTCAGTTAATCAAGCCCTTTACTGACAAGCTAAATCAGGATACACCCAAAAACTAAAGAAAACTACATACTGAATATGCGGAAAGCTCAAAGGGAGTTTTCCGCATATTCTTATTTTTCCATCCATTGCTCATCAAACTTTAATTTGTTACTATTAGAATAATCAAACATTTATGGACCAAATAGCCCAATATTTCCTTGAATTTGCCGTCATCATCGGCCTGGTTCTTTTAAACGCATTCTTTGTCGCCAGTGAATTTTCCATTGTGAAAGTTCGGCAAACCCGAGTCAGTTTGCTGGCCGACAAAGGCGATATTCGCGCGCGCTTTTCACTTCAAATCATCGCTCACATGAATGAGTATCTCTCGGCTTGCCAGGTGGGTATTACCATTGCATCCCTGGGGCTGGGCTGGCTGGGTGAAGAATATATATCGGGGATTATTCTACGATTGTTTAATTTAACGGGAATCACTCCCGTTTCCTCTGGGATTATTGCAGGCGTTCTCGGTTTTGGAACTATCACATTTGCCCATATCGTCGCCGGTGAAATGGCACCGAAAGCATTCTCTATCCAGTTTGCTGAAACGACTATGCTTTGGACCTCCATTCCTCTCAGGCTGTTCTATATCGTTTTTTATCCAGCCATCTGGACTCTCAATGCGGCTTCAAATCTTGTTTTGAAATTATTCCGCTTGCCTTCGCCCAGTACACATGAATTCTCCCACAGTCCTGAAGAATTAAAGATGATTGTCAAAGAATCTGGTGACAGTGGAATGTTATCCGCTGACAGTGCTCAGTTGATGCAGAGAGTCCTCACTTTTACCACCCGGACAGTTAAAGACATCATGGTCCCCAGAACAAATGTTGTCGGGTTGGACATCCACGCTCGAGCGGATGAAATTATGGATATCGCCATTGAAAATGGATATTCCCGTATGCCCGTCTTTGACCAAACACTGGATAAAATAATGGGCGTCGTCTATGTTAAAGATTTTCTGGCAGCCAGTGAGAACCGATCCTTAATACACATCTCAGATTTCATGCGGCCGGCTTTCTTTATCCCTGAAGGAATGAAGACTGGTCAATTATTAAAAGAGTTTCAAAAGCGAAAAATTCATATGGCCATAGTGGTAGATGAGTACGGGATGACTACGGGATTGGTCACTATGGAAGACGTCATAGAAGAGATAGTTGGTGAAATACAGGACGAGTATGATACTGAGGAAGAACGTATTCAGAGGATGGCTGATGGGTCATTAGTCGTGGATGGGACCATGAGTATCAATGACCTGACGCAGTATCACAACATTCATTTTCCTGAAAAGGGAGAATTTGAGTCCATCGGTGGATTTCTTCTTCATCGGCTGGGCCGAATCCCTACGGGAGGCGAGTCTGTTACCTTTATGGACCAGACTTTTATTGTTGCGGATGTAGAGCAGCATCGTATTAACAAAGTAAAAATTATATTGAAACAAAAAAATCTCTGATTTTATATATCATGCCTTATGATATTATCAAAACGTAAAACTTACCACGAAGAGGATGGGATATGGCTGCTTCAATTACTGAAACTCCGAACGAATTAACTACTGCTATTGATCTTGCCAGTGCATTGGGTATCGTCCGTTTGTTACGGCAAACTGACAGTCAGATTTATAACGGATATCTTGGTTTCCCGGGATTTAATGACCGTGAAGTTTTGGAAGCTATTGCAATGACAATCAAACAGACCCGGCAAATTTTTGCTTCTAAGGGTAAAAAGGTTCTGATTATATCCGGAGCGGGAACGAGTGGTCGTCTGGGTATGTTTGTGGCACGCGCATACAACAGAACGGTCAAACGCCATTATGGAAAAAACAACTCCATCAAGTTCTTAATTGCGGGTGGAAACCGTGCATTGCTTGCTGCCCAGGAAATATCAGAAGATGACACACAGTTATCTATTGTGGATTTGGAACAAGCAATCGATGACTGCGATACCGTTGGATATATTGGTATCACCTGCGGATTTTCTGCACCGTATGTAGCCAGCCAATTGGAATGGTTGTTAGACCGTCTTACTCGGAAAGAAATCAAAGGGTACGCATGCCTGATGGGATTCAATCCCGTAGAAAGATCTCGTAACATCCCCATTGAAGGGTATGGAAAAACATTCCTTGATGTGGCCAAAATGGTAGAACAATCCCCTTATGGGATTATCCTGAATCCTATTGTCGGACCAGAACCTGTTACAGGATCCACACGAATGAAATCCGGTACATCAACCAAACTTCTACTGGATATGGTGCTGGAATTATCGATTCGAAAAGCAGTGAAAGACCCGATTGAACAAATACGTCATTTCCTCGCTCTCTATGAACAAGCCAGAATGGGTGTATATCAACAGTCAGAAGAATTGGCAACGCTTATTGAGCAATGCTCTAAAACCATTTCGGCAAAAGGTCGGCTTTATTATATCGGGAAAGCCCCTTATGGAATACTTGGCTTAATTGATGCCTCAGAATGTCCGCCTACTTTCGGAGCTGGGTTTGAAGATATCCGCGGCTTTATTGAAAATGGCTGGGAATCCATGCTTGGTCGTGGCGGTGATATGAGTCAGGAAGGTAGTTTATACCGGATTGGTATTAATGAATTTGTTCACGAAAAACTCCCGCATTTAACAAATAAAGATACGATTATTTTCCTTTCCGAAGGAACACCTGCGACCGCTTTAAAAGCAACTACTAAAATTGGCATCAAAAACCACTGGAGCTGGGAAAAGATTCTCCGTGAATCCCAGAAAAAGGGAGCTTATACCGCGGCAGTCCTTCTCCAAAAAACTAAACCAGCCGCAGTCAAAAATAACGGGATAAATCAAATCATTACCCCCGTGGTACCCTCCACACCCTGTTTCCGTGAAATTGCCATGAAACTCATCCTGAATGCTATTACGACAGGTGCTCATATCCGGGTTGGGAAGGTTTATCGTAACCGCATGGTAGATTTAAAAATATCCAATAACAAGCTGTTCTTCCGTACCCAGCATATTATCTGTTCCATCATGAAGGTAGATGAAGAAACCGCGCTGGAAGCCATGTTCCGTTCTATTTATGAAACAGATACGGTGCCAGATTCAATTCGACATAAAAACATCTCTGAGCACATCCAGAATGCCACAGGAAAAGATAAAGTCGTCCCCAAAGCTCTTTTATTGGCAACAGGCAAATTTACTTATAAACAGGCGCATGATGCCATAAATCGACAGCCCGTTGTCAGACAGGTAATTCAGGAAGTCTTAGCAAAGTAATCCCTAAAAAAAGAGAGGACCTTGAACGGGTCCTCTCTTTTTTTTATGCCAGTCATTACATCTGATTAATAGCGTTTATATCAACTGTATTTATAATCGTCGCTTCCGGCAGAGTCTTTTTAACTAACCCTGACAAGACAACTCCCGACCCTGTTTCAACATACTCTTTAACACCCTGCTGCCACAAATAATTCAAGGATTCTTCCCAGCGAACAGAGGATACCATTTGTGACATTACCGCAGTTTTCAACTCCACACCATTACATGAGCCAGAAGCAGTCGTATTCGATACCACAGGGATAGACGTATTTTTGAATTCCGTTTGCTCCAAGACTTTTTTGAATTCCTCATTAGCGGATTGGATTAAGGGAGAATGAAATGCACCGCTAACCGCCAGAGGAATAGCTTTTTTCTTCATTTCCTTTAATTTAGAAACTGCGGCCTGGACAGCCTCTTTTTCCCCCGATATGACAATCTGCCCCGGGCAATTATAGTTAGCAACAACAAGAACCCTCTTCGTTTCATAGGAAACGGCTTCGCAGAGGGAACGAACTTCTTCTGCAGGTAATCCGAGCACGGCAGCCATAGCACCGGGAACACTTTCACCCACATCATACATTAACTGGCCTCGTTTACACACCAGTTTCAACCCAGTCGCAAAATCAAACGCTCCCGAAGCAGCCAGAGCTGAATATTCACCCAGGGAATGTCCGGCAACAAAATCTGGAGTAATCCCTTTTTCCTTCAAAATAGAATAAGCAACATAGCTAACGGTATACAATGCAGGTTGAGAATACCGAGTTTCTTTCAACTTTTCATCTGGCCCGTGAAAACATAAATCACTGAGGGAATATCCGCAGATATCATCAGCAATTTGAAACATTTCTTTGGCGATGGGACTCGCTTCATAATAAGATTGCCCCAGGCCAATAGATTGAGATCCCTGGCCGGGGAATAAGAAGACTCTCATCATCTTGCACCTCCAAGATAAGTAGATATGAAGGGATTACCACTTAATAACGCAGGATCCCCATGTCAGTCCGCCACCAAAAGCCACAAGGACAATATTGTCCCCTTCTTTGATCCGACCCTGCCGAACCGCTTCGTCTAGGGCGATAGGAATGGAAGCGGCTGAAGTGTTCCCGTATTTCTCAATATTCACCATGACTTTTTCCATGGGGATATTAAACTTTTCAGCAGAGGCTTTGATTATACGGATATTGGCCTGATGAGGAATCAATAATGCCAGATTATCTGGATGAATATCACAGGACTGCAATGCATGTTCCAGAGACTCACCCATAACGCGAATGGCAAATTTATAAACCTCTTTACCATCCATTTGTACACAATTCAACTTTTGTTCAATTGCGAGGGCTGTAATGGGGTTTCGTGAACCACCTGCGGGTATCCGAATCAGGTCAGCGGCACGGCCATCACTGGCCAGATAATCATATAGAATACCCCGTCCAGGGTTACCATTTCCAAGAACCACAGCACCGGCACCGTCACCAAACAGAACACAGGTATTTCGATCTGACCAATCCAGCATCCGAGTCAATACTTCTGAGCCGATGACAAGAGCATATCGATAACCATGTCCCAGCATTAAATTTTTAGAAACACTGAGAGCATAAACAAAACCCGTACATGCAGCAGAAAGATCAAAAGCGGCCGCGTTATTAGCACCCAACTTTTGTTGAACGAAACAAGCAGTTGAAGGTGTTAAATGGTCGGGGGTAAAGGTAGCAACGACTATTAAATCTATTTCCTCAGACTGAATTCCTGCGGCTTGAATAGCTTGTTCGGCAGCTTTAACCGCCAAATCGGATGTAGCTTCATCTGCCGCCGCAATCCGGCGTTCTTTAATGCCAGTACGCGATGAAATCCACTCATCTGTGGTGTCTACTATTTTTTCAAGGTCAGTATTCGTGAGGACTTTTTCCGGAAGGTAAGAACCCGTTCCGATTATAGTAATCCCGCCATTGCGGGAGAATTGTAGAGGCTGGAGTTTAGTCATACCGTCTTTCTCAACAGGTTTTGCGGTATAAAAGCAACGGGATAATTATCGTTTGTAAGATAATTATCCCGCGTCTTTTTAAGATTCCATTACCGGTTTTATCTCATCGGCAATGTGTTGATTTACATTTTGAATGACCGCCTGAGAAGCTAAGCGAATTGCATTAGCAATAGCTTTTCCATTAGAGCGGCCGTGACAAATAATGATCGTGCCATTAATTCCCATCAAGGGAGCACCACCATATTCAGCGTAGTCTACTTTCTTTTTGAACCGGCTAAAAGCATCCATCATAGGCCGTGCGGACTCCGCATTAGCCATGACTAAGGGTGCCATTTCAGCCTTCAAGGAGTTCATGATCATTTCGGCAAATCCTTCACCAAATTTCAGCAGGATATTACCTACAAATCCATCACAAACCACGACATCCACTTTACCACGCGGAATGTCTTTGCCTTCGACATTACCAATGAAGTTAATATCTGCGGCTTCCAGTAATTCATACGTCTTACTGGTCAGGTCATTGCCCTTCTCTTTTTCTTCACCAATACTGAGAAGGCCGACAGTAGGATTTTCCTGTCCCATGACCCGTTCCGAAAAAACTTTACCCATAATGGCAAAGTGGAGCAAATGTTGGGGGCGGCAATCTACATTGGCACCGATATCCACAACAATGCAAGGTTTTTGTTCGAGAGTAGGCATTGATCCAGAGATAGCAGGGCGACTGATACCGGGTAACCGTCCTAATGTAAAAAGACTGGCACCCATAACAGCACCAGTATTACCTGCCGAGACCAATGCGTCTGCTTCACCCCGTTTGACCAAATCCATGGCCACGAGAATGGAACAGTTCTTTTTCTGTTTTAGAGCTTGTGCGGGTGATTCATCCATTCCAATCACTTCATCCGCATGGACAATAGAGATCTTAGGATGACTCGAAACACCCGCCTTCAGCATTTCTTCACGAATGACAGATTCTCTGCCAACCAGAATTATCGAATCAATTTCAGGTTTATCGGCCGCAATCAAGGCACCGGCGATTTCAGCGCTCGGAGCCTGATCCGTACCCATTGCGTCTAAAGCAATTCTCATGTTTGATTTCCCCGGACTAATTCAGGGAACCAGATTAGTCGAGGTCCACAACCTGAACAGATTTGTAAAACCCACAAGAATTACATGCCCGATGCGGCATCTTGGCTGTTCCACAACGAGGGCAAGTGGATAATGCTACATTTTTAATCTTATCTTGGGCCTTACGACTGCGTTTTTTGGACTTAAATACTCTTCTTTTAGGAACTGGCATTTGTTTCTACCTCCAGAATAAGCGCTAATTCAATTTAATGTTTTTCAATTGATCAAAAGGATGAGGTTCTTCCTCATCCCGGCATTGGCACTGCATAACATTTCTGTTACTACCGCATTGTGGACATAAACCACGACAGGACTCACTACAGAGAGGCTGCATCGGGATACTCAGCACTAAACACTCGGCTATTTGCTGATCCAAGTCCAAATCAGCACCCCGATAATACACAACATCCAACTCTTCTTCAGCCAGTTCCTTTTCGTCACTTGAATAGTTGACCTGGGGATCTGGCTCATAGTTACAAAGATAATCACCATCCAGCACTGTTTCTACAGGCTCAAGACAACGGCTACAGGATAACATCGCCTTGCACTGAATATGCCCCGTAACAGTAATACGGTCATCATGCCGAAATATTTCGATTTTAACCGAAATAGGTGTTGTCAAAGAAGGGATATCTCGATTGCTTGCGAAGGTATCCGCAGGCAACTGAAATTCCTTTACTGTCTGACCATCTTGAAGGGTCGTTAAATTCAATTTCATATTATTCACCAACCGGCTTGTTTTATCAATTCACCAACTGGCCAACCCCTTCGGATTAGTTTACATACAGAATTAAAATTATAAATTCCCACGGCTATCCTGTCAAGTTAAGGGGACTCGCTTTGGAGAATCCAACAAGCATTTACGACTAAAGAATAACTCGAGTTGTAAATATCTATCTTAAATTATATCAAATATTTATAATTTTATTATCAAGCCATTACACCCAATTTTCGCTGGAGGAGTTGTTGCGTCATATTCAACATCTGTCGGGTGCCATTTTCATGCGGCGAAATATCCAGGGCCTTTTTAAAACTTACCATTGCATTTCCATAATCACGGAGACCTAAATAGGATTCGCCCATTCCTGAATAGGCTCCAAAATGGTCTGGATTCAGATTCACGGCAGAACGGCAATCCGCAATAGCCTTTACATAATCGCCTTTCAGGTAAAACAAAATAGCTCTTTGGTTATAGGCCTCTGCAAAGCCCGGGTCTTCATGAATGATGAGCGTCAGACGATTGATAGCTTGGTCAAGTTTGCCTTTTTGAATCAATTTTTGGGCATCATATAATCCCTGGCGAGCCAAGGGACCGGCTTCATTAAACCATAAATCACATAAAAGGGAAGAGGCCATCGCCCTTTCCTGACTATCCTCAGAACGAAGACTATCATACAAATACTGGTCGTATTCTTTTTTATTATTACGGGTCAATAGATAGGCTGACATTAATCGAACTTCATAATCATTCGAATTGGCCAATTTTGTCAGGAGGTTGGCATGTATGGGTTCAAACTGATCATTCAGGTTATCCAGGGAATTACGGTTCCGCCAATCCACTTGATGGAGTTTATCGACCAGTACATCCGCCTCTTTTACACCAGAGACACCATGATAAAGATGGACCAGACTGAATATTATTAAGATAACCAGAAATACTGGTAACCATTTTCTCATAATATTTATCCCTTATATCCTTATAATAATAAGACGGCTACATAACTGCAATTGTTTCCTGTTATGTTCAAATTATTTGTCAGAGGATATCATGTATAGAATAGGTATCATTTCCGATACGCACGGAATTCTTAACGCAAAAACATTGGAAGTCTTTCAGGGAGTCGAGGCCATCTGCCATTGTGGGGACATTGACAGCCACGGAGTTTTAGTCGAATTGGAAACGATTGCACCCGTATTTGCCATCCATGGAAATGTGGACCCCTATGAATTGACCGTCAAATATCCCAAACGACAGATTATTTCATTAAAAGATAAAAACATCCTTCTAACCCACAAGGGAATGGATGGAACAGAAATTCGGCCGTCAGTCATTCGATTTATGGACAAACAGACTGTTGATATCGTCTGTTTTGGACACACCCATCGCCCCTATTCCGGATTTCATTCGGGGACTTATTTCATAAATCCCGGCAGCGCCACCATCCCCAGACATGGAGGCCGACCCACGGTCGCCATTCTGGATTTGGACAGTTTACCCTTTAATGCCCAGTTTATTGATTTATAACGATTATTTCTTTTTCTTTAATACGGGTTTAATCCCACCCAGACTATTTAATGCCTGCCGCACTTTATCGACATCTGGTAACTGTTGTGGTTTATCCGAAACTTGAGCGTATTTGATTTTTCCATCCTGCCCAATGAGAAAAACGGCCCGTTTTGAAACCCCTTTCAATCCCATAAGGTCAGGGAAATATGCACCATAGCTCTGAGAGGCTTCCTTATTAAAATCAGAAAGGAGCTTGAACTGGATTTTATTTTCTCCTCTCCAGGCCTTATGTGCAAAGGGCGAATCCACACTGACCCCATAGACCTGAAGTTTCATCTGAGAATAATCCTTCTGAATCTTTTCAAAGTCTTCCATCTGACGATGACAGGCTTCCGTAAAATCAAACAAATAAAACACAAGTAAAACTGGCCCCTTTTTAAGCTCTTCTTGAAGGGTCACATATTTCATATCCTCATCCATCAATTTGAAACCTGGGGCTTTATCGCCGGGTTTCAAAGCTCGAGCCGCAGCGCCCAGAGTCACTAACACTATTAATGAAAGAATGATACTTATCCATAATTTACGCATTTTAAAATCCTTAACCAATTAAATAGGGGTCATATCTATCCAATATAATACCCAATTTCTTTCCAAAGACCAATTCTCACAAACTCCTGTTTCCAACGAATCATCCACGGACTTGCTCCGAGCAGCTCCGTGGATGATTCAGGCACCCCCTGCCCTGTAAATTGTTCTTGCTTTTTAATATTACTTGCTTTAGATTACATCAGTTAATAAGTTTGGCAAATACTGCGGGAGGGATGTATGCCATCACCAAAAGAATGGTTCCAACGAAATAAAAAGGACTGGCTTTTAAAAGAAATACCCCAGTGGGAAGTCGATGGATTGATTTCACGGGATCAGTCCGAACTACTTCGGCAAAAATATCAAACAAGTCCAGAGAATTCACAGTATGGCTTAGATACGATTATTATTTCGGTTATTGGGGCATTATTGATTGGATTAGGAGTTATCCTGTTTTTTGCCTGGAACTGGAAGGATATGCCCCGCTGGTCAAAAGTATCATTGATACTGGTCAGTATGGTCTCTTCGTACCTGGGCGGTTTTTATATCAAATATCAAAAGCCTGCAAAAGCATGGCTGGGGGAAACACTAATTTTCCTGGGGCTTGTGATTTTTGGGGCAGGCATCTGGCTGATGTATCAGATGTTCAATTATTCCCTGGATACTGAAACAGTGTTCTTTTATTGGGCTATAGGAGCACTTTTGGTCACATTGACGGCAGAATCCATTCCAGCATTACTTTCGGCTATCATTCTCGGATTCTGTTGGTTTATATCAAATGGTTCAATATTTATCCCCAGCCAGTATCAATACGCTTCTTATCTGATATTAGTAATTCCTTTGATGGGAATATCTTATTATTGGAAATGCCGTTTCCCACTGCATCTTCAGATTATTTTCCTATTGATTGCAACGATATATGAAATATTCAGATATTCTGAGAATCTAGCTGCTCTTACAAACCTGACATTTCTGGGATTAATCATCTGTTCGCTGGGTTTACTTTCCCGGTCATGGGATACCACCCATCCAGCGAATAAACCCTTATTAAACTGGGGAAGATTTATTACTGGACTGGGATTGTTTATTCCTTGCGTCAGTTTAATGGATATAAATAGTGATGTAAATAGCGCCTTCTTTCGGATGAGAACTATCACTTATGGTTTACTTGGCACATTCATCCTGCTGGCTCTATTGCGTGGCGTACTGTTATATAAAAAGCGACTGCCCTATCCTGAATTAAAACTATCTCAGAATCATTTTCACTTTATCCCAGATGGGATAGGCATTGCTGCATTCATCATCATGTTTTTATATGCAGGAGTAACCAATGTAATCAACTTTTTTGTGATTGTTTTAATTGTTTACTATTATTACCTCCTAATTCGTTGGGGAAATCAGATTCAAAAGATGATATATCTCTATATGGGTACGATTGGGATTCTAGCCGCAGCATTTTATCTTTATCATGAATTCTTCAGTGAGACACTGTTAAGCGGGGCCCTGTTTTTCCTGGTTGCGGGTGCGTCCTTTATTATGTGCGGCTGGTGGTTAATTCAGAAACGGAGGCAGTTTAAACTATCAGACCAGGTGGAGGTTGTTGAATGAAACGCTGGATATTCTTCATTTTAGTTATCATCCTGCTGGTGGGGTTCCTCACGGGTACTATCCTTTATAAAGAATGGGAAATCAATACCAGCCCCACCATTTTACTAAAAATCAGCCCTAAAGATCCTCAAGATCTCCTTATGGGCAATTATTTATATCTGTCTTATGATATTTCCCGGCTGGAAGTTAAAAATCTTACAGGCTTGGACTCCACTTTTAATGAAAGAAGCTCCGGTTATGACGAGGTGGATCATGCATATTTCGGTAGTGAGGCGGGCAAAACTGTTTATGTCTATCTGGAAGAAACAACCACTCCTCAATGTTCCTACTATGTTGCCAAAGAAGTCCGAGCTAAACCGCCCGTCAATCCTAATATCAAGTATGCAACAGGGGTTATCGATCGTTATAACTATATTATCGATTCAACAAAGGTCTTGTATGTGTTCGATAGTACGACCACCTATGCTTTATCTACAAAAAAATTCGATTCATTAAACCTGTACTACCCTGACGGTGAACGTTTTTATGTTCAGCAAGATAAAGCTAAACAATTAGAACAACTGCTGGCTGACACTGAAAATCATCAGGTGTTTGTAGAAGCAGCCTTAATCAAAAATAAGGGGCTTCGGGTGGTTAATCTGATGATAGATGGGAAATATTACTATCCAAAGAAGTAAAATATTCTCACCTCATCACAATAAATGTTTTAGAATGACTGATTATGACTAAGCCAACAGAAATGGATACAACCCCCTGCTGGTTAAGGGAAATCGGCCAGTGTGAAAAGGGATTTGAAGGTAGCTTTCTTGAGAAATTCGAGAATTGCTACTTTTGTGAGGTATTTACCCGGGCTTCAGCTGAAATAGGCCAGCCATTTCCTCACTTCATGATCCGCCAGTTAAAGCTCTATGACATCCAGAATATTTCAAAACTGGAACTCGCGAATCAATCCCTCAAACAAAAGATTGATGAACTGACGGTACTTTTAGATATTTCTACACAGGTTCAGGGCACTTCCAGTCTGGATGAGACTTTATATGTCATCATCTCCGGATTAACGGCTGGATTTGCTCTCGGTTTTAACCGTGCCATACTTTTTCTCGTCGATGATAGAAAAAATGAGCTCTATGGGAAATTGGGAGTAGGTCCGACCTCTGGAGAAGAAGCCCATGCTATCTGGTCATCCCTGGCCAATGAGCCCAAGTCTCTCTCCCGGATGATTACACCTGAAGCCATTGAGTCTATGAAAAACTCCAAAATGACTCTCCTGGCCCAGACGATGAGAAAAACTCTGCATCCGAACCAGGGTATCCTGTCCCGCACCGTCATTGAGAAAAAATCTTTTCTTGTGACCGACGCTCCCCATGATAAACGTGTTAGCCCTGAAGTCCTTGAACTGTTGCAATGCCCTACTTTCGCCACCGTACCCTTGATGGCTAAAGATAAGGCCGTCGGCATGATTTATGTGGACAATCGATTTAATCAGGAACCTATCACTGAAGAGGACATGAATTCCCTCTCCCGGTTTGCAGCGTTGGCGGGTCTGGCGATTGCAGAATCCATGGCCTATGAACAAATTGAACACTTCAATGAACAATTAGAAGCAGAAGTAGAGAAAGCTCAGGCTGAATTAAGAGAGATTGAGCGAGAATTCGCCCACCAGGAAAAACTTGTGGCACTCGGACAGATGGCCGCCGGTGTAGCCCATGAGCTCCGCAATCCGATGACTGCAGTTCGGGGTTTTGCTCAGCGCATTTTCAGAAGGCTCCCGGATGAAGATGCCAATAAACGCTATGCCGGAATCATTCTGGAAGAAATGGATCGTATTAATATTCTCATTCGGGATGTCTTGGAATATGCCCGAAAAGATGCTCCGGTGTATGAAAAGGTCCTTTTACAAGAAGTTGTGGATGAGGTTTTATTTATTTTTAAAGATACCCTGGCCTCTAATCCAATTACCTTAATCAAGGACTATTCTGATTTGCCGGCGTTCTATATTGACGTTAATCAAATTAAACAGATCGTCACCAATATCGTCTCCAATGGAATTGATGTCATTAAAGAAGGCGGCGATTTGAAAATTAAAATTTATCAGGATGGTGAAAATGCCTGTTTGGATATTCAAGATTCGGGACCTGGTATCTGGCCAGAAATTCTAAAACACATTTTCAATCCCTTTTTTACAACGAAATCATCAGGAACCGGGTTAGGATTATCCATTGCTCATCGGCTGGCCGAACTCCATGGCGGAGATATTCGGGTGAAAACTCAGATTGGTCAGGGAACATGTTTTACTCTGGTTCTTCCCTTTAAAACAACACTGGAAGAATCAGACCAAACTTTAGAAGACTGATTTCTGATAAAATAAGCACACGACAGGGTTCATGTGAGATTGAGGGTAAAATTATGACAAAAAATGCACAATTAATTTTAGTGGTAGACGACGAAAAAAATATTCGTCTTCTTTTCCAGGAAGAGCTCGCTGAGGTGGGTTACCATATCATCTGCGCTGAAAACGGTGAAGAAGCTCTTCGATTATTCCAGGAACACAAGCCGGACTTAGTTCTGTTAGACTTAAAAATGCCGGGCATGCATGGAGTCTCTGTCTTGGAAAATATTAGGAAAACGGATAAAACTACGCCCGTACTTGTCGTGACGGCCCATGGGGCTGGAAGCTCCATCCAAAGGTCTCAGACTGAATACACATTCAAATCCCGTAATCTGAATATTGCAGACTACATCACAAAACCTGTGGATTTGGATGACTTGGTCGCCAAGGTTAAAAAGACAATTGGACCACCCCGGACCTAAAGTTTTTACTTCAGTCCTTGACAGACGAAGTGTAATCATATAATTTGAAGTCAGTCCCCATAGTTCCAGTACACTAAGAAGGAGTTCAGGATGTTTAATATCGGTGATCGAGTAGTACATAAAACCCACGGAGCTGGAGTAGTTCGTTCAGTGGAAACCCAAAATATAGATGGTGTTGCTCTTGAGTTTGTCCGGGTCCATTTGACCCTTCAGGATGGCGATGTGTTGGTTCCCTTGAAAAATGGAACAACGAATGACCTTAGGATTGCTTTGGATGAAGATGGTCTCCAACAGATTGTCAGTATTCTTGAAGGAAACAGCGATGTAGTTCCGCCCAATGAAGATGGTAGCTACCCACCGGCTACTGATTTGATTGCATCTGGGAACCCCTTCCAAATGGCTCAAGCTGTCAGGATTTTAACCTCCGAAGCAAAGCAGGAAGGCGTAGAAACAGAAATCAAAGATACTTTATCTGCAGCTCGGATGCGTTTAGCAGGTGAGTTAATGCTGACAAAGAGTATTACCAAAGCCGGTGCTTTATCGCTAATCAATCGTTCCATTCATGGAACAGAGAAATTCCAGAAAGCCGCCGAAAAGCGTCGGAAGAAACAAACCAAGAAAAAAGAATAAGCATTGAAACTGTTATTCTTCATCTGAAGAAACAGATTCATTAAAACGCGAACCACATTTCCGTCGGAGCAGTCCATAAATGACCTCCGGCGGAAATCCTTTTTGGGCTAAAAACCGGTATATTTTATTACGCCGCCGCTGAGGGTCCTTTTCTCCAGCATAATCTTTTCGACGAGACAACGCTGCCTCAGCTAAAGCCATTTGGTCTATATCTTTTTCCAGTGGAGACAGGATTTCCCGAATAATGGAATCTGGAATTCCTTTCCTTTTCAACTCCTGCTTTAGTAAAGGAATTCCTCTGGGTCTGTTTTGCAATCGTGACGCAACAAACTCTCGGGCATATTTTTGGTCATCCAAATATCCCCGCTGAATAAAAAGTGTAATTATAGATTCAATGATGGATTCATCATATTGACGAGTTTTGAGTTTATTCCGGATTTGTTGAATACAATACGCACGCTGCGATAGAAGACGAATCACATAATCTCTGGCTTGTAATCTATCTTCCTCCAATGCTAATGCCTTCAGGGTTTCTGTCTCAATCTCCATCCCAACGCGTAACCTGAATTTCTTTAGAGCCTCCTCACTAACTCCCATAGCAAACTCTTCATCAATAAAGACAGAAAACCGATGTTGCCGTTTTTTTTGCGGTTGAATTAAAGTTATTTTTCCCATCACATCATCATTTTATCTGATTCTGGCTCAATACAAACAAAAAGAGCCGGGTAATTAATTACCCGGCTCTGCTGTTTTTATAGATACACAATATTATTCTGCCTCGGGGACAGGTACACTTCCACCCACAAGCCCAAGTTTCTGACGAAGCTTTCCTTCCAGATCCTGCCGAACTTCGGGATGCTCTTTAAGGAATTTCCGGGCATTATCACGACCCTGCCCTAACCGTTCAGAACCATAAGAGAACCAGGTTCCACTCTTTTCCACCATCTTTTCATTAACGGCCAAATCCAAAAGGTCGCCTTCCTTGGAAAGCCCTTCGCCATGCATGATATCAAACTCGGCTTCCTTAAAGGGGGGAGCCACTTTGTTTTTGACTACTTTTACACGGTGACGACTACCAATAACGCTATCACCATCACGAATAGTTGTAATCCGTCTGATATCAAGGCGAACAGAAGAGTAAAACTTAAGAGCACGTCCACCGGTGGTTGTTTCAGGGCTACCGAACATAACACCAATCTTTTCACGAATCTGGTTGATGAATATGACACAGGTCTTGGATTTACTGATGGCAGCGGTAAGTTTTCGTAAAGCCTGGGACATCAATCGTGCCTGTAATCCGACAAAACTGTCTCCCATATCACCTTCAATTTCAGCCTGTGGGACAAGGGCGGCAACAGAGTCTATAACAATTAAGTCAACAGCATTACTCCGAACAAGAGTTTCTACGATTTCTAAGGCTTGTTCACCTGTATCCGGCTGGGAGAGCCACAAATTATCTAAATCAACACCCATTAATTTGCTGTAAGAAGGATCCAAAGCATGTTCAGCATCGATAAAGGCCGCAACACCACCTTTTTTCTGGACCTGGGCAATGATTTCCAAAGTCAAAGTGGTTTTGCCTGAAGATTCAGGTCCAAAGATTTCAACGACACGACCACGGGGAACGCCGCCGATACCTAAGGCATAGTCCAACGAAATAGATCCACAGGAGATCGCCGGAATTTCCAGTCTGGAACTGCCTTCCCCCAACCGCATGATAGACCCTTTTCCAAACTGCCGTTCAATCTGAGATACCGCCAATTCCAAAGCTTTGAGTTTCTGACTTTGGCCCTTTTCATCTACTACACTTGACATAATCTTCTTTACTCCTTTACTGTCATCACCCTGCCGGGGTTTTGGTATAGATTAATTATTCGTGTTGATTCTGTCAATCCTGATTTCGAATTTTTACTGGAACCGATACTACCTAACATTTATTACCCTATCATTGTAACAGAACTTCCATCTGATTCAATTACATTTTTTTCTGGAATAAATCTATTGTGAATGGAAGGGATGACAGATGGGGTCATGGGTCAGAGAAAGAGGACGAATAGACCCATTTTGATTTATGATGGAAGCAATCAGCTTCATATTAAAAGGAAAGAAAGAATGTACTTAAAACCAATTGGATACTCACTGTTAGCCGCCTTGATTCTAATGACCACTCCGGTGCCATCACAGGCTCAAGAGATTGATGGAAAACAAATGATGGAAACAATCAAACATCTCACAGATGAGATTGGAGTCCGTCCTTCAGGTTCGGATAACGCATCAACAACAGCTTTTTATATCAGTGATAAACTGTCCACAACAGGGTACCATTATCAAATCCAGGACTACCGATTATCTAACAACAGAATCGCCCGAAATATTCAGGCATTTTATCCGGGAACATCCGCAAAGGAAATAATACTGATTGGGCACTATGATTCCCCTGTGAAATCACTGGGTGCGCAGGCTTCAGCTTGTGGAATAAGCCTTTTGCTGGAATCTGCCAGATTAGTTCGCGGACAGACCCTGCCCGACAGTGTCCATTTTGCTTTTCTGGGAGCGGAAGAAAAAATACCTGGAATTGGCGATATGTACAGCGGTTCTGGAGCTTTGGCAGATTACCAGAAAAAATTAGGAACTTCGCAGTTAGGTGGGATTCTCGTATTGGAAAATTCCGGCTCCGTAAATTCCTGGATAATCTCAACAACCGCTCAGACTCCCCCCGAGTTAATCACCAGAGTCGAAAATGCCGCATTAAGAACCCGTCAGGCCATAGAATTTCGTACGGCAGATGAAAACCAGATTTCATCACCACTGGCAACGGGAAATCTTCCGGTCATCTTTATGAAACAAAATCTTAAAAAGCCTATTTCTTCCGCCAAAGATACCTTCTCACAAGTATCCCGGAATACACTTGAATCAACGGCACAATTCATTCTGGAATTTATTAAGAATAAACCTGAATAAGGGCAGAAAGACCATCGAACAAGATCGATCTTGTTCGATTCTTCTTCGTTTCATGTTCGATTGTGATGCGCAGGTTAAAAGAGCCGAATCAGATTATCCCAAAATATCTTTTTGATATCCTGATTTTTATATCCGCGATGAATCAGAACCTCAATCAAATTTGGGTACATGGAGCAATCTTTTAAATCCTCTGGGTAATCAGAGGCGCCGTCAAAATCAGATCCTAATCCTACATGATCGATTCCTGCTATTTGTACCGCATGGTCAATGTGGTCAGCAACCATTGATGTTGTTACAGGGGTTTTCCCTTCATTCGGTTTTCGGATAAATTCACCAAACAAACTGATTCCAATCACTCCACCATTATCTCGAATTTTTCTCAATAAATTGTCACTGACATTTCGGGGATGAGCCACTAAGGCTTTACAACAAGAATGAGTAAACAGACAGGGTTTTGTGGAATGTTCCAGAGCCAGCGCTGCAGCTGATTCTGAAGCATGTGACAAGTCAACTCGAATGTCTCTTTTCTCCAGTTCATGGATAACCCATACACCAAAATCAGTTAAGCCATTTGCTTTGGAACTGTCCTGGGAAGAATCAATCCAATCCAAAGAACGACACCAAACCAAAGTCAAATACCTAATGCCACGTGATTGTAACTGGTCCAATATTGCAGTATCTCGAGTCAGGAAATGCCCCCCCTCAACACAAGGAACACAAGCCACCCTTCCCGAGTCATAGGCCTCTTGAATACTAATCCGATTGGAAGCTTTTCGTAATAAATCTGGATATCGATTACATTGGGTTTCCAAACTATCCAGTAAAGCCATGACACGATCAAAACCCGACTGCCCCACATATTTTTCAGGATCCACCCAACATGCAAATCCCATCGCTCCTACGTGACCCTTGCGAAGCCTCGGACCATCCACATAAATATCGGGTTGTGATATTCCTATTTCCTTACCACGGTCCAAAACACGTAATAAAGTATCGACATGGGCATCAAACACAGGAATTTCAGTCATGGAAATATCCTTTATCTATTCATAATTTCTATCCGCTTGATTTTATACTGAACCCGACTGGAAAACACAAAAAAACAAAAGGCTCGGTTCTCCGAGCCTTTTGTTGAGGTTTAAATTAAATACGCTGTTCTGTTACAAGGGCCAATCACGAAGGATTCTTTCGGTCTCTTCAGAATGACCACTTTCGTCCCGTACCATGTCTTCCAATTGAACAACCAAACCTTTTTCACCAAGTTCATCAGCTTCTTTGGCGCGAGTAATGTAATCAATGGTTGCCTGCTTTTCAGCTGCTAATACCGCTTCAAGCATGGCACGGTTAGTTTGTGCTTGCGGCACCAGTCGCGGTTGTGTTGTAGGTTCACCACCCAGAGCGACAATCTTATTTGCAAGATATTGAGCATGTAACTGTTCACCCGCCACTTCAGTCAGATAGAACTGTGATAATTGGGGACGATAAGGTCCAGATGCTTTTGCAGCATAAGTCAGGTACTGAATAATCGCACTCAACTCTCCAGCCAAGTCCTGATTCAAATGATCAATAAGAGTTTTCTTGTCCATCTTCTGCAGTCCTCCTGTGAATAATATATTGGGTTACTTAACAAATCATTTGCTTTGTTTTTATAACACGATGATTCGCTTTTTAGTTCCCATAGCCTGGTAAGTCATAATTATTCATTATTTATATCATTACAAAAACAGGCACCTACAATATAACTTTTCTTCATCACGGGATTGTCAACAGCCATGCGTTTTCTCTGCTTACAAAGCTCAAAATATCAGGACTTGATTTTTTTGACATATCCACGCAATTTAAGGTATATTATTTTAAGGGTCACAACTAATTCGAGGTCACAGTAAAGAGTCGTTAAGCACTCTACCCTTTGTTCTAAAAATCTTTAAAAGGCGAGGATACTATCGTGGCATTTATTCCCAAATACCCTCTGGAGGAACAAGGCATTATCAACATTGGTAATGTTTATTGGAACCTCCCAGGTGCCTCTCTGTACGAAGAAGCTGTTCGTCGGCGGGAAGCACTCATTGCTCATATGGGTCCATTGGTTGCTCGGACTGGACACCATACCGGACGTTCCCCCAATGACAAATTTACCGTAGAAGAGCCAACCAGTCAGGATAAAGTTTGGTGGGGAAAGGTCAATCGACCCATCTCCGAAGAGAAATTTGATCAACTTCATCGGCATATGCTGTCTTACCTGCAGGGTAAAGATATTTTTGTACAAGATTGTTTTGTCGGTGCTGATCCTGAATATCGTGTACCAATCCGCGTCATTACAGCTACTGCCTGGCACAATCTGTTCGCCCGTATTATGTTCCTGATTCCGAAACCGGAAGAAGTAAAAGAACATATTCCTGAATTTACCGTCATCAATGCTCCCGGTTTCCATGCCCGTCCGGACGAAGATGGCACCAATTCTGAAGTATTTATCGTCGTTCACTTTGGTAAGAAACTGGTCCTTATTGGTGGCACCAGCTATGCCGGTGAAATCAAAAAATCCATGTTCACCATGATGAACTATGTTCTGCCCAGCAAGAATGTTTTCCCGATGCATTGTTCTTGTAACGTCGGCGAAGACGGTGATGTGGCTATCTTCTTTGGTCTTTCTGGTACAGGAAAAACCACTCTGTCCGCTGACCCTGAACGTAAACTCGTGGGTGATGACGAACACGGCTGGTCTGATAAAGGCGTCTTTAATTTCGAGGGTGGTTGTTATGCAAAAGTTATCCGCCTCTCAAAAGAAGCTGAGCCAGATATTTATGCATGCACAGAAAAGTTCGGTACCATCCTTGAGAATGTGGCTATTAACACGGAATCCCGCCGCATTGACTTAGATGATTCAACACTGACCGAAAACACCCGTGCAGCGTATCCGATTCTCCATATTGACAATGTCGTTTTCCCCGGGATTGTAGGTCATCCATCCAATGTCATCATGCTGACCTGTGATGCCTTCGGTGTCCTTCCCCCGGTTAGCAAGCTAACCCCCGAACAGGCCATGTATCACTTCATTTCTGGTTATACCGCTCGTGTAGCCGGAACCGAAAAAGGTGTCACTGAACCCCAGGCAACATTCAGCACTTGCTTTGGCGCACCCTTTATGGTCCTGCATCCGACCACTTATGCCAATATGCTCGAAGAGAAACTCAAAGCACACAATGCGGATTGCTGGCTCGTGAATACTGGTTGGTCCGGTGGACCTGCTGGTGTAGGTTCCCGAATGAAGATTGCCTACACTCGTGCCATGATTCGTGCCATCTTGGCGGGTCATTTAAAGGATACAGAGTTCGAAGTTGATCCCATCTTTGGCCTCTATATTCCCAAGGTAGTTCCGGGAGTTCCCCATGATGTACTGGTCCCCAAAAACACCTGGGCGGATAAAGCAGCTTATGATGCAACCGCGAAAAAACTGGCGAAGATGTTCCATGAAAACTTCAAGCAGTTTGCAGATAATGCACCGGAAGCCGTCAAAGCAGCAGCTCCAAAACTCGATTAATTAAGCAGTAGATAAATAGTACAGTTCCCGTTATGACTTGTCAGTGTGGATATACTCACACTCTGGACATTAACGGGAACTGTCATTTTAGTGGACAAATCGTCATTAATCATTACGATTAACAGGCTCGAATCGTTTTACCCAACCCCAGTAACTGTGTTAATATAGGCCGGTTATGAAAAGATATCTTCTTATTTTTTTAGTGGGCATGATCGTCTTTGCTTATATCTTGCTCAAATATAATGAAACCCACATGAAACCCTATCTACCTCCTGTCAAGGTAGTTTCTCATTTTATAGAATCTCTTCAACAGCCCTCACATCTCAGTTCCGCGCAATGGTGGGATACAGGAACAGGGCGAAGTCGATATTTCATCATCAGTAAAGAGAAAAAGTTTGCAGCTCAATCTCAATATGATATTAGAGGACAGGCAATCCGCGGAGACGAAGCCCGTGTTCTGGTTTATCGTAAATATGCCCCTAAAAATATCACTTCGAGTATAAATGTTCGTCTTTATCGCAATCAGGGTGAATGGAAAATTGTCCGTTGGGACGCCGAAGTTCCTCTAAAGAAATAACTTTAATATTGTTATGTAACCTGTTTAATACCAACAATGGAGACCTAACATGAACCGACCTGGTGAATATGTCATCGGAATTGATGTCGGTACTGGCAGTGCCCGTGCAGGTCTGTTTGACCTGAGCGGCAGGATTTATGGCAGTGCATCCACCCCAATTACTTTGTGGAAGCCAGAACCTGAATTTGCAGAACAGTCATCCGATGAAATATGGAAAGCCATTGGCACTTCAATTCGCAATACTCTCAAAGAAGCCAAAATCCCCTCTTCATGCGTTATTGGAATATCCTTTGATGCGACGTGTTCTCTAGTCGCTCTTGATAGTCAAAACCAGCCCGTGTCTTTATCTCCCACCGGTAATAAGGAACAAAACATTATTGTATGGATGGATCATCGTGCTATTGAGCAAGCCAAACGTATCAATCGTACAGGACATCCAGTGCTCAAATATGTTGGGGGACAAATCAGTCCTGAAATGGAATTACCCAAAATCCTTTGGGTCAAAGATAAACTAAAAGCTTCATGGAAGAAGATTGCCCGATTATTCGATTTAGCAGATTACTTAACCTTCCGAGCCACCAATGTCGATACCCGAAGCCTTTGTACTACCGTCTGCAAGTGGACTTACCTGGGTCACCAGAATAAATGGGATGCCACTTTTTTCAAGCAGATTGGACTCTTGGATTTACTTGAGAAAAACAAGATTGGTTCTCATATCCGACCCATGGGTGAATTGGCGGGAGGATTAACGGAAACAGCCGCTAAAGAGCTGGGACTGCCCGCTGGGATTGCAGTGGGAGTTGGAATTATTGATGCTCATGCCGGAGGTTTGGGTGTTTTGGGAATGACCCAGCGGAAAAGCATTTCCCCCGAACTACTGGAAACTAATCTTGCTCTGATTGGAGGGACTTCCTCTTGCCACATGGCCGTATCCAGAAAACCCAAGTTTATCAAAGGGATCTGGGGTCCTTATTATTCGGCAATGATTCCGGGGATGTGGCTCACAGAGGGGGGACAGAGTGCCACAGGCGCTTTGGTTGATCGGGTATTGGTAAACAATCAATATTTCGATGAATTGAAAAAAGAGGCTCACAAAATCGGCCTGAATGTTTATGAGTTGTTAAATGCCCGTGTTTCTGAACTGCAACGGCGTGAGAAAAAAGGTCCCGAACTTACTTCAAACTTCCATATCCTGGATTATTATCACGGAAACAGATCTCCTATTGCCGACCCCACAGCAAAAGGGATGGTTTGTGGACTATCACTTGATTCTTCGATCAATTCTCTGGCCGTATCCTACCTGGCAACGATTCAGTCTATTGCATACGGCACGAGGAATATTATTGAGGCCATGAACCGACACGGATATCGTATCAAACACATTCATGCCTGTGGTGGCGGAACTAAAAATCCCCTCTGGCTGCAAGAACATGCAGATATCACGGGATGCACTATCGTCCTTCCAGAAGTCTCAGAGGCAATGTTATTAGGGACAGCCATGCTGGCGGCAGTTGCTGCAGGAAGATTCAAGACAGTCCTGGAAGCGATGTCCGCCATGTCCAAACCGGGAGAGATCATCCGGCCCAGAACGAAGAATCAGGATTACCATAATAAAAAATATAAAGTCTATAAAAAACTGTATCAGGACCAGTTATCCTATAAAAAAATAATGTCGCGATAATAAAGGGTATGAAAATAAGGAGAGGGTAGATGTCAACAAAAAGACCATTAACCGTAGGTGTATTATCCCCGAACGATCCCAGACCCTGGGTCCGTCAGGATAATTTAAATCTGATGTTGTCTCATGAGGCTTCACTTATCAAAGCACTGAAATCCCAGGGAGTAAAAGTAATCCGGGGTGGTGACGGTTTTTCAAAAGAGGACCAGATTGCCTGGAATACTAACTTAGTTCACCGCCAGATATCCAATATTGCCAAAGCCAGTCCGGACGCACTCATAATCAATCAAGGGTCATGGACATTCCCCTACGATTCCGTTGATGCAGTCCGTTTTTTCCAGCAGGAAACAGAGGACATTGCCCGCGTGGTCATGTTCAGTTACAAGGATACTGAATTCCCGGGGCTGGTCGCTGGAATGGCCGCAGGGGGTGGACTGAAACGATTAGGGATTCCTTTTGCATCCTGTTACGGAATCATTGATAAAGATAAAAAGGTCCTTTCGGAATTAATGGCTATTCTGGAGTTTTATCAACAGAGGGCCATGGCAGCTCCAATCGTAAAAAAAGTTATTTCTGATTTGGGAAAACAAAAATACCTGTCATTAGGTGGAATGGCTCTGAAGATGATGACCACCACCGCAGATGTGGACCAGTGGGCGAAAGTATTCGGAGTGACCTTTGAAACATTGGATCAGTCCGAATTAATTGTCAGGGCTGAAGACATGGTGAAATGGTCCGGTAAACCTGGTGAATCCGATTTCCAAATTACCGATAAACGACTTCGGGCTTCACTGGATTATATCTATAAAAAAGAACATGGAAAATTTGATTTCACTCGTCCCAAACTTCAGAACATCAATAAATGGGTTTATCAAACGGCCCTTTACTGGGCAGCCGTAGATTTAGTGAAAGAATATGGAATCACCTTTGCGGGCATCAAATGCCAGGATGAGTTGAGTGCCAGACACTGCACGGCCTGTATGGCGACCGCATTTCTGGGAAATGATGTAGGACCGGATGGCCGCAAAAAGACAATCATCCCAACCGCTTGTGAAAATGATATGGATTCGGCATTAACTCAATTAATACTCCATCTCATTTCCAACAAACCTGCAGGGTTTGGAGATTTCCGGGATGTCGAGAAACAGGTTCTGGCAATCGTAAACTGTGGACAGCATCCTCCTTATTTCTTTGGAGGCCCCAAAGAGGATTCAACCCATAAACTCGATAAGGTGGAATACATGGGGCAGGAAGTCTTTTATGCTGCCGGAGGTTCAGGAGTCAGAGGACGGACACCCGGTGGACATACCATGACTATTGCCCGGTTAGGCAGAGAGAATCTGCGATATCAAATGGTCGCATTCCCGATGGAAACCTTAGAGGTCAATCCAAAAGAACACCAGAAGTATAATCCCTCATGGCCCATTATTAAAGGGAAAGTCCCGATGACGGATGCTGAATTGATCAAGGTATGGCCTTGTAACCATCTTGGATTCGGGTATGGCGATTATACTGCCCATCTGGCAGAACTGTCTCATCGCCTCGATATCGGGTTCAGAGTTTATGACAAGTCTGGCCGAGAGTATTTCAAATCAACTTAAAATCATCAAGGTAAAATTTCCCAGAATACATTCATTCATGAAAGACGAAACTATCAACAGGCGAGAATTTATAATCCGTGGTGCAGCTGCCACACTGGCAGGCACGACGGCTTTCAGTTTATTATCCGCCGCCAAACCCAGGACATCACCCATGAAAACAAAACCATCAGACTTCTCCTTCATACATTTAACCGATATCCATGTTCGTTATAAACGAAAAGGCGATGTAGGATACCAGAAATGTATCTCTACCATTAAGGAGCTAAAACAGAAGCCCGATTTAGCCATTATGGGTGGAGATTTGGCTTTCGATGGAAATTACACCGATAAGGCAGAATTCATCCGGTCTATTGAACTCTACAAAACTATCTCGGATGAGATGGGGATCCCCTATTACAATTGCCTGGGGAATCATGACCATCTGGGATATTCTTCGAGAAGGAAATGTGCTCCCGATGACCCGGAGATCGGCAAGAAATGTATCATGGACAGATTGGGGATGAAAGACAGTTATTACAGTTTCGACCATAAAGGATGGCATTTTGTCATATTAGACTCAGCCTATCCAATCGAAACACCTACCGGCCCGTCACAAGCAGTGAAATTGGGGAAAGAACAACTGGAATGGCTGGCATACGACCTGGGTGCCCATCATGGAATGCCTACGGTAGCCTGTATTCATGTAGCCGCCTTCTGTGAAATTGGAACACATAACGGGGACAAAGAATTTAATCCCATTAAATCCGGCATGGTTATTGAGGATACCCGGGAACTTCAGAAAATTTTGGAACGGCACAAAGTGAAAGCCTTACTACAGGGTCATGGCCACATGACGGAAGAATATGGATTTAATGGCGTGTGGTATATCACCACCCAATCCGCAGGAGCCTGTTGGTGGGCGGGTGAATGGCTCGGATTCAAACCGGGATATACCGTATTTCATTGTCATGGGGACCAGCTGACATGGGATCGAGTCACTTATGAGCTGGATTATTATCTGGAACCAGAAGACGATTTGGAACGAAAACTGACCGCCCAATATAAAGAATCACTGAAAGAACAGGCCGAACTCCTGCAGAAAGAGATTGCTGGGAAAAAATAATTTATTTATTTTTCAAATTCCTTCTTATCAGAATACCTTTTTTGGATTAAGATACAAAAAGGGAGAAAGAAAAGAGTTAGGAGGAATAGGCAATGGAACGACGAGCGCTAGGCAAAACGGGAGAAAGTCTTTCAATTCTGGGATTTGGTGGGATTCTGGTGATGAATTCCACACAGGCACATGCTAACTCATTAGTTGCAAAAGCGATCCATCATGGAATCAATTATTTCGATGTTGCACCCACCTATGGAGATGCTGAAGATCGTCTGGGCCCTGCCCTTCAACCTTACCGAAACAATGTTTTTCTGGCCTGTAAAACGAGCCGAAGAACCGCTGCGGCCTCAGAGAAAGAGCTTCACGATTCATTAAAGAAACTCCGCACTGACCATTTCGACTTATATCAACTTCACGCCCTGAACAGTATTGATGAAACCAAACAAGCCCTCGGTAAGGGTGGAGTCCTTGAAACCCTCCTGAAGGCCCGAGAAAAAGGACTCATCCGATATCTGGGATTCTCCGCTCATGATGTTCCTGCAGCTCTTTATGCCATGAAACACTTTGATTTTGATACGGTATTGTTCCCCTGTAATTTTATTCTGTATGAAAAAGGTAACTTCGGCCCCAGTATCAAACAGGAGGCACAGTCCCGTGGTATGGGAATGCTGGCGCTCAAATCCATGGCACTCACGAAATGGGCTGAGGGAACGGATGACCATCCTTATCCCAAGTGTTGGTATGAACCGATAACGGATATTGAACTGGCGCATCTGGCGCTCCGATTCACGTTAGGTGAAGGGGTCACAGCACTGTTATCACCCGGGGAAGAAAAGTTTTTCCAAATTGCTCTGGATTATCTCAGCCAGGGATACACACCCCTGACAGACGAGGAACGAGACTTCCTGAAACAAGAGGCTAAATCAACGACTCCCTTGTTCAGTAACACTGGGGTAAAATAATCCTAAATAAATTATTGAAGATAAAAAGAGTTTCCTCATGTCTGTCAACTCATATCATCCTTGTTACTGGTTTTACTCCGGCCAGAAAGAAAAAATGGAGAAACAATACGGTATCATCATGTGGGATGACCGAGACCCGGAACGGAAGGACCTGGAGGGAACACCCAGTTCGTATATCTTCGAGAAAACCAGACCCTGTCAGGTCTCTTTGGGGAAACTTGTTATCCAGAGAAAACATAACCAGTTCTATCTGGTAGATAAAGGCTATCGAGTCGCAAGGGCTCACATTAACATCTACCAAGAGGTCTATGGAGATATCAGTATTGAGACCCTCGAACCGTACCGTCGACAGGGGTATGCCACTCTATTGTTTGGCTGGGTCAGCGATTGGCTAAACCATAAGGGCCTTCTTCACATCAGTACCTGTTCCATTGATAACAAGGCGTCCATCCGAATGCATGAAAAGCTGGGTTTCATTGTGACCGGTCACATCCGTTGGGCGCGGAGGGATACCCTTCCATCAATTCTGAAGTGATGCCATAAACTCCTTAAACCAGTCCTGGTCGCGAACATTATCTAAATCTTCATCCGTCATTAAGTGATTTTTATCTGGAAGTCTCCCAGCTTCTTTCGATTTTAATAACCATTTCTGACATTCAGCTGGATTTCCTCTCAATGATTCGATACAGGCTAATCTATAAAATCCAAATCCTTTGGATTGCTTCAGTTTTTCAATAGCTTCTAGATATAATAGGTCCGCTTCTTCTCCCTGTTTCCCTCTAGCTTGTACATATAGCGCTAGGCCCCAGTTGTAGTAGGCTTCATGATAATCAGATTTGAGCTCTACGGCTTTTCCAT
>CAZXWN010000002.1:0-99533 GCA_964644695.1 uncultured bacterium
AGGCTTTCAAACAATGGTTCTGGCACAAAATACAGAAGCAACCATCACCGCCCTTGATCGTTCCGCTGGCTCGATTGATAAACTTAACTCAACGGCCGAAAAACTTGGTTTGCAGAACAGAATAAAAGGGATTGTCGGCTCAATGGATGATTTGCCGTTTCAAAATGAAGAATTTGACCTTATATGGTCCGAAGGGGCTATTGCCAATATAGGTTTTGAAAAAGGCTTGAATTACTGGAAGGGCTTTCTTAAAAAAGATGGCCATGTCGCCGTAACATATGAGTCATGGTTTACCAATGAGCGTCCCGTTGAAATTGAGAAGTGGTGGATGGAAGCCGTTCCTGAAATTAACACAATAGGGCATAATATTTCCGTTATGCAAAAAACAGGTTATATTCCTGTTGCCACATTTGTGTTGCCTGAAAATTGTTGGATAGACAATTATTTTATTCCGCAAAAAGCAAGGCAAGAAGAGTTTTTGAAAAAACATGCTGGGAATAAAACTGTTGAGGATATGATTGCATTTATGAGGCGTGAGGCAGACTTATATTCAAAATATAAACAGTATTATGGATATGTATTTTATATTGGGAAACGATGTGAATAATGATGGTTTACGATGCCACTTCTATCTTATCTTTATTCTGAGTCATAACAGGGGTGTTACATCGGGTCCCAACCGGTGGACACCCCTGATTCTATTTTTATGGGAAGATGTTTTATTAAAGAGGGCAGGATAGTTTATTCGCTGAATATCAATAAGTTAAAGTTGTTATAGAATGTTGGATGTAAGGTTCTTTTGGAGATATCTTCCCATTGATAATTTAAGTGTAAAAGTATGCAAGATAACCTCTTCGTAGGGAAGAATTATTTATATCAAGCGTATATCTGAATAGGATTCAACCTAAATCTCTAACTGAGAGTATTCTCATAGGGTTGGACTATCGTATTTGTTTAATTATGAGTGTGATAGAATCATTCCAAATATGTCGGCGGGTCGATTTATTAACTCCTTTTTCCCGTCCAAGGAGAACAGTCTTGAAACAGCGTCATAATAAAGTGGGTAACTACCTGTCAGTTGGTTTCATGGGATTATTCCTGTTGACGACAGGGTGGAGCCAAACAGTGGATACTACCGCACCCATAATCTCATCGGACAGCAGCCTCTCCACGATCTCTCCTGATACTTCAAAAGTATTAAGTTTGGATGAATGTATCCGGATGGCACTGAAAGATAATCTGGGGATTCAGATTGCCCGTGAAAATGTCAAAATCTCCGAGTCCAGTTATCGTATCAGCCGCGGACTTACTGCTCCGGGCATGACCTTTAGTGGCAGTAATTCACGGTCAACAGATGATGATGAGACGGACTCCATGAGTTTGTCATTATCTAAATATTTCCTGACAGGTGCTACTTTATCTGCCGATGCTGGCAGTTCTCGAAGCGATGGCAGCGGCAGTGCTGAAAGTTATACCTCGGGTGCCTCATTGTCCTTGACTCAGCCTCTCCTGAAGGGGTTATGGGGTAGCTCCGTCAATAACACTCCTAAAGGACAGAAGATTCAGGCCGAAGAGATAGAAATTACCCGGAGCATGCAAAATACCCGACGCAGTATGATCAATAGCGTGACTGCCGCTTATTACCGCCTTATCGGGTCTCAGCGGAATATCATCACGGCCTACCAGGCAGTGGATGAAGCGGAACGGCTGCTCAAAGTCGCCCAGGTAAAGAAAGAAGAAGGAATGGTTGCCAAGATCGATGTGACCCGGTCCGAAGTCCAACTGGCAAACCGTAAATCTTCACTGGTCTCTGCTCAGCGCAGTTATCAGAGTTCCATGGAAAGTTTTGCTGACTTACTGGGATTACCTCTCGGGTCTATTTTTAGTATTGATACTGATATCAAGTTTACGGAACGGGATTTTAAACTGGATGAATGTATTGAGACGGCTCTCAAAAACAGATTAGATTATCGTGCAGAACAGCTTCAGAGTGAACGCACGGATATCTCCCTCTGGCTGGCCAAACGAAACCGTCTCCCCCAACTGGACGCCAAATTGTCTTATGGTGCCGAGAATACGGATGATGATTTTAATGATTCATGGAACCTGAAAGATGCTGAATTGCGAGCGACTCTGGTCTGGTCCGTTCCCTTACTGCAAAACCATACAGACCTGAGGGAAAATTACCTTCAGGCTGTCAGTGCCAAAAAGATTGCTGATATTAGTCTGGAAGAATCCCGGCGCAGTATCGTCTTGGAAGTTCGTCAGGCTGTCATTTCGGTTGAAGAAGCTAAACAAAACTTGGAAATCCTGAAGGAATCTGTCAAACAAGCTGAAGAATCCCTCCGGCTTGCCAAGCGTTCCTATGAAGAAGGTTTCCAGACCTATCTGGATGTTTTGGATTCCCAAAACAGCTACACCAACACCCAGAACAGTTACACTTCTGCCATTATTAATTATTTGCTGGCAGTTTCTAATCTTGAACGGGTCTTGGCGACCCACCCACTGGTACCCCGGATGGGAGAAGAATAATCTATGAATAAAAAAGTCCTCATATCCTTATTGATTTTGGTTGTGCTGGTGGCTACGGGTGGTACTGTTACCTATGTCATGAAAAAGAAAGCAGCTAAAGATGCGAAATATGGCATGATCCCAACGGCTTTAGCTAAAAAAGCTGATTTTGATATTCTCATCAGTGAAGTAGGGAAGTTAGATGCACTCAAGTCCCAGACGGTTACCTCGCAAATCAGTGGGAAAATTACCCGTATGGTTCCTGAGGGTTCTTTGGTCAAAGCCGGTGAAACAATTATCTGGCTGGATACGGCTGACACCGAAAAACTGATCAAAGATATGGAAGAAAGCCTTATCAGTGTCAGGCAGGACCTTGAGAAGACGAAAGAATCTCAGCGGTTACAGAAATATCAAAACGACATGAGTATTGAGGCTGTTAAACTGTCTGTTGAAAATGCAAAACTGAATTACACCGATGCCTCTACTAAACTGGCAAAAAATCAGCGGTTATTTGATGCTGAAGTTATCCCGGAAAGTACTTTAGAAGATTCGAAGCTGAGTTTATTGTCCGCTCGGGCTTCTGTGGAAAAAGCGGAGTTGGACATGGCTAAAACTTTGGAAACCAATAAGTCCAACTTGATTACTTCGCAGATTCAATGGAAACAGAGTGAAGCCAGTCTCCGTGAGTCAGAACGTAAACTCAAAGAAGCTAAAGACAAACTGCTGAAATCCGTCATTACTGCCCCTGGAAATGGAATTATCGTATATGAAATGATGTGGCGGGGTGGTGATCGGACCAAGATCCAAGAAGGTGACCAGGTGTGGGAAAGAATGAGCATCGCCCAGTTGCCGGATTTATCGGTCATGATCAATAAAATCATGATTGATGAAATTGATATCTCCAAAGTGAAGGTAGGACAGGAAGTTCGTGTCCGCCTGGATGCTTTGCCTGGTGTTTTGATAAAAGGAAAAATTACGACTATTGCGACCCTGGCTACCGATAAGGGGGGAGCGGATGTTCCTGTCTGGATGCGGAAAGAAGCGTCTGGTGTGAAGGCTTTTGAAGTCACCTCTCAATTGGATCCCAATGACAATCCCCTTCGTCCGGGGATGACTAGTAAAACGGATGTGTTGATTGAATCCTTTAAAAATGTAGTTACCGTCCCCCGTGAAGCTGTCTTTGAGCGTGGAACCCGTAAAGTGGTCTATGTTTCCTATCTGACCGGCGTCAAAGAAGTCGAAGTCCAGACCGGTAAAGGGGACAATAATTTTATTATCATTACCAAGGGTTTAAAAGGTAATGAAAAGATTCTACTGCGAGATCCGACCAAGGAAATTAAAGATACTCAGGGTGAATCCAGCAATAAAAAAGATAATGAGGGATCTTCCTCACCATCAATCCCAGCGCCGGCAGGCAAATAATCGTCATGGCATTCATTACAAAAAAACGGATTTCTATTACCCTGACTCTGCTGGTTCTTGCCGGATTGGGATATGGATATCATCTTTATCAAAAAAAGAATAAGCCTGTCTTTACCGGATATGTGACAGCAAAAGTAAAGCAAGGTGATTTTGTCGTAACTATTAACGACAGTGGAGTTTTGAAAGCTCAAAAAAATGCCCTTGTTATGGTTCCTGAAATTGAGGGTATGTGGAACCAGATGAAAATATCTAAACTGGTTCCCGAAGGCACGCGAGTTAAAAAAGGTGATCCTGTTGTCTGGTTTGATATGACCCAATTGCAAGATCAGGTCAAGCAACTGGAGTTCCAGATGACCCAGGAAAAAGGCCAGTTGGAACAATCATTGGAACGGCTGCGTCTCTCTAAACAAAACCGGTCACGAACCATGAAAGAACGGAAAATCGACTGGGACATTGCCCGGCTTGAGTATGAACAAAACTCGACTAAGTTCGCAAAAATTCAACGTCTTGTCAATGAAGAGATCCTGCCGCAGAAAGAATATGAAGACTGGGTCATGAAAAATCGTAGTTCACGGCTTCGTGTTGAACAGGCAGAAAAGGAATATCTGAAAGCTGCAGAACAGCAAGCCTCGGATGAGCGGACTACGGAAATCGACATTAAACGAACAGAACAACGATTTAAGTCTCAGGAAGAACGCTACAATACCATGAAGAAAAACATGGAAGCGGGGATATTGTTTGCTCCTACCGATGGTATAGCCATTATCCAGAAGAACTGGAGAGGGCGCCAAATGCAAACCCTCAAAGAAGGGGATACTCTCTGGCCCGGAAATGCCGTTGTCTCTATTCCTGATTTGTCCCAGATGCAAGTGATGACTCAGGTGAATGAAACCGATTTGTCCAAGGTAACAACCGGATTAAAACTCCGTGCCACGATGGATTCCATTCCGGATTTAGTCCTGACGGGAATTGTTACCCAGGTGGGGACATTAGCAATGGAACGCGAACGGTCTGCGGGTTCAGGGCAGGTATCTACTGAAGAGTCCGCCGGGATAAAGGTGTTTGAAATTACTGTGGATTTGGACAAGTCAGATCCTCGACTGCGTCCTGGAATGACCTGTAAAACTGAGATGATATTGGAAACTATCCCCAATGCTCTTTCTATTCCCATAAAGGCTGTGCAAATGAATAATGGGAATACGACAGTTAAAGTTTTGAATCCTAAAACTCGGCTGCCTGAAGTGAAAACAGTCACTCTAGGTAAACGAAGCGCCCAGAATGTCCAGGTTTTGCGTGGATTAAAAGCGGGTGAGGAAGTAATCCTTCCGGAAGAAGAATAAGAAAAGGCGTTCCCTTATGAATATTTCAGAAAATGTACATATTGGATGGCGGGGACTCGTTTCCCATAAAGCACGTTCCCTCCTGACGATGTTGGGGATTATCTTTGGTGTGGCGGCGGTTATTGCCATGGTGAGTATTGGTGATGGTGCACGAATTGAAACAATTCGGCAAATTGAACTTATGGGAACTAGTACTATCCGCATCAAGTCCGTTACGCTTGAGGGAACTGAAAAAGATAAAGCTAAAACGTCATACAATGAAGGGTTAACCCGGGAAGACGCAGATTATTTGTCTGCCCTGACTAAACAAATCAAATATACAGTTCCCCTCAAAGAATTGGATTTAAAAGTCCGGTTAGGAAGCATTTTCCCCAAAACCAAAGTTGTTGGTACGGTTACGCTTTATCCAAATCTGACTAACTTTCCGGTTAAATCTGGACGGTTCTTCAATGATGAGGACATGAAACAAGCCCGTAAAGTGTGTGTGTTGGGCTCCGACGTTGCTAAAGAACTGTTTCCTTTGGAAGACCCTCTCCAGAAGGAAATTAAGATGGGACAACTCTGGTTTACTGTTATTGGTGTTATGCAGGACAGGCGAATCTCTAGTGGTATCCCTGCGGCTAACCTTCGTGACGTAAATAAGGATGTTTATATTCCTCTTGATACCGCTCTTCAGAGAGTTGGTGGTCAAAAAAACATGACGGAAATCATTATTCAGGCTTCAGACTCCGAACATATCAAGGAGCTTGCCGCAGTGATCCGTAACTCTCTGGATCGCCGGCATAACAAAGTCGAAGATTATGAACTTATTATTCCTGATGAATTACTGAAACAGTCTCAAAAAACCCAGAAAATATTCAACATCGTCATGGGAGCTATTGCGGGGATATCCCTGCTGGTCGGCGGTATTGGCATCATGAATATTATGTTGGCTACCGTTACTCAGCGAACCCGTGAAATTGGGATTCGGCGAGCAATCGGTGCCTCTCGTCGTGATATCCTGGGGCAGTTCTTAATTGAATGTTTGATTATCAGTGTTACAGGTGGATTGATTGGTATTGTTATCGGAGTCGGTTTGGCAAAAGTAATTTCAATCTATGCAAAATGGACGACGATAGTTTCTATGACGGCCATTATTGGGGCCTTTGGAATATCTGCTTCCGTTGGAGTAATTTTTGGTATGTATCCGGCAAAAAAAGCGGCAGATTTGAATCCTGTAGACGCACTTCGCTACGAATAACTTTCTTATAAATAAAAGCCAGCCTGTAAATCATTCAGGCTGGCTTTTATTTATGATTCATTCTACTGTATGTCGTAATGGTACACAGCCTCTATCTTGATGTTAGGATTCAAGGCATTATGTACTGGACATATATTAATGGCGTTTTCAATGCTACTTCGTTTATCCGCATTGATTGCTGCAGGTAAGTGAAATTCGATTTTAATGTCTGTAATTGTATGTGTTTTATTATCCATTTTCATGCTGACTTCATAATTCATGCCATCCAAATGCAGGCCTTGTTTGTCAGCAATCAACGCCATCATTACTGAACTGCATGAGGCTAATGCTGTTGCCAACAGATCGGTAGGATGAAAGGATGAATCATGTCCCCCATAAGGCACTGGAGCATCCGAAACAACAACACTTCCAGTTGCAATATGTTTCATTTCGAATTGTCGGGGTCCTGTCTTCTTTCCACTGATGACCTTTTTCATTTTATTTCCTCCTGATTTGTAGTTATTTATTCATACTATCAGAATTAGTGTATAGGAAATATGTTCTTTAACATTAGTTATTACTAAACAATTGGTGTTCTCTCAGTATTTTTTATCCTTCCCTATTTGTAGGATGAAAAAATAGATTGAATAAGGTATGATGTTTTATTATGTCTAAAATTAAAGCCCTGTTATTTGATTTCGACGAAACACTATTCGTCAATGAAGAAAGTACACGCCAGGCTGTTCTTCATGCCTGGACCACATTGCAATCAGAATTCCCCCACATTACACCTCAACAGGCTCTTGATACCTATATGAGAGTCAGAGATGAGTTTTGGAAATCTGATGATGATTATTTACTCCAGGTTATTACCCGGTCTGCTGATGAAGCTCGGGGTGTATTATGGAGTAAAGCCCTGGATGCTTTGGGTATTGAAAACAAAGAACAAGTTGCATTTCTCGTTTTAGCGTTTGGCCACAAACGATGGGAAACTTGGGAACTATATCCCGATGCAATTGAAATTTTGGACCAACTGAAGACCCGATATCGCCTTATTATGGTGACCAATGGAATACCTGAAATTCAACGGGGGAAAATTAATAAAGCACAAGTTTCCCATTATTTTGACCCTATTATTATATCGGGTGAAATTGGTGTTTCGAAGCCGAATCCCAAATACTTTGAAATTGCGATTAAGGGATTGGATCTAAAAGCTGACGAATGCGTCGTGATTGGCGATTCTGTCCAGAATGATGTTGGGGGAGCTAAAAATGCAGGAATGACTTCTGTCTGGATTAATCGAGGAGGGTTATTACCCGAACCCTCAATTGAACCTGATTATCGGATTACAGCTCTCCATGAACTTCTGCCAATACTTGAAAAACTGGGTTGATTTAGAAACAAATAACCCCCGATACAACAATGTATTGGGGGTTATTTGTTTGTTTTAGTAATCAAGTTAAAATTTGGGTGGCTGTTTTGGCTTCCGGCCTCGTTTAGGTGCTGGAGGAGGAACTACTTGTTTTACAATGATGTTATCCGGTTCTACTTTTCGAAGTATCCGCCCGCAGTTCTCACAATATACTAATCGGTCAACGGATAGCAGATGTACCATGATTGTTGCTGGTACTGCCATTCTGCAACCGCGACAAACAGCATTAACTACGCGGGCAATAAAAATACCCCGATATCGTTGTTGCAGTTTCTCAATCCGGGGTAATAACTGTTTATCATTATACTGGGTTTGAATCTCATGAAGAACGGCATCGCGCTCTGCTATATAATTGGCCTGCAGGGATTCCATCTGCCCTTTATCTTCATCGTTTATGTAACTACCCAGTTCGATTTCTTTTGAGACTGTCTTTAATTCCAGTGAAATGTTCTGTAATTTGACGAGTTTTTCAAGTAGAGTTTTCGAGTCCATAATGCTTTCTTGACCAGTTATTCTTTTTCAGCTTGTTTAAAGATTTCTATTACATCGGCTGGTGTTTCTGCATTACGCAGCGCCGTACGGAAATCATAACTCTTCAGAAGTCGAGATATTTTTGCTAACACCCGAAGATACACACCACTGGCATTTTGAGGAGAAGCAATCATAAAGTACAGAAATGCAGGATTACCATCCAAAGATTGAAAATCGATACCGTCTTTAGATTTACCAAAAGCAATAACTAACTGCTTTACGGCATCTGTACGACCGTGGGGAATGGCAATGCCATCACCGATACCTGTCGTCTCAAGTTGTTCCCTCTCAAGAATGGTCTTTTTAAATTCATCCTTATTGGTGATTTCCCCTGCATTGGTGATCAGGTCAATCATTTCCTGAATGACATCATTCTTGTTACCTGACTTTAATTCAAGTTGAATCAAGTCTTCACGCAAAAAACTAGACAGTTTCATAGTAAGTTACCTTTACCTACTCCGAATTCAATTCTATCATAGCAAGAAACGAGTTTCTTTGCCATAGGGTGTTCCAATAACATATTCTCTATATTATTATACTCTGCTGCATAATACAGGCTGTCAAGCCTTTTATTCTTTAAACCATTCTATTTCAATATCCTCAAATAGCCGGCTGGATTTCAAGCAATCCTGGTAAAAATTCCATTCACCAAAATCCACCTCTCCACTGGCTGCTAAATGCTCAACCATCTGGGATAAGCGGAAGAAGTTTTGCTGGTGGAGAAGGAATCGTCCTTCAACATATTCCCTTGCTGTCCAGGTAGAAAGATAGAAGGGCCAGTCTGAACTTTGAAGAATCAGTGATTCTCTAGCACACTGTTTCAAAACCTCTTTAACGCGGGCATCAGAATGATTGCCATACTCTTCAACCAACTCGCTCAACTCAACTTCAATGTCATAGATATGTTTCCACATCCAGTAAGTCCATTCGTTGAGCCATATATAGTGGAACCCGCCTTCCCCCCATGAGCCTTCAGGGATAGAGATTTCCATCTGTGGATTTGCATTGTTGACGAATTCACCGGTTGTTTTTAGTGTAACTCCGGATCGTTCTTGCTCTTCAGCCAGGCCTTTCAAAACGAGATACAGGAACCGGGGTCCTTCAAACCACCAGTGACCAAATAACTCTGTATCAAAAGGAGCGCACACAATACCCGGATTACCCGTTTGTTGATGTTCTGTCTGTAAAGTATTCAGAATTGTTTTGACAAACTGATCCGCATGCATTTCAACTTTCGCATCTGCTGCTATTGGATCATATTCTTGCTTATCGGCTAAATCAGCTCTTGAAGAGGTTACCTTCCAATACCGATGCCGACCAGGGAAATAACGTTTGAAGAAATCCAGATAATCAGCATCATTGGGGAACCCACCTTCGAAGTTCCAGATTAGTCCCGCTGTCTTAGGATCCCGAGTCAGAAATGCGGGTGATTTTCCAGACCGATTTTCTGACTCAGCTAAATAGCATTGATAGGCAGACTTTTCTTCATCATCGGGCAATGTGTGGTATTGGGTGGTAGAAGCGCCCCAGAGTTTACGCAGAGCTTGAAACCGTGGCATGTACATTCCGATTGCATTGCCACCCTTTAAGAGGTGGTAATCTGTCATGAAATATTTCATACCATTGGATGTAACGAAATGTTCTAATCCTTTCCTCATATACGGACGGCGTCCAGCTTTTGACGCAACGGGTGGTGTCCATGAATAACCTGGTCTAAATGCGCATTCCGGCATCCAGAATCCTGCAGGTTTACGCCCAAAATGACGTTCATGGGATTTCACAGCCATCTTGACTTGCGCATCAATGGAATAATCCTGACTGAGCATCGGAAGATATGCGTGAGAAGCTGCAGTGGTGATTATTTCAATATGACCTTCATCCTGAAGTTTCTTAAACGCGCCCAGAATATCAGAGTCATATTTGACTTCAAAATCTTCCATTAGTGAATCATAGAAAACCTGCCAGGTACGGGCCTGATTCCCAAGACTGGTATTCCGATAATAAAGGAAGTGAGTTCTGTCATCCGCGGCATCAAAAAGCTTCTTTTCTAAATAAGCATAGAATCCTTTTTTGAAATGAGGATGACTTAACTGTTCTGCCAGAATGGGGGAAATACAAATTGTAATCTTTGGAGAATGCCCTTCGCGCACCAGCCTGTTCAACACATTTAAAAGTGGAATATAAGACTCAGCGACTGTTTCATACAGCCAGTCTTCACCATGGGGGCTTTTACCGTGTTCCAACACATATGGCAGATGGGAAATAAGGACAAATGAAAAGTAACCAATCGGAGGCATAAATCTCTCCCGGGCACCTAATTGAATCTAACCTGGTCACTGACCAGTGGATTTAATGTTAACCTGACAGGATAAGTTTTTGCAAGCATTCACTTTAAAATTCGTCTTTGATTAAGAAAAAATGTTATAAGCAGTCCAAAATTAGTGATAGACAGAATGGTACAGAAAATAAATGGATAAGCGGGGTGGGATTGATACAGCCAGCCTCCTAATGGACCGACCGGAAGATTTATTACCAGTCCAATTAAATTTACTGCTGCCAGAATCTTAGCTCGATAATCCATCCGTGTTAGTGACAGTAGCCACAAGGTATCTCTGAGAGGATTAAACAAGCCAGCACCAACTGCATAGAAGATGGCATATCCCATAATTAGGCCAGCGAATCCAATATTGGAACCTAACATCATTGACATTCCCAGAGTGACCAGTAAAGTACCACCCATTAGGACCCCGATTCCGTTTTTCTTCCTTAATTGTGGCAATACCAATAAGATAACAAGGAACGTGGCTATTGAAGATACTGCGGGTATCAGCGACACGAAAGAGTTGCTCAATCCAAGCCCCTTTGGGTCGGTCCAATATAAGGGAACAAAACTATTCCAAAGTGTTGCATAAAACCCATGTAGAAGTCCTGAAAAAAGCAATATTCGGGACAAAGGTTGGTCCCATCCCCATTTACTTGCTATCCAATGGTCCTTTATGACATTTATTGGGTTATTTGCTGGACAGTTTTTGGATAAATGATTCGGAAGTGTTTCATGAAGGTTTATGAGCCGATAGGTCCATCCCATTGATACTGTTATCAGTGAAACAATCATCATCCACTGGATTGCAGGGACGGTTCCCATAGTTTTAATCATAATGCCACCTACTGGAGCGAATATCCCGTTGGAAGAGAGAATTAACCACAGAAGAGAAAACGCATTTTGAGTTTGTTCTTTTGTTGCACCCTCCGTGAAAATACACATCCATGCAGGAGATACAATCATCCCGAATCCCCAGAAAAAAGCAGCTGTCAGGAATACATAATCAGGCCTTGAAGAATAAATAACCACACTCCACAAAATCAGTGGAATTCCCCAGCAGATGGCATCAAAGGTCATCAAAGTTTTTTTTCGGCCCCAGTGGTCAGCAATCCAACCTGCCAGGGTGATTCCGCATAATTGGCCTAATACTGTAGCAAAGGTTACCCAGCCGATTTGTCGTTCATTCATTCCCAAAGATCGCATATAAATCGGAAGATATATTCCCATCCAAGCCATCGGCAATGCCCAGAAAGGTTCGCTGAGCATCATAATCCGGGCGTTAGGGGACAGATGGGTAAATATCTGTCGGGCAGAATACCACAAATTAGACATTAGAAGAAACGCTGTTTATAGATTAATATTATTCAAATCCCTGGATTTCATATGGAGTTAATCTCTTCTGTCTTGGGGGCGACATATTCAAGAAAGGTGCCATCTCTTCCTCTAACTTCTGAGGGGTGACAGGTTTCAATAATACCAAGTCCAGATTGAATTTCATCATGTGGTCAATTTCGGTCAGAGTAGGGTTGGTACGAATCGCAAACACTGGCACTTGAGCTAACTGTTGTATGGATTTAAACTGAATCAATAGATTGGTTTCTTCGGTTCTGGAAGTCAATGAAAGTATAATCAAATCCGGCTCAGCTTCCAATCCTCGTCGAAGTCCGGTGTAAGGATCTCCCGCAACGATGACTTCATAATCTGGTGAAAAATGCTGTCGATATTGCTTCAGTATATTAGTTTCTTCTTCAATTATTAAGAGCCGGTGTCGAATCATAATTCACCTGTCATAATTAGAATCTGTTTGATAGTATATCACCATGACCATAACATGATAACTGTCGCCTGAATACAGGTCATGTTCTGATATAATCAAAACTATTAAACTCAAAGGGTTATCATTCCGGGAGGAATATACCATCGATAAGAGACATATACAACTGGTGGCATTTCTGGAAAAGTTTACAGAATTGATTAATGCAGAGCTTCCTTTAATCAGAGCTTTGGAAACAGCGGCTCTTGAATTGGAAGACCCCGATTTGAAAAAACGATTTCTGACAATGCGGGAAGAATTAACTAAGGGAGCCTCTGTCACGGACAGTTTTCGTAAGCATCCTGACCTATTTGATAAGTACCACTTGGCGATCATCCAGGCAGGAGAAGAAAGAGGGCATGTGGAAGAAGGGTTTTCTCGAGCGGCCCAGTCTTATCGTAAAAATCTTGGAATGACACCTCTTACCCCCACTCAATCACCGATGGAATCTCCCCCACCTGCAGGTGCGGTATCCATTGAAAATACTGGATCTGTGCTTAAGGTCATGGGTGTGGCGGAAACCGCTTCTCAGCTGAAACTGATACATAAGGATCTAAACCGGATTGCCACTGAAATGGAAAAAATGAACAGCTTGTTAGAAAAAATAACAAACTCCGGAAAGGCTTCATCATAAACATGTATTTCCGACCTTTGATTATCAGTATGCGTCCGCGGCAATGGATCAAGAACTTGATTCTGTTTGCTGGAATTATCTTTGCCAGAGAACTGGACAATCCTGTTTTTCTTCTGAGAACCGTAGAAGCCTTTGTTTTGTTCTGCCTGGTATCCGGTGGTATATACATCTTCAATGACTTGTTTGATTATGAAAAAGATAAACAGCATCCCCGGAAACGCCTACGGCCTATTGCTGCAGGGGAAGTCCCCCTTCAGATTGCATTCCTGTTTGCTACCATGCTGGTCACAAGTGCTGCCTTATTATCCATATTACTGGAGTTTACCTTTGGTGTTTGTATCCTCATTTATATCATTATGATGTTGGCGTATTCCAGAGGCTTGAAGAAACTCGTAATCCTGGATATTTTGATCATCTCTATTGGATTTGTTCTTCGGGCATATTCGGGTACAGTAGTCAATCCTGGCATACAGGTATCCCCCTGGCTTCTGGCCTGTACTTTTTTCCTGGCGATGTTCCTGGCTTTATGTAAGCGGCGGCATGAGTTGATTTTTCTCGACAAGGCCGCCAATACGCATCGAGAAGTTTTGGAAGAATACTCACCGGAATTTCTGGACCAGATGATTGCTATTGTGACATCCTCTACCGTTGTCAGCTATGCCCTCTATACTTTGTCTGAAGAAACCATGAGAAAGTTTGGTACAAAGACACTGATACTTACTTTTCCTTTTGTTATATATGGGATACTCCGATACTTATATCTTGCCTATCGGAAAGGTGAGGGAGGCGAACCGGAAAATCTGTTGTTAACAGATAAGCCAACGATTATAAATATTCTGTTATGGGCGGTTGTTGTTATTCTGGCGGTTTATTCACCCTTCAAACTTGATTTGATTCTTCATATCGGCGGATATTAAAAAGAAAGCCCGGATTTCACCGGGCTTTCTTTTTTGGGTTTCTTATTATTCCTCTGTGGTCATCAATACCAGATTATCTTTGTGGATTGCTTCATCATATCCTTTATGATGCTTGAGGATTGCGGATATCTGGGACGTTTTCATCCCTTTAATTTGATCCAGTTCATCGGACCGGTAATTAACCAATCCCCGGGCAATCACATTCCCTGACAAGTCCAAAACTTGAACGATGTCTCCTGTTTTGAAAACGCCTTCAATCTTGATGATTCCGGAAGGCAAAAGACTTTTGTTTTTCTCGACGAGTGCTTTTTTTGCCCCATCATCAATGATGATTCGATATTGAGTCCGACCACTTCCAAAAGCAATCCATCGTTCACGAGAAGACAGGGATAATTTTTTGTTAGGAATAAACTGGGTTCCAACCCTGTCTCCCTGGGCTATCTCTAATAATGTATTTTCACGGGTCCCCCGGGCAATATACATTGTCACTCCGGAGCTCATGGCAGCCTTTGCCGCCAACAGTTTGGTCATCATCCCACCCGTACCGTATTGATTAATGGATTTGCCTGCCAGCGCTAAAATATCGGGGGTTAATTTATCAATCTGGTGGATTATCTCAGCATCTTTGTATTGATTCGGATTCTTGGTATAAAGACCTTCCACATCCGTCAGAAGTACCAGGACATCAGCGCCGACTTTGGCTGATACACGGGCAGATAATGTATCGTTATCCCCAATTTTGAGTTCATCGACAGCGACGGTGTCATTCTCATTGATAATCGGGACCACTTTCAGTTCCAATAGACGGAGCAGAGTGTTCCGAGCGTTGAGGTAATGATGGCGGTCTTTGAGATCGCTTTCAGTGAGAAGGACCTGCGCCACTCTTAGATTGTATTCGCTGAATACTTCATCATAAACATGCATCAGCCGAGATTGACCAATAGCTGCCATCGCCTGACGGTCAGGAAGGGTTCTTGGTCTTTCTTTCAACCCCATCTCGTTCATGCCAGCACCAATCGCACCGGATGTTACCAGTAATACCTCAACACCTTTTTGGTGCAACAGGGCAATCTGTCGGGCAATATGATCCATGAATCCTGTCTCTATTTTGCCGGAAACTCCACTCAACAGATTGGTCCCAATTTTTACAACCATTCGGCGATAAACAGGAATTAACCCACCAAACTTTTTTTCCATTACTTCACCTTAACTTAATCAGAATATATTCCATTATTCTAATCCTAATACGTGGACGGTGAGGGAATTATTCTTCTTCGTCCCAGTCTTCATCCTCTGTATCAGGACTTTCATTGTCTGAGTCCTTATCAATATCTTCCTTGGGTTTGACTCGGTGAGGAGGGATTCTTTTTTCAATGGGTTTCAGATAAATACCTGGAGCAGGTTTGCGTGATTCCTGTTCAAGGATTTCTGCTGCTTTATAAATCAAAGCCTGGATCCCTTCTCCGGTTGAGGCGGAGGTGAGGCATACAGGGTATCCTTGTTTTTCCAGAGTTTCTTTTAATTGATTCAAAGCTTCACGCTCTGAAACAATATCCAGTTTGTTGAGTACAACAATCTGAGGCTTGGTTTCCAGTAAAGCATTGTACATTACCAGTTCCCGATTAATGGCTTTGAAATTCTCCATCGGGTCTGTACCATCCACAGGATTAGCGTCCACAACATGAATTAAGACTCGAGTTCTTTCTATGTGTCTGAGGAATTCATGCCCTAGTCCGACCCCCTGGTGAGCATTTTCAATCAATCCAGGTAAGTCAGCCACTACAAAGCTTTTTCCAATATCAACATAAACCTGACCCAATATGGGATTTAATGTTGTGAAGGGATAATCCGCAATTTTGGGTCTGGCTCGGCTGATTCGGGATAAAAGTGTGGATTTTCCGGCATTAGGAAAACCAACCAGGCCTACATCAGCCAGTAATTTTAATTCTAATAATAAAGTTTTCTCTTCCCCAAGTTCGCCGTCTTCGGCTTCACGCGGCGCCTGATGGGTAGAACTAACAAAGCTGGCGTTTCCCCGCCCACCTTTACCACCTTTGGCAATACAGATTTCCAACCCGGGGGTTACCATGTCGGCAATCAACTCGCCTGTCTCATAATCTCTGATGACAGTTCCTAGAGGAACTTTGAAATGGATGTCTTCACCTGATTTACCAACACGATTGGCACCGGAACCATGATTTCCTCGGGGGGCTTTCAAGTGTGGACGATAATGATAATCCATCAAAGTTTTTAATTTATCGTCTGCAACAAACCAGATACTGCCACCGCGTCCCCCATTGCCCCCATCAGGTCCACCTTTAGGGACACATTTCTCTCGGCGGAAGGAAATACAACCCATTCCACCCGAACCGGCTTTCACATATACTTTGGCTTCATCAATAAACATCTGGTTTCTCTCTTCATTCCCCGGAAATCTCTATTTAAAATAAAGAATGGTTAGACATGCCGTTCCCGGCTTGCCTAACCATTCGTTTTGTGCGAAATGAACTAACTTTCGGTGACAGGAACTACATTCACAGTCCGACGGCCACGGCGAGTTGAATATTCAACTTTACCAGCTACCTTCGCGAAAATAGTATCGTCCTTGCCAATGCCGACATTCAATCCAGGCCAAAACCGGGAACCGCGCTGACGGACAATGATGCTTCCACCAGTTACAGTCTGACCACCATAAACCTTAATACCCAGCCGTTGTGCATTAGAATCGCGCCCGTTCCGGGAAGAACCTACGCCTTTTTTATGTGCCATTGGTTAATCCTCTTATCCTTGAATATCTTTAATTTCGAGTTCGGTATAGTACTGACGATGACCCCACCGACGACGGATTTTTTTACGCCGTTTATAGGTGAATCCAATAATCTTCTGGCCACGGTCCTGGCTGGTTACAACGCCAACGACTTTAGCGCCACTGACGGTCGGTTGACCTACTTTGACACCACTGTCACCAGCAACCATTAATACTTCATTAAGTTCGACCTGATCGCCGACTTCATTTTCGAGTTTTTCAACGCGAACTTTATCGCCAACAGCGACTTTGTACTGTTTTCCACCGGTTTTAATAATTGCAAACATGATAATGACACACTCCTCTACGGAATACCCCGAAGCTGACACTGCCACCGCTTGGGCGAGACATAGTTCAAGACCAGGGAACTTACTATTTAACCAAAAATTTGAGATTCTGTCAACTAACCTTCTGTTTTAACGGTCAGATAACCTGCCCTGTCAGAAGGACTTTTGACTATCGCAAGAGATATATTATATACCATATCTCCTTATTTCAGATAGATTATCCCATATTTTGGGTATTTAGTCTCTTTTTGTTTCTAACCAGAAGACTTATCGCCTCTCGTATTCTAATATTGAAATCAGATTATAATCGAATCATCCACGGACCTGGTCCGAGTAACTCCGTGGAGGGTACGTTATTTCTCTGAATCTGATTCTCTGGAATCAGTTGAATGGGTAGAACTTGCCCAATTCCCTTAAAATGAGTTAGTCTTTTTCGGTTCAACAGTGTTAATACAATCTAAATATGAGTAACGAGAATAATGGATAAAAACAACAATAAATCTACAAAAAGTTTTCGGGCATTGGTCTTTACCCAGTTCCAGGGTGCCCTGAATGATAATGCATACAAAACTCTTTTATTGGTGATGGCTGTTAGTTTAGTCAGCTCCATGGAAGAAAGTAAAAACTGGTCTTCCATCACAATGCTGATTTTCACTCTGCCTTTCCTCCTGTTCTCAATGTTGGGCGGAAGCCTTGCTGATCGGTTCAGCAAACGAAATGTTATCGTTTATACGAAGATATGGGAAATAGGGGCTATGGCCGCTGCATTTTTGGCCTTGGCAACAGGTAATATGTGGTTTTGTATATGTGTTCTATTTTTTACCGGTGCCCAAGCGGCAGTCTTTGGACCTTCCAAATATGGGATTATCCCGGAATTGGTACCCGAAAAACGATTGTCCTGGGCCAACGGTATTATTGAATTAACAACGTTTGCCGCCATTATATTGGGTTCTGTGATAGGGACTCTTTTTCTGGGATTTTTTAAAGGGAATCTGCAATATGCCGCATTGGTATTTATTGTCCTTTCGGTTGCCGGAACAATCACTGCCTGCATGATTGAGAAAACACCGGCTGCGAATCCTACCCAAAAAATCAAAATCAATTTTGTAGAAGATCTTGTCCTGAATGTCATCAAAGCCCGGAAAGATACTATCTTATGGATGGCGATTCTTGGGAACACTTTTTTCTGGTTCCTGGGAGCATTCCTTTTTACCAATATCCCCATTTTCAGTAAATACATTCTTCATTTACACAACACCCAAATCACTCTCCTGGATATGGTTTTACCCCTGTCCCTGGATACTCAAATGTCGCTCATTATGGTTTCTTTGGCCATTGGTATTGGGTTGGGTAGTTTTATGGCAGGTCGATTATCCGGTAACAAGATTGAATATGGTCTTATTCCATTAGGGTCACTGATTATTTCAGCGTTTTCTTTGTACCTGTATTTTGCTGTTCCAACCTTTGGTAAGACATTATTCTCCCTGGCCATGCTGGGGTTTGGGGCTGGATTCTATGTTGTTCCCATGAATGCCTTAATCCAACATCGGCCTTCACCGGAGGAGAAGGGGACTGTTCAGGGTGTGGCTTATTTCCTGTCCAATATCGGGACTTTGTGTGGTCCTGGCCTTTTCTGGATTCTGACGGTGAAGATGGGTATGACACCCGTAGATGTGTTTTTAGTTGGAGCGATAATCAACATTGCTGCATCCGCTTATTACATCTATCGGCTCCCAGATTCTTTGATTCGGTTTATATTGTGGGCCTTGACGCGGACCTTCTACCGAGTGAAGGTGATTGGTCGGGATAATATCCCGGAACGGGGCGGAGCCCTTTTTATAACCAACCACATGTCATTAACCGACGCCCTGTTTTTGATTGCATCTACTGACCGATTTATCCGGTTTATTATGTACACTGGATATTATCGAATCCCGTGGTTTAATCCCTTTGCCCGTATTATGAAAGCCATTCCCATGTCTGCTGATGATGGTCCACGAGAATTGATACAGTCCTTCCGTGAAGCCAGCAATGCCATCCAAAATGGGGATGTTGTTTGTATCTTTGCAGAGGGTCAGATCACTCGTATTGGACAGATGCTGCCTTTCCGTCGTGGCTTTGAACGAATCATGAAGGGTGTGGATGCGCCCATTATTCCTGTTCATCTGGATCGAATCTGGGGTGCAATTTTTTCATTTAAAAATGGGAAACTGGTATGGATGCCAAATCATAAAATTCCACAGCCGGTGACAGTTACTTTTGGTGAACCCCTTCCCGGGAATACGGATGTTACCGTGGTTCGGCGAAAAGTGCATGAATTGTCCACGCTGGCTTTTGACCACCGAATCAAAGACATGAAACCATTACATCACGCCTTATTTGATGAAGCTCGACGGCATCCCCGGCGTTTTGCCATGGCGGATGGTATGAATCCCAAAGTAAACTATCGGGAAGTCCTGATTCGATCCGTAATTTTGGGTAAACTGATGAAACCCTATTGGAAAGACCAGGAAAAAGTGGGTTTATTCATGCCGCCTTCTGTTGCTGGTGCCTGTCTGAATTATGCCGCCTTATTATGTGGAAAAGTTCCTGTCAATTTGAACTACACTTTGTCTCAGGAAAGTCTGGATGCCAGCATCCAGCAATGTGGTATTACGACAGTCGTAACCGCCCACGCCTTCATGGAGAAAATTAAACTGACTCTTCCTGTGAAGGTGCTTTATCTGGATGACATGGCTCCTAATATCTCGAAACTGGACAAATTAATCGGTTTATTATCTGCACTTCTTTTACCTATCAGAACCATTGAACAATCTCTGGGTTGTGTCCGGAGCTGGAATATGAATGATATCTGTACGGTCATTTTTTCCAGTGGAAGTACAGGTGAACCCAAAGGTGTCCTTCTGACGCATTCTAATATCTTCTGTAATGTGGATGGAATAGCTCAGGTAATGACCGTAGAGAAAACTGATCGCATATTGGGTGTGCTCCCCTTCTTCCACTCGTTTGGTTTCACAGGCACCCTCTGGTTCCCTTTAATCAAGGGCTTTGGTGTGGTGTATCATCCAAATCCGTTGGATACCAAAACCATAGGGACTCTTTCTGAGGAATATCAAATCAGTTTATTAGTTGCCACACCGACCTTTCTGCAGACCTACACCAAGAGGATTGCGCCGGGTCAATTTGGGTCATTAAGATTTGTAATGGCTGGCGCTGAGAAGCTTCCCCAGCGCATTGCCGAGGCCTTTGATGAACGATTTGGAATCAGGCCCTATGAAGCTTATGGATGCACCGAATGTTCTCCGGGTATCAGTGTAAATACGATGAGTTACCGTGCGAAGGGCTTTTACCAGGTAGGGAGAAAACAAGGCAGTATTGGACATCCGTTACCGGGTGTCAGTGTTCGGATCCTTGATTTGGAGACGGGTGAACCTGTTTCCATTGGGCAGTCTGGATTGTTATGGGTTAAGGGGCCCAATGTTATGCAAGGTTATCTGGGACAACCGGAATTAACAGCTCAGGTATTGAAGGATGGTTGGTATAACACTGGGGATATTGCCAGCATGGATAACGACGGTTTTATGACTATTACAGACCGTTTATCCCGATTCTCTAAAATTGGTGGGGAGATGGTTCCTCACATCAAAATCGAAGAAACTCTCCATCAGATTGCTGATTTAACTGAACAAACCTTTGTGGTTACCGCAGTCCCTGATAAAAACAAAGGGGAAAGACTGGTCGTTATTCATAAAATGGACCCAGAGCAACTCAAAGGTGTGATTGAAAAGCTTTCAACCTCTGGACTCCCCAATCTGTGGATTCCTAAGCAGGATTCTTTTTACCAGGTTGAGACTATTCCAGTGTTGGGAACAGGGAAAATTGACCTTAAGGGAGTGCGTGATTTGGCCCTAAAATTAGCCAATTCAAATTAATTCATTAAGAAAGTATTGACGGAACCCTCTGTTTTAGGCGACAATTTTAATTCGAACATCATTCCATTTCGTGCCGGAGTGGCGGAACTGGCAGACGCAAGGGACTTAAAATCCCTCGTTGTGTAAACAACGTATCGGTTCGACCCCGATCTCCGGCACCACCTTTTAGCTTCTGAAATCACACAAAATCCTGCCGTGTACTTTTTTATATCTCTCATATGACTCAAGTTATCTGTTTTATGTATAATCATAAGCACGATGAATTGGGAAAAATATAAAAGTCATCTGGGTGTTATATTCATCTTTTTCGTATTGAGCATCATCATGTTATGGCCATTGCCAGTTCAAATGTTGAACTGGCTGCCTGATACCGGTGATCCTGTTTTGAACACATGGATATTGTCCTGGGACACTCACGCGTTATTAACAAATCCCCTTCAGCTGTTTAATGCAAACACTTTTTATCCCCTGCAGAATTCTCTGGCATTATCCGAACACATGCTTCCGCATGTACTTATTTTCGCCCCTGTGTACTTGATAACCAATAACCCTATCTTGGCATCAAACATCCTTTATTTTTGTGCTTTCTTCCTTACGGGTCTTAGTATGTTTTGGTTAGTGAAAGAATTGACAGGAGATTACTGGGCGGCGCTGTTTGCCGGGATTGCGTTTACTTTTTGTCCATCCCGGATGGCGCAGCTGGGACATGTCCAGCTTCTCACTTTCTTTTATATGCCCTTGGTATTTCTTTTCTTCGAGCGATTCAGGAAATCTCTATCTTGGAAACACGGAATACTTTTTGCTATTTTCCTACTGCTTCAGACACTATGTTCCTACTACCTGGGTTATTTTACAGTGATTGGGATTTTTCTGTATGGAAGCTGGTATTTGGTAAAAGACAAGCTCTACCAAAAATCCTCTTTCATTTTTAAATCTCTTGTATTGGGGATGTTTTATTTTGCTGGAGTGATGAGTCTGACCTGGCCCTATTTGATTGTGAAGAAGCAATGGAACCTGACCCGTACACTGAGTGATTTATTCCAGGGATCCGTGGATTTATGTACCAGTTACTTTGTGACGCCCTATTCAAATTTACTATATGGCTCTTTTTCCGAAGCGGTTAATCAAGACCGATATTTTTGGGAATTACCCAATTTCCCGGGAATCGTTGTCATATTATTGACATTGACTGGGTTATTCTTGTTTCTGAAATACCGCGATAAATATCGGTTTAATCGCGGTCCATTTGTTTTGATTGGAGTGGTTGCCTTTATCTTATCCCTGGGTCCATTTCTGATATTCAACAAACATGTTACGTTCTTCCAACTTCCTTATTTCTGGTTCTATGATATAGTCCCGGGATTTTCTTCGTTACGGGTTCCTGCCAGACTGGGTGTTATGGTGATGTTTGTTCTTACGATCATCTCTGCGTATACAATAGCTGAACTTCATCAATTCAATCTCCCTAAAACCCTGCAAAAATACAGCCTGATTCCATTAGCCCTCATCTTTTTAATGCTGTGTGAGAATATTAATATTCCTATTCATACAGAACCGATATCCTTTAATAATTCTCCTTCAAGACGGGATATGCTCCGTCTTAAAGACGACACTTCTGCTAAGGCAATCCTTCATTTCCCTATCTATAACAATCTTCTTGAAAATAAACTCGGGCATAGGATTTATGAGTATATGTTACTGTCCACCATTCATTGGAAACCGATTGTCAATGGATTCAGCGGATATTATCCTCAGATCACGCGGGAAATGGTTTCTGTTGGACATGAGTTCTATAAACCAGCCAATACATGGGCTCTGGCGGCGATGGGTGTTAACCGTGTTGTTGTTCATAAAAAGTATTCCAGTTCGAAAGACCTCTTAAATGTGAAGAAGGCCGAAGAATCTACGGGCAATATCCAGAAACTATGGGAAACAGATCAATTGATATGTTATTCCATTCATACCGGGGGGACTCGGGCGACCCAGACGCAGTGGGTTATTCTTCCAAGAGATAATGATTCTTTGAACTATACGGTATATGACAATATCCCGCTTAATTTCTTTATTACTTCGGTGAATGGAGATTATTGGATTCGAGATAATTTTCCTCCCAATCAAAGTCTAAATTACGAATGGTTTAATGGGAGAGAAAAAATCTCTGGAACAATGGTGTTTGTTTATCCGAGTTTAATTTTTGGAACTGGGTGGAGACGACAACTGATTGAGGTCCCGGCACCTGATAAACCAGGTTCCTGGCTGCTTACTGTTCAGATTCGGGGTACCCGTTACTCCATGGAACAGATGGTGACTATTACTGAATAAAAAGATTTTGATTGAGAGGTTATTGATGATGCGGAAGATGTTACTGTTACTCCTATTAGCCCTTTGGAGTATCTCCAATTGTCTGGCATTGAACTATCCGGCGATGGTGTATTCAACTCCATCTTCACTGGTTCCGGGGTTGAGCTATCAGCATGCCCAACATCCTGGGACTCAGAAGTGGGAAATTGATATTCTTAAGGTCAATCTGATAAAGGCTAAAGTTGAACTTCGTCCTGTTCTTCCCAAGACAGGTAAAAAATCTCCTGTGACGGATATTTCTTCTGAGCAGGGAGCCATTGCTGCTATAAATGGAAGTTATTTCGATGGGGCAGGGAACCTGTTATCTCTCACTAAAATTGATGGGGAAACTATATCCCGACCGGTAGGGACACGCCCGGCTCGCTCCTGTCTGGGTATTTTGAGTGACCGAACTTTGACAATCCAGCCAATCGCCCCAGACCTTATCAGTGAATCAGGATATGACTGGAGTCAGACCCTTCATGGTATCGGCGGCGGTCCGCAACTATTAAAATCCGGAGTTGTATCAATTACTACTACAGAGGAAGGATTTGATGACCGTTCGGGAATTGGTCCTGTCATACGGAATCCACGGACTGCCCTCGGATTTAACAATAAGGGTGAAGTTTTCATGGTTACTGTGGATGGCCGACAGCCGGACTGGAGCGTCGGTATGACATTAACGGAAATGGCGTTTTTGCTGCAGGATTTGGGAGCCACCGAAGCTATCAATTTTGACGGGGGAGGTTCCACAACAATGGTCATTGGAAATAAACTCATCAACCGGCCATCAAATATGGGGAATTTACAACGCCCGGTTGCCAATGTCCTGGCCATCCTTCCTTTAGCTCAGGCTGTTACGAAGTAGGAGGAATTTGGAATGAAACCACTTGTTTATGTGACTCAGCCGATCCCGCAACCGGGTCTGGATTTGTTAAAACAGTCTTTTGATGTGAAAGTAGGCAAATCCGGTGTGGTTCTGGAAAAGAAACAACTCATTGCCAAAGTTAAATCTTGTGATGCCCTTTTATCCATGTTGGTGGATCGGATTGATGACGAGGTTATGAGTGCTTCACCGCAGTTGAAAATCGTTGCAAATTATGCGGTTGGTTATGACAACATCGATATCGCAGCGGCTGGGAAAAGAAATATCATTGTGACCAATACTCCCGGAGTTCTGGCTGCCACGACTGCGGATTTAGCCTGGGCCTTATTGATGGCGGCTGGCAGACGAATTGCAGAATCTGACCGATATACCCGAAAAGGTTTATGGACTCAGTGGAAATCCGATTTACTACTGGGTCAGGATATTCATCATGCTACTTTAGGGATCATTGGGATGGGGAGTATTGGAACAGAAATGGCGCAGCGGGCCCGTGGTTTTTCCATGAGGATCCTGTATCATAACCGGACTCGAAATAAGAAGGCTGAAAAGGAATTGAAGGCCGAGTATGTAGATTTGATGACTTTATTAAAAGAGTCAGATTTTATTACACTCCATTGTCCCTTAACCCCACAGACAACAAATTTGATTAGTACCCGTGAGTTCGAAATGATGAAGTCTAATTGTATCCTGATCAATACTTCCCGTGGTCCGGTGGTGGATCAGAAAGCCCTTTATAAAGCCCTGAAGAAAAAACAAATTGCCGGGGCGGGGATGGATGTTTATCAAAAAGAACCTATTGAGATGACTGAACCGCTGCTTAAACTGGATAATGTGGTATTCACTCCCCATATTGGGTCGGCATCAATTCAGACACGGACAAAGATGGCACTGATGGCAGCTCAGAATATTGTTGCTGTTCTTCAGGGAAAGAGCCCCATAAATCCGGTTAATCTCTGAGATAGTAAACCCTATACTTGGAATTCTCATAGACGATGGGGAATTTGAGAATAGAGAATCTTCGGGTGACTAGGTAGGATGCTCCATATTGCCGGGAGATATCGATAAAGACGGGTTCTTTGAGAGAGTCAAACTGGTTGGCGTAATGATGTGTTTCCTGTGCCAGTGAAAGCCGTAAGTCACTCATTCGTTTTTCCCATTCTCTGGCATATCTCTCGCTATAGACTGACATGGCTCCGTCTTTGTTTTCCACAAAGGTGGATCTTTGGGATTCCTTTCGGAAACCAGTCATATCTGGTGGTGTGATGACCATGGTTCCCGGAGAGGTGTTGTACCTAAACCATCTCTGTAATGCAATCCAATCATCTCCCCCCTTGATGCCATAGATATCGATGTGTTCAGCCATTTTTCGAGGGATCTCATGCCATCTACCCTGGACCTTTTTGTACCCCAGAATGGATAATAATCCCAACATGACGAGAACCAATCCCAATCCGAGACGCTTGATTTTATTGTGGGTCTGACTGGATAAATTATTTTGTTTATGTCCCCGTAATCCTAAAGTTAATGGGAGACCACTGAAGATAATACCCCAACGATATAAGGGTACCCAGTAAAACAAATAAGTCCAGAGAAACCATCTCTGTGAGGATTCTGTTTCGAGAGTTCTTACAGCCAACCAGGCAATAAAAACGAAAATGAAATAAACCAGGAATAACCAGCTTCTAACTAACTGAAAGGAAATGGCTGGAGGAAAATTGAACTGACTTAATAAGCTGAAAGCCAGAGCCAATACCAGACTGGTTACTGTGAGCTGATAAAGGGGCTTAGAAAATAACTGTTTCCTGGAGTAATAAACCATTCCAACAAATGCTACTCCGATGGATATCAGATACAGCCAGCTGTTCAAATCCCATGACATCGGGAATAGGTAGGCGGCTCTCAGGTGAACGATACGGAACCAGCCTGGTCCGGGAAATAAGGGGAGCCCATTACCATGATTTTGGCTGGAAACAATCATTCTCCAAATTAAGACGGGTGACATACACAGGACACTGACTACACCACAGGATAACCATTTCTTCCATTGGGAAAAACCAATCTCCCACACCAGAGCCAACGACATAATCATCAATAAAGAACCCGCAGAGAGAAGATGGAAATTACCGGCTATGCCTGCCCAGAAAAATGCGGCAAGATACCGCTTTTTCATAAAGTCGCGTAAACTCCAGAACAACATGGGAAGGGCAATACTTCGGACACTGAAAACATCTTCCAAAGTCCCGACGGGAGCACCTGCCACCATCTTTTTGAAAGCGAGCAGGCCCAGCGCCATCCATGCCACTTTCCGGTCAAACACACATTCCACAAACTTAAAAAAAGTGAAACATATCAGATATTGACATATCAGATGAATAATCAGACAGGCCCAGGGAACGGAGATAAACTTTTTCAACAGGAGGACGGGAAATAATCCAAAGGAGTAGTAATGGCCTCCTGCCTGTTTGGCCAACAGGATCAAGTCCGCAGGATGATAGACATGCCGACCTTCATAAACCGGGAGATAAGACAGATATAACGAAAGGTCGGATGAACTGTATTGGTACCCATTCACCAGAAATGAAATAAAAGTCACAATGCCTATCAAAAGATAGAAATGCCAACCTTCCTGTCTGGATAAATGGTTTAGTAATTTATTCATACCCAAAATGATACATTAAAACCCACTATTTCAAATGTTATAATTTATATAAATGGCACAAAAAACTTCTCGACACGAAAACAACCTGCAAAAACTTCTTCGCGGTGATGTCGATTTTCGGACACTCACCCGAATTTTATATTCTACTGATGCGTCAATCTACCAAATCATCCCCCAGGGCGTAGTTTTCCCTAAAGATAATGTCGATGTTTCCCGTCTGGTCCAGTATGCCCGGGATAATGGATTATCTCTTCATCCCCGAGGTGCGGGTTCCGGACTTTCCGGGGATTCACTGGGAACAGGATTGATTGTTGATTTTTCCCGATATTATAGACGGATCAGGGAAATCAATCCGGATAAGAAATATGCCATTGTAGAACCGGGGATCACTCTGGATGAATTAAACCGTGAAGTAGCGAAATATAATCTGATATTTGGTCCTGACCCTGCCAGTGGGAATCGTGCCACTTTCGGGGGAATAACGGCCAACAATTCCACCGGTGCCCATTCTCTGAAATATGGGACAACTCGTGACCATCTGGAATCTGTGGATGTCATCTTATCCGATGGCAGTGTGGCCACTTTCGGGAAAAAGAACCTCTCTGACCTGCCTGCGCCTCTCAAACCCCTGACGGATATTCTTCGAACGAATCAGGAAGCCATTGATCGTGGATATCCTGACCAAGTCCGAAATAGTGCCGGTTATTTACTTAAAGGGGTGCTTCAAAACGATACTCTGGATTTGGCAAAACTGTATGCCGGTTCCGGCGGAACATTATCACTGGCGACCTCTATCACTGTCCGGTTATCTGATAAACCCACCCGTAATGGTCTTTTATTACTTGCATTCCGCAGCCTCAAAGAAGCAGGTACGGCAGTTCCGGTATTATTACAAAGTAACCCGTCTTCTCTGGAACTAATTGATGGACAGGTCATCACGATTGCCCGTAAGGGTGGAAATCCAGAGGTCCAGGCATTATTGCCCCAGGATGCCCAAGCCGTTTTGATTTTGGAGCAGGATGGTGAATCTGACGACGAAGTCTATGAGAAAATCCAGGGTTCTATCCGCTTGGGTGAATCACTGAAACCGCTGGCATTGAAACCAGCCCTAAAATTATCTGACAAGAACCTTATATGGGCGATCCGTAAATCAACGACGCCGCTGTTATATAAAAACCCCTTTAATCTGGAGCCGGTAGAATTTATTGATGATGGAGCTATCCCGGCGATCAGATTGCCGGAATATTTTGACGGGTTGGAAAACATATTCAAGAAACACGAATTACAATGTGCGTTCTATGGCCATGCCGGACATGGTGAATTACATCTCCGTCCCTTTATGGATTTCAAAAAAGCCGATGACCTTCGAAAGATGGAACAGGTGGCGGATGAATTCTTTGAATTAGTGGTATCCCTGGGCGGGACCATCAGTGGTGAACATGGAGATGGTTTACTCCGGGCGGGATTTGTTCCGCGCCAGTATCCGGAATTATTCCCCGTATTCAAACAAATCAAAGAAACGCTCGACCCGGAGAATACCTTTAATCCCGGTAAGAAAATCCCGGCTCCTGACCATAAGATTTCCGATAATCTCCGATATGGTACGACATTCCAGTCCATCGATTTACCTCAGATATTGAACTGGAAAGGGGATGAACATTCCCATGAAACAGAACGGTGTAACGGATGTGGGGAATGTAAGACGCTCACCCGGGTATGGTCGATGTGTCCGGTGTTCAAGGCCTATCCTGTTGAACAGGCGGCACCACGAGCCAAGGCCAATCTGATTCGAACCATGATGTCCGGCAGGTTGAGTCTGGAGTATATGACCGATAAAGAATTCAAGCAGATTGCAGATTTATGCGCTAATTGTAAAATGTGCCATCTGGAATGTCCGTCTGAAGTGAATATCCCCAAACTCATGTTGGAAGCCAGGGCCTACTGGGTCCATCATCATGGGTTGCCCTTGAAAGACAGATTCCTGACGCTGGCAGATAAACTTTCTATTCCCGCCGGATGGACAGCGCCGGTGTCCAATCAGATGATGGAAATCAAACCGCTGAGGTTATTAATGCAGACGGTCACGGGAATCCATCGAAATCGGAAATTACCGAAATTCAAATCAACCACTTTCATGCACCAGTATAAACAAAGCCGACCACAGGCCATTGAAAATCCCGTGGGCAAAGTGGCTTATTTTGTGGACCAGTTCGCCAACGCTCATGATCCGGAACTGGCCTGGGCGGTCATGGATGTTCTCCGGTACAACGATATTGATGTGATTATCCCACCTCAGAGATGGGCGGCAATGCCATCCATTGATTATGGTGACATCAAAGGTGCATTACCTACCGTCAAATACAATGTAAAGCATCTGGCGGAGGCTGTGAGAAATGGATACACCATTATTTGTTCGGAACCCACAGCCACCTTGTGTCTGAAGGAAGAATATCCGGATGTCCTGGAACATGAAGATGTGAAACTTGTCAGTCAACATTCCATGGATATCATGGATTATCTGACCCAGTTAGATAAACAAGGGAAGTTGAAAAAGAACTTTAAACCCGTCAATGTATCCTTTGGGTATCATGCCCCCTGTCACTTGAAAGCGCTCAAGATGGGTTACCCGGGAATGGAGCTGGTACAGCAGATCCCGGGAGTTAAAGTGGAAGCCATTAATCAGGGATGCTGTGGAATTGCCGGGACCTTCGGATTCAAAGCCCGTAATTTTGAGATTTCCATGAAGTCCGGTGCGCCGTTGTTTGCGGCACTCAAGGCCAGCCATATCCAGTTTGGTTTGAGTGAGTGTTCTACCTGTAAAATGCAGATGGAGCAGGGGAGTGGTAAGAAAACCATTCACCCCATCAAGGTATTGGCGGCGGCCTGCGGTTACCCCATTATGGAACTCCGATAATCGGAATTTTCTGACCTGTATTACTTAACAGGATATCTCCTCATTTATAACCTCCAGGACCCATTCGGGATTGTATTTCCCGTGTAAAAATGGTTTGGTGAAACGGTTTTCGGACTGTATCATCCACGGAGCTGCTCGGACCAAATCCGTACCCTCTTCGTTTCTGGTTCGTTTGTGGGATTTTTCGGGGATATAGATTTGATTTGAGGGATATGAATTTCGAGGGGGACTGATTTGAGAGGGCAGGTGGGTTTATTCGGGAATGGTTTCGGGGATGACCGGACGGATGTAACGATTTACATAATCTTCCGGGAGTTGAGCGTCCTGTAATCCTTTATTCATTCTCTCGATGTATTCGGGTTTGGGGGAACCTTCCTGGATGTCAGGATTGGAATCCAGATAGACGAGAGCCCGGCAGTCCTCACCATTCACCAGAACATTGACATATTCTTTGATGAAATGACCCACATCCACTCCCTCATATTTATCCATGACGGCTTCATCCTCAGGCGTGAGGGCATACACGATACCATACACTTCATCGTTTTCAGAGGGGATGAGGTTGGCATATCCCCGCTCCGTGATGTACCACCGATACCCTTTCAAGACACCCTGACCAACGATCCGATGGCCAGGACAACGGTTTTTCATTTGGTCCCGCCACAGATTCGATCCATACGCAAAACATAGATTGAACATGAAATAATGCTCCTCATTACCAGGATAATGAACTTATCTATCCGGTTTTTATAAAACAGTCCTCATAAGATAATTTTATACAGGGGGTTGATTGGATGGGGAATAAAGGTCTTGTTGAAGTCCCAGGAAAACAGACCGGATATCGGTGCGTGCATACAGTAAGTTATTATGGTTTTCCCAAAATATATATCTCATATTTTATTTTTTCCTATGGGTTTTGGGCTTGGGAAATTCTACAACTTTACCTATTCCATCAAAAATCGCTTTTCGACACGCCTTTTGAAAGGGCATATCTTTATTTTCACTAAGATATTTTGCTATGAAAAATAAATCAGATGTTTTTACTAATGCAATTTTGTCACGATTAGCTCCAGATTTACATTTTTTTGTAAAATCTAAATCTCTTTTATTTAGCTCTAGCAATCTCTGAGGATTGCCAAATAATATTCCAAATGCTTTTTCTTCAAGTTTAGATATATCAAAATCTGCATTTATTGAATCTACTAACTGCCTGTATTTGTTTATATCAATATCTTTATTGTCTTTTCCTTCACATTCACCAATATACCGAACTCCTTCAGAGCTAGTCATGACAATATCCAACTCAAGGGTTCCATCATCGTAATGTTCTGCATTATAACCTAATAATTGAACAGCTTTCATTACAGCATTTTCTAATGGTTTCCCTTGTTCGTAGAGTAAATCCTTTAATATGATTTCCTTTTCTAATTCTGCCTCAATTGTTTCTACATCTTTCTTAATTTTATTAATTGTTTCTAACTTATCTTTAATATCGTTTCTTAGTTCAGTTTCTTTTTTGGTAGAAAATGTTTCATCTGAAACCCAAGCTGGTGGTGGGGTCTTGTTTGATGTGGTTCTTAAGGCTTTATCTATCTCAATTAAATTACTAATTAAATTGCCGCCGAAAGCGCCAGCTTCATTAGTCCAATATTCAGTTTCTTCACCATTTCCATCTATTATTGTTTCGGTGAAAACATTTTCATCATAAGATATGTTCGGTAACGCTACTAAGTGACCTGGCCCAACCTTATAGATTGCGCCAAGAATTTTGCTTTTATCTTTTCCTGTGAAAATTGCTGTTCCATTGGGAGGAATATCTTCTATATACACTTCGTAATTCATGTATGATTTGAAATTGTTGTAGAAGTTTTTAAACAATGGATTCCCTGTGAATAAGACCTCATTGCCTTTTGCGGAATTAATTGTACCTATGCTAAAAGGGAGAAATGTATAACAGTGAGAGTCCTCGACAATAATAGTTGTTTGAGTGTTTTTTCCTATATCTGAGTGTGTTCTTTTACCTGTATCTAAATAGAATATTTCTTTGTCAGAGAGTAATAGAAATATTGTTTTTCCGGCCTTGAGTGAGTCACTAATTTCTTTCTTCCAATGATTCATATCTGCAGTTAATTGGAATGAACCATCAGGTCCATAGCAATAATTTCCTTGATATCTACCGTCATTCACTTCTGATAGCTGATAATAGGGTATTTTAGGCACGAAAAGAATAATGTCGGCATCCATTAAAGCATTTTTAGATTTAAAATCAATATGTTTCTCAAAATTTTCAGGGATGACATATCCAACTGTGAATATTTTTGGATTCATATAATTACTGCCAGATTATTTAGTTAACTCTCTGAGCTCTCCTTATCTCAATTTTTAATTTCATCTGAAAAATCTGTTATACCAATGTAGATGTTTTTCTTATTCATCTTTGAAGTTCAGTTTTTAAGAGGATTGCTTTTGATATTTTTATAATCATTCAGAATCGCTATTAGAAATAATTTTTAAAATCTCCTGTTATTCAACATAAGTATAATACTGTTAGACCTTTAGGAAAAGAGCGGAATAATTGGGAGCTTTTGGATATTATTATCAATTAATGCCGCAGGTCTCAACCTCACAAAACACAAGGGTGTTGTGACTGTGTCGGGAAGGTGGACACCGCTGGAGGATGTTATGGGGGAAGATATTTACACGACTGGCAAACGGCCAGAATGTACTTTGAAAATTAAATCTGAACTAAAAATTCAAATATCTTTATGATAAAATCTTGTTTTGGCTCAAAGGCAATAAAAGATATTATGCCAGGATATCCCTCCAGGCCGAGGAGAGAATTCTGCTATTTATTGTCCTGAGGAGACACAAGATCATGGGGTTACATCCAAAACAGAAAGTTGCTTTAACATCGGTCCTTGCTGCCGTCTTATTAACTGGTCTTAAACTCGTTGTAGGTCTGGTAACAGGTTCACTGGGTATCATCGCTGAAGCTGCCCATTCCGGGCTTGATCTGGGTGCGGCATTAATGACTTATTTTGCCGTCCGAATTGGAGACAAACCTCCAGATAAGGAACATCCCTACGGTCACGAGAAGTTTGAATCCCTGTCGGCATTAATGGAAGTCTTACTTCTTCTTCTGACCTGCGGCTGGATTATCTATGAGGCCGTCCACCGGTTATTATCGGGTCAAGTGGAGATTGAGAAGAACTTCATCTGGATTGCCATCGGGGTAATGTTGATTTCCATTATTGTGGATATCGGCCGGTCCCGTGCGTTAGCCAAAGCTGCCCGGAAATATAAAAGCCAGGCCCTTGAAGCCGATGCCCTCCATTTTTCCAGTGATATCTGGAGCTCAGCCGTTGTTATTATCGGTTTACTCTGTGTAAGATTCGGATTTCCGGTTGCGGATGCCATCTCTGCTCTATTTGTCGCAGTCTGGGTCTTGATTGTCAGTGTGCGGCTGGCTAAACAGACTATTGATGTTCTTTTGGATACAGCGGCCCACCCGGGTGATGTTCAAACCGTTCAGGATATCGTTTCTCATACGGAAGGTATTATCCGTGTTTGTGGATTACGCGTCCGCCATGCCGGCCCCAAAATGTTTATTGATATGACAGTAAAGGTGCGCCGAACCTTGAACCTGGAACAGGCTCATGAAGTCGTGGATTCCGCGGAAGCCCAGGTCCAGAAAAAGTTCCCTAAAGCCGATATTGTCATGCACATCGAACCGGATGTCACTCCTGATGAAAATATTCTGGATAAGGTTCGTATGGAAGCGGCGGCTCTGAATATGCCAGCTCATAATATTTCAGCCCGTCAGGTGGACGGGAAACTCAATATCCAGTTTGATTTAGAGTTTGATAAGAATTTATCCTTTGAAGAAGCCCACCGGCTGGCGACTACCCTGGAAGAGAATATTTCCCAGACCCTTCCCGATTGTGGCGAGGTAACAGCTCATTTGGAGATTCAAGACCCGGAAGTTGAAACCGGCCTGAATGTGACGGATCATCAGGACCATCTGGTACGGGCCATCGCCTGGTCTGCGGCTTCGGTGGATTCTGTCAAAGATTGTCATAAGGTGATTATCCACCAAATTGGCGATAAATTGACAGCAACATTACATTGCCATATGGATAAGGGGCTTTCCCTGGGAGATGTTCATACCATCTCATCCAGGATCGAACAGCAAGTCCTGGCGGATACACCTCAAATACATGACTTGATTATCCACTGCGAACCCATCGAATAAATAACCCGATATAAAAAAAGAGGGAACCCCTTTTTACGGGATTCCCTCTTATCTTTTCAGTGGGCAATTAGCCCATGATTACTTCGATTTGATGTTTGGTCCGTTTCTTGAAGATAGGAATGATTTTTCCTTCTAACGGTTGACCATCAACAGTGATGGATTTCACACCCTTGCTGACGTGATTCGGGTTCTTGACGGTAATGTCATAAGTCACACCACGGAATACCCGTTTGAATTTGAAACCGTCCCATGCCTTCGGGATACACGGATCGACGGTGAGTCCGTCATATTCAGCACGGACACCACAGATGAAGCACAGTCCATCATGTAACATCCAGGCGGCGGTCCCAGTCAGCCAGGAATGGCAGGATTGCCCCATGGTCGGATGGTCAGGACTGGTGACATATTCAGCATACACATACGGCTCAACTTCATAGAGGTCTTCATCAGCAGGATTGAATTTGCCCCATTGAGTATCCACTTCACCCGGGAGGGCAGCTCCACGATCCTTCATGGAATTCTGAAGCGCAGGAGGAAGGGCTTTCTTGTAATATTCAAAGGCCTGGTCGCCGCGTCCCAGTAATAATTCAGCCAGGATGCACCATGTGACCGGATGATTGAATACCGCGCCATTTTCCTTCTTGCCCTGAACGCAGCGAGTGGCCAGACCAATATTCGGATTGACCTTGGAATAGGCAGGATGCAGAATCTTGGGTCCTTTCGGAGTGTCCAGATGTTTCTTCACTGAATCCATGCACATAATGGCACGGTCACCTTTGGCAACGCCGGAAATGACAGCCCAACTCTGGGCATTACCGAAGATTTTACCTTCTTCACACTTGGCAGACCCGATGATTTCGCCCAGGTCGTTTGTACCACGCCAGTACCATTCACCATCCCAGCAGATATCATTGATACGCTGGCTGAGCTTGGCATATTCATCTTTATAGAATGCCAGTTTCTCATCAAGATTAATGCCTCTGATGCCTTTCTTGATGTCATCTCTCTTCATTGTTTCAAAGAGGGCAATGGTTTCCTTGAGGGCATAAGCCAGATATAAGGCAACCCAGGTGGTTTCACCTTTGCCATCACGGCCGAGATAGTCCAAAGTGTCATTCCAGTCGCCAGGACCAAATTTCGGAAGACCACGGGCGGTGCAGTCACCAATGACATAATCGAGATTTCCGCACAGGTGTTTTAAAACAGAGGCTTTGCCTTTTTCTTCACGATAGGGCGGTTGTTCAATTTTGAAGCCGAGGACTTCTGCCAGAATGGACCAGTCGCCGGTCTCCTTAATGTACTGACAGCAAGCTACCGGGAACCACAGAGGAGTATCGGAATGGCCGGTTCGTTCACCGCCTCCAGAGATGGGGAAGTAACAATGCATGACAGAACCATTTTTGAACTGGTGACGACCCATTTCCAGGATTCGTTCACGGACTACATCTGGTTCATACATAACTGGACCGAGCATATCCTGACAACTGTCACGATAACCACGACCGAACATCAATCCGCCATGGTGATAGGAAGCATTTCGTGAGAAGTTAAAGGTGGTTTTGTTCTGGTATTGATTCCAGACATTCATCATTAAGTTAAATTCCGGATCCGGAGTTTCAACCTGTGCCCGCTGGAGATAATCTTTCCACCAGGCTTTGAGTTTGGCTAATTCTTCATCGGCGGTTTTAACATCGGTGTATTTTTTGACCAGGGGCAATGAGAGGGTCCGATAGGATTTCTCAGAGAGGTCACCTTTGGCACCGGTCGGTAATTCTTCCAGTTTATCCACCACACCCATTACCACGACAAAATCAATAGTCTGGCCGGGGTTTAGTGTGATTTCATTCTGGATGGCGCCCACTGCATCTCCAGAGGTGATTTCAGTGTTGCGGCAGTTTCCTTCTTCAATGGCGATGGGGTTTTGTTCAGAACGCCATTTTCCGATGTATTTGTTCTTAGAACCGTCAAATCCACTGATGGGAAGTGTATTGGACAAGAATACCCATTTGTTCCAGGGTTTATTCGGCTGTTTTACAGTTACGCCGGAATAGGTTACCCAATACCGTTTGGTGGCATACAGGGTATTGTCATCTTTGATGAAATGTACATCATTGAAGTGCTGGTCGTTGGGTTGATTAATCAGGTCTACCAGCGCATGACCGAGGCATAACTCGACATAGGAAAATACGGAGAGTTTCCGGACTTTGTCGGTTTTATTGGTCAAAGACACCCGCCAGAGTTCCAAATCATCCTGTAGAGGAATGAAATAAGTGATATTGCTACGGATACCCTTGTATTCTTCAGTGATGGAGGTGTATCCCAGACCATGATGACATTCATAAAGGTCCAGTTTTTTGGGGGTAGGCTGCCAGCTCAATGACCAGTAATCGCCATCTTCGGCATCCCGGAGGTAAACATATTTACCGGGTCTATCCCAGGGAAGGCCATTATAACGCCACCGTGTAATACGGCTGTCTTTGGGTGACTGGTAGAAGCTATATCCACCGCCGACATTGGTTATCATGGCGTGGTAGTTCTTGTTGGTCAGATAATTGACCCACGGTGCTGGAGTGTCTGGACGGGTAACGATGTACTCCATACCGTCTTTAGAGAAATATCCATACTTGCTCATAGGTGCTCCTTTTTCGAAATCGTGGAACTAATTATTATATCGAGAAATTGCGTTTATTTGAGGCCCACAATCTTACTGGCATCATTCAGTATTTCCCAGGTGGTATCCATACTTTCAGAACCGGAGTATAACCGGATGACAGGTTCTGTATCGGATGTCCGGATGAGGATCCAGCCATTACCTTCAAAACTGAACTTAATCCCATCCAGGGTAGTCACTTTCACGACTTTTTTACCCGCAATAGATGTGGGAGGATTGTCTTTCAACTTCTGGACTAACCCTAATCGGACAGAGTCTTCCATGTGTGCGTCGATACGGTCGTAATGGAAAGCGCCATAACGGCTGACCAGGTCATCAGACATTTGTTTCAGGGTCTTACCGCTCATCGCCAGCATTTCAAGGGCTAACATGGCCATAGCCAATCCGTCTCGTTCCGGGATATGATTCTTGATTCCGATGCCGCCCGATTCTTCACCTCCAATGAGAATGTCCTGAGTCAACATCAGTTCACAAACATTCTTGAAACCGACTGCCACTTCTGTGACTTTTGAGTCTCCATAATCAGCGACCATTCGGTCAATGATGGGTGCCAGGGAGACAGTATGAACGACATCTCCAGTCCATCCCCGATTTTTACGCAGGTGCTCATAGAGTAGAGGAATGGTGTAATGCGGCCAGATGAAGTTACCTTCGTTGTCTATTGCACCGAAACGGTCTGCATCGCCATCAGTTCCAACACCCAAAGCGGCGTTATTGGTTTTGACTGCTTCAATGAGGGCTTTCAGATTCTTGCCAATAGGTTCAGGCAACACACCTCCGAATAAACAATCCCGATTGCTGTTGATGGAGATGACTTTGCTCCCGGTTCCTTCCAGGAGTTTTTCGAGATAATTCTTACCAGAGCCGTGCATGGCATCATGTGCCACGGTAAATTTAGCTTTGGATATCAGGTTCATATCTACCAGAGATTTCAATTTATTGAGATAGGGAGTAACCTGATCCACTTCTTCGATGTTAGATTTGGTCTGTGCAGAAATAGTTTTGGGTGTATTCTGATAGAGGAATTTTTCGATTTCTTTGGTAATGGACGGGACCGCTGATCCACCATAATACCCTTTGAATTTGACCCCGTTGTATTGGGGTGGATTATGGGATGCCGTAATCATAATGCCGCCCGCACACTTACAATCTTTCACGGCATAAGAAAGTGCGGGAGTGGGTTCTGCCTCACGACCCAGGAATACTTTTATACCATTAGCCGCCAGCACTTCTGCTGTCAGTTGGGCATAGGTCTCTGATTGGAAACGGTAGTCATACCCCACAGCAATTCCCTGATGAGCGGTTCCCTGGGATATCAGATATTCCGCTGTGGCCTGGGCAATAATACGGACATTTTCAAATGTGAAAGAGTCCGCGATGATTGCGCGCCATCCATCAGTACCAAAACGAATCTTACTCATGTTTATTTAACCTTTCTTGCTCAATAGAATCATAATGAAGCCATCCGGAGATTCCGGTATATTCCATGTTTCGTGTAAAACGAACAGCATCTGCAATAACGATTTCGTCAGCATCATTGGATAATGAAACATATCCGGCAGTACCTTTATTAAAGTAATACTTACCCAGACTCATCCATTGCCCACTGTCTTTTTCCTGATTGACTCGAATCGTTGTCGAGCCGCCAGAATAGTAAATCGTATAAGGCGAATTTGTAGCTCTATTGGGATACGAACTCCACCAGGCCTGTACTTCATAAATACCCGCCTCAGTAAAGTTAGGACACCAGAAAGCCTTAGATGATCCTGTTCCTGCGAACTGGTATCGATAATTATCGCCATAACGTTCGGGCTGGGATGTTGATAGTATCCATGCACTTCCAGATGTGGAAAAACCAGAATAATCGTTATCAATAATTATATCTTTGTAATCACCATCTTTATCAATGATGGCTTCTATCAAATCATAATCATATTTACCGTCAGCGGTATATCCCTGAACTTTCAGGGTGTATGTCCCGTCGGGTAATTGTGCAGCATCCCAATAAACATAGTGTTGATAGGATGTGCTTACCACAAAAATATTGTCATTGACCCAATAGACAACAGATGACAGGGCGTATCCATTATTTGTTGTTACGCTTAAATATAAGCCTTGGGAAATAGTCTGGTTGGAGGTGGGTTGGCTGAAATATACTTGAAGTAAGGATGTGTCAGCTGGAATCGTCGTCAGGTAGTAAGGGTTAGCGATAGTTCTTTGGTAATTGGTTTGAACGGCATAATTATTTGTTAAAGAAAAGTCGGATTTGTTAATGGCCCTGGAATCATAATCGAACCAGGTGATGAGCTTCATTTTGGGGAATTCAGCCTGAAGATTGTCATAAATCAGATTGGTATTGCGAATCCCATAATCGGCGCAGTTATAAGATATTGTCCCACTAGAGTAGGCATTTGCGGCGGCCCATTCCGGAAACATGATGGGTTTGTTATGAGGTGCTGCTGAATATTTGTCGTAAACATAACTGATTTTACTGCGGGGGTCTCTGGTATCTGTGGTCCCAACACCCAGTCCCATGTACATATCAACACCGACCCAGTCCACATATTCGTCACCGGGGTAATAGGAATCAATCGTCGCTGTGGGAGACCAGTTAGGGGCCCATACCATCACAATGTTAGGCGCTTCTTCTTTGAAGATGTTATATAACATCCGCCATTTTTGGACATAGAGAGTTGTATTGCCGGACCAGATAAATTCAGAGAGATTCATCTCCGAAGCCCACCGGACAAAGACGGGAGCTCGTAGCGAATGTGCATCGCGAGCCCATTTACGGATATAGGGTCCATCGGTTACTGAACCAAGCCCATAAGTAGGTTCAAATCCAAGTTGAATGGCAGAGCCACGGGCTTTTACGCTTTGTGCCCAGGCCAGGGGGAACGCACTATTCCAAGCATTATAATGCAAATAGCAGGCATGTTTCTTGTTCATAGTGGATTCGAAGGCCAGAACATTGTCCGGAGCAACAGGATCCATCTGAATAAATGCACCCAGGTAACATCCTGTTTCCGGCTCATATTTGGCAGCCGACAGACTTATTCCCCACACCATCAGGGTGAGAATGAAAGAAAACAGGAGTTTAAATGCAAAACGCTCCAAGACAGGGTCCTTATCGCAGATTGACCAGGCAGACTACCGGTGTATCAGGCAGGAACCGGGCTAATTCAGCGTTAGCATAGGATGTGATTTTTTCAATTTCCAAGAGTCCAGACAAGTCAATAATTTTGGCTCCACACAGGACAAACAGGTTGGGTAATTCCCGTCCTGCATCGCCATAACCAGTATGAGCTTCAATCAGTTTATGTAATGCGCCATCTAAACCTTGTCGTGTGGTTTGAACAACATCACCATTTGAGATTTGTAACCGGACAATTCCTTCTTTATCAATGATTCTGAGTGCCCGATTTTTCTTGTTATATAAGCCCCAAAGTTTTTTCTGAACTACATCAGCACCGAGAACGTTTAGATAATCCGTCTGGCCTAAAGAAACAATCTGCTCCGGAGTGACTTGTATTGAGGTGGCAGCAATTTGCTTCAATTCATCCAGAGTCCGTTCACGGTCTTTGAGGTTTCTGGCTCGCATCTCGGTCGAACCGGTTGCTGTAGCTCGCAGAATGTTTTTCTGAGGGTCGATTTCTACTGCTACTTCAATGGTGTCAGGGGCAGCACCCATTTTATGAACGGCTTCTTCTGCTTCCTTACGGATTTTCAGAATGTCATCGTTGGTAGGGTTAATAACACTTCGTTCAATCGTGTCACGAACCATAGCCAACGCTACACCAATCGCGGAGATTACTTCTGCCCGTTTGGCAATAAAAGTCTTCATTTGCATCATCTTGGCAGTATAGGGGACAATCGCCGCAGCACCACCACCGCCACCAATGAGCGAGATGAGTGTTGGATCTAACTTATATTCTTTGATTAATTGAGTGACAACTTTCACTGCTTTGGGACAGGCTTTTTCCAGAATAGCCTTTGCTGTGTGCTCCTCATTTGATTTAAGTTGTTGGCACAAAGGCACAAATGCGGCTTTAATGGCATTTATATCCCCTTTGGCGCAATTATCTTCCGGAACCAGCCCTAATATGTTGGAAGCACAGGTGGGAGTAAGGGATACCTTCTTCCCGGATTGTCCTTCAATGTAGATGTAATCATCTGGATCGCCTTCTTTGGGGCGAATATGTTTCAATGTGGCAGATGAGAACTCCTCCGCCTTACTGAATGATGCATAGCCTAGCCCGGCAATATGCGCACTACGGGGTCCAACATCTTCAACATGATTTCCTTTAACACGAACCATGGACCCTCCTGCAATCCCAATGGTACGAACATCCAGTGTTCTCAAATAAACACGATGTCCACCGACTTCAGCGGTTTTAATGAGGGCTTTCCCATTTTGGATGGCGGATATATCGGTTGATGTTCCACCGACTTCCAGGAAAATACCATCGGAGATTCGCGCATACATCAACGCTGCTGCAACACCCGCCGCAGGTCCCGACAGCATGGTTAGAATCGGTCTTTTTCGCATCTGTTCGATGTCCATGACACCGCCATCAGACCTCATAATCATCAAGGGGGCTTTAATTCCAGCTTCCTTGACGGATTTTTCAGTCATATTAGCGGTTTCCATCATCTTTACCAGCATGCTGGCGTTAATTACAGCGGTCCGAGTTCGGAGCTTTAATCCATACAATTGAGATATTTCATGGGTGGCGCTGGCAGGGATACCCCGTTCAACACAAGTATCCAATATAAGAAGTTCATTGGCAGGATCGTCAACGCTGAAAGATTCTGCTGCAACAATAACTTGTGCGCCTTCCGCCAGGAGTTCATCTATCAATTTATTGATGATATCCGATGTCGGTTTCTCAGATGTATCCAGGAAACGATGATGCGTTTTTAAGAAACGGCCGGGTGCTAATTCAATGTGGGCCACATTTGTTTCTGTTTTTGCACGGAGTTTTTCCATCCCTTTTCCCATGCCGATAATGCCAACCTCTGCCACATCTCCTTCGAGGAGTGCATTTGTTGCCTGGGTAGTCGAATGAGCAATGAAAGCTACTTCTGATGGGGATATGCCGGCCTTTTCCAGCAGTTTATGCAGGGATTCGATAATTCCGTGAGCCACACCTTCCTGAGCAGAATGAGTGGTCGGAACCTTGACTTGGGCAATGACTTCTAATTCAAGGGAGTCTATTGCGACGGCATGAGTAAAAGTACCCCCTACATCGATACCAATTCTGATTTTTCGTTCACTCATTTGACAGGTTCCTTCTGAACAAGAGCGATGGCATTAGTTACTGAGCGTTCCGTACCCGGGAGGCCATTTTTTGCATCAGTAGATACGGAATTGACTAAGGCATTATTGATAACCATGGCAGATGAACCGCCCCCATCCAGATTTAATGCATCAGTACATCCCAATTGGTCTCTCATAAACTTACCTAAGTCGTCCAAGCTCATTCCTGTAGCAAAACCAGGCTGCCGCCCATCCACTACAACCAGATAGACGGTATTATCTTTTGTTACTCCGATTGCTGTTCGTGGATGAGGAGTAGTTCTAAATCCACCACCAAAACCACTTTCTGTGGTAATAGCGGATAACTGCCCGTTTTGTAAGAGGACAGGACCACCGCCCAAAGCATATTCAACTTTGGACCAGTCAGTTCCATTTAATCCTTTAATGACTCCATCTTTTGCATCTACGCGGTCAATAATGACTTTATGGTCAGGAGTGAATCCGACAGCGCTTCGGTTGTTAGTTTGATCATGGAGCATCTTACCTTTAACATAGACTAATCCGACATGGGACCCACCAAAATCAAAATACCCTCCATTGATGGCTGCTATGGCATTGGCTCTCTTCGCCATGACGGTTGTTCCTTCATGGCTCTTCTCTTTTGCGGTTTCAACCGTAAGAGCTAACTCTGACCGATTATAATCTATTTTCAGAATGCTGATATTGCGAATCACTCCGGTTGAATCTGTTTGCCATTGTGTGTACTCTACTCCATCTGTGACCGGCAGGACAATTTGCCTGTCCATGGCGAGCGAAAAGCTGATACTTAACGACAGCACTAATGCCAAAAGGAAATAACGAAGGGAACCGTGTGTCTTCATGGTTGAGTAATCCTTACTTTTGAAAGATAGATTGTGAAATACCGTGTTAAAACTGAGGAAATAAGGCAGATGTAAGCCTGTCTTTACCTTCATAATCCTACCAAAGGTTGGCCTTTCCTTCAATCAGTTCAAAAAGGATGGAAAAGCAGGATTTTTCTGCTTTGTTTGTAACTGTTTTAACTGAACGTCTTAATGGATTGGAAGCTGTGGTGTTACACTTTTCGAGGTTGAGTTACTGACCGTTGGAGTTATTTCTGGTTTGCTTTGTGGTTTATTTTGAGATTCGAGCCATTGTTTGGATGTTCCATCAGGCCTTTTGACGAAGGTAACTGCATCTGCGACGACAATTCCATCCGCCAAGTCAGTCAATACGACCTTACCCGTGGTGTCCGTATTGAATGTATAGGTGCCAAGGGATACCCATTCCGTTTCTTGTTGTGTTTGATTCACAAGGACCTTGAAGGTACCATTGGCTGCAGAAATGGTGTAGGTGGCGTCTGTTGCCCGGTTGGAATGGGGAGTGTAGGTAATGAATAATTCATAATCACCTTTTGTTGTAATAATAGGGTTCCATATAGCCTGGTTCTTCCCTGTTCCTCTGGCGTGGACTAAATAGGAGTATCCCCAATAACCTGACTGTGATGTAGATTCAGGCCAACCGCCAACCATATCAAACCCCACAGTCCCTTCATCCACAATAATATCTTTAGTCGTGTCTGGAACATAAGAAGAAGTTTGGGATTTAAATGTCATTATCTCTGGTGCGGCGTTCACATTAGATAGTGCCAGGGAAGAAAGGATCAGGATTGTGCACACAACGATCTTTTGCATAAAGGGCTCCTTTAGTGACAGATTAACCCTATTCTATGCAAATTACCAATAAAAAAACAGGGTAACCCCAAGGTTACCCTGTTTTTTTATTAAATTTTTACTATGGACCATAACGGAAAATATCACCATTAGAAATAGTACCATTGGTTGGATCATAAATATCAAACAAATAGGGTGCAACAGCGGCCTCATAATCTCTATCTGGACCAGAGGAAAGAATCATCCACATATTGGTTTGACCACTTGCTACTTTGTTATATAAATCAGGGACTGTGGTAAATCGTGCATAATAATTCCCTGCAAAAGCATCATTCCAGAATTCTGGACCCCAGTATGGGTAATACTGCTGGTCTCCGGTACTGTCGGAAAATGAATCTTTAGGAATAGAGGATAAGTAAGCAACAGGTGTTGTTAACGGGATATATCTTTGTAAACGAGATACTCCTGCCACATTGCGTGTAGGGAGGTATTCATTATTATCCACATAATAGCTTTCCATAGCAGTAGCAAAAGTTCTCATTTCACTCTGGGCTCTGGATACTTTGGAACGGACTTGAGCCGCTAAGAAGTTAGGAATAGCAATGGCAGCTAAAATAGCGATAATTGCTACAACAATTAATAATTCAATTAAAGTAAACCCCTTTTTAGACATTAAAATTCACCTTCCCTTCTCTATATGATTTTATAAAAACGAAATAAGATTTATAAATAATTATATTACAAAGCCCTGATTTGAAATATAAATATAAAAAGGGCAGGTCAATAATTGACCTGCCCTGAATAGCATACATTATTTATGGACCATAGCGGAAGATATCTCCGTTAGAGATGGTTCCGTTAGTTGGATCATAGATTTCAAAGCCAGTCCATGGAGCAAAAGCTGGTTCATAATCACGGTCCGGACCAGAAGACATAACTAACCACATGCTTCCATCACCGGCAGCGCGACTGTATAAGTCAGGTACTGTGGTGAAACGTGTGTAAGAACCGCTGGTTTTGACTGCGGCAAAGTAATCTGGGCCCCAGTAGGGATAATACTGTTGATCACCAGTATCCCCAGAGAAAATGTCTTTAGGGACAGCTGATAAATAGCTTACAGGAGTGGTCAAAGGTATAAATCTTTGTAAACGGGAGACACCAGCAACATTCTGAGTGGGAAGATACCAATTGTTATCGACATAATAACTTTCCATACCTGTTGCAAAAGTCCTCATTTCACTGGTACACCGGGAAACTTTGGAACGGACTTGAGCCGCTAAGAAGTTAGGAATAGCAATGGCAGCTAAGATAGCAATGATTGCCACAACAATCAATAATTCGATAAGGGTAAATCCTTTTTTCATAATAAAATTTCACCACCTTTCAGATTCTTTAGATAGTTTTGTACTGATTTCATTTTTGCAGGGATTGTTTTTTATAAAGGTGTGAGCAGGTTTAAAATACAAACCTGCTCACTCAATTAATTGCTATGGTCCGGAACGGAGAATATCACCATTAGATATGGTGCCATTGGTCGGATCATATATTTCAAATTGATAGGGGGAAACTGCAGGCTCATAATCGCCATCAGGGCCCATGGTCAACATAATCCACATCGTATTACGACCGCCCACGATTTTGTCCTTCAAAGAAGGCACTAAATCAAACCGGGCATTAGGAGATGAACCCGAACCATCTGGATTCAATCCTGCTAATTGGAAAACATAAGGTGGATCCCAATACGGATAAATTCTCTGTTCCCAACTAGTGTCTCTGCTGAAAAGATCCAAAGGCAGAGAGGATAAATACGCTATCGGAGTCGTAATCTGAATCAGCCGCTGTGCACGAGTGTAAATACCGCTATTAGTCCAAGGATATACATTATTATCTACCATATAAGATTCCAACCCATTAGCGACGGACCTCATATCGCTGGAGGCTCTTGATACTTTTGCACGAACTTGTGCGTTTAAAAAATTAGGAATAGCGATGGCTGCCAAGATTGCGATGATAGCAACTACGATCAATAATTCAATCAAGGTAAAACCTTTTTTCATATAAAAACACCTCCCTTTTTTATAAAATCTATATCATTTTATATTTTACTACTACTTATTTTTATTTTAAAGGTTTTTTCATAATAATCAAGTACTAAAATATGGATTGAATATAAAATATAGCGCTAATAACCACAAATATTTGGTATTAGGGATGAATAGGCGAACCAGGTTTGTATGGAATTTGAAATAGAATTGTAAAAATAATATTGTGGAGATGAATATAAAACGACCTGTCAGGGTCTGTTTTCTATTGCTTTAAGTACGGATGTATTACGGGGATGATTACGAAGGTAGATGGCATAGGTTTCGTCTTGATAAGCCATTACCCATGAAGTAGAAGCGCTGAGAGTGAAGAATAAATTATCAGTGTCTGGGTTTTTATAGTCAAATAAAATCAAATTAATATCCCATTTATCCAAGGTCTGATTCATTTCAGGTTTCGCCAGGAGGATAGTATAGAAGTCGGGGAGAAAATCGGACCCAAAGAGATCAAATCTGTTATCTGTGAATATTTTATGTCGAGGGAATACCCTGAACATGATATATCCGGAGGAATTGATCTCATTAAAGAGCCGCCCGGTAAATGGATGAGACATCAGGAAATCACACGCTTTGACTGGATAACTGGACTCCCGGTATCCCGGACCCGTCATAAATTCTCTATTCAATTCCAGTTGATGATTCAAAATCAAAATATGGAAAGCGAGTCCAACAATACTGATCATGGCAATTCTGGGTATCCAGAGTTGAATGGATGTTTTTCCCTTATTTGTCAGATATTGAACACCCAGGACAATGTGCCGGCTGACTATGGGTGCTGCAATAATTGAATATAAAGGCAGATGCCGGACATGAGACAGGGATTGCTGACCAAAAAATAACAATAGAAACACATCGGCCAGATAGATTTTTTTAAACGAGGGAATGACCGCTAACCCGGTCAAAATCAGAAGTGCCAGATAATAATGTGTAAAGTGGAAGTCTGGCGGCTGAAGTTCACCAATCAGACTGACGAGATTTTTATCCGTCATGACTTTAGAAGTGAGTTCAAAGACATGCCACCCCCATGGATTGATTAATGAGGCCAGAGCAACTGACCCGGTAATAATCCCCAAATGAAGAACTATTTTCAATCCATCTGGTTCTGGAGTTTTCTTTATAAAAGACTTCCATACCCATCGGATACCATTGCCAGCCAGAAAAAAGCCTGGCAGCATGATGCCCAGAATGGAACCCCCATGCAGATTTACCCAAACGACCATTAACAGAGGGAATAAGAGGAAATCTCGGAGCTTGGCTCCTTTTTCCTGAATGTCATATAGATAATAGAGATAAACCGGGACGAACAAGTAGGTGAATATAAAGGGGCGAGGGTACAATGTGTGCCGGGATGCCAACGCCGCCAGTAAAGTGACTGCCAGTGAAATCCATGAATTACCCGATACCTTCCGAGCAACGAGATAAACTAATCCGAATGCCGCCAGGATGATGACTGACTTAAAAACGACAAATCCCTTAAATCCGGTGGTGTGATAAACATGAAAAAAAACAATCTGTGATAACCATTCATGGTTGACCCAGGGGTATTTTTCGGCTGTGAAGGTGAAAATATCCGTCTGGGGGAGCTTATACCCGTGTTGAACAATATATTCACCTGTTTTAATATGCCAAAATTCATCGGTACTGGAACGGATGGCATATAAAGATATGGATAATATACAAAAAGCAGTTATCAGAACTGCCAGTGTGAAAATAAATTTTTCTATTTTTTGCGTCATTGGGCTAGATTTAATAGTAAATCAACATTAATTGGTCTGGACTTTGTTTATAATGTTCAGCAACACTTAAATTATATGAAAGATATCTTAAACCTGATACATATAAATGACGGGTTTAATTATAAACCATGAAAATAGAACGAGTCTTATTAATTACGCCGCCTTCCGGACTATATCGACGGGATGACCGGTGCCAGAGTAAAGTGGAAGACCAGACTGTGGCCGTCATTTTCCCACCGATTGAACTGGGCTACCTGGCCGCTGTTGTAGAACGGCAGGGTATTGAATGCCGACTCCGGGATTATCCGGCGGAAAAGAAAACCTGGGACGACTTTAAAGAGGACTTAAAGACTTTCCAACCTCAGGTACTGGTTTTGAATACCACAACACCGACTCTCAAAAAAGATATCCTGGCTGCGGAGTTAACCCGTGAATTGTTCCCCCATACTGTTGTCATTGGCCGGGGGGAATATTTCTCAGTCTTCCCGGATAAGGCTCTTCAAGAATTCCCTTCTTTGGATATTTTGCTTCGGGGTGAACCTGAGTTGCCTCTGGAAGATGTCATCAAATCTCTCCAACAGGATTTGCCTTTGGATGGCATCCAGGGGATTGCCTTCCGAAAAGAGGGAGTGCCTGTTGTTACTCCCGAACGCCCTTTATTACAGAACTTGGATTATCTGCCTTTTCCATCAAGGCACCTGATGAATAATTCTCTATATCGAAGTCCGGAGAATAATGAACCCATCACTGTCGTTCATACCCAGAGAGGTTGTCCTGCCCGCTGTATTTTCTGTTCGGTGGTAATTACCTCTGGACAAAAGGTACGGAAACGAACTCCGGCAAAAATTGTAGAGGAGCTCCGGGAATGTGTAGAAAAATATCATATCCGGAATTTCCTGTTTCATGCCGACACATTCACATGGGACAAGGCCTGGGTGATTGAATTATGTCGTTTGATTATTGATAGTGGCTTAAATATTCATTGGGGATGTAATTCCAGAGTGGATAGTATTGATGATGAACGGCTGGATTGGCTCAAGAAGGCCGGATGTTGGGTGATAGCCTTTGGTATTGAATCGGGAGATGAGGAAATCCTGAAGAAAATGCGAAAAGGAACGACCCTGGAACAGGCCCGAAATGCTATCCAAACTGTGAAACGGCATGGAATCAAAACTCACGCCTTCATGGTGATTGGGCTTCCGTGGGAAACGCGGGAGACTTTCCACAAAACTATGAAATTCCTCCGTGAAATTGATCCGGACTTTTTCGATTTCAATATTGCTTACCCTCTCCCCGGTACCGAGTTAATGAAGATTGCTACGGAAGATAATTTATTGATTCAGGGAGACCCATCTCAGGGTAGTTATGCGGATGCGGTGCTTCGGACTTTTGAGTTAACGCCGGATGAATTGATGATGATGCGGCGGAAAGCTCTCTGGCAGTTGTATCTCCGTCCCAAATATATCATCAGGACTTTATTAACAGCGGGCTCACCTAAAAATGTCTGGCAGTATATGAAGGCGGCCGGAAAACGAGCCAAAAATCTTTTATCTTCATAACAATCAGTATCCAAAACAGGGTTGATTGCCCTATAATTCCAATACTATGACAACACCACGGGTCTACATCTGTCTTCCGGCTTACAACGAAGAGGAAAGTCTGGCATCCCTGTTAAATCGTTATATCGAGCTGGTGAAACAAGGTTCGTATGACTATCGCCTGATTTTGGTAAATGATGGGAGCCAGGATAATACTCGTGAGATTGCAGAAACCTACCAGTCTTTACTTCCTCTGGAAATCCTGAATCACCCCACCAATAAAGGCTTGGGCGAGGCCATTCGGACCGGATTCCGTCATGTCGTACAGTTGGCTCAGGAGGATGATGTTATCGTTTATATGGATTCGGATGATACTCACGACCCTGTTTATATTCCCGATATGGTTAAGAAAATCACAGAAGGAAATGACCTGGTGATTGCTTCCCGATATCGGAAGGGGAGCAGGGTGGAAGGTCTGCCCTGGAACCGGATGGTGTTATCCACGGTGGCCGGCTGGGTCTTCAAACTTTTTCTGCCCGTCAAAGGTGTCCGGGATTATACCTGTGGTTACCGTGCCTATCGGGTGGGATTGATTCGAAAAGCGATTGAAGAATACGACCACCAATTTATAACTGCCAAAGGATTTGCCTGTACGGATGAAATCCTCATCAAGCTGGCTCCTTTGACCCAGAAAATCACAGAAATCCCTTTTATTCTGCATTATGGCCGGAAAAAAGGCGCCTCCAAAATCAATTTCCGCAAAACGATTCCAGCAACCCTCCGTCTTCTTCTTATTAGACATCGTAAATAATTGAACCTCAGATTATTAGCATTCCATCGCCCTCTTTTTACTCTTGAACTGTATTCGAATCTTCCACGGAGCTGCTCGGAGCAGCTCCGTGGACGGTTCGTTATCGGTGCGAATAATGCAGGAAAATAAACAAAGACGAATCAGTGATGTTCAGAGTATAATTTCTAAATTATTCAGTGTCGTATTTTAATTTTTGTAGATTCAAATTTAGGGTTAATCAGGAGTAAAAGGGAATGACTCCAGCACAAAAACGAAAGAACAGGGAAGCTCTGACCGGGTACCTGTTCATCTTGCCAAATGTAATAGGGTTTGCCCTGTTCACATTCTTACCTGTATTTGCCTCCATGCTGCTCAGTTTCACTCCATGGACTGGAAGTTGGGAGGATGGGTCCTTCCGATGGGTGGGGTTGCAAAATTACATCCAATTGATTCAGGACCCGTTATTCTGGAAGTTTATATGGAATACCATGGTGCTTATGTTAAGTCTTCCCTTGAGTATGGCGGGGTCATTGATTCTGGCTCTGGCCTTGAATCAGAAAATCAAAGGGCTGACTATCTTCCGTACCCTGTTTTTTATTCCCTCCATTGCCTCCGGTATTGGTTTATTCCTGCTTTGGAAATGGATTTATAATCCAGACTTTGGACTCATTAATGATATGTTACGCCGATTTGCTCATATCAATGGCCCCAATTGGTTGACAGATATGAATTGGGTAAAACCTGCTCTGATTCTCTGCATTACCTGGATAGGTATTGGCGGTACCAATATGATTCTTTATCTGGCCGGATTACAGAATGTCCCCCGGGACTTCTATGAAGCGGCGGAGATTGATGGGGCCAGCGGCTGGCAACGGTTCTGGCATATTACCTGGCCGATGCTCACACCGACCACCTTTTTTATCTTTACCATGGGTTTGATTGCCGGATTCCAGGGGTATTTCGATTTGGTCTATGTTATGACTCTTGGGGGACCTGCCGGTTCTTCCACACCGATTGCTTATTATATCTGGCAGACAGCTTTCCAGAACTTTAAACTTGGATTTGCTTCCGCTCAGGCATGGGTTTTATTTATCATCATCTTCTTTATTACCCTGGCGAATTGGAAATACAGTGGCCAGCGGGTAAACTATTTTTAGGGATTGGAGACTATACATTATGAAATATAAAACCCAGTCCTTCATCAAATTTTCTTTCCTTTATCTGATACTGGCTTTAGGCGCTTTTGTGATGTTGATTCCATTTTTCTGGATGGTAGCCACCTCTCTCAAGGAGCCGGGTGCCGTCTTTATGATGGGCGGTGCTTTCTGGAAACAATTTGTTCCTGATCCTGTTGTGTGGGGAAATTTCAAAGAAGCCTGGAATGCCATTCCTTTTGGCCGTTACTATGTTAATAACACTTTCGTCACTCTTTCTGTTACCGCAGGGCAGGTGGTTACCTGTTCTCTGGCAGCGTTTGCTTTTGCCCGGTTAACCTTCCCCGGGAGGGACAAAATCTTCTTTGGTTACCTGGCGACGATGATGATTCCTTTTGCGGTTACCATGATTCCCAATTTTATTATTATGAGCCAGTTGACTAAATTGTCTGACCAATGGTTCCCTGGTGGGATCTATATCATGGGGCATTATGTCGGGAAATTATTCGGATTGGATTCTTATTTTGCCTTGATTGTTCCCGGGATGTTTTCTGCCTATGGGACCTTCATGTTGCGGCAGTATTTTCTGGGGCTTCCCACTGAACTTGAAGAAGCCGCTCGTATAGACGGATGCTCATGGTTCAGGATTTACTGGAACATCGCCCTTCCATTATCTGGTGCCGCACTGGCAACCTTGACCGTATTAACTTTTATGGGTGTTTGGAAAGACTTCATGTGGCCGCTGACTATTGTTAATCATGACGATATGAAAACATTGTCTGTCGGTTTGGCTTCCTTCCAGGGTTTATATACAACGCAATGGACTCTATTAATGGCCGGTTCCTTGATTATGTTGATTCCCATCATCATTGTGTTTATTTTCAGCCAGCGGTATGTTGTTGAAGGGATTAAACTCCAGGGTATCAAAGGATAATCAAGGTTTCAGGCACTGAGATTCTCATCAAATGATGTAAAATGGATGAAAGAAACTTGGTTTTCAGAGAAGGTTCAGGTGAACAGCCTGAACCTTCCTTTATTCTGATGAGCGGTTGTATGTTTTACCCTGTCAGAAATTTAAGGTATATTAAATCAGTTTGATACTGGATATGGTCGAGGACATGATTACAACATGAGTAAAAAGACTCATAAAGAAAAAACCGTAGAGAAAACACCTATCCCCCAGAAGATATCCCAACCTGGAACTTGGATGGGGGTACTGTGGGGCATTTTTATATTTTTGGTGTTAACAGTTATTGCCCCCAATAGTAATGCTGCAGCCGTAGATGGGAAATGGCTGGTTCTTGGGATAGGACTTCCTGTTCTCAGTTTAATTGGAGTCATGTCTCTTTGGAATTCCAAAAAATCCTTTTCTTTGTTGGATAGTGCCGTTTTGGTTTATGGAACCGTTATTCTTGTTTCCTGGATTCGAGCCCCATACCATAAAGCCTTTCTCCCCTTCATGCTCCATTGGTTGACACCTGTCTTTGTCTATTTCCTGGTGAGCCGTACTGTTCGATTCCCCAAAACATTATATGGAGTCATGTTAGGGTGTCTGACCGGAGGTGTGGTGGCGTCTGTTTATGCCATTCTCCAATTTGCGGGTGTCGATCCTGTTTCCTGGAAGAATACGGGTGAAGTGGTGGGTTTCATCACTTCTTTTTATGGAAACTCCAATTTATTTGGTTGGTTGTTGTCACTACTCTGGCCCTTCGCTTTATATTATCTGATTCGAAATCCAGAGAATGGATTTGATCGGATTGCTCGATATATTCCCGCCCCGTTGATTTTGGTGGCTGCTGGATTATCCCGAAATCGGACAGGGCTTTTGGCTATTGTGCTGGTCACATTGTTATGGGGATATTGGCTGAGTCGGATGGAAGAATCAACAGAACCTCGTCCCGACGGATTAGATAAATTAAGGGGCATCCTGAAGAAATTATTCCCCCAAAACAAGAAGGTCCTGATAGGCCTTATTTTGGTTGGATCGTTCGTACTGGCAGGCTTGGGGCATCATTATGCCGTTCGTTCTGACCGGGCCTTGAAAACCCGTTTACTTAGTTGGAAAACATCCATGTCTATCTTTAGAGAAATGCCTCTGACGGGAGCGGGTCCTGGTCGATATGGTGTTCTGTATTCCGATTATCAGGGAAGGTTGTTGCGTGAGCCTGCAAATAAAACCTTTATAAGAACATTGGTGGAATCCGATTCACAGAGTACTCTTCATGCTCATAACGAATGGGTCCAGTCTCTGGCGCAGGAAGGGATCCTGGGGCTGGCAGCGCTGGCATTTCTGGCAACAGCGATTTATATCCAGTTAAGGAAAAGATTTATAACAGCCATGACTGATTCACAGAAAATTCATGCATGGATGTTGACTGGAAGTATGGTAGCGCTGGGAATATGCAGTTTACTGGGATTCCCGCTCATGGTTCCTGCCACAGGTTTAGTGGTTGGGGTTTGGTTGGGATTACTGGATACGATAGATTCAACAGAAACCGAGTCTGAATCTGTATCCAGATATTATCTTCCTCAAATCCTGGCTGTCATATTATTGGGTGGGTTATGGATTGGATTATTACCGGTGTCTGTTACTCAGTGGCAGGTGAGCCGACTAATCAAGTCCGGCAGAAATGCGGCGGAGATTCAGGGTGATTTGAATACTGCTATCAATAAGATGTCTGAAGCCGTCATGAAACAACCGGAAAATGGTCTAGCCCTGTTTTATATGGCAGGATACCTCGCACTCTCTGAACAGTATGACCTTGCAATCAGGGGGTATCAACAATCCATTTCCAGTTATTATGACGCTAAAACCTGGTTTAATCTGGGACAGGTTTATTACAGTATTAAAGACTATGGGAAAGCTGAGATTTGCTATCAGAAATCACTGGTCAATCATCCTACGGAGACCGATGCGTTACGACAATTGGCCTATTGTTACCTTCAACTCGGGAAGCCGGAAGTGGCCCTGCCCCTGTTAATACAATATATGAATGGTCCCAGAGATATTTCTTATGATGTTCAAGTTAAGAGCATTATTGAGGTTTTAACCAAAGATGTTCCTTCAAAAGGAGATAATCCGTCATGAAATACTTGGTAACCGGTGCTGCCGGATTTATTGGTTCTACCTTAGCCGAACGATTATTGAATGAAGGGCATCAAGTCCGGGGTATTGATTGTTTTACGGATTATTATGCTCGTCGTGTCAAAGAATCCAATTTACAAACAGCCCTTTCACATCCGAATTATGAGTTTGTGGAAGACGACTTAAATAAATGCGACATGAACTCCTTGTTGGATGGAGTGAATGGAGTTTTTCATCAGGCGGCCCAGGCAGGAGTGCGTGCCAGTTGGGGTTCCACTTTCCTGACCTATACCCACTGTAATGTGGATGCCACGCAACGATTACTGGAAGCCGTTAAAGGCCGTCCACTGCAGCGGTTTGTCTATGCCTCTTCATCCTCTGTATATGGGGATGTCCCTGGTAATGAGCCTATGCCGGAAACCCTTCGGCCTCAGCCTTTGTCTCCGTATGGGGTTACCAAGCTGGCTGCGGAACATCTGAGTTATTTATACTGGAAAAATTATGGAGTCCCAACAGTCAGTCTCCGTTATTTCACAGTGTATGGCCCCCGCCAAAGACCCGATATGGGTTTTCATAAATTTATCCGCGCCATCCTTGAAGATAAACCCATAGGAATATATGGTGACGGAACTCAAATGCGAGATTTTACATACATTGACGATATTGTGTCGGCCAATGTGGCTGCTATGAATCAGGGTACTCCCGGTGAGGTTTATAACATCGGGGGAGGCCATGTTGAACAATTAAATCATCTCCTGACACTATTGCAGGAATTGGCTGGGAAACCCGCCATTCTGAATTATCAGGAAAAACAGCGGGGAGATGTATTCCGAACCTCTGCGGATATTCGAAAGGCCCAAAGGGATTTGGGTTTTGCACCTCAGTATGACATTCGTAGGGGATTGTCCCACGAGATTGATTGGATTCGTAACCTGATAGACAAGGAGAACTCATGACCTATCCAACTCCTCAAACTTGTATTCATTCAACTCGCCAGGTAGTGGGTCTCTGGTTGATTTTATTAGTAGGTTCACTGGCTGTTATGTGGGCCTTTGATCAATTAAGCCCCCAACTGATGAATTATCTCGAGTCCAGTAATCCTCGTGTTATGTACGAACAGGCAAGGGATATGAAAAATAAGGGACAGAGCGATAAAGCATTGTCCCTCCTGGACCAGGCCATCCGCCTGAATCCCTCTAACCCTCAATATCTCATCTTAAAGGGTGATATCCTGGAGGAACAGGGTAAGACTGAATTAGCAATGGAATCCTTTACTAAGGCCCAAAAAGTGGGGTCCCGTGAATGGCTTCCCAATTACCGATTAGGTGCGGCACTACGAAAGGCCAATAAAAATCAAGAGGCGCTTCCTTATCTCAAAAAAGCCGCCTTACTGACGGATAAGGAAAGATGGGTATTTGATAATCTGGGCTGGGCTGCTTATGACACCGGTGATTATCAAACTGCTTATGAGGCATTCGGAAAAGCTTATTCGATTATGCCGGAATCACCTGTATACCCACTAATGTTGGGTAAGATTGATGCCGTCCAGGGCCGATGGAATGAGGCCTTGTCTCTCTACAAAAAATCACTTTCGTTGGATAATGCTAAATCTGAAACGTATGCGGCGGCGGGTGATGCGGCTGTCAAGCTGGGTTTGACGGGTGAAGCTCGACAGTATTACCAGCAATCTTTGAAACTAAATCCTAAACAACCTATGGTTGAGAAGGCTCTGAAGGAATTATCTCTCTAATGTGGAGAGAATCATTAGTATTAGCCTATCCAATCTTTCCTTCAGTCGTTATAATTAACCCGTGAAACAACCTTCATTTTACAGAGCAACAGCATTGTTGGGCCTGTCTCAGGTCGTTATTGCTGTTTTAAATCTCGGCAAACAAAAGGTAATTGCTCACTATACCGGGACCACGGGTATGGGTGTCCTCAGCTTGGTCAATGGTTTCCTGTTCCTTCTTTATACCTTGGGTACTTTTGCCATTTACTCTGCTGTTACGAGATCCATCAGTGATTACTCAGCTCGTAAAGATAATGAAAAATGTAATGCGGTTGCTCAAGCGGCGGCCTGGTGGTTAATCCGGATTGTTTTGCTGAGTGTCATGGGTGCATTACTTCTGGCTCCCTGGTCAACTAAAATTCTCCATCCAATGATTTCCCCCTGGTTATTCTTTTGGTTGGTTATTCCTTTGCCCTTATACGCCATAGGTAATCTATGGTTGGCGGAATTGAAGGGATTACAGGAATTCAGAAAAGTGGTTTGCTTTTTAATAAGCAGTAGTGTGATGCTGCTACTGTGTACTTTGATACTGGTATGGAAATGGAATGTTACGGGTTTGGTCTTGTCCCTGTCAATGGGGACTGTAACTTTTATGATATCTGGGTGGATATTTAGGCCAAATCTATCGCACTGGCCATTGAAGAAGGATACAGAGGTGTTGGTGCCCTTGGTCCAATACTCAGGCGTTGTGTTGACGACTAATCTCCTTATTTACGGTACTCAGTACCTGATTCGGTGGGAGACGGTTCGTACTCTGGGTTTGGATGCTAATGGATTAGTGCAATCTGTGTTGTTCTTTGGTGTTTATTTTATGATGGTTCAGGAGTCGATAAATACCTATTTATTTCCGAAACTGAGCGGATTAGAAAAAGCAGAAGAACGGCATCCAGAGTTACAGCGAGCTGTTCGGTGGACGGGTCTGATGTGCCTTTCCGGTGCTATTGTTTTGATTCTGTGGATTGAGCCATTAACCAGGATGTTGCTATCAAAGGACTTTTTGCCCATCAAAGAATTTGTTGCGCCGTTATTGTTAGGCGAAGTGTTACGCGTTATGTGCTGGATCATGGGAATAGATTTTCTGGCTCAAAACCGGATGAAAGTAAATTTCTGGTTGAATGTGGTTTATGTGGCATTACTGACGGGTGGAGTTTTCTGGGGAATGCATCAATATGGATTACAGGGTTTTGCCTGGGCCTATCTGGCAGCGCATGCAGTTTATGTCTTGTTGAACTTAGGATTGCTTTTCTATACTTCTCGATTCAAACTGAATTATCGAAATACACTGATGATAATAACAGGGCTTATTATGACAGGGCTGATCACGTTCGTTCGTGGATTACCCTGGGGACTGTTTTGGGGCTGGATTCCTGTCGCAGTATGGATTATCCTGTTTGTGGAGCCTATGGAGTGGTCACTGGCCAAAGATAAATGGATGAGATGGCGGAATTCAACACAATAAAACCAGAATCAACCCTCTGGCCTCAGTGGAGCCGGATGGATGTTGGGGTTGCTATTATCCTGACTATCCTTGGATTGCTTGGGAATGTGGCGACATGGTCTCATCCAAATTATCAATCGCTGGTTGTATGGGGAATCATCGGAACGCTTCCTTTTGTTTTGATAGCCAGTTTGAAAACTCCAAAATATTTGCTCTGGTATATCCTCACCGTCTTTTTTAGTCAGGACTCTTTTCCCAATAATGTTTTGTATGAAACCTATTATGGATATGAAAAGGCCACTGTTTATTTCCATCATTTTATTGGTCCCCTCTCTGTTTTTGATGTGGTATTACTGGGTGCGCTATATGTTCTGGCGATTCGCCATATCCGAAGTGGAACGATTACCCAATTGTGGGGAGGCTGTTGGGAATACTGGGTGTTGTTGGGAGTGACGACCTGGGGAGTTGCTGTGGGCTGGAGCCGGGGAAATCCGCTCAAAGAAGTGTTTTCGGAATACCAAACGGTGGTGTACGCTTTTTTGATGTTTGTGCTGGTTCGGATGTCGATATTGGATAAAGAGGAATGGAAACAATCCCTGTGGTATCTGGTTGTTTTATTAACGGTGACGCTTCCCTTAGAGTTCTATCACTATGTATCAGTGAATTATCATAATATCCTGTATGTGGTAGGGAGGATGCGAAAACCTATTTTGAATGGAGTGGATGACACGAATATGCTCATTCCTCTGTTTTTCTTTTTGAATCTTCTAGCCGGGCATTGGGCCGTTTTGAAGAAAAATAAAAGCATACTGATTCTTTCATTATTTGGAATACTTTCCGGATTGGGTATTGTGTTTTTGAATAACGGGAGAATGTTGACCATACTGGGGGCTGGACTCTTAATCCTGTTTTTTGTGTTACAGAAACTCCGCTGGCAAATCTGGGTGCTCGTGGTGCTCTCAGTCAGTCTTCTTTTTGGTGGAGTGGTGTATTACAAGCCTAACTATGTAAAACGACTGGGCCAGAGTTTCTCTACTATCCTGACTTTTGTGCAGACTCAAAATATTACAGCTGATGAATCAGCTGGAGACCGGGTTCTTGAATTTGTAAATGTACATCTGACCCTCAAAGAAACGGATAATTACCTGTGGGGGATGGGTTGGGGTGGTAAATGGGATGAGTATTATCATCAACCCGGTCGTGGTTCACTGGCAGCCTATGCTGATAAAACACCCACCCGTCATGCCCAAACTCATGTTTTGTTTTCTTATCTGACTGTGAAACTGGGATACCTGGGGATGGGTTTAGTTGTGTTAGCGTTTTTGTCATTATGGATCCACTTGATTCGTTATACTCGGTGGTTGTTACCGTCTGACGTCCGTTGGATGTCGGTAAGCCTCCTGTACATATTCCCTGTGTATTTTTATTTTAGTTTGGTCTTTCAGGTAGGGATTGCTTTTGGATTGATCCTGGCGCTGATTCGGCAGGCAGAACGATTGTATCAACCGGAGGATATTGATTAGTGAAGCCGGTATCCTTGGTAACCACGGTCCGAAATGAATCTCAATCGATTCGGGAATTTATGGATGCTCTTCTGAATCAGAGTCGGATGCCGGATGAAATCGTCATTGTGGATGGTGGTTCCAGTGATGATACAGTGGAAATCCTCCGTCGTGAATATGAAGATAAACATTCCTTTGTCCGTGTGTTGGAGTGTGAGGGTAACATCGCCAAAGGTCGGAATTATGCCATCGAAAATGCCCGTTATGATGTGATTGCTGTCACGGATGCCGGGTGCAAAACAGATAAAGAGTGGTTGAAAAATCTAACTCAGCCCTTTGAAGAGAACAATCCTCCTGATGTGGTTGGGGGAGTCAGTAAGGCGGATAATAGAACAGCTTTCAATCAGGTGACGGGTGCTTATCTGACGGTTACCTCAGAACAGATGAAGCAGAAACCACAATGTATATCATCTCGCAATATTGCTTTCATAAAAGATGTCTGGAGAAATGCTGGTAAATATCCTGAATGGCTGGATATGACGGGTGAAGATACTTTATTTGATAAACAGATGGAGTTCATAGGCGCCCGCTTCCAAATAGCTCCTGATGCAATTGTCTATTGGAATCCAGCCGCTGGATTTGGGGAATTGTTTCAACGAACTTTCCGGTATGCCCGGGGAAATGGTCAGGCCATCTTGTATGTCGATAAGTTTATTCAACTGGGTGTGCTTTATCTTATTATCTTCTTCTTATGTTTCCTTGGTTTAATTACAGTAAAGGCCATATGGATGGCCCTTTTACTTTATAGTCTTTATCTAACACAATGTTCCGTAAAACTGTCTCACCGCCAAAAAAAATATGGATTGATTCCGATGGTGTGGCTGGTTAGGCCTGTAATGGATGTGGCGAATATTTCAGGCTATATTTTTGGATTTTTGAGCAGGGAAGATAATGCTTAAACTGAAGTCTATATTGATTCTGTGTCAGGATGATTTGATGGAATTGCCCTATCACCGGGTATATCCCATCATTAAGGCATTGGAACCCTGTTGTGAGCGGATGGATATCCTTTATTATGACCGGGCGTATGACCGCGATGTAGATTCGGTAGCAGCAAAACTGGCGGAAGGTGTTAAAGATTTTTTTGTGAAACCCCGATTGGAAATAAAACGGGACGGAATCAAGACCTGGTATGGATTTCGGAGACTTCCTCTGGATGGAGTGTTGAGCACCGTATCACAGGACCCCTGGATTTACCGGCAGTTTGCCGGAATGGTGGATACGGTTTATGACCTGGCCATCAGTGAGGCACCAGGACCTTCCCGGATAGCCCTATGGCTGCGGAATGAGGGTAAAGTTCGGAAAGTTGTTTATGATGACACGGATTATTTCCCCGGGTTTGCACAGGGTATCCGGGCTAAGGCGATCCAGTCCCAAGAAACTGAAGGGGTCCAGTCGGCGGATAAAGTGTTTTGTGTCAGTCAGCGGCTGGTTAAGCTTCGGGAAAAACAAGGAGCTGTTGAGCCGGTCTATCTTCCGAATGGTGTGGACTGGAACTTATATGGTTCGTTGGATTTTGATACATCACCCAGACCCTTTACGGTGGTGTATGTGGGTTCATTGGAGGACTGGGCAGGCTTGGATATCTTTATTCAAGGTATGTCCAGGGCTATTCAACAGGGAAAGAAAATGGAACTGAAAATTATCGGAGATGGACCTGTCCGGCAAAAACTGGAAACTCAATCCAAAGAGCTGGGACTGGAATCCTGTATCGAATTTATGGGGAGGAAGTCTGCCGATGAAGTTCCTGCATTTTTTAAGAAAGCGGATGCTGGACTTGTTTTACCTAAACCCGGATTATTGTGGGACTATGCCTGCCCTCTAAAATTGTTTCAATATATGGCGGCTGGATTACCGGTGTTGGCGACAAGTACGGGTGAACTGGGAGATTTGGTGAAACAGTACCAATGCGGATTATGTGTGGAGTATTCCCCTGAGAGTGTGGAACAGGGATTATTGGAAATGCTCAATTCTCCCGACAGGTGCCGGAACTGGGGACTTCAAGGTAAGGCTGCCGCTGAGAATTACCGATGGGATAAATTGATGGATAAGATGATTTGTGAAATAAAGGATATGGTCGATGGTCATCGGGATTAATTGCCTCTATCTGATTCCTGGTAAAGTTGGTGGGACAGAAACTTATTTGCGGAATCTAATACGAGAGTTGATGGTCCTGGACCAGGATAATCAATACATCCTGTTTACTAACTTGAAATGCTGTGACACTTTCGGGAAATTACCTGATCGATGGCGAGAAGTCGTCTGTCCATTTGACCCTGAAAACAAACTGACTCGGATATGGTGGGAACAGGTGAAACTTCCCCGTCTTGTTCGACAGAATAAAATGGATGTTCTCCATTCACCTGCGTATGTGTCTCCATTATGGGTAAAGGCCGCCAGAGTAGTGACCATTCATGATATGCACTACCACTATTTCCCGGAGACCTTTTCAAAAGCAAAACAGTTGTATTGGAAATGGGGGATACCTGTCTCCGCTAAACGGTCGGAACAAGTGTTGACCGTATCGTATCATGCCGCAGAGGACATTAAGAAGACCCTCTATTTAGAATCACAGCAGGTGAAAGCCATTCCGTTGGCCGCCAGTGATATTTTTCTGCAAGACATATCTGAGCAGGATGTTCAGTCTTATCTGAAAGATAAAAAGTTCACTACACCCTACATATTATGTGTGGCAACATTTAATCGACATAAGAATCTAACTGGATTGATTCGCAGTTTCGCCCAATTCAAAATAAAGTCAGGACTTCCCCATCATCTCGTATTGGCGGGGATTTTGGGAGAAGATACTCCCCGAGTGATGGCAGAGATTGTGGAATCGGGATGTCAGGATGTTATTCATATTCCTGGTCCAATTCCTTTCAAAGAATTACCGTTATTGTATCGGGGCGCTGAAGTGTTTTGTCTCTTATCTTATTTTGAAGGGTTTGGGTTGCCGATACTGGAAGCGATGGCCTGTGGGGTTCCTGTGATTTGCTCGAATCGGACTTCCTTGCCGGAAGTGGCCGGAGATGCCGCGATTATCGTTAATCCTGATGAGACGGAACAGGCCGCTGATGCAATGTTAAAATTATTGACCCATCCTGATATCCGACAGGAATATATTCAACGTGGAATAAAACGAATTACTGAATTTTCCTGGAAGAAAATGGCCTCTGAAACACTGGAGGCTTACCGGGATGCAGAACGAATATGGAAGAAGGCGTGAATATGAAGGTTTCTTTAGCCGTTTCTACATATAACAGTGCGAAAACACTACGGCCCTGTATCGAATCACTGATTAATGCAGATTGGCCAGATAAAGAAATTCTGGTGGTGGATGATGGGTCCACAGATGAATCTCTGGAGATTCTCCGGTCTTATCCTCAGATTAAAGTGTTGCCCCAAAATCATCAGGGTGTCAGTGCTGGCCGGGATTTGGCATTACGGAATGCTTCTGGTGAAATCATATGTTATACAGATTCAGACTGTGAAGTTGATAGGAACTGGATCAAAGAATTGATAAAACCCCTGGATAATCCTGAAGTAGGCGCCGTAACAGGCAGGACAGATTTTCGGACGGATGACCGGTGTACCAGTTGGGTGAGAAGTCTGGATATTGCAGAACGGTACGACCACCGGAAAACCTGGACTGAACTGGCCAATGGGACCAATTGTGCATTCCGGCGGGATTTGCTCATTTCTCTGGGGGGCTTTGATCCGAAATGGTTTCATGCCGAAGATACTGAGGTTAGTTATCAGTTATTAAAATCCGGACATAAAATTTACTATCAACCGACAGCAAAGGTTCGTCATGTACCGGAAGGGGATTGGAAATCTTACCTTCGTAAGCGGTATCGAGGAACTAAGGCCCATTTACGGATGATGCCCAAATATCATACGGATGTTGTGAAAGATGATTTTGTTTCCCTGAAGATGATGGTCCAACCCGTTCTTTATACATTAATGACTGGTTTATTGATGGTACTGCCAGTAACTTTGATATGCTCGCTGTTAGGCTTCTCTGGCTGTTGGATTCTTTCGGGGTGGATTAACGGAGTGATTATCGTTCTGTTTTCATTAGGGATGATGACAGAAATCTCTTTGATATCAAAAGTAGTGAGTCGTTCCCGGAAATCCTCCTTTCTCATTAAATCGTTAGGATTACTCTCCGCCAAATCGGTCATGATTGGTTGGGGAGTTATATGTGGAGTCTGGTTGAATTTCATTCGACGGCCGAAATTGCAGTGATTTGATAAGATAAGTTCAAATGCTTGAATACGGTCAAATATACATCCTGGGGTTATTATTGGCTCTGGCTTTGATTCCGGTGTTTCAGAAAATCGGGATAGCTTTGAACTGGGTCGATAAACCGGGTACTCGAAAACTCCATCAGGTCCCAATGACGGACCTGGGAGGAGCTGGGATTTATCTGGCTTTTCTGGTTGCTGCCGGGGTAGGGTTATGGAAATCTTCCTCTCTTTTAATGACAGACCCGAGACCCTTATATGGATTGTTTGTGGGTAGTTTGATGGTCTTTTTATTGGGAGCATTAGATGACAGGAAGGGGCTTAGTTCTACTCAGAAATTCCTGGGTTTGACTGCGGCCTCTCTGGTATTATGGGCGTTCGGGGGACGAATCGTTGTTTTAACAAATCCTTTCGGAGACGAATTTCATCTGGGGATATTCAGTTTACCTTTAACTGTTATTTGGTTGGTGGGAGTATCGAATGCCATTAATCTGATGGATGGGTTGGATGGGTTGGCGGGCGGGGTGGCGTTTATGGCCAGTATGACTCTGATGTTTATTGCCTTGTTACAGGGTGAACCGGTGATTGCTATCCTCATGGCGGCATTATCGGGAAGTATCCTCGGATTTCTTAAATACAATTTACCTCCTGCGTCGATATTCATGGGGGATGCGGGAGCATTGACGCTGGGATTTCTCCTGGCTTCAACGGCAGTGATTACCCGATATAAGACGACTGTGGCGATGGCGTTACTGATTCCGTTGGCTGCCCTTTTGATACCCATTGCAGATACCTTGTTTACCATTCTCAGGCGGTGGAAGGCTGGAAAACCTTTATTTCAGGCAGACCGGGGACATCTTCATCATCGGTTGTTAGATAAAGGATTTACACCCAAACAAATCATCACGATTGTTTATGGGATAGGTTTAGTTCTGGGGCTGATTTCTATCAGTTTTATATTTATTCCCAAACAGTACGCTTTTATGATTTTATGTGGACTGGCACTGGTCTTTCTGGTGGTGCTGTATCGCCTGGAATCCTCTTCTTCGCACCGTAAATAACACTCGCAAAAGTCCATCGATTACCCTGTCTGGAAATCCATTTATCCTTTTTTGCGTTCGAACTATCCACGGACCTGCTCGGAGTAGCTCCGTGGATGATTCGTCAAACTGACGAACCAGAAATGAATATGTGTTATTCCCGGGTAATGTCCAATGTGGCGTAGGCATTTGAATCCATGCCAGCCGGTTCACATCCTGATAGGGCCATATAATATCCAGCATTGGCTATCATGGCTCCATTATCCGTACAGAAAGCCATCTTGGGTTTGTACATATTAAATTTATGTTTGATACAGGCTTGTTCCAATTGTTCACGCAGAGCTGAATTGGCAGCAACACCCCCGCATAACAAGACCGATTTGGCTGAGTATTGTTTTGCGGCCCGGATAGTTTTTTTGACCAGTACATCAATGACTGCCTGTTGGAAACTGGCGCAGATATCTTCTAATGTTACTTCATCGCTGCCGAGTGGGTGGGTTTCCAGGTAACGCACAACAGAGGTCTTTAAACCACTGAAACTGAACTCAAACTTATCTTTATCAAGCCAGGCTCGTGGAAATGCTACAGCTTTAGGGTTGCCGGCTTTTGCCAGCAGGTCAATCTGTGGGCCTGCTGGATAGGGGAGGTTCAGTTTTTTACCGACTTTGTCAAAAGCTTCACCGGCGGCATCATCAATGGTTGATCCCAAGACCTTAAATTTCATGTGGTCTTTCATATAGACCAGACAAGTATGCCCACCGGATACGACCATGGCCAGAGCTGGGAATTGTATCTGTTCAGAATGTTCCAGGAAAGTGGCATAAATATGCCCGTGCATGTGGTTGACCGCCATCAGGGGCTTTCCAGTGGACAAGGATATCGCCTTGGCGGCGGTGACCCCCATCAACAATGCCCCTACTAATCCGGGACCATAAGTGGTGGCAATCACATCGACATCATCTATTGTGCATCCTGCCGTTTCAAAAGCTTCATCTAAAACAGGAAGAAATGCCTCAATATGGGCACGGGAGGCTATCTCCGGCACCACTCCCCCATATTTTCGGTGAAGGTCGATTTGTGAAGATACAATATTGGCACGGATGTTCTTTCCATCTTCTACGAGAGCGACGGACGTTTCGTCACAGGATGTCTCTATTCCGAGGACTAACATATTTTCAATTCTACTTTTTAATTTAGATTTAATTCTGACAGAGGATATTCTCTGTCAGGTTTGAGTTGCTTATTATTTCTTAAACAGTCCAGAGATAATTTTTCCGAACTGGGAACCCGTTGAGGGAACTTGATATCCTCGTCCCTGTCGGTCGGTGACAATTTGCCGTTTTGCTTTGCTGAAACAGGCCAATGCCAGAGGAAAACGCCGTTCCCAGGACTCCGCATTATCCGATAAAAAGATGACAGTGTCATAATGGTTTTTTCGGATGGAGTGCAGTAAATTTCCAAATTCAGATAATTTCTGAAGGCCATGGGAATCAGGGATAGACTCAATGGAACTATACCGTTGTTTTAATATTTCATGATTCGTCATTTCTGAGGGTGCCATCAGAGATAACGAACAATGAGGAGAGTTTTTCCTGATGGTTTCCGCAGTATGGAGAGCTAACCCCACATCCGCATAGTTAATGACTAGTATGGATTCGTTCTCACATACCGGGGTCCATGAATCCAGCCAGGGGTTGTCTGCGCAGGGACTTTCATTCAACAGCCTTTTTTCTTCACATCGTTTATACCAGAGGTCATAAGCCCGATTAAAGGCATTAATGAGGTCGTCCGAAGTCAACTCCTCTGTTCGGATAACGGAAGACCTGTTTCCATCAAAATCAGACCATGAGGCCGCAAACAGATATCCTTTTTGTTTCAGTTCATCATAATACCGGGTCCCGGGGAATGGGGTGATAATCGAATATTGAAGACTGTCGGGGTCCAGTTCCATCGCGTAATCAATAGTTTTCTGGATGGTCTCATGTGTTTCGCCGGTGAGTCCAAAAGTGAACGTCAGGTGAACTTTGATTCCAGCCTTTTTGGTGAGATGAACGATCTCGGTAACTTTATTCAGGTTCAGACTTTTACCGCAACCATTTACCAGTTCCTGCACTCCCGATTCTACTCCGTATTTAATGGCGACCAGTCCCGCATCTGCCATAGCCTGGAGCATCTCTCCGTCCAGAGTATCCGCTCGTGCCATCGCTGCCCAGGGAACAGTGATGCCCCGTTTTTTGATTTCCTGGCACAGCTTCATGATTCTTTCTTTGCCCAGGTCAAAAGTATCGTCATCAAAATAAACGGCCTTAAATCCATAATTTTGGATAAGCCATTCCATTTCATCAACGACTTTGACCGGGTCTCGCGGCCGATATTTGTTATTGGCATACACGACTTGGGGCCACAAGCAGAAATTACAACGGAAGGGACATCCCCGGGATGCCCACATCTGGACATTCGGTCGGGGCAATAATCCAGCAAAATCATCGTTATATTTTAAGAGTGGTAATTGCTGGTAGGCAGGCCAGGGAAGTTCATCCACATTATCAATGGTGGGTCTTCGGGGATTAGCAACAGGTTTCCCAGAGTCGTCTCGATAAATCAAACCGAGAACTTCAGATAAGGGAGTTTTATTTTCCAGTGCATTAACTAAATCTCTGAGAGTATATTCATATTCCCCCATCAAGATGAAATCAATTTCTGGATTTTCTTTTAAGACTGTATCTTGAAATACGGAAACATGCGGACCGGAGAAGGTCATTAAGGCCTTTGTATCTTTTTTTAATCGGAGAGCTGCTTCTAAATCCGCATCAAAAGAGGGGGTTGATGTTTCAAGAACAATCAGGTCGGGTTTAAAGTGAAGGGCTTCCTGTACAAACTCATCCAATGAAAGACTGTCAACAATCGCATCAACGATTTTGACTTCATGCCCTGCCTGTTCCAAGACGGAGGTGGCATACGCCAGATAAAAAGGGAACGGCATATAGGGAGAATTCGGTTCCAGCCAGTGCGGCCATCGTGAACCTGCCCGAACACCCTGTTGACCCTCTTTCTGCCAGGGGGCATTGCCTAAAAATACTCGCATATATGACTCCATAAATGCCGGATAATTGTCTAATATAGTGGATTTTCATTTTATCATACCGATTATGTAACTCTTTTTAACCGGACAGACTAAAAACGGCGGCGTAACCCTAATCGTTTCAGGCAGAAGTTGACTCCCATCAAACCCAGACTGAATCCAAGGAGTTGATTAACAATACCCCTTCGGCTGTCGGGAGTGAATCGGGGTTCATTCAGGGCTTTTTGGTAAGCTGTTTCCAGCTGGTCCACAGTCCAACTCCAGTTGTAAATAGATTCAGCTCGTTGGCGTGCGGATTTGGAGTATGCCTGTCTTAATTCTGGATGGTTCAAGAGATGATTGACCTGCGTTGCTAAATCCAGAGGATTCCCCGGTTCCATCAAGGCGCCACAACCTTCCACCATGGGGATGACCTCACCGACTTTGCTGGCGACAATTGCTTTTCCAGCCGCCAGATATTCGGCAATTTTTAGTGGACTCTTACACCGGGTTACTGATGTGTCATCGAAACAGGCAATTGCGATATCCGCAGCCGCCAAGTATAGGGGGACCTGTGTGTGTGGAACATAATCCGTGAAGATGACAGAGTTAAGTCCATCGTTAGTTGCTTTTTTAATCAAGCCGGGCAGTGTTTTTCCTCCGCCAAGGACAAAAAAAGTAACCGTGGGATGGGCTCTTTTGATTTCCGGGACGGCATCCAATAATAAATCAACGTAGTTGGCGCCTTCCAATTGTCCGGCATAAATGACAATCGGCCCTTTGATTTTATATCTATCTCGTATCTCCTGACCGGATGTGGACGGGTGAAAGAATTTTAAATCAGCACCCACTGGTGCGGGTACAATTCTGTCTTCCGGCATCCCTCGTTCAGCAGATAAATCCCTCAGTGTTTGGCTGGCTCCGGAGAGGGTGTCACAGGCCAATGGAAGTAACTGTTCATAGTATTGGATATCCAGTAAGTCTGTACCGGATACACCCATATCCCGTGCAATGGCACATTCCCAGTCGTCCCAATCGTAATGAAGGGGGATTCCTAACTTTTGGACTGCCAGAAGTGCCGGTAATACCGTATTGGAGGTACATTTTTGTATATGAAGGATGTCCGCATCTTGTCCGGCATTTATTAAAGTTTTCGCATTTTTCAGAAATGACCGCCGTGGCCAATCCAACTCAATCAATTCCAAACCTTCCGGCATATTCTTGTGAATCAGTCCTGTCTTTTTTCGGTAATCAGGGTCAGGTAAATGAGCCAGAGTTACTTGATGTCCACGCCGGATTAGATGTTCAGCAAACTTCAGGGGGCGAATCATCCATGGGTGGCAGTAAGGGTCATGAGGATGAACCATCAGGATCTTCATTGTTTCTTGAAATCCTCTACAACCTGGGTTAACAGGGGAATGTAATGGTTCTCAATGATAGATTCCCAAGTGTACAGAGTATCGGCTAACATGCGGCCGTTGTACCCCATAGACTTTCTCAAACCGGGATTATCCATAAGGTATCCCAGTTGTTCTGCCAGTATGTCCGCCCGGCCAAATGGAAATTTGAATCCATTATATCCATGCCGAATCGTATCATTGATCCCACCGACTGCCGTTCCTACGACGGGAATACCGGATGCCATGGCCTCCAGAGTGACAAGACCAAAGGGTTCATGCCACTGTGAAGGGATAACTGCGATATCTGATTGACGATAGGCTTCTGCTAATTGCTCACGGTTAAGCCATCCCGTTGAAGAATAAATCCCATCCTCAAATTTATTCGGATCTGTGAAGAGTATCCTGAAATCATTACGGCGTTTTGAAAGGATTTCAGCTGCTTCCCGTACGATTCCGGCTCCTTTTCGAGGGTCATGTACTCTGCCAGACATAAAGATGACCATCCGGGAATCGTCGGAACGGTTTGGGACTTCTGTCGCTGGGTGATACAGTTTGGTATCGACTCCACCCGGAATGACCTGGGTATTATGGTTATAGTAATAAAACTCTTCCCGGGACCATTGATTGTATACAATAATACCAGCAGCGCGCTGGAGGGATTTTACAATTATATGTTTGTAGAAGGGTGCAAAGCCCAGACCGGTAATGTATTCGTGGATGAATTCATCCATCCCATTATGAACCCAGGACCAGCGCATCATCCGAATTGCACATTGAGTACAATATCCCGGTGTCCGCAAGAAGTGAGTTTTGCATATTTCCCCATGTCGAATCATACCGATATAGTTTGGACATATCATCTCATGCCCAAAAAATCGCTGGATGACAGGGACTTCCTTGAAAGCCAGGCCTATCCAGGGTTTCATGGTGTAGGCATCGCCGACCATGACAACATCAGGTTGCCATTCCATTACTTCGTCATGGAATCTCTGGGGAGCCGTCTTCCAATTGAACTGTGAAGGAGTGAAGGGGAGTGTAAATACAGGAAAGGGCAGTTCATCCTTTATCTCACCCCGGGGAACAAAACCATATTGAAACCGGGGTACAAATAAGGCTACATCATGTCCCTTTGCTTGAAGCCGGGTCATGACTTCATATGTATCTATCCATGATCCACCCGTAGCAGGCCAGTGGAACGTTAAATCAATAAAGGCGATTCGCATATTCTATTATCCAAGTATGGTTCAGACAGGAAGTCCGACCAATAAATCATAAAGTCGTTTGGAAAGCACATCCAGACAATATTCATTTTTAATAAGTTGATGAGCCTTGATACCAATATCTTTTCTCAAACTGACATCACGGGCCAGTCGATCCATCCGGTCAACAAAATCATCCACTGTTTGTCCGATGAACCCTGTCTCTCCATCTTTGAGTATATTTGATAACTCTCCGACTCCGTGGGCCACCACAGGCAGTCCAGTAGCAAGATATTCGAACATCTTGGTTGGGCTTTTGGATCGAGTCCACATGCTGTCTTTCACCAGAGGCATCATTCCGATATCGGCCTCATTCAATACCCTGTCCATTTCGTCGTGTTTCACCCAGGACTGGAGCTTGATAGGGACTCCGGCAAAATCCGTCTTAGTCCATTTTTCCACTTGATCCCAACATACACCTCCACCGACAAGTTGGAGTTCCACTTTTGGATTTATGGAATAAAGTTTCTTCATGGCTTCAAACATGAACCGGATATTTTCCAGAATAGGATCTCCCCAGACAACGCCAGTCCAGATGAACCGAACCGTTTCTTTTTCTTTTCGGGGTTGATGATGGAACCGATTCAAATCTGCTCCGGTTGGAATATATTTTACTTTGGGATTGAATTGCCCCATGTAATCCATCAGAAAGTGACTGGAAGCGACGCAACACACTGAATTACGGATAATGTTTTCCGTCATCTTTACATAATTATTTTCGCCAAACCAAAACTTGTTTAGCCAGGGCCTGTTGAAAATACAGGGGAAATCTATATCGTAGTCATCGTAATCAAATACATAGGGCTGTTTACGAAGGCGCCATGTGAGATACTGGGCGCCAGTATGGTACAAAATCTTCTGCATATAAAACAGAGTATTGGGCTGTCCTAACAATTTCGGGAAAGCCTTCAAATTGAGGATGAGTTTCTGCTTATCCGACAAGGCATACATGTCGGCCTCAGAATGCTGTGGTCCCAGATGGTCTCGGTAAGACAAAACCTTCGTATTTAATCCCATCCCGGCCAGTGCCTCCGCAAAATGGTAGCAACGGACTCTGGTATGGGGATAGGCATACCCGCTGATTCCAATAAACAGAACTTTTTTAGATAATTTCAAGTATTACTCCAGTCGCAGTAATCGTTTGGCGGATTTGAAGGCGCGGAACATAAATTTTGACCTTATGGCTTTCAGGTCCGCCTGCGCAGCATCTCTGTCTCGGATGGCTTGTTCAAACTCAGCTCTTACACGTTGATGTTCACCCTGTAACCATTTGTAAGCGCCCATCTCTGCTTCCAGATGCCGGATATGTTCGGAGGCCTGTTTTAGGAACGAAGGATTATGTTCTCGACGGGTAGGTTCCTCCATAAAATCAGACAGGGGGGTGATTGCTTTTTCCCAGGTAAATTTGTCGCGTACGAGTTGTTGCGCATTCTTTCCGTATTCTTCCACGATTTCAGGATGTTCTAAAATTTGTTCGGTGACTTTTCGAATTCCATCTTTATCATTTGGATTGACGACCCAACCCGCCTTGTATTCGCGAATGGGTTGTGCCAGTTCCAGATAATCACCGTAAATGACTGGTAACCCACACCAGAGATATTCAATTGTCCGGGTGGTGAATGCCAGTTCTCGTTCGGTATTCTTCCGCATGATATCCACGGCAACAGCTGATTGTGTATATAACTGAATCAATTCATCATGGGGTATCATGTCATGGAAAATCACACGCTCACCGGCTCGAACGGAGTCCCGCAGGTCATTGTACTTTTCCCCGGTGATTTGCACTGTTGGATGTTTCCCGATATAAAGGTCGAGCTGTCCCTTTTTATACTTATTTAGGGTCTCTGCCACAGTGTTTAACGCCAGACTCGGGTCCTGCCAGGGCCACGCTACTCCCCCAAACACAAATCGGGGTTGTTCAGGATTTTTTTTGAACTGAGGCAGGTCAGATGATAATGATACGGGGACTGTATCGATTCTGATATCTTTAGGGTCCACCCCTGCCAACATCAGCCATGCCCACCAATAATATTTCTGACGGTCTCCAGCGCAGACAAAATAATCCACATTTTCAAGTGTTCGGAGCTTCGTAAGGACATTAGTCCGGAAATCTCCTAACTGCCGATAACTGTTTTCAATAAGCAGGGATCCGTGTAAATCCATGACCACCGGAATATCAATCGCGTCCAGAGTACAAGCGGATGGCCATTGCTGGAACAAGGCTACATCAGGTTGAATCATCTGGATGAAGTTATTCAGGTTTTCCTGACGATGTGCGTTTTGCCGGATTTCCTCGGAGGGATTGGGCAGGCGTTTCAACACATCCTCGTGAAGAGAGTAAATGACCTGATGCCCGTGAGCCTCAAGCCCTTTCATGAGGCCCCAGGTACGCAATCCCCCGCCACCAACGGCGAGGCCGAGTCCCGGGACAACTTCGTGTGTAATGTAAAGTATTTTTCTTTTCATACGGATTCCGATGGGTATCTGTTTCGTTGATTATAAATTAGATAGAGCGGTTAAGCAATTTCCGAAAATAATCTCGAGCCAATTCCCAGGGCTTTTTCTGGGAATGTGGTGGCTCTGCGGGGCTTTGTTCAATCAGAACTATTTTATCAGGTGACAGGGTTGGATGCTTCATCCATTCGCGCAAATCCCGAGTAGTTTTTTCAAAGGTATAGTGGTCCTGGATGTATTGTTTTCCTCGTATTCCTGTTTGCCTCAACTCCTCCGGATGATTTACAGCTGTTCTGAGGGCTTGAATAAACAGTTCGGGACTGCCGATGGGGACTGTCAGTCCCAGGTTTTCCCGGGAGATTACCTCGGAAATTTCAGTGCCGAGGGTGGTGAGGACAGGTAATCCACATTTCATCATGTGGATTAGACGGTTTCGGGCACCGGTCAGGGTCTCATAATTGAAAGTATCCAGACTGATTCCGAGGTTGGATTCAAAATAATACTCATGGATATCATCCGTCGGTACCCAGCCCAGGAGATGGTATCGGTCAAGGTATTTACTGGTCTTGATCAATTCTTGGAACTGGTGATAGGTATCTTCGTTGTGATGAGGAATCGCTCCTCCAGTTGATACAAAATGAACTTGCGGATATTCCGCCATCAATGTTTCAAGGGACTGGAACAAGAGAGCCACATCCGTCCAGGTGTTATATCCCCCAGACCAAAGAATAACGAAATCCTTTTCTTTGACATGGGTTCCCCGAATGACTCTTTTTTGTGGCTGATACTCACAATGCTCGACGGAATTGGGAATCGGAGTTGCAAAGGAATATCCGAAGGTATGACTGTTCAACCGGCGGAGTACGGCCAACTCCCCCAGTAATAAATACATTTGTGGGAGGGAGACCGTAGAGAATTTATCACCAGCCCGGAGACAGGCTTGTTCCTGTTCCCAATAAACAGAAATCATTTTATTGCTTTCATCTAAAGCCGCTTTGGCCTGGGCTTCCATCATCAGAGACCCATTCAGGTCCAGCCAAAAAGGTTTATCTGTTTTCAGTCGGGAGGCGACGGAGGCCGGAAAGGTATTGATTCCCAGGATGGCATCTGGCTTAAACGAGTCATGGATAGATTGAAGTGTTTCCGTATTCACATACCGGTCAATATGTCCGATTTTGTGCCAGGTGAGCCGGTCTTTCTGAATGACCTCATCAGAGATATTCATTTGTTCCTCTTTTGGAGGAGGAACTTGTCCAGTAAAAAGGCATATCTCATGACCATCATCAAGCAAGGGTTTGGTTAAATGCCAGGTCCGAAGTCCCAAGGCAAACAGGGTGTTCCCGGTATCCATGGGAAGTGGATGTGCTCCAACGATGAGTATCCGGCTCATGATTTACCTCCGGAATAATCGGGAGCATGAGAAGGAGATTCAGCCCACTTCTGGAGTTCGCGGGTGGTGACAGTATCGGCCCAGTGTTCTTTTATGTATTCTTTTCCTTTGAATCCCATTTGTTTGATTTCGGAAGGATGGTCGGCGGCCCACAGAATTTTGTCAGCCAAATCTTTGGCCGAACCCCGTTGGAATGTCAGGGCCAGTTGGTTCCGAGTCAGTTCTTCCATTACTTCAGTTCCGGGAGTGGACAGGACCGGGAGTGATAATGACATCATGGCATTTAGACGATTTCTGGCACCAAACAGGGTCTCATAATTATCCCCATCCACATTCAAACCGAGATGGCTTTCTGTATAGATAGGGGGGATATCGGAGCCATCCACCCAGCCCAACATCGTGAATCTGTCCTTATATGGGCTGGATTGGATTCGGTTCAGGAAGTCGGGATAAGTTTTATCATCATGACCGGAGATGGCACCCCCAGTCGATACAAACCGGATTCGGGGATTTTTCTCCATGGCCAACGTTAATCCCTCAAACAATGTGGGGATATCGGTCCAGGTGTTATACCCTCCGGACCAGAGAACAACAAAATCCGAATTGGATACACCCTGTCGGGATAATACCGGTGGTCCGATGACAGGTTCTTCATGATTTACGGAATTAGGAATGACGGTCAGAAAATCATATCCAAAAGACTCCCGGGTCAATCGTCCCACTGCCGCCAGTTCACCGATGCAGGCAAACTTCTGCGGTGTGGAAACAACGGATATCCGGTCCGCTCGTTTCAATACGGGTTCTTCCTGTTTCCAGAAGTGTTCCAGGAAATGGTCATCTTGATATCGATGAGCCTTGGCCTGGGCTTCTGCCATAACCCAACCGTTCAGGTCTGCCCAAATGGGGGCATTGGTATTCAGTCTGCAGGCCTGACCTGAGGCATGCGTATTGATTCCAATGACCGCCTCCGGTTGAAACGCATCACAATGCATTTGTAAATAGGGCAAATCCATAAAGACATAGAGTTCGTTCACTGAATAATAGGTAAAATCAGGAATCCCCGTTGGAATTTCCATGATTTGGGGAAGGTTCTCCTCATGATGAGGATCCGGGAGTTGCATGGCGATCAAATGGACAGTATGTCCCGCCTTCAGGAGGGGTCGTATAAAATGCCAGGTTCGGAGCGAAGAGCCATACGCCCGTTTTCTCTGTTCAAAGGGTAATGGACCTACACCCAGGACGAGCAGTCGGCTCACAGAGATTTATTCTCCTCAGTCACAACTTTCCCTTCCTTATCCAGGAATTTGATATGGAAAGAACGGTCGGTGATTTTACGCATCCCTTTACCCATGCATTGGGCGCAATTCACATCTGAACGAGTGGTATTGACCATTTTACGGAAATTCTGATAGGTGTCACTGTTCCAGATATTTTCAAATGACTGGGTATTGAGGTCTCCCAGTTTTATATCATTGACGCAACAGGGTCCGATATGTCCATCTGACCGGAAATAAACAAATTCCCAGGGTTCATAACAGGGAATCATACCGGAGTCGGTGGATTCTTCCTGTCTGGCTTCCTCGAAGGATTTAGGAATCACCAATTCTATCCCCAGTTCCTGAGCCAATGCTTTGGCATCGCGGAAAACCTTATTACCCAAATCCTGGTCAAAGAACAGGGATTCTTCCACCAGTTCTTTCCGGTACACAATCAGATAATCTCCGGATACTTTCTGGACTCCCAGAGAATGGGCCAACCGAATAAAATCAAGGAATTCTTCTGCTGTTCTGCGATAGAAGGTATAGGCCATTGTAATGACCGGTGTCGGTGAATTTAACTGTTTCTTGAGTTCTACCAGTCCCCGGATGTTTTCGATGATTCGTTCAAACCCTTGTACTCCCCGGACGAATTTATAGGTTTCCGGTGTGGCCGCATCGATGGAGATATACAATTCATCCAGACCCTGGGTAATCAATTTTTCAGCGTTTTCCCGGGTTATCAGGAGGCCGTTAGAAACATATTTAGTGAGAATGTGGTCGGGAATATCCGACAGAATATCAAAAAACCGTTTATCCACCAGGGACTCACCAAAACCAAAGACAGATATTTCTTTCAGGTGCGGATAAAGTTCCCGGACTTTCGCCAGCACTTCATCGGGGATATAGGTCCGTTTTCCTTCAAACCAGGACTGCCCACACATGGAACACCGAAGATTACATTGATTGGTTATTTCCAAATAACATCGGGTGGGCCAGGATTTTAAGACAGGTTGATTTCCCCGACTTTCCTGGAAATTCAGTTCTTCATTATTAGGAAGTGCCGGTTTCTTAAGAAACTGGGACTCCATATATTTGACCCATTGGGTGAATATGTTTTCCGGCATGATGTCCGATTATTCCTTTTATAGATAACTCATTATACAGGACTGACAGGGAACTCTATTGCTTCACTGCGAATAACAACAAGACATCTCCTATGTTGCCCTGATTGATCCGAGAACGAACCAGATCGTTCAGACGGAGTCTGTCCCAGGTATGCCGCCAGGTTTCAATGTCTATTCCTACATAAGATTTTATCTCAATTACCCGGAACCCACAGGATTCCAGGAGGGATGTAATAGATCGGTTCCCAAAGAAGAATAGATGGTCATGGTCGCTGAACCATGGATCTCCTGCCAATAATCGGGGAAGACTTTCACTGTTGGGAGTCCGAATAAACAGGCCTCCACCGGGTTTGAGGAGGCGACAGGCTTCTGTCAGGGTCTTTCGAGTGTCTGGCAAATGTTCAATGACATGGGTCAAAGTGACCAGGTCATAGGATTGTGCTGGGAAGTGAAGGGTATCTAAAGTCCCTTGTTGGACTGAAAAACCCATTTCCTGGCAAAATCCGACTGCGGATGGAGAGAGTTCCACACCGTCGGCTTCCCACCCTCTGGAGATAAATTCAGCAATCAGTCCTCCGGTGGCACATCCGACATCCAGCATTTTCCGAGGTTTCTTTTGTTCCAGGTCAGATAATCCAGTAGATTCTAACCATTGAAATACCAGAGAAAACTGTTTCCCGGTGGGGAGAAATAAATCGCCTCCTGATTTCATGGAGTCCTTCCATCGCCGGAAGATATCACGGGCAGGGTCCAGGGAAGCCGCAAAATACTGGTTTCCATACCAGGATTCTACCTCTTGAAACTCTGGTTGAGGATAGACATAGGGAATATGGCAGTTTTGACAGATTCGGACCGGCCGGTCCTGGTTGGCTGAGTCTTTCAATAACAGCCGGGTTTCCTTATTCCCACAGAGGGGACAGGATGGTTTTCCCTTCCATAATCCCCTGAGGATATCCAGAGGACTTTGATGGGTAGTGGATTCCTTCTGAACCGGTTGCCGGTCAAGGGCATTATTGAGCCAATCTCTGATTTTTTCAATAATATCTGGATTGGAAGAAAATTCAGACCCGGGGAAAGCCAGGAGATAACTGGCTAATAAACTTAATTCGGGGTCGTGGGCTGCCCATCGGTAATGGTCAAAACATTTATGACGGTCCCCCATCATTTCATGCAAGACCCCAATATTCAGGTGCAGGGGAGAAGGTTCTCCGAAGGGGGCGACTTTCAGGTAATGGGACAGGGCTTCCGAATACTGACCCAGGGTGACGCGAAGATTACCCGTAAGGATATTTAAGTCCGGGTCCTCCGGGTGGAGTGTCAAACCTTCGTGGAGGACCTCCAGTGCTTCTTCGTATCGGCCCCGGAAAAGAGTCCAGTCTAGGGGATTCTGAAAATTGAATTTGGCCAGGTGACTGGACAAATAGCCTGTCTCTGAGAAAGGTTCTGGTTCATGGGACAGTTGCCAGGCCTTTTGATAAAAGGAGTGTTCTGGCGGGGGGGTGCTCATTGATGTCCTTTATTCTTCAGGTATTCATGTTTCCGGCTGTTATCTTGAAGGGAGATATTCCACCGGTTTAGTAATAAAAGGGGAAACTTGATCAGATTAAACAGATAAGCCTTGATTAAGGGTACAAATTCAATGTTATTTCGGGGTATCCGTTTCATCCATCGGTATTCCGGTTCAATGGCATGAATCAGTTGTTCAAAGGTGAAGTTTCTCATCATGAACCGCATACGATTCTTATGATATTTATAGAAGAATCCGGAACTGCCCATCCCGGTATTTTGGGATTCATGGTGGATGACGACTGAACCGGGTACATAGACGACACGGTAACCGGCTTTTCGGGCTCGGAAACAATAATCTGTTTCCTCAAAATAGATGGGCCAGAATCCCTCATCCAGAAAACCGAGGATTTGGGTCACTTCCCGGCGGATGGCAATGGCGGCTCCGGTGACATAGGCCGTATCCATCAATTTATCCCACTGTCCGTTATCTATTTCATTCTTTCCATAGTGGTTGGAGAGTCCATGTTCATTGATCAGACCTCCTGCGTGCTGGATGGTCTTTCCATCAGGATACAGGAGTTTACATCCGGCAATTCCGATATGAGGGTCTGATTCCATTGTGGTTACAAGTGCTTTGACCCAGCCGGGATGGACGGTGGTATCGTCGTTGAGCAGTATCAGGATATCTCCGGTGGCATTAGACATTCCCACATTGTTCCCACCGGCAAACCCCCTGTTTCGAGGCAGGGATATCAATCTTACCTGTGAAAATTCCTGGACAATCAATGGGGTTTTGTCTGAAGAGCCATTATCCACCACAATAAGTTCCATGTTGGGATAATCCGTCTGGATCAAGGAATCCAGACAGGCCCGAATGACCTTTTCTCCGTTCAGAGACAAGACGATAACTGATACTTTAAGCGACATAATATCCTTTTGACTGCAAATTAACCCTGAATAATTTCCGTCGGTTCATCGTAACTTATGACATGGGATACAGTCAAACAATTCCTTGGATAAAATTTCCCGATAAATTTGTCTTCCCCCTCTCAAAACCCCCTCATAATCCTCCACTATATCCGACTCATCCACGGACCTGCTCGGACTCACTCCGTGGATTCTTCGTTTACCTGACGAAGCAGAAACGAAGAGGGTGGGTCTGAATTGTCATTCTGACATATAGCCGATGTCTGGAAATGGGTGTTTGCCAGCCTTTTCTATCCAAACTTGTTTGTGAAATAAATTTTATGTCTTCCTTTTATCTGAATGTAAAGTATATCTAACCATCTGGGATACAATCTTGACAGTTACAAAGTGCTGGCTGATACTAAAGCGAATAATTACAGGAGGCTGGGTAGATGAAACGATATGGAGTGCTTTTCTTATTTCTGACTGTTTTTATGCCGTTTGTTTTTGCGACCGGTGAATCCGATAACATCACTGGAATCAATGTTCCTGATGTTATCTGGGGATATGATTCAACATTAATTACTACTCGAATGGTTGTTAATGAAAATGGAGTCGTCTATAAGATTGAAAGCAAAAAAGATATTAATAAGCAAATTGCTGGAAAGAGGCTGCCCAATAGAGTATTTATTGAAATTGGGGTCTTTCCCAAAGCCGAAGCAGCCGAAAGAGTTCTCCAAAACACTTTAGGAAAAATATCTGTATCAATCCCAAAATGTAATTACATTGGGGATAACTCTGTTCTTTCGATAGTTTATTCAGACCCTACTATAGGAAATTTTTATGGTCGGAGAAATAATGTATATTTTTCCGTATCAGGCCCTGATGCGATTGGCATTGCGAAGCACATTGATGATTCTTTGGTAAAAGGGCTTCAAGGGGTTACAAAAGGTAAGAGTGTTAATGTTTCCTTCATAACTGGTTTAGATAATAAAGTGTTTGAATATTCTGGGGATCCAGTTGTTGGAAGCTTGGACATGAAAGATTGTTTTATTGGTGGAAGCCCGCTGTTGTTTGTAAGAAAAAAAGATAATGATGTGATGTCTGTCGTTGAATATTACGGAGACCCTGGCCGGTCCTTTAGTGAAGATTCCATCAAGCTATACATATCAAACTCTCAAAATGTCATTTCCTCTGTTACTGTTATTGTCAAAAATAACCGAGTGGCAGGTAAGTAAAATATTTGATTTTATGTATGGTTTTGAATTTATGAATTATTAAGATGACTTTTTACAGGAGGCTGGGTAGATGAAACGATATGGGATGATTTTCTTATTCTTTTTGATGGTGGTTCCATTAGTCTTTGGAGACGAGGTTTCCAATCCGATTACCGGAATCAAAATGCCGGAACTGATTTCCAAAACACTTTTGGGTTATTCTCTGCAAACACAAGCTTTAGATACGGTGTTAATGAAAAAGAGCTATGTTGTAACAAAAGGAAATTCAAAGGTTAATGTTACAGGACTGGTTTTTGATTCCTCAAGTACAGCCTATCATGAAGCGTCTAAGCGAGCGATAAAAGATCCTTCCTATCGCAGATTTGAAGCCCCGGAAATTGGTGAACATCAATGGGGTCAATTGTGGCGGGGTGAAACGCGGTTCTTATTCCACATCAACAATGTTCTTTTTGATATCCAATCAAAAGACAGTACGGCAGTTTTTTTTGTTGCTCGAGCTTTTGAACAATACCTGAAGAATCCTTCATCTGACACTACCGTATTTACCTTTAATTCCCCTGGCGTGACCCTGAAAAAAGAATCCTGTTATCCCTCCATCATTAAGGAGGGATATATTACTCTGGAGTTCGAGGCTGACCAGAATAATGAAGATTGTTATATCCGTATCAATTCGAAACCATATAAGCTTGATGGATCCTCAACAAAATATTATGTTGGGAGTCCTCGCGCGGATATCCTGTTACAGATTGACAGTCTTACTCAGGATAATTACTTCAAATCTCAGATTGTTCTAATCGATTTCCAACCGCCTCCTGAACCGGAGGGCTCCTGTAAAGTTACCGGAATCAGAATGCCTGATTTGATAAGGCATTACTTACCGGCATATTCATTCAAAATAGATACTACCCATGGTGATTATTATCTGGAAAAGAATGGTATTAAAGTTAGACTGGCTGGTAAGGTCTTTGATTCTACATCAACCGCGTACAAAAGTATGGTTTCTCGTCTGAGAATTCATCCTCAAGGGTATGATCTTGATGTGTTTTTGGGTGATCGGGCTGTAGGGATGTCCTGGGGGAATGCGGCACGGGTACTATTCCAAAAGAATAATATTTATTTTGATATTCAGTCTGAAGACAGCACCGCAGTTTTTGAGGTGGGCAAAGTTATTGAAAAGTACCTGAATGAGAAAGCTATGGATACTACTGTATTTATCTATAACCAGCCTGAGCCCAGCCATAGAGTAAGGGAAGCTATCAAGGATGGATATGTTTCTGGTGTAGATATAAAAGAGTTAATAAACAAAGTAATATCACCCAATGAAAATAATATCATTAGGGAATCTACGCTGATTGACTCTATTGGCAGGAGAAATACTGTGTTTTCTTCTGAAAAGAAGCCAAAATATTTTTTAAGTATTGCTGTCTATCCCAATAAAGAAAAATTAATTGAAACTGTGAATACCTACCGAACGACAATTAGTGAAATGTGGACTGAAGTATCAACTGAGAACTGTGTGGTTGGAGACATTGTTTGGAAAAGCGACTATCAAGAGGTTATCTACTCCAGAAATAACATATTGGTTAGTATTGTGAGTAGAAATAGCGATAGTATGAAGATAGCTAAACAAATTGATAATTTGATTATCAACCAAAAACCTCCCTTCAAATACTCAAAGACTTCTCCCTCTGCTCCGCTTCCTGAGACTCCAAAACAGATAAAGAATAATGCTGCGGCATGGAAAACTTTATTTAAGGATTATTCAGGGGAATATACGGTTATCAGTAATGGACAAGTCGTTTACTTTAAGTACCCAACCGGAGATACTTTTACGCCAGCAACCCTTCTTGGTAAAGTGAAGCTAACCATCAACATTGCGACGGATGACAATCTCTTTGATACAAGGGAAATTGAAACAGAATTAGTCCCATAATCCTTTAAATGAGGTTTGGAGAGAATAATGAAAAAAGTAACTATCTTTACCAGTGCTTGTGTGCTTTTTGTATTAACAGCGACTCTTTGTTTTGGTGAGACTAAAGACAATCTATATGTTTCTGGTATAGATGTAAAAGAGTTGATAAACAAAGTAATATCACCTAATGAAAATAATATTATTAAACAATCTACACTACTTAATTCTATTGGTAGAGAAAATACTGTGTCAGATTCTGAAAAGAGGCTGAAATATGTTTTAAGTATTGCTGTCTATCCCAATAGAGAAAAATTAATTGAGACTGTGAATACCTACCGAAAGACAATTAGTGAAATGTGGACTGAAGTATCAACTGAGAACTGTGTGGTTGGAGACATTGTTTGGAAAAGCGACTATCAAGAGGTTATCTACTCCAGAAATAACATATTGGTTAGTATTGTGAGTAGAAATAGCGATAGTATGAAGATAGCTAAACAAATTGATAATTTGATTATCAACCAAAAACCTCCCTTCAAATACTCAAAGACTTCTCCCTCTGCTCCGCTTCCTGAGACTCCAAAACAGATAAAGAATAATGCTGCGGCATGGAAAACTTTATTTAAGGATTATTCAGGGGAATATACGGTTATCAGTAATGGACAAGTCGTTTACTTTAAGTACCCAACCGGAGATACTTTTACGCCAGCAACCCTTCTTGGTAAAGTGAAGCTAACCATCAACATTGCGACGGATAATAATCTCTTTGACACAAAAGAAGTAGAAACAGAAATAATCCCATAATGTCATCCAAAATGGTTTTTGACTTGTTCGATGGACATTGAGACCCATAAAAAAGAATTGGTATTTTTTCAGGGATTAAGAGCCCGGCTCAGACGGAAACTGGATCAATTAATGCCCGTTTTTTGATTTTCCCTGTATTTGTTTTAGGTAGTGCCGGGATGATATCAATTATTTTAGGGATTTTATACGAGGTGAGTTTTCCTTTACAGAAATCCCTGATTTCATGGGTTGTTATTTTATATCCTTCTTTAACGGAGATGACTGCCCGGACGACTTCTCCCGACCGTTCATCTTTATGGGGAACTACGGCCGCTTCCAGAACAGCAGGATGCTGATAAAGAATGTTTTCTACTTCCCGTGGATATACATTATGTCCCCTGACCAGTATCATTTCCTTTTTCCTGTCCACAATGTAAATATTACCCGACTCATCCATTTTTGCCATGTCACCGGTCAATAACCATCCATCCCGGAGTGCTTCCCGGGTGGCATCCGGGAGCCCAAGATATCCAATCATGACATTGGGTCCTTTTACCGCCAACTCACCGATTTCTCCTAAAGAAAGGGAATTAAACTGGTCATCAACAATTTTGACTCGAACTCCTGGAATTGGAGTACCGATTGAACCGGGGACATTAGGATGATCCACTGAGTTAAAGGAAACAACCGGTGACGCCTCGGATAATCCGTACCCTTCATGGATTTCCTTCTTAAACTTTTCCTGAAACACCTGGGCTACCTTGGGGGGTAATCCTGCTCCACCGGAGACCAGGTATAAGAGGGAAGATAAGTCGTATGATTCGGGATTATCCACCCGTCCCATCACCAGATACATGGAAGGGACACCAGTTAGATGGGTGATTTTATAAGATTCAATGGCTTTTAAAGCTGTATCCGGCCGGAACTGTTTGATGGGGATGACTCTTCCGCCTATCAATAGGGGAGATAACATATTTACCATAGCTGCAAAACAATGAAATAAGGGGAGGATACATATCATTCGGGTATCATGATTGATATTCATGACCTGGCGGACTGCCTGTGCATTTGCCAGGAGGTTCCCGTGAGTCAACATGGCTCCCTTGGGATGACCTGTTGTCCCTGATGTGTAAATAATACAGGCCAGGGTATTCCTGTCTGCTGTAAGGGTTGCCGGTTCGTTGGGTTTTCCCGTTCTCAATTTGCGTAACAGGGTGTGTACCTTCAGGTTTTGTTTCCCCACGGACAGCGCCAGTGCAACCTCATGAAACCGGGGTGTGGTGAGTAACAGGTGGGATTTGGCATTTTCCAGAACAAATGAAACTTCCCGGGGAACAGAAAGAGGGTCCAGAGGAACAACGACACAACCAATATGTTGAATGGCAAAGTAACTGACAATGAACTCAATCGAATTTTCCATCCACAGGCCTACCGTATCGCCTGGATTTAGTCCATAAGCTAACAAATCTTCAGCCAATCCGTGAATGTTTAGATGAAATTCTGAATAAGTGAGGGAGGTGTTTTCCGATTGCAGGGCAATCTTCTGGGGATGTAACTGGCAGACAACATGAAATGCATCAACCAAATTCATAGTTCTAGTCCTTTTCTTAAGCCACCACGGGCGGCTTTTCATCTGGCCTGATACAGGCCTGTTTTGATAATCGCATTGCGATAAATAAAATCCTAACTTATTTCAGTCCCTTGTGACAATGCTTATCAATGAGGTCATCCCGCCTCCGACTCAATAAATTAGTGTTGTTTAATCAGGGTTGGGAAGGTTAGAATTAAAAACATCATGTCTTCAAATTCCAATACATCACAAACGCAATCTGCCATCGCCATGTCTGTGATGACCATCATCAGCCGGTTTACCGGACTGTTGCGCTGGTCCGCCATCGGTGCAGCGCTGGGCCTGACGGCTTCGCATTATGCCGATGCGTATAACCTGGCCTATAACATGCCCAATATGGTGTATGAACTGGTTTTGGGAGGGGTCCTGACCTCGGTGTTTATTCCTACTTTTGTTGAGTATCGGGAAAAAGACTCTCCTGAGGCTGCCTGGGAAGCTGCCAATAGAATACTGACTTTAGCGATTGTTCTGTTGTGTCTGATGACCGTTGTTTGCTGGATATTGACTCCTTTTCTGGTACGGATCCAGACTTTTGCTGGAAATAATCAACTGAGACATCAAGCCGAGTTCTTCTTTTACTTCTTTGCGCCTACGATTATCTTTTTTGGGATTGGTGCCATTTTCTCCGGGATGTTGAATACCTATAAGAAATTTTTCATTCCGGCTGCCACTCCCATTTTGAATAACCTTTTATTCATTGTTATTGCGGCTTTGTATTATTATTTTCCCAAAGTTATTGGGCTGGGCGGTTTAGCTCTTGGGACAACAATCGGTGTGGCGCTGATGGCCTTTGCCCAGGTGCCAGCCTTATATCGTCTGGGATGGAGATATCACTGGAAACTGGATATGAAAGACCCCGTCATCGGGAAGTTTTTTACCCTAGCAGCTCCGATGTTTCTTTATGTGGGATTAAATCAGTTAGCTCTGATGACCCGGAATAATTTTGCTGCTTCTATCCAGGGTGGTTTGGCCGCCATGACATATGGTTATACTTTCTTCCAGTTGCCTTATGGGATATTCTCAGTGACTATCACCACGGTTTTATATCCGGCATTATCCCAGTATGCCGTTAATAAGGATTGGGATAACTTCAGAACTAATTTCTCTCAAGGTGTCCGATGGAGTGCCTTTATCATCATCCCCTGTGCTGTAGGATATTTTATTCTGGCAGAGCCAATCATCCGTTTGATTATGGAACGGGGTATGTTCAAAGGGCATGATACTGTCATTCTGGCCCGGGTCCTGGCCTGCTATTCCATTGCTTTACTGCCATATACTCTAACTTTACTGACAACCCGTACTTTTTATGCACTTCAGGATACTCGAACCCCTACCTGGGTGATTTTAGTGGGATTAGTCATGACCTTTGCCGGATGTTTTATCCTCGTGAAGCCTTTTGGGATTCCCGGGATTGCCATTGCCTATGGTCTTCAATATTTTGCCATGGCGGCAGTTTTGTTGACTCTCCTTCGCAAGAAAATCAGACGTCTGGATGGGACTCGTATCTCCATCACAATGATTAAATCTCTGGTTGCCTCTCTGTTTATGGGAGGTGTTGTATGGGTTATTTATCAGGGAGCTGGGAGGCTGTCTCTCCTGGGTCTGTCCCCCCTGAAAAATAAATTCTTGTGGGATTTAATGGTTCTGGGTGTTTGTGTTGTGTTGGGTGGATTAACCTATCTTGGGATGTCGATATTATTAAAAACTGACGAAGTAAAAACTTTGAAAGAATTTATTTTACGGCGGCGGTCGCGTTTGTCATAATCAAAGAGGAGTCTCCTCTTATGGTTAATGACCCTTATATAAACCGTCGTCTTCAAATGGTTCGTGATCAGATTTATGTCCGGGGGGTCCGGGATGAATCTGTCTTGAATGCTCTCCGCAAAATTCCTCGTCACTTGTTTGTTTCCGAAAAGTTGATTGATGTAGCCTATGATGATTGCCCTTTACCCATTGGAAGTGGTCAGACTATTTCACAGCCTTATATCGTAGCGGCAATGACAGACTATCTGGATATAAAACCCGGTATGAAAGTATTGGAAATTGGAACCGGTTCAGGGTATCAGACCGCTGTCCTGGCTGAGTTGGGTGCCCGTGTTTTCTCATTAGAATATCATTCTGAACTGGTTCAGTCTGCGCGGGATTTACTGGCACAGTTAAATTATTCTCTGGTTCAAATCAAAGCTGAATCGGGCGATAAGGGGTGGCCGGAAGAATCTCCTTTTGACCGAATCATTGTTACCTGTGCTCCTGTTACTCTTCCGAAAGTGTTAATTGAGCAATTGGCTGAGGGTGGTAAATTGGTTCTGCCAATGGGGGAACGCTGGTCACAACGACTGGTTTTAATAAAGAAAACCCATCAGACCATTTCTATAACTGATCTGATGGGAGTTAGTTTTGTTCCCTGGCTAGAATCTATCCCAGATGACGGGTTCCACACAGAGTATTAAACGGACATCCGGGACAATTGTTGCCTAACTCCGGAGTGGGATTAAAAGGGATTTCCGGATTAAGAATTTCATTTAAGAAATAGGGGATAAAATTAGTCACTTTTTCTAGACATTCCACGGGAGTCATTTCTGATTTCTTCCGAGAAGGCTTGACCGGAGATACTTCTATTTGAGTATCCACCTTTCGGCTGCCCAACATTAAATATCGGGCATCAACAGTTTTTTGACTCTGAACTGCCTGGACCAGTAATGAATCCTCATCCGTCTGGGTTGCCCATTGTTCCAGTAATATCTTGTATAGGGGCATCTGGAGGCTTTTTACAAAGGGTCTTGCCTTCTCCAGGGGTAACTCATCAATTTGAGCAAAAGAAGTTATCAGAGGCGTACTGCCAGTTTTATAGTCCAGAATTAACACCTTTTCCTGTCGTTGTTCAATCCGGTCAAAGAATCCTTTCATTTTGACCGTTCGCCCATCCTCCAGGGGATAGTCAATGGTGACTTTTTTCTCCAGACCTAATAAAACGGTAGGGTGATACATTTCTAAAACGGGTTTTTGATAGGAATTCAAGAATTGATTGAGTTGATAGATAATCTGTCTTTTCATCAGGAAGGCGGAACCACTGGAGCCACTCCCAAAAGTATTTGTGAATTCACGATGAATGATTTTCTCTATGTCCACGGATTGGACAGATTCTGTGGACAGTTCTTTCCCTACCCAGGGTTCATAATATTTTTGTAGAACAGCATGAACGAACTTTCCGGTTTCCTGAGGTTGAAGATTATCAGATAGTACATCCTTCTCATCCAGTCGGAGAACTCGGGTATAGTAAAACCGAATGGGGCAGCAGAGATATTGATCCAGAGCCGAAGCACTGTAATTCATCTGTTGCAGATAATCCATCATTTCAGGTGTTTTACTGATAGGGGCAGGAGTCCCCGTATCTAAACTTACCTGGTATTGAATGGTTTGAATGTAGGATGAATCATCCAGTTTCTGGTCCTGTTGTTGACGATCCCAGAGCAGTTGTTCCACAAATCGGCTTCTTTGTTGTTTTGGACTTTCGCGGAATAAAATATGAGACTCTTTTGATCCTTTGAGCAGCAGGTCTAAATAATATCCGGCCGCCTTTTCCTTGTCCTTATAGGTTGTCAGGCCCAGCTTTTGTCTTGCTTGATAAGGGAGTAAGGAATCTTCCCGGGTAGATGCAGGAAGAACATCTTCATTAGTATCCAGAACAATGACTCGGTCAAACTGGAGATTGCGGGTTTCCATGAAACCTAATACTTGAAGCCCTCGTAATGGAGTTCCCGAAAAGGGTACCATACTATTTTCTATATAGGATTTCAGGAATGTGAAATACCCATCTATATCCTGAAAACTTATGGTGTGAATCATGGATTGGGCGAGAGCGTCCAGTTCAGTCATGAAAGCTTCAGCGTAAGGATGAAAGTATGGGTGCCGACTGGCAGTACTATTGGCATAAATGAAGTCCAGGACTTCTTTTGCTTGCTGGGCCAATTGACCAACACTACTAAACTGTTCAAATTTATGGAGTGTCTGTTCATGGATTGTTTTTAAATGATGAATTAATTGATTTGGAGAGATGTTGTCCCGGAGGTTCTTTGTCCGTTCAACTAACATTTTTTGGAGAACTTCATCATTCTCTATGTCATCCAGTCTCCAGAACTTTCGAGTGATATTACTCAGAAGATGTTCCTCAATGACATGGATTAAAATTCGAGTCAAATCAGCTCTGCGTGTGTCACTTGTTTTTAGATAGATATTTTTGGTAAAGGGATGCAGCATGAATTTCATATATTGAAATCCATAATAGGCTCCATCTGATTGGCGGGTCCTGACAGCCTCAATCAATGCCGAGAAAAACCCGAATATGGGAGTTCTATGGAGAGGATATCCCATGGAGATGTTGTAAGAATCATACTCATACCCGGCCAATGTATGTTGAAGTAGAGGAAATAATGTCTCAGCAGAAGGCAGTACAATGACAGTTTTCTCATCCGATATTTCATTGATTTGATTTTGTTGTGTCAGAATTTCCTTTGCTTTGAATACTTGCCCATGAGCATCTGGACTTCGATAAAAGTCGATATTGGGTAGGGGATTTGCAGCTGTTGAATTTGAATCCATCTCAATCGGATTTATATTCTGAGCAGTAAGGATCTCTTCTAATCCTTTACCTTCTTGGAAGATGATTTTGAGATGGGGATGGATGTGATCTATGGCTTTCAACAGGGCCATCTCTGTTTTATTGAAGCGGAAAAAGCCGGCTACGATAATTGTGTCGTATCTATTGAAATAAGTTTCAAATTCTGGTGCTTTTGCTGATTGGAGCACTTGCCGATATCGAAGGGATAGAGTGGATAATCCTTCCGATACCAGATGCTGATAAAACCGAAGATAGTAATCTGCTAGCATACCCTGGCGTTGAGTAAACTTGGACCAGGCTTCCGGATATTGTTTCACCTGATCCAATATCACTGGCTCCAGATTTTGTAACTGGTTAGGAGATACTTGTTCCAGATACAGTTCTTCAAAATCACGTATAAGTTTTAAACCCAGAGGAAAAAAACGATCGGGTGAAAGGAAATCTTGTTGCCCTATTCGATTTGATGCGGACTGATGGATATCATATAAAATCGAGATGGAATCTAATTGATTTAATAGCCGAGTAGGGGGAAACATTTCTTCTGCATAATGGGTTATTAGGCTGTCAAATGTCTTTGTATCTGGTGGAATGATGGATTGCCCGGCTTGCATTGCCAGATGTTTGCGGAGAAAGTATGAGGGCCTTTTCCCTGGGAAAATGATGAGATTTCGAGAGTAATCCCAGGTGGACTGTGGCTCAATTTGTTGAGAAAGGGTTTCTATTAAAGATTTGGTTGGACCCATTATGTAAGTCTTCATTCAAAAGCCTCCACCCTGCACGCATCAATAAACAATAGTAATCCTTTAATTGTTTTATCTGGAAAAACATCTCGAAGAATCGTCATGTATTGATACATTTGTTTCTGATATTTTTCCTGATGTTCTTCTTCGGACCCGGACTTGAAATCAATAACTGTGACTGTGTTACCTACTACTGTCACTCTATCCATCCGGAGTGTTTGTCCATTTTGGCAAGTGAAAGCCTTTTCTCTCCAATTTCGAATGGACTCAGAAAAATGGGGTGTTACCTCCGGGTGTTGTAGTAATTTAGCGATGGATTGAATGTCTTCAGCAGGGAAGGTTGTTCCTATTTCAATTTCGATTCGATTCTTTAGATCAGACAGTTGGTTCAGAATAGTATCCGACACGGAATCTATTAAATAGAATAGACGATGAATCCGGATTCCCCTTTGGATGTTGTCATAGTTGAGTCTGGTTTGGCTGTTTTCTGGGATAAAAGCTACTTTCTTGATTTGGTAAGACAAGGCCTTCGAGGGTTCTGAAAATGGCGTTTCTTTTACTTCTGGCGGAGCACCAAGGGTGATGGATTCTTCAGGTAAAACTGAAAATGGGAATTGTCGGGTCTTTCCACTGTTCTGTATCCCTAAAATATACAGTTCATTTCGGGCTCGAGTAAGCCCCACATAAAGAGCGTTTAGTTTATCAACCCAGGTTTTAATACGAGAAGTCATGTACAGTGTTTCGAGCTTTTCACTGTTATTCATTAAATCTTTGGTGATGTGATAGAGGTGGAAAGCCTCTCCCCTTTCATCAAGATAACCCATCTCCTGCATATTGGGGCGGCTTTCAAAAATTGGAAGAATCACCACTGGAGATTCAAGACCCTTGGCTTTATGAATGGTCATAATGCGGATGGCGTTAATATTTTCTGGGACATCAATATTCCAGTCTGAGTCTTCATTGGTTTCCTCATCTGAAAATGCCAGGAACTCACCCAAATCATTGCGGCCTGTGGATTCAAAATTCATGATAACTTCCAGAAGTTTATTTAAAGAAGCATCATCGCCTGAGAATCGTTCCTGCAAATGGAATATTCTATATATCTCACAGACTAAGTCATATAGGGGATAATATCCTGTAATACTGAAGAGCCGATCAAAATACAGTTGCCATATATCTGGGAATCTTTCTCGGAAACGTTTATAAATAAAACCGGAGTTTTGTTGATTAAATCCAAGTCGTTCTTCTAAAAGGAATTTTTGAATTGTCTGGTGGTTGATTTCGGAATTATTCTCATCCAGAGTACGACTCATGATAAGTCCATCAATAAATGATGTAAAAGCTAAATCATTTAGAGGTGAATCCAAGAAGCGGAGCAGGTGAATTATCTCACCGGTTAATTTACGTCGTCTAATGTCCAGACTTGAAAAGGGAAGAAATGGATATCTTTGTCGGTTAACCCATTCAGAAAGCCTAACAACATCTTTGTTTTGGAATGCCAGGATAGTAATATCTTTCAGCTGATATCCGCGCTTGATTAAATCTTGGAGAATTTCTGCCAGCCTTGACTCTCCTTCATTGTTGGTTGCGGGTTCTTCGCCATTTTGAGGAATGTCTTCATCATTCTCTGTGTGAGGACTAATTATTTCATAACTGACATAACCGTGGTTGTCTGGATTCAATGGTTCCTGAACATCTTTGGTTAGACCTGTCAATTGACCTGCATAGATTAGTTCACCATTTTTCTCCTTATCTAGTAAAGGCAACCTTTCTTTAAATATACTTTGCGTAAAATCAAGAATCTCTACAGCGGATCTTCTGTTATATTTGAGCTCTTGTATTCGATACTGTTCAGGGCCTGTTAGAGAGGGAAATTGTGGTGTTTCAGAATCCTCCAAGGCTCGCATGATGGTGTAGTCCGCTTTACGAAAACCATAGATTGCCTGTTTTGTGTCACCCACACAGAATAAACTTCCTTCCTGAGCAAGTGCATTTTCAAACAAAGGTTTCATTGCTGCCCATTGTACAGGTGCCGTATCTTGAAACTCATCGAGTAAGTAATGATACACCTGATCTCCCAACCGATAATAGATATCCGGAACAATCTCTCTGCTGACATAAGATGACAAACCACGTGTTACCTCATCAAGAAATACAACCTGTTCTTGAATTTTTACATGGTCGAATTGACGCACCAGGTTATTCCAATAAATTTCCAGATAAGGATTAAAATAATACAGAGCATAGCTCTCTCGATATTGAACAACCGTTGCTGCAAATTCATTGAATAGCCATTTTAATTTTGTAACGGCTTCTTCTTCGCTTGGAGACTTGGCTTTGTTGACAGGGTTTTTGTAGTGAACATTCTGGCTGAGGAAATGATGTAAATTATTATTTTGTAGAGGAACGTAAAGGTTTTTTTCCAGTTTAATATTTCCATTTACTTTGGCAAGCCCCTCATCCAAAAGAGCTTTAATTTCTTCCGCCAGTTGTTTCAATCGAGCAATATATTTCCCTGAATCAAGTTCTCCGGGTGCCCGCACAATGGACTGTTTGGATTTGCCCTGGAGACGATCCAGATCAATAAGTCTTTCTGTCAGATTTGCTACTGGATTCCATGGGAAAGTATTCCCACTCATATTCTGAACCATAGTATCTATGGTGTTTGCCATTTTCTGGCCTTCAGGGGTATCTTCTCTGACCTGCAACAGGTATTGTTCAAGAGCGTAAATTAAGAGTTCTCGCTTGTTTAACTGTATGTTAAATAACGGAGGATATGACAAGTCCAGACAAGATGCACTGAATAGAGAAACCATAAAAGTATCAATGGTTTTTACTTGAAGGTCTGAATAGTTATCGAGGATATCTTGAAGAACTATGGAGGCTCTTTGCTTTATTTTATCCTCATCTAATCCTGTGACTGCATGGAGTGTTTGTAACGTGTCTGGATTCCCCAGGCAGGCATTCTTCAGCCATCCGAGAATACGCTGTTTCATTTCTTTCGCTGCGTTATTGGCAAAAGTAAGGGCAACCAGATTAGATAGCTCACGATGACTATTTTCTGGGGATAGTAATAATTGAACAAACCGCAAGGTAAGGGTATATGTCTTTCCTGAACCCGCAGAAGCTTTTACCAGTGTGAATTGTGGAAACGAATTCTTTTTTATGGGACTGACTACTGGATCCATACCTGAGTCCCCCTTTAACGCAGCATATTTTATTCAGCATTATAACTGGAATCCATGCTGATATGAGATATCATAGCGCTACAAGATGACAGAATAGGTCATCTGACCTATGAAAATAAGAATGCCCTTTCAGTATTTGCTGAAAGGGCATTTTATTTGTCATTTAAAAATCGCTTAGGGATTTTTGACGAGTCTAACCCCATCCGCAATCAGATAGCCTTGAGGGGAATCCGCAGTCAGCTCAATATATGACGCCATTCCCTGAGGAAATTCGAAAGTACCCAGCGAAACCCATTTGCCACCTCCGGATCGTTGGTCAATCTTTACAGTATCTGTTTTGTCTGGTCGGACCACTTTATAGCTTGCAGCTTCAGGCCGTCTGGTATCCGATGTGTAAGATACATAAACCTGATATTTACCAGCCAGTGAGATATATGGGGTCCACCTCACAAAGTCCTTTGATACACCCGGTTCATGGACGAGATAGTTATTTCCAAGATAACCGGGATTACTGACAGATATTCGCCAATACCCGGAAATCTTACAGTTTGAATCACTGTTATCAACGACGAAATCCTCCGCGGTATTGGTTGGCATTCGGATAGTGTTGTTTTCATTAGCTTCTGGAATCAGGTTGATATTGATGTCATCCAGGGGAGGATTTCTGTTGGATAATCTAGTCAGATTCCAATACTCATATCCCTCCAAGTGGCATAAATCAAATATGGCAGTTCCATCCGTTTTAGTTTTTACCATTTCCAACGCTTTCAGGAATTGTCGAGGTTGATTTATGTAATCAGCCCCATACAGGGTTCCATAAACCGGACAAGCACCTTTGACAGCTTCTTTTGCTATCTCAGAGGCACCCTCAACGGAGTTGTGCCAGGAGGTATCATTTCGCATTCCAGCTTCTTTGGGCTCTGAGGATTGGGGCTTTTTCCGAGCAAGTGCCTCCTCTTTTGTTACATCATTGAAGTAGCATCCAGCACAGAAGAAATCCAGAAGCTCAGCATAGCCATATTTCCCCCAGCCCTTCGGAGCCCAATCTTTTGGGGGAGAATATTTCTGAGAACCCCAGTTGACACCAACTTCATAATAACTTGGATACCATGCACCAGCATAATCCCCAAAAGCCAGTTTCGGGTTCGTATCTTTTACCAGTTTTCTGGCTTTTACCATAAAGTCATAAATCGTTTTGGCCCGGAATAACAACCAATCATCATAGAGAGACCCTTTTTTTATGTCCGCTGGTTTTGGGCCCCACTCCATTATTGCACCCGGCCAATTTCTTAAAGCATCTGTTTTCTTTCCGTTTGCGAGAAGGTATTTAATAAATTCTTTCTTGGAGATGTCAGAGAAATCAGTATATAGAGAGTCATATCTCACCCCATCCAGAATGACACCATCAACAGCATAGTTTTTAATAACTTCCTCAATAATGGATAATTCATATTTTTGGATGTCGGGGTTTGACGGATTTACCTTAGCTGTTTTACCGGGCACTTCTGTGATGGGTTTGATTCCATCTTTTGTCAGAATCTGGGCCTGCCATTCAGGATGATTGGTATAAATAGGCCCCACTTTATAGATATGACGCCCTTCACTGAAGACAAAGAAGGCCGCCATTATTTTTAAGTCGCGTTTATGTCCTTCTTCAATGAATATCTTCAACCGATCATGGTTGGGGTCAATTTTCTTCCCACGCCATTCCAGAAGCCGAGGGGCTATTTTACTGGGATAAATCACCAGTCCTGACCCGGGTTTGACATCCAGAATCACTGTCTTGAAGCCAGAATCTACACATCGGTCAAGAATGTCTGCAATATCCGGTCGAGTTGCTGTCCTGTCCAGATTAGCGCCTGCATCGACCCATATCAGAGGGGCATATGAAGAATTGGGTTTATCTTTCGTAAGTGGTTGAGCAATAACCGGAATAAGTAATAGATTTAGCAGAATCGACAGGATGATTGTTAACCGTATTTTATCCATGTTACACCTCACTGAAGATATTGTTTAGCCTAATCTTAATTAGACCACGATTTACTGTCAATCAGTATCGACCTGTGGTTTATGGGATAATAATTAGATTAATACGAAATGAGGCCTATAAACGATATGAGTGATGTATTAAAGGTATTAACGGTTTTTGGGACACGGCCGGAGGCAATCAAGATGGCCCCGTTATGTTTGGAGTTGGGTCGGGCCACTGGAATTGAAAGTCGTGTCTGTGTGACGGCTCAGCACCGTGAAATGCTGGATCAGGTTTTAGATTTGTTCCAGGTAAAACCGGATTTTGATTTAAATATCATGAAAGTCCGACAATCTCTGACAGGTATTACATGTCGGGTTCTGGAAGGGATGGAAGATATCTTCCGTGATTACCAACCCGATGTTGTTCTGGTTCATGGAGATACGACTACAAGTACGGCTTCTGCTTTAGCCGCATTTTATCAACAAATTAAAGTGGGTCATGTGGAAGCTGGGTTACGGACTCGGAATAAATATGCGCCATTCCCAGAGGAAATGAATCGGACCTTGACGGGTGATATTGCCGATTTACATTTTTCTCCTACGGCCAGCGCACGGCGGAACCTGCTTCGAGAAGGTGTGGCAGAAGAATCTATCTATGTTACGGGAAATACGGTTATTGATGCCATGTCCACGACGGTTGCGAAAGATTATACATTCCGAACCGAAGCGTTAAATAACATTGATTATAAGAATCGGAAAGTTATTTTAGTGACCGCTCACCGCCGGGAAAACTGGGGTGAAGGACTTGATAATATATGCAAGTCCTTAAGAGATATGGTCATTGCCCAACCGGATATCGAGTTGATTTATCTGGTCCATCTGAACCCTCTGGTGGTTGAAACAGCCAATAAATTCCTGAAGGGTGTTGAACGCGTTCATCTTCTGCCTCCTCTGGATACCCAGGAAACTCATAATTTGATGAGTAAGTGTTACATGGTGATGACGGACTCCGGTGGACTTCAGGAAGAAGCACCTCATTTAGGTAAACCGGTACTGGTGTTCCGGGATGAGACAGAACGCCCGGAAGCTGTTGAAGCAGGAACAGTAAAACTCGTGGGTACGGACCCTGAGAGAATTAAGCGTGAAGCGTATCGTCTTTTAACAGACAAGGCCGCCTATACCCAAATGAGCCAGTCAACAAACCCCTATGGTGATGGACAGGCCTCACAGCGTATTGTGCAGGCATTAATGTACGCTTTCAAACGGACCAGTGTTCGTCCTGAGGATTTCCAGGGATAACAGGTTTATAAAATAAGTGATGACAGTAAACACCGGATGAATAAATCCGGTGTTTATTTTTTTATCCGCCGGATTACATAAGTTGAAACGAAGGGGGAAGGCTGTTTTGGATTATAATGAGTGTCAGCGAGACGGATTATTTACGGACTTGTTCGGAGCTGCTCCGTAGATGCTTCGTTGATGCCAAACTATTGACAGATGGTATCATCGGGGTTAAATTGTAAGCGATTATCATGCTGATAAATAATGAGCCATGAATCAATAAGGAGTGTCGGATAATGAGATTATCAATCAAGCAGGCTTTAGTCGGATGTCTTTGTCTTTTAGCCAGCACTGTATGGTCAGTTCCCAATTTTAGCTTCATTCATATGAGCGATAGTCATGCTCCCTCATATGTGAGCAAAGGTGTGATTCAAACTGTTTTAGGTATGACGGCCATTGAATTGACCCCCTACAAGATAACAGCCAATCGGCCGGCATTTATTATCCACAGTGGAGATATGTGCGAATTTTCTGAAAATGGCTACGAATCTTATCAGGAATTTTTCAAGAATATCCGGATGCCTGTATATGATGTTTTAGGGAATCATGATGATACCTGGTCGTCTTTACGGGATAAGTTCTGGGCGAAATACGGGTCTCCCTGGTATTCCTTTGATACCTATGAATGCCATTTTATTATGTTGCAGTCCCCGCAAGTTCAAGAAGCTCTTCCTGGCTTCGAGCAAGACCAGATAGACTGGTTAAAGGCGGACCTTGCCCGAACCTCAAGGACCACGCCTATTTTTGTAACATTACATCATCCTTTACAAACAACCGAATTTGTCAGCCCATATGAACGACAGCGGCTCTTAGAATGTTTCCAGGGCTACAATGTGGTTTGTTTCTTTGTCGGACATGGACATACAGCAACCTATCACAATTTTGATGGATTCGATGGTGTTCAGGGTGGAAGCACTGTCAAGGGCGGTCCTGGCGTTGGATATAACATTGTTACTATTGCTGAGGACTCTATCTATGTTGCCTATCGATTATCCGATGATCCTACTGCAACCAAACCCTTATTACAGAAACCTCTGTTTAAGAAAACAACAATACAACCCAAAATTGGTATTCAAGGTGTTTCTGAAACACAACCTATCCGGTCTGAAAAATGTAAAGTCACATCAACTCTTCACATGTTTCCAGGGAGTCTCTCTCAGTCTTATGTAGATGTGGATGGTATAGAAAAAGTTGATTTAAAGAACGCCGGTGCCAGTTTTACAGCGGATTTACCTTTAGACAAACTCGATAATGGACTGCATTATCTGCGGGTGGTGTATGGTGATTCGCGGCAAACTATCTATAAAACCCAGACTTTCATTTATGAACGACCCTTAGGCCCCATAGCCAAGTGGAGAACTCGTATCAGTGCCGCCTCTAAATCCAGTCCGGTTATGGATACTGACAACATTTATCTGGGTAGTGGAGATGGAACCTTTTATGCTCTTTCGAAACGTACGGGTTCTGTTGTCTGGAAATATAAGGCTGATGCTGAAATAATAGGGACCCCATTACTTCAAGATGGGAAAGTCATCTTTGGTTGTGGTGACAGTAATCTGTATTGTCTCGACCAAAAAGAAGGCTTTAAAGTGTGGAGTTTTAAGGGTGATTCTGCACTTTACAGTTCACCTTCTTACTACGGCGGATTGGTTTTCATTGCCAGCAAGAAGGGCGTTGTTTATGGTGTTAATCTGAGTGATGGAAAACAAAAATGGAAAAATACAAATCCTACCTATACCGCAGAAGGTAAGCTGACTGTTCTGAATGGAAAGGTGATTGTTGCGGCCTGGGATTCTTATGTGTACGCCATCAATGCCAAAGATGGTAAAACCGCCTGGAGGACTCAAGCGGCTGGCAGCAGTATCCGACCTGCAGCCAAAGCCTATTATAGTGCGGGTGACTGCACTCCCGTTGTGACTGAAAGTGGCAGATTATTTGTTGCTGATCGGGATTGGTATCTGTCTGAATTAGATCCTGCGGATGGTGCACTTAGTCGATATACGACTAACTGTTTAGCCGTGGCTGCCAGTGAAAAGGGTGATTCCCTGTTAATCCGTACTTATCGGTCCGGTGATGGTAATTTGGAGAAATGGACATTAAATGGTACTTGTTTATGGACCTCTCCAATAAAATTAAATGCTTCAGATGCACTCCGTTCCGTTCGTTTCCCCATTCCTGCAGTTGAGAAAAATGGAAAGGTGTATGCTGTTTCCTGTTGGGGTACGCTGTATTGTGTGAATGGAACAGATGGAACAGTTCTCTGGCAATATCAGATTACACCGCAGCTTCCTGTCATTACAGTACCGGCGGTGGATGATAATGGGGTGGTTTATGTGACAGCCATGAATGGAACTGTGACGGCTGTAATGCCACCTCCACGAGCATCTCTGCCATAATAGATATATGACCAAACCTATCCATAAAACTGTTAAAGAATTAGGCGAGTTCGGTTTGATCAACCGACTCGCCTCTTTACTTCCTGTTCCTGGCATCCCCGTTGTAAAGGGCATTGGTGATGATTGTGCCGTCTATGATATGGGCAATCATCGATATGGTGTCGTTACTGCGGATATGTTGGTTGAAGATGTCCATTTCTCCAGAACCTTTGCTTCTGCTGTAGATATTGGCTGGAGAGCTATGGCTTGTAATCTGTCCGATGTCGCTTCCATGTCTGCTATTCCCCGGATGGCCGTCATTTCTCTGGGGTTACCGGGTAATACTCCCGTAGAGTGGGTAGAGGACCTTTATCGAGGGATGCAGAAATGTGCGGGGCGAGATGCCTGTGTCATTGTCGGTGGGGATACCGTAACATCAGAGAAAATCCTCATCAATATTACTGTTTTGGGTGATACAGAGCAGGAACATATCAGTTACCGTGCAGGAGCTAAAGTAGGGCATAAAATCATCGTTACAGGTGATTTGGGAGCTTCAGGTGCGGGTTTGTGGGTTTTAATGAATCCCAGTGTTTCTGTTCCGTTTGAAACTGACTATATTCGCCTGCGTCATCTGCGGCCACAACCACGAGTTCAAGCTGGATTGTGGTTTGGACAACAATCGGGACATGGAGCCTTGACCGACTCCAGTGATGGATTGGCGCGTGATTTACTGAATCTTTCGGAACAAAGTAAAGTCGGATTCAGGATTTATACAGACAAGATTCCCATACATCACCAGACACGGGATGTGTGCCGATTATCAGGTGTTGAACCTTTGATGATGGCCCTCAACGGCGGAGAAGATTATGAGCTGGTGATGACGACTCCCGGTGATGTGGCAGAACAATGGGCGAGTTTTCTTACACAACAATTTAATATTCCGGCGACTGTCATTGGTGATGTCTATGGCCCTGAATCAGGGATAACCCTTATTTATCCCGATGGCCATGAAGAGCCTTTACACACTGTTGGGTATCAGCATTTTTCTGGAGACAAT
>CAZXWN010000002.1:99633-169140 GCA_964644695.1 uncultured bacterium
TTTATGACCCATTTCCTACAAATACTTTTACTCATCTGCATTGTGATTTTTGCTGCCAAAATGGCGGGCGCTTTATCTATTCGATTTGGACAACCTTCAGTTTTTGGTGAAATCCTGATTGGTTTAATTCTGGGGCCTACTGTATTGAATATGATGCATTGGCCATTGTTTCAGAATATTGAATTTACTGGAACCCTCATGAAGCATTTTGGCAGTATGGGAGTGAAGCCAGAGGAATTGCTTGAGTTAGTTCTGAAAGATATGGCGGAAATCGGTGTTATTCTTCTGATGTTTGTCGCCGGCATGGAAACAGATATGAAAGAAATGCGGCGGGTAGGTAAAGTGGCCTTCTGGGCGGCGTGTGGCGGTGTTGTGGCGCCATTATTGGGGGCCTTAGGTGTCGGTGCTGCTTTTGGTCATAGTATTCCTCAAAGCTGGTTTATTGGCGCTATCCTGACGGCTACTTCAGTCAGTATCAGTGCCCAGACACTCATGGAGCTGCGACAGCTGAAGTCCAAGGAAGGTTCTACAATTCTGGGAGCTGCTGTCATCGATGATGTTTTGGGTATCATTGTTTTAGCCCTTGTGGTGGCATTTGAATTGAATACTCAATCAGGCATTCAGGCAACAGGGTCCGGGCATGTTGTTCAAGTAGTTCAAATTGTGGGGCGAATGGTTATCTTCTTTGCCGTTGCTATATGGCTGGGGTATAAGTTCCTGGATAAGATAACTGAAAAAATCATTAAATTGCCTGTCAGCCAACCACTGATAGGGTTTGTTTTGATTGTCATTTTCTTTTATGCCTGGGCCGCAGAACATCTCGGCGGAGTGGCCGCCATAACGGGGAGTTATATTGTTGGTGTATTGTTTGCGCAAACTAAGTTCCGTGAAAAGATTGACCATGGAATCCATCCCATTACTTATTCGTTGTTCGTTCCGTTTTTCTTTATTTCCATTGGAATGGAAGTCAATGCTCTGCAGCTTGGGAATGATCTTGGATTCCTGATTGCCATTATTATTATGGCTGTTATAACTAAAGTCTTTGGGTGTTGGATGGGTGCCAAATTAACCGGTTTTACCGGTACAGAATCACTTCGTGTAGGTGTTGGTATGATTTCACGTGGTGAGGTGGGCTTGATTGTGGCGGGAGTGGGACTTAATGCGGGCATCATTGATAACAACATTTTTAGCATTATGGTGATTATGGTTTTGTTTACGACAATGATTACTCCATTGTTACTTCGGTTGGTATTCCCGAAAGTTGAGGAAGAACTTACCGAGGTGCCTGTTTTTGAATCTGTGGCGCATATTGAAGATACCGAAGATAATGAACGCTAGATTCTTTAGCGATTAGAGAAAGGTAAAGAATGCGTACGCGTGATGTTATCATCTTATTGATTGTTCCTGTGGCAATCTTTACCTGGCTTTATTTTCTTATTAAAGGGCCTTCTTATGACCAACCGGCTCGATATTTGGAAAAACTAAAAGCTGGCAGATATGTCAGTTTAGTATTTCTGGGAGATTCTATTACCTTTGGTTATGGCGAATCCGATAATTATGTGTATCGGTTTCGAAAGCGGCTGAAGGGAAGTCAGTACTTTGATCGGACCCGAGTTTATAATGCAGGCGTGGTGGGGGACACTGCCGCCGGTGGATTGGCTCGTCTGGACAGCACTGTGTTGATATACAAGCCGGATTTAGTTTATGTTGCCTTTGGTGGAAATGATCTAAAGAATCGAATTCCCGTAGGTGATTTTAAACGGGACTTAACCAGTATCGTCAGGAAACTACAGGAACAGGGATGTGATGTTATGGTGATGACAATGCCCGTCTTTAATATTCCATTGGCAGGTAAGGTGTGTAAACCCTATAACCGGGCCATTCAAGAAGTAAGTAAGGAAACAGGTGCAGGGCTGGTTGATGTTAATCTGGCTTACCGGAAAGAAATTGGCTGGTTTGGTGATGCGGGTAAGTTTATGCAGGCTGACAATATCCACCCCAATTCAGAAGGGCATCGGATTATTGCTTCACAAATAAATCAAAGCTTGGGGCTTTAATTTCCTTCCACTGCTATCCCATTAGTTCGCCGAAAGGCTTCCAAGGCTCCACATGATCACATATTGTTTTCAATGTAGCTACTAGTGGTATTGCCAAAATTAAACCCGTTACTCCCCATAACCAACCCCAATACACCATCGCGATCATAATTGCTGTGGGATTAAGACGAACCCTGCTGCCAACCATTTTGGGTAGGAATATATTGGCATATATCAGGTGGGTTAATAGTCCGTATCCAATAACTAATCCCGGTGTCAATAAAGATTCGGTTTCAAGGAATACTAACAATACTGGTGGAATTAAGCCGAGTACAGGACCGATGACAGGAATGATATTCAAAACTGCAAATATGGCGGCATTTAAAACGGCATAATCTACACCAAGAGCCCAAAATCCTAATATGGTAATTAACCAAAGCACAATAACAGCAATAAAGTTGCCTGCCAGAAAGCCAATCAATTGTTTTTGAATTTGATGAATAGCCTCCAATGTAGCAGCTCTGTTCTCTTTGCCAAAGATATTGGCAGTCTTATCTTTTAAGTCATCTCTTGCTATCAAGATAAAGAAGACAATGAACGGAACAAGAAATACATGTGATAGGACGCTCGCCAAATATAAGAGCATGGAGTTCCAATTGCGATTGTCTTGAATTTTAACTTCTCTGACTGCTGGACCCGATTGTTCTGTTTGTGGAATTATGGCTTCAGTGGCACGTTCAAGCCGTTTAATTTTACGTTCAATATCTTGAATGACTTTTTCTATCTTAGTTTGATATTTGGGTAAATCAGTAATCAAGTCTTGGGTACGGACAAACATAAGACCGGTCATTGAAACTAATAAGACAAGGGTGACAATAATGACTGTAGTCACAGATATCCATCTTGGTATTCTAAGCCGTTCTAACCAGTTCACAGGGGAATCCAGAATTACAGAAAAAATGAATGAGGCTGTAATTGTGACAATAACAGTCTTTGCATACATGCAAATCAAGGTAAAGAAGACAGCGATTCCCAGCAGGAAAAAAGTATTTTGGAGTGTTTTTGAACCCGAAATTGGATTTTTTACTGGTTCTGACACAGTGTATTCCGCCCTTCAGCCTGAGTTGGAAGATTTAATCATAATGGCTGATTTAGTAATTATAATCTAAAAAAAGAAAAAAACTTTTAAATTATGGAAACTTTCTTGACTCCTAACATTGTTAACTGATATAAAGGATAGAGAGGTTTATGATTAATGAAAGGTGGTAGAGAACATGGAAACTGGAAATCAGAATGGAACTGATAGCATTCCGCGCTATGCAGAGTTGATTGCAGATTTGCTTAACGAGGTCATGGACCATTTATTAAGTCCAGATTCTCTTGAGAAAATCTGTGGTGAACCTGTGACCCCTTCTCAATTTGAGGTGTTGCAGTATATCTATCGTCATGGACGCCGGAGTCCTGTGACCCGACTGGCCGATGGGCTGAACATCAGCAGACCCGCAGCAACTAAATTTGTTGACCGGTTGGAAGAACACAAATGGGTCAAGCGGCGTAATGATCCAGATGATGCCAGAATTTACTATGCGCAGTTAACCGATAAGGGCCTGCATGTAGTAGAGTCCATCAAACGGTATCGGTTACAGAGGATACAAACCATTGTCAGCCGCATGAATCATGATGACCAGGTTGCCTTCTTTAAGGGTGTGGAAGGATTTATCCACTCCTCTCTTGAAGAAGACGATTTGACGACATTGGTTTGCCTAAACTGTGGTTCAGAGGCCGTGCGTGAGTGCCAATTGTATCAGCGATTTGGTCGCTGCATGGATCCTTCCATGAACTCGTCGAAAACGAAGTAGTCAGGAACTATTAATAATATGGACTGGATTTATCTGGATTATCCAGCCTATGCTCCTGTGGACAGCCGAGTTGTTGCGGCTATGGAGCCTTGGTGGAGAGAACGATTCGGGAATCCATTATCTCGACATGGTTCTGGAGCTGAAGCCTTACGAGCTGTGAATACGTCCCGGAGTCAGGTGGCAGAACTGCTGGATTGTCAGCCTGAAGAAATCGTTTTTACCGGGACCGCGACGGAAGCCCTTAATATGGCGATTCAGGGGCTTTATTTTGGGTATCATTCAGACCATAAATGCCGGTTGTTGATCAGCCAGGCTGAACATGAATCAGTTATTAAAACAGCCCGGGCTCTGGAGTGTTTTGGAGCCCGGGTTGATTTTATTCCAGTCGATGAGTGGGGTCGAATCACTCCCGATGTTGTGGCAAAGCACCTGACAGATGATACGCTGTTGGTTGCCGTGACGCACGCAAACAGTGAGGTAGGGACAATACAGCCCCTGGAAGCGATTTCCAAGCTTTGTCTTGATAAAGGGGTATTCATGGTTTGTGATGGAGCGGCTAGTGCTGGAATCCTTTCTGTATCGCTTGAGAAAATACCTGTATCTGCCTACGCTGTTTCTGCCAACACATTCGGAGGTCCTGCTGGTGTAGGGGCCTTGTTTATTCGTAATGGAATCCAATTGTCTCCTCTGATTCATGGCGGAAAACAGGAGTCCCATCTGAGAGCCGGTACTCATAATGTACCTGGGATTGTAGGCATGGGCGAGGCGGCCAGGCTGGCAAAACAGGAGAGAACAGAACGGGTAGCACATTGCTCCCGTTTACGGGATTTGTTGTGGGAGAGGTTGTCACAAACCACTCCTGAATTACATCTGACAGGGCATCCTGTTGAACGCCTTCCCGGTCATTTAAGTATTCTTGTGGATTATTTAGAAGGTGAGGCGCTCTTGTTATCAATGGAATTAGAGGCACAGATAGTGGCTGCCAGTGGTTCTATTTGTGGAGAGGACCAGTCCGATGCCTATCGTTTATTATTAGCGATGGGGTTTTCACCAGAACGCTCACGGGGTGCTGTTCGATTTGGACTTGGTTGGGAAACAACCGAAGAGGAAATACTGACTGTTACGGGAATCTTTCCGGAGATAGTCGAACGGTTACGCCGAAAATCCAGGATATGGAACCAACGGAAATCCGATAAATCCTGATCGTCTTATTGTTCTTTCATGGGCAGAAAGAGAGTCAATGTTTCATTTCGCATGGGGACTTCAGCAACAGACTCATAATACATTTCAACGGCTTGCCTGAATGGACCTATCTTCCCTGTTTGTTGTCCCCGGTTCGGGTCCATATTAAGAATAACGACTTTGACTTCTTGCCGTGACATTTGTTCGCCAATATCTATAAGAGTCTTTAATTGATCAGGATTGCCTTCCCGATACTTCATATAATTGACATATTTGATGAACCAGACATATTGCTCCGAAAATTCCCCGGCGATTGGCCTATTGGCTAAAAAAGCAAAATAGGGTGGGGCCAGGATAGGTTCATTGGGAGTGCTGTTCTCATCAATGAACCGAACCAGAGATTTAACTTCATCCGATTTTAATTCATAATTGAGACCATTCAAGGTTCGTTTGTTTTGCAGATAACTGGGGTAGGAAAGGAGAAGGAGAATCAGTCCCGCAATAACGGGAACCCACGCTGTACCAGAATACTTGAATTCTAATAATCGATACGCACAGTATGCGGAAAATAAGGCAACCGCCGGTTCTCCCAGTGTGAAGATATAATCCACGGTGCCACCTTTGGTTGCATAAAGAAAGGACAGCAAAGTTCCAATGGCGGCCAGAAGAATGTATGTTTCCACAAATTTATCTTTCCAAAGACACCCTTTTATTTGTTCTTTCCAGAAGAAAACCAGTCCTGCCAGAGACGCCGCGATGAGACCTCCTTCCAGAATCAGTATGGTCCCACCAATCCACTTTATTTTTCCAAGCATATAAGACAGAGTGTTTTCCTTTGGATAGGTCCCTACCTGGTCTAGAAGTGTATTTTGAAGAAACATCCCCTGGGTGTAAATCTGAAAACCAACAATGGTGACAGCCAGTAATCCAAGAGAGGGTAATGCAAATTGCGAGAGTTTCTTCCGGTCAGTGAAAATCAGATAAACAAGAGTTGCTAACAAATAAGGGGCGGCGGTCATATTAGTCAGGACAGATAATGCACCAAATACGCCTGACAAATAAAGGCACTTGGGTGTCTGTTTGAGGAATGTCCATAACATTAATAACAGCCATAATATTTCGAGTGGTTCACTCTGATATCCCCGTGACCACCAGAATCCGATGGGGAGAAATAGATAGACTGTACCTGCGAAAAAGGGAAGCCAGGGGCGTTTTTCAGAATTAAACAGGCGAGTAGCTATCAGATATATCAAAACAGCGTGGATAGTGCGTAAAATGAGGGTAAATACCCTTACGACTATCAGAGGATTATCCAGCCAGTCTCCAATCCTGAGTAAAACGGTGCCGACCAGTAAATGCATGGGCGGTTGAGGTGACATGATGTCTTTGTAAATCACAACTCCCTGGAGCATTCTTCTGGCAATATAGAGATAGTTTCCATCACCAAAATCGAGATAAGCCAAAGATATTCGCCCCACCATGAGGGACAAATAGGCCAGGCAAACGACAACAAAGAAGAATTCAGGGGATAATAATTTCCAACGCTTCATAGATTGGGAATCATAACATATTCATCGGAAATATTCTGGTCAGTTGTATGAGTCAGAGAGCACACCGGATAGCATAAATCCTGATACAGAAAATAAGCTGTTATTTTGACTTTTCACGACCAAGATTCTTTAAATCGTTTTTGTATCGTCCGATAGCCTTATCGATTTCGACATCCGACTTTAAATAAGTCCTTGCTTTATTGACACGAAATCTTATTTCCTCCGTTGGGCATTCTTTGCACAATGTCTCATAAATATCCAGAGCCTTGGCATAAAACCCACGATTCATATAAGCATCACCCACAGATGCAATTTCGGTCCAGGCCTCATTGAAATGATTCTTCGATTTATAGATGTCTGCCACCTTGCGAGCTATCTGCTCATTTAAGGGGTTAATATGAAGCAATCTGCGGAAATTATGGATTTGTTTTTTTTCTTCTTCGGATAATTCCAGCTCGGGTTGGTCCGCGGATGCTGTCGAAACTAATTGTTGACCCAGATTGTCTGTACCTTGAGCAGCAGCTGGAGGCTGATGTATAGGAGCTGTGGGGTCATGGGGGCAGTCTTCAGGCTTTACCCCAAGTGCCACCAAACGAATACGGGCTTCTTTTACTCCCGGGTCCAGTTCAAGAACCTTTCTATAAAAGAATTTTGCTTCATCTGCCTGACCCTGCATTCGGTAAAGATTGGCAACAGCCAGATACTCATCAATTAAATCGTATTCCAGATTATCTTCCAGATAGGTGTTGATGTATTCCAATCGAAGTTCGATATTATCTGGATCGTAAAGAATCTGGTCCTGAAGTGCCGCCAATTTATCTTCCGTTGATGGTCCCTTTGTTTTGGGTTCAGCGGCCGGTGGTGGGACCGGAGCTTCAGGTGCTTTCTCCATCACTTCTTCTTGTTTAGGAGGAACTTCGTCCTTAACCGTTTCTACTGGAGTCTCTTCAATTTTATTCTCTACGGGCGGAGTCTCAGGTGTGTCTGGTACGGTATCTTTTTCTGGTAAATTGACAACAAGTGTTTGTTCTTCTTCCGGAATGGATGGTTTTCGGGAAAAAACTTCTTTCCAGGGGCCTTCCATCTCATCTATATCCCGCAGTTTTTGTTTAGGTACCTCATCGGTATCAGATACAGATATATCATCTTCTTTACTGGGAATAAATTTCAATGTGGCATCATCTTTAGGTCCGATAGGGTCCAGAGGAATTAATTCCTCAACAGGTTTTGGTACGGGTACAGAAGTGGAAGCGGACTTGGGAGATGAGGGGAGTTTCCCCAGAGAATCCCTTTCAGGTCCAGGTTTCAATGATTGTTTACCCAACAGGTTGTCTAAGGATTCCAACTCATGTATGGGTTGAGGTCCACCTGCGGCTGTTTTTAATTCATCTTTTAATGCATCATCCCACGGATTTGTTCCGGGTTTATTTTCATTTAATGGTTTATTAGGTTGATTCCGTAAAGGGTCATCTAATGGGTCAAAATTCATGTTAACCTCGTACTACTTACAATGGGTTTTAGCATCATATTTTACGATGCAATCCTGGGTACAACCATTCAGAATATGAAGTAAATATTTTACCTAAATATTGTTCCTCATTGTTTCAATACCCCATACTCTATCTTCAGTATAAGAAGCCTCTTAGCCAGTGTCAATAAAAAGAACGGAAATTATCAATACTTTTGTTGAAACGAATCATCCACGGAGCTGTTCCGAGCAGGTCCGTGGATGATTCGAAAAGCGTCTTGTTCTGAAGTCTAGATAACTCTTTGATATTGAGAAGGTTCCAGTTTCCAGACAGGGACTCCACAGAACCTGTCTCCTTCCGGACAGAAGGGTGTGACTTTGGCCAGGAATCGCTGTTGACAGGGAGGTCCTAAGTATTTACCAATCAATGGATTGATTTTAACGATTTGCTGTTGTTCCTCGACAGAGGACCGCCAGATTTCTTCCTGTGCGTTGTAACATAACCTCATGATGTGTTTATGTCTCAAATTCAGTAAGTCAGCAGACTCCGTAAAACGAACAGGAATAGCGTTAGGTAATAAATAACTGGTAAATTCCTCAGAGACACCCAGGGACTTTAATTTCAAGACGGATTCCCATGTCTGATTCATAATGTTCTGGTAACAGGTGAGCGCTTCTGGAGATAAATGTACTAATTCGGGTACTATGTAGTCCGGTTCATCCGAAACGCCGGCGCAAAATACAGGACGGGAAGCGGGTGTCATTCGGTGACGCTGGTCCTGTGAATCTGCGGAATGGCTGATTTTTTTACGGAAGGTATAGCTGGCGTGATAGGCACACCGGGTAAGCTTATCCAGTGTGGTTAAATTCATCGTTTCGCCCAGAATATGATTTTTGGAAGAGTCTAGTACCAAAGCAATGGCCTCTTCATCCGTAAGTGTCGATTTGGGGATTCCCAAAACTTCCCGGACAGATTGGGCCAATATGGTTTCCTGATTGCCTTTCCAGTCAACGAGTTTCGTGCTGAGTCCATCCAGAGATGCATCAAATTCTGAAATAAAAGTCTTTCTGGATTCATAACTGGTTAATTGCGGCCGCTGAATAAAAAACTGGTATTCAGGAGTTTCTTCAATAGGGATTGGGTCTTCAATGATTTTCTCAAAGTCAGGATCACATTTGAGCAGAGCATTTATCATCTGCTGGATGACCAGAGTCTGCTCTGCAGGTACATCGAACATCTGACTTAATCGCCAGTATCTCAGTAAGGTCAGGGCACTGATTGTATGGTAAAGATAAGCGAAGGTTGCTAAAGGAAGTACATAACGGGCAACCTCTTGCGCTCTCTTTTGAATAGCTTTTGCCCACTTATCCGGTGTTTTTGAATGTTGGGGAAACCGTTGATAGAAAGCCTCTTCGGTCACTGGGGTCAGTAATGTCACCAGTTGATGATAGGCCGCCATTTGGTCGTCAGCCATTTTACAGTAGATATTTAATGCTTCACCGGACAAGGGTGGGATGGCATAATTGCCTGATTTTACTGTCACATAGCGCTGGCTGACTTGTTCGGAATTATAAAATGGGTGACTATGTAAAAAGCTCCAGATAAATTGCCGAGAGACATTGGCAATGGTGAACTGGAAGGTCGGATGCTGAAAGGTCGTGTGGTGACCCGCTTTAAAAATAGATTGAGCAAGTCCAATGTAATCACCTGATAACTCTTCAGGATTGATGACACCCTTACCTGAGTAACAGGTACGCGCGGTTGCTACCACATTCCGGAATGGAGTACTAAATCCATTGACCAACTGGACTGTGGGTGCTGGTGATAAAAAAGAAGATACTGACGGGACTGTCATGATGTCCATCCAACTAATTAAGATATGTCATTATATCCCATACCGGGTGTAAGACTTTATTGTGATTACTGGGTTTTTCCCATATACAGAGTTGCCGTATTTACAGGAACTCCAATCATCTTGAGGTACATATACAATTCGGTTTTATGGCCTGACTGGTGATCGGTCATTACTTGTAACAGATTGGCTAATGTTCCCTCAAAGCCAAAAGGAGTGCTGGCGGGTCTGTTCAGAAAATCATCGTCACTCAAACCTTCCAGAGCGGCAAGAGTCTCTTCTTTATTTTGTTTGAATAAAGTACAAGCATCCGGACCTGTTTTTCCCTTTGGTGGAGCTGAATGAGAGGCTGGCCAATCATTCTGAATCAAATGGAGTAATGGGCGAGGGGTAATGGCGCTATGTTCTAATAACTGTGCCAGAGTCCATGCATCCTCTCGGGGTTTCCAGTCTAAATCTTCCAGAGGTGCCAGTTTCATCAGTACTTCCATTGGATAACAAGACTTTTTGTAGTACTCAATAAAATCTGTCCGTTTCATGCGAAATCCTCCTCAAATCATGTCGTTTGTCTGTAACGATTCATTCATATAAAAGTTTAAAATGATTTTATTTTGAGATGTATAATTGTTTCTGTCTGATAATAATGATTGACAGTTCTTATCTCCATCAATAGCATATTATGTCATTAATGTATATTTGTCTGTATAAGTATAAATAGTATTTAACTTTGAGTTGGAGGATGAAGGTCAAATTCATGTTTTGTTTGTCGTCAAAACAGGTATGGATTTAACATTCACCATAAATGGCTAAACAGGAAATTGACAAAGCCACTATAAAAGATGGACTATCAAACTCTCATTCCTTAATACCGGAAGAACTGTTGGTATCTTTATGCCAGGATTTACTGCCTTGGATAGCGTTTGATGTAATAGGTCTTTATTCCCCCATATCCGGTCATCGAAAGATAAAAGGATGGCTGTATATTCCTGAACTATCCCACGACACATCAGGAAGATTCCTTCCTCTTCAGCATAATTTAGGTCTCCACATTAAAACTGTTTTGGAACAGAGCCAATCTTATCAATGTCCGGATATCCCGCTCCCGGCCGAGCTGCCTCGTAATGGTCAATATCAACTGGAAGCCGCCCTTTACGCGGAAGGCATGTTATCAATGGAAGTCCTTCCCCTGTATAACGATAACCATTTATCGGGAGCCTTAATTATTGGTCGTAGAAAGAAAGGCCCACTACCTAAAGAAAGTATTTCTCTTCTATCCCATCGAATTTCCCAGCTTGGGCGTTTATTGCCCTGGGTAACTCGAAATGAGCAAAAGCCTGTTCACCATGAAGCCTTAATCCCGCTCTCTGATGTCACAAATTTGTTTTGTAGTGGGGAGTCTTCTGAAGAAGCTTTGCGAAATGTCATTCACAAAATCCGTTTACAACTGGATTTTGATGCGGTTGTTTTAAATCTAATCCAGCCGGATGGTATGAGTTACCGTTCCCTGGTTCAATCGGGTCACACGGAAGAATTTGTCCGCTCTATGAAGCACCTCCAAATGGCATTTTCTCCTGTCGTATTGGAAAAGCTGGAAAATAGTAATCAAGCTGTTATTGTGGGCGATTTGTTGGTGACAGGGAAAGTGAATACTTATATTCTGGATTTGATTGGTTTTAAGTCCGGAATTGCTGTTCCGGTGAAAGTGAACGACGAATTATGCGGAGTATTGATTTGTTACCATAACACTTACCCGCACCACTATCCCGAAGATGTGTTATCGCAGCTTACTGAACTGATTTCTGTATTGTCTATGGGACTCCAGATTTACCTCAAGGATATGAAAAGCAGAAGTCTTGAATCATATAACCGAGCCATGGAAAGAATCCTTCGGGGCTGCACTGAATATACCAGTTCAGCGGATCGATATACAACCTTTGTAGAAGCGATTCTGGACAATCTTGGATCTAAATATGGGATGTTAATTCAATGGATAAATGACCAGTCCCTTTTTGTTTCTCAGCTGGACCGCGGAATGAATGAGTCGATGCGGCTGATGGCTATGTCTCCAAGATTTATTCATCATTCTCATTCATTAGTCCGGCATTTTCAGGATACAAATCAGCCCGTCCTGCTGAAAAAAAAGGAAGATACTAAATGGATTCAGGAAGTCTGGTTTGATATTGCTGAAGTTGACATGGTTTGCCTTATTCCCCTGTACCAAAACCATCAGTTCTGGGGACTTTTCCATGTTGGGTTTAGCGAAGATGATGTGAATGATTTATTCTTTAATGATATAGTGAAACAGGCTGAATCCCTTTGTGGTGCCGGGACTTTGTTGCTGGACCCGAAAACCACTTCGAACACTTGTCAGAGTCAGCCTGGGGATATTAGTTTTGATTCTTTACCAGATACACATACTCTTCAGGATTTCTTCAAGTATTTCTATCAGCATATTCATTCACTTATATCCTCAGATGTGTTTTATGGTGTTACACCCGTCAATAATACCGATAAACTCCAGCAACATTATGGGATAAAAGATTCGGTAGAACTACCGGATTGTGTCATCACACCTTCTTCTGAAGGGGCTTTGTTATCCGTCATTAAAACACATCAGATGGTTTATGTATCACACACGCAATCTTTGAGTGAATCAGTGTTTCGATCTGGTGAAGCGCATGAGGAGATGGTAGAGCATCTTTATGTTCCTTTGGTTGCAGGGGATTCATTAATGGCAATCGTGGTTATGGAATCCCGAACACCAGACGCTTTTACAAGTGGTCAGATTGATTTACTTAAGTGTTTTACTGATATGGCGGCTCAGGCCCTGTGTCATGCATCAGAACATACGAGACTGGAACTTGCATCACATCGTCTTTCATTGATTACCCGGATTTCCTCAGTGATAGCTGTTGATGTTGAAGTGGAATCATATCTTAATCATGTTTTGAGTTTAGTCCGCGACTCTTTTAATGTGGATGCCTGTATTGTTCGTGAGCTGGATGGAGACAGTCTGAAGCTTTTAGCCTGGGATGGTGTTGACAGTAATCGGCTCATTCCAAGTTTGCCGGTAGATAAAGGGTGCGCGGGTGAAATAATTTTACATAATAGGTCCCTGGCTATTTCTGATGCACAATCCCATCCCCTTACTAGAGATTCTTGGAACAACCCTTCTTTCGGATATCCTTTCCGTTCTTATGTAGGTGTACCAATGGTCCTAAGAGGTCAGATTTATGGAATTATGGCCATTTATACCTCCGAAAAAATAAGGCATTTTAACCTCGATGATATTCAGTTCCTGCAATCCATTGCAAACTATTCTGCACTGACTATCGAAAACACGCGCCTCTTTAGAGAAAAAGAACGGTTTACTCAGAAGTTAGAAGCTCTTGTTGCTATCACAGAAGCAAGCCTGAAAAACTCTGCATTAGATAGTCAGTTGAGCGAAGTATTGGGCAGGATGAAGGCTGTTACCCATGCCGATGCCGCCTCATTGTTACTGTTTAATTCCGATAAGAAGACATTAGAGATCAAATCGACGATTGGATATCCTGATGTTGTTAGCAATATTGAATTCAATACAGACGCAAGTCTTGCGGGGAAAGTATTCAAAAATAATGCTGTAATTGCAGTTGAGTCCACAGAAGCAGACCCAACATTTGTTCCAACACCTCTTCCAGGTATCCCAGATATTAAATCCACACTGGGTGTTCCTTTAAGAGGTAGAAGTGGTGTTATTGGTGTGGTTCACCTGGATTTCTTCAAAAACCGGGTCATATCTTCATGGGAAATATCCTTGCTGGAAATTCTTGGTTCAAGGGCTGGACTTGTGATAGAAAACAGCAGTTTGTACCGTGATACTAGAGATAGAGCTGAGAGTTTATATTTACTTCAGGAATCCTTATCCAGAGAACTGGCTATTCTCGATCAGAACAGCCTTGAACAAGTCATAGCAAAGGTTGCTACCTCACTGACAGCCGCTGATATGGCCATTCTGGCATTTTTCAACAATGGAGATAAATATCCACATATCAGAGCCTGTCATGGGATGGAACCTAAAGCTGCCTCATTGATAATTGGTAATCAACTGGTTTTACCTCCTACAACATTAGCTCATTTGCACAATAGGGTTTCAATAAAGTCGGAAAGCTTTGAGCAAATCTCCCAATCGTGGGGTGATATAACATGGGCCAACCATGCGATATCTGCCTTAATGATCCCCTTGGTTTATGAGGGTAAATTGATGGGAGTGTTGGGGACATTCCGGTCTCAGTCAAAATTCCGTTCTATCGAATTGCAAACACTTGAATTGTTTACTCAACAAGCCTGTATGAATCTGCATAATGCAAGACTATTCGAAATGATTCGGAATGCGGAAGAAAATTACAGAACCCTTTTTGAGCAATCAAATGACTCGATGTTCTTATTAGATTTGTCCAGGCAATTTACCTTTGTAAATGCTGCTACAGAAGAGTTAACGGGATACTCTGCATCCGAATTGAGCCGGAAGCGGTTGGATGATTTAATTCTTCCATTAATGGACAACAATGAAGTTCCTTCTGAAGCAGACCCGTCTCACCTCCTGGATTTACTTTTATATCCTGCGCCCCAGGAATACGCCTTTGCCAGAAAAGACGGGAAGAAAATCCATGTCGAAATAAGTTCACGTCTCATTCGAAAAGATAGCCAAGTCCAAGGTATTCAATGTATAGCTCGAGACATTTCTGATCGGAAACGAAAAGAGCATCAAATTATACAAATTTTGAACATGACTCGGAATTCTAAGCTCTCTCAACCAGATGCGGGGATTTATCAAAACAGTCTTGGCTACATTGAGCAAATTATTTCTCCCAAACCCTGGTCATTTATTCAGTTATGGCTTCAGTCTCCTGACCATGATTCGCTGGTTCTCCATTCATCCATCAGTTCAACCCTTCATCCCCCCTCTTTAGAAAGCCAGGAGGCTGTAAAGAAAATTGCCGGTGAGGTTGTTCGGACGGGGCGCTCGCGACTTATAAATCGTATATTTTCTCTGGATGAGAATCCCGGAGTACTGACGGATTGTTTATGCGTTCCTTTAACAACGGGTGAACAGAACCAAACGGGCTCTGATACGGATAAAAAGATACTTGGGGTCCTGTTGGTTGCAGACAATCAGAATGCTTCCGCTGAATTTTATGATGAACAGGATCTTCAGGTTTTCGAATTGGCCGGGACTCATGTTGCGATGGCCATTGAACGCTCACGTCTTTATGAACAGATGCGAAGCCAGTATCTTCAGGTTATTAAATCGTTGGCAAAGGTTGTAGATTTGAGGGACTCTGATACTTTAGACCATTCAAATAAGACATCAGAATATGCTTCACGATTAGCCCATAAAATGGAGCTTTCGGCCGAAGATATTGAGAAGATAGAAATTGCCGCACTTTTACATGATATTGGTAAAATCGGTATTCCAGACGCCATATTGAGAAAACCCGACCGGCTAACGGATATCGAGTACGAAATCATAAAACGTCACCCGGAACTCGGTGCTGAGATACTGAAACCTTTGCAGCATATGGAGGAAATATCTTCCATGGTTCTCCATCATCAGGAGCATTATGATGGGACTGGATATCCTGCAGGATTAAAAGGTGAGGGGATTTCTGTGGGTAGCAGGATATTGGCTATCGTGGATGCCTATCATGCGATGACTTCCGATCGCACCTATCGCAGAGCAATGCCCCGAGAAAAAGCTTTGGCTGAATTGAGATCCCACGCCGGCCGATATTTTGACCCGGAGATAGTGGAACATTTCCTTGCCATTGTTGCGCATGATCCTGATTGAAAATGAAAAATAAAAAGGCCTGATCTGTTTTGAACAGGTCAGGCCTTTTTTGTTGTTTATTCAAATAATCTATTCAGCATTCTTAAACATACTGGTCGTTTCATAAATACCATCTTTGTCTTTATCCCAGTAAATTGCAACAGATCCATCTCTTCCCTGAATGATAACTTTTCCATCAGAGGGGATTGAAAAGCCACGCATTCCAGAAATCATTAACTGCTGACTTGTGCCCCAGATACAATCTCTATCTTTGTCATAAAAAACAGTTAAATCACCTTCGCCATTACTTAAGAAGATCCTTTGATCTCCAGTAATTGTGATTTGACTGGCTTTGTTGAATGGAAACTTGTACCGCCGTTCATGTACTCCATCACCATCAAGGTCTGCTGCTGCCGTCAGGACATTATCCACTCGATAGAGAATTTGTCCCATGTTGTTCAAGGTATACCAATCTACCTTGGAGGAAGCAAGGACATCAATTGTTTCAAAGGTGCCATCACTGTCTTTATCTGTCAATAAAGCCAGTTTTCCGTCTGTGTAACGGAACAACATCCTCTCATCTGAAAGGATATTGACATCCTGGACGCCACTATTTGCCAGATTATGATAAACATCATAACTGCCATTTCCATCTGAATCTGAGAAAATAGTGACTTTGCCTGATTTGTCTCGTATCAGAATACGGCCCTTGCCCGTTAGATTAATTGATTTGATAGGCCCATTGATGAGTGTATTTACCATATCATAATGACCATCGTTATCCGTATCTACATGAACAGAAATGGTCTCTTTTGTTCGGAGTATTAATCTTCCTGCAGAGGGCATGATTACTTGAATGATTCCACTTTGGGCAACTACTTGTACGACATCAACGGTGCCATCATTGTCTTTATCCGTATAAACCGTTACCCGACCATTTTCGTCCTGAGTAAGGATGCGACCCTCTGGGGTAAAAGATAATCCAGCCCATGAACCTGCTATCAGGAACAGACCGAATAGTGTCGTCAGTATGTAAGTTTTGTTTAAATGCATATTCACGATATCTTTACCTTAAAGGATAATGTCAATAGTATGTCAAAAAAGCCTGTTTGTGTATATATACTTTGTTCTGGTAAAGATTGTTGACTTCTCTCCTAGTAAAAGTTGTTTTTTCCTATGGATTGCCTATGTTAATATAAGATTCCATGAAAACAAAACTTAAATATACCCTCATAGCCTCACTGGTTCTGCTCGGAACCCTTCTTTTTATCACATTAATTTGGTGGAATGGTTATGTCCCACCCCTGGACCCAGGTAAGATGGTGACTGGAACCATTGTTTTAAAAGCTGATATTCCCAGCCAATCAGGGTCCCCCCTTCGTGGCGTATTGATTGGAGCCACAGAAGAAACAGCTCTTAAATCGGTTTCAGGTTTCAAAAAGACTCTTGCTCGCTGGGCTCTAAAACTGGCCTTTCCTCGAAAAATCAATGCATACGGTGTGAAATTAGAAGGCGAAACAGCGCCTGTTTATTTGTATAGTGTTGATTTTGGCAAGGGAATAAAAATCGTTAGAATGGTTCAAGACAGGATTCCTGGAAAAATCTTCAAAGGGGCTCCAAGTCAGGATGAAACAGTCAACGGATATCCATTCATTTCACGACAAACACCCATACCCGAACCTGGATTTAAAGGAATTAATGCCTGTGCCTGGGTGGGTTCAGGGTTGTTGTTATGCACCGATGCCGGATATCTTCGTCGTGCCATCGAGGGTTATGATTCTGAAGCAATCATTCCTCCTCCGTCTGGGAAAATAATGACGATAAGTATCGATAATTCAAGTGGTTATCTGACGGAATTGATTCGTTATTATGAACAAAAAATGGAATACGAGATATTCTCGACTGCGGATAGAGTGAAGAGTGTTGATATTGAACTCAGTCCTGTTAATTCCGATACGATGAAAGCCTTTGCCCGATTTAATACGGGTGAGGCGATTACTGCAGATGATTTATTAGTGAATGATGTTGACTTTTTTTATGGGGTAGCGCGTCGCGGTTTAAGACCACAGGGGATAGAACTGAATGGGACTGTTACCTCTGAGGGTTCAGCAGTTGTTTTGCAGGGAGATTTAACAGGATTTCGTCAGGCGCTGAGTAAGATTGAATCGCTATAAGAGGAGGTCATTTTTTATAATGACTCGGATAAAAATGTGGGTTTCTTCTATCACCTTATTGTTACTGATGGGGGTTAGTTACGGCGGTAGTAGTGTAAATATAAGCCGGGATGCCTTAGGCTTTGCGGAAGTGAATATTGATCAATTCGACCCGGGTATTCGCTGGATGTATAATGCCTGGCAGAATGCAAAACGAAAAAATTCTCTAAAAACCATTGCAGGTCAATATGGTACTCATGAGGCTATCGTTGGCATATATCCTTCCTCAGGAGTGATGGAGTTCCCATATGTCATTGTTTCCCGCATTCAACCTGGCGTTCATCCCTCAAATTTAGAGAAGATTATGGCCACTGATATTAAAGGCCGATATTCACCTCAGACCTACAACAATATATCCATGAGTGTAGGCAGTAAACCTGATGGTCGGAAATTTGCTTTTTACCAAAACGGTGCGTCGATCGTTATAGGAACTGATTTGAATGCCCTGAAAAAGACAATTGATGTGAGCAATGGAAGTATTGCATCAATCAAATCTGATCCGGATTGGGCAGACTTAACTAATCGGCTATCGGGTAATCGTGATATGGAGTTTTTCTTCACAAATAATAGTGGGCAATTTGCCAGTGCCTTGTCCAGGCAAGAACGGAAATGGAAGATGAGCCTGCTGTTGTCCTCTCGGAGTATTCAGGCTATCTCGGGGGGGATGAACTTTGTGGATGGGGACCGTATGACTGGGGTGCTTGTATTTAAAGCAAAAAGTCCAGCAGCTATCCGCGATATTCAGGATGATGCTAATTTCCTGGGAGAAGCTATTCGGCGGAAATTCTCAAAACAGAAAATTACCTACAAACGACAGGTTACGGTTCAGGGGAATTATGTGACGTTGTCATATGAAATGTCTGGAATGAAACCCTTGTTTAATGAACTGTTCAGAGACGGAATGTCTTCCCTTTTACGATAAACTCTTTTAACAGATATAAATCCATCCCAGAGTATGTGTGGTCACTCTGGGATGTTTTTTATTTAGGTAAATACTCGCGACTGGAAATTAAGAGATTCTTATCATTATTTCTTCTGAATTTTGTTTATGGACTAAACGAATTATTCACGGAGCAACTCGGACCAGGTCCGTGGATGGTTCGTGTATAAATTTTTATTGACTATGAGTATTTATTTCATTAATATAAGCCAAGAATTAAAATAACAAAATTTCAAAAGCGAGGGTAAAAGAATGGCAAAGCGCGTCTATTTGTATTTCCTGTGTTCTGTTTTGTTTGTGTCAATCCTGAGTGTTGGATTTGCTCAGAAGTCGAAAGATGAAGGGGTTGTTACGGATAAGAAAGTCAAAGAGGAAAAGCCTTTCCATGAACAAAAGGGTCCCGAAGATAAGCCCTTCTTGAAAGAAGATCGAAAAGGTGAGAAAGATAGATATCAGATAGTCTCCAACCTTATTGTTAGAAGTGGCAGCAGGAACACCGTTGTTGCTAATGATATGGGTCAAAATGACAGGTTAATTTTGTCCAGTATTAAGGTGATGCCTCTTTTGAAGAATAAACGGGATTTTAAGAATAAAGACAAATATCAGATTGAAACTAAATGGAAACTTGTAAATAAGAGAACCGGTGATACTAAGCAAATGCCGGTGATTATTGCCTTGGAAGGTGAGAAGGCGGAAGTTTCGTCCGACTCTAATCACGAACGTTTTACTTTGGAAGTCAAGGCAGATGTATTAAAACAGAATAAAGACAATCGAAATATCCCTGTCCGGCTGCATGTGAAGGCGGAACGAGATTTGAAGCTGGAGCCTTTTAAAAAGAAATAAACTATATGAAAACAAAAAACCTGTCGGATAGTTTGTCCGACAGGTTTTTTGTTTTGTTGTTAATCAGGGTTTAGGTACTGTTTCCGGGACCTTTTTATCCATGCCTTTAATTGTGTAAGGTAATCTTTTTCCGTTGCCTGAAAGGTCAATTTCCTCCAGTTGGTAATAATACTGGATAAATTTAAAAACTCCTTCATCAACAAATCGGTATTCGTGGGGATCACTGGTGGTTCCATGCCCAGGGACCGGGGATGGAGTTATCTTCGTCCAAGGACCTGTTGGAGATGTACTGCGGTATAAGTCAAAACCGTAGTTGTCCTGTTCAGACTCAGTCTTCCATTTTAATGTGATTTTCCCTGGAAGGGTCGTATCTCCAGCGAATATCGCAATATTTGTTGTCTCCTGTGATAACGGCGGTGTACCAGATTTCTCAGGGGTTACCGTCTGCGTCGGTAACGGTTTATTAATCAAAGGTTCTTTTGTCTGAGTTGTTTTACATCCTGTTGTAAAAAACAAACTACTCATTATTACCAGGATAGCCAGACTACGGATAATAGGTTTCATTTAAGTCCCTGTATTTGTTATTTTTTCTGCATAGGGCAGGATTTGCTTTTAACTGCTTTTTTCTTTGCAGTCATTTTACAGGGTTTATCAGAATTACTGCAACACGATTTTTTCTCACAATTTTCTTTTTTGATACAAGTGTTGCATTTTTCACAACCACTACCTTTGACGCACTTGCCATCTTTGCTACATTTTGCTGCATCGGGGCATTTGCATTTTTCTTTACAACCGTCCATTTTAGGGCAAGTCGCACTGGTATCCACAGCTTTTGTGTCAGGTGCAACCATTTTGCAGACACCACCTTCACAATTCACATTGGAAGGTTTTTCTGTCACGCCTTTATCTGCTGCAATCGAAAAACTCACTGTCAGGCAAAGAACCAATGCCCACATTAAACTTTGAAACGATAGTTTCACTATTTACACCTCCTTTGTGGTGATTACTTAGTTCCTAATCTACACTAAATTAGTCAAAAATAAAACTATCGTATCATTAAGTTAACCATTATAACTATCCATGCTCCTGGTTTGGATATAACATGAGTTAAAATGGCACATTAAGTATTGTTGAGAAGAACTTGGAGGAATTATTAGTGAAAACAGTTTTAGGGATGTTAAGTCTTATTTTGTCAGGGGTTATGCTGGTGGGTTGTTGCTGTTTACCTCTCCCATATGTTGACACACAGGGTTCCTCGGTTGAAGAACCTATCCATGTGGCCGTTTATTCTGATCAGGGAACCATGAAGCGTTGTGTCGATCAGAGTGTGAAAGCTATCAACGACACTCCAGGGATGGATGTTCGAAAAATTAGTTCCAGTGACATTCAAAAAGGGGATTTGAAATACTATGATGTTCTGTTGTTGCCGGGAGGAAGTGCCAATGATGAAGGTAAATCCCTGGGACCCAAAGGCAGGGCAGCTGTTACACAATTTGTGAAAAATGGAAAAGGTATCATTGGTACCTGTGCCGGGGCCTACTTACTGTCTAAGGGATGGAATGAAACGACCCGTGATATTGAACTGGTCAATGCGGAAGTAAATGATTTGGACCATTGGGCGAGAGGTGTCCAAACTGTTGAATGTCAGGTCAATAACTCACTTCAAAGTAAATCGGGTACAACCTTTAAAATCTATTTTGAAAATGGGCCTCCTTTAATTCCTGCCAACGATCCCAAGATGCCTAAATATGTATCGTTAGCAACTTATATCACTGATTTACATGCAAAAGAGGCCCCAGCAGGTAAAATGGGTGGAGCTGATGCCATTGTCGCTGCCCGGTTTGGTAAAGGTAATGTCCTGTTGTTTTCTCCGCATCCCGAACTGACTCCAGGTTTGGAACCTCTTTTGATAAATGGAATACGATGGGCTTCCAAGCCGGCATCAAAGACAGGACCTATCCATTGGGAAACAGTTTTTGGTCCTTACATTCAATTGAATTAATAGCGTCTTGATTTGCTTAAAGCCGATAATTTGGCTAAAATTTATAATTGTCTTCAGATATTCTAATATGTACGAAACAAATCTATAAAGGAGCAATACCTATCATGATTGTTACGACTAAAGATTTATTCAAACATGCCTATGGCAAGTATGCTCTCGGTGCTTATAACATCAATAACGCCGAGCAGACCATGGGTCTTTTCCAGGGAAATATGGATTCCAAGGCTCCATTTATTATCCAAATTTCCAGTGGTGCCCGTAAATATACCAACAAGCTGATGCTTGAAGGTATGATTCGTGCCGCCGATCAGATTTTCCCGGATGCTGTTTTTGCGGTGCATCTTGATCATGGTGATGAACAGACCTGCTACGATTGTATCAATTCAGGTTTCTATTCCTCTGTCATGATTGATGCCTCTCATGAACCTTTTGAAGAAAACATTGCCATCACCAAACGCGTTGTTGATGCAGCCCATGCCAAAGGCATTTCCGTTGAAGCCGAATTGGGTAAACTGGGTGGCGTTGAAGAACATGTTAAAGTTGATGAAGCTGATGCTAAACTGACAAATCCAAAAGAAGCTGTTGAATTCATCGAACGCACTGGCTGCGATTCTCTGGCCTGTGCAATCGGTACCAGCCACGGTGCTTTCAAATTTGCCGGTTCCCAGGGTCTCCACTTTGAAGTTGTTGAAGCCATTCAGAAACTTTGCCCCGGCTTCCCACTCGTTCTTCATGGTTCCTCCTCCGTCCCACAGGATGAAGTTGAACGTATTAATGCCGCTGGTGGTGCTCTCAAAGGTGCTAAAGGCGTCGATCCCAAACAGTATTTCCCGGCTGCCCTTAAAGGCGTGACCAAAATCAATATCGATACCGATGGTCGTTTGGTCTGGACCCGTGTTCACCGTGAATTCTTCCGCGATCAACCCGATAAGTTTGATTTCCGTCCTGTCGGTAAAATCTTCATGGCAGAATATGCCAAGTTCATCGCCAGCCGTAATGAACTTCTCGGTTCCGCCGGTCAACTCGACAGCGTTCGCGAATTCCTCACCAAATAATTACTTACTGATTCGCAAAATAAAAAAGCCTGCCCTGAATCAGGGCAGGCTTTCTTTTTGACAAGATTTTATTATTCTATGGATAAAACCTTTTTCAAGAAATGACCCGTATATGAATGCTTGTTTTGGGCAACCTTTTCGGGTGTGCCCTCGGCGACGATGGTTCCACCTTCATCTCCACCTTCAGGTCCCATATCAATGATATAATCTGCCGTTTTGATGACATCCAGATTATGTTCAATTACTAATACTGTATTCCCTGAATCAACAAGGCGATTTAATACTTCTAAGAGCCGCTTTACATCATCAAAGTGTAATCCAGTGGTAGGTTCATCCAGCAGATATAAAGTGCGACCGGTCGAACGACGGGATAACTCTGTGGCAAGTTTTACCCTCTGTGCTTCCCCTCCAGAGAGTGTCGTGGCACTTTGTCCCAGCTCAATATAACCTAACCCCACATCTACCAGAGTATCCATATAACGTTTAATTGTCGGAATGTTTTGGAAGAAGTCTTGAGCCTCTTCGACAGTCATCCGTAATACTTCATAAATGCTCTTGCCTTTATATTTGATTTCAAGTGTTTCTTTATTGAACCGTTGACCCTTACAGACCTCACAATTAACATAAACATCTGGAAGGAAGTGCATTTCTATTTTGATGGTTCCATCTCCCTGACAATTCTCACAACGTCCACCTTTCACGTTAAAGGAGAACCTGCCAGGTTTATATCCGCGGGCTCTGGCTTCTGGAACCGAAGTAAATAGATCTCGAATATCAGTAAATACACCCGTATAGGTAGCTGGATTTGAACGAGGTGTCCGTCCGATGGGTTCCTGGCTGATATCGATTACTTTATCGATATGTTCCAGTCCAAGGATTTTATCGTGATGCCCGGCTTGTGCCCTTGCATTGTAGAAATATTTGGATAACTGCTTAAATAATATCTCATTAATGAGGGTTGATTTCCCCGATCCAGAAACACCGGTGATGGCAACGAATTTACCCAGTGGGATTTTTGCCGTTACATTTTTCAGGTTGTTTTCTCTGGCGCCGATAATCTCCAGGAACTTACGATTTCCAGTTCGCCGTTTCTCAGGAACATCAATCTTTAATTTACCAGAGAGGTACTTCCCTGTAATGGAATTTGGATCTGCCATAACTGCTGATGGAGTGCCTTGTGAAACCAGGTATCCGCCATGCTTACCTGCTCCCGGTCCCATATCTATCAACCAATCAGCTTCTCGCATAGTATCTTCATCATGTTCAACAACTAAAACCGAATTTCCAATATCTCTTAAAGTGCAAAGAGTATCTAATAATCGATGGTTATCCCTCTGATGTAATCCAATACTGGGTTCATCCAGGATGTAGAGTACACCTACTAGTTGAGACCCAATCTGAGTTGCTAAACGAATTCTCTGGCTTTCACCTCCAGAGAGTGTGGCAGCAGCTCGATTCACTGATAAATACTCTAATCCTACATTGACTAGAAATCCCAAGCGGTTTCGAATTTCTTTTAATATCCGTTGGGCTATGATTTCTTCTTTTTTTGACAGTTCAAGGCTATTAAAGAAATGGAAGGCCTGTTTTACACTCATTTCTGTAACTTGATGGATATTTTTCCCACTAACAGTTACAGCCAATGTCTCCGGTTTTAATCGGCTGCCCTTACATTCTGGGCAGGGTAATTCTCGCATATAGGAATATATTTCATTGCGGACATAATCAGCATTGGTTTCCGCAAAGCGGCGTTGTAGATGGGGAATGACACCTTCAAAGTTATCTTTCCAGTATTGTTTACCACGAACGGCTATATCTTTCTCATCCTCTTTGCCATAGAGGATTATTTGATGTTGTTTAGGAGTGAGAAGTCTCCAAGGTCTATTCATGTCAATATCAAACTGGGTGCATATCTGTTCCAGAATCCGGTAGTAATATCCACCCAATCCCGTAGCTCCAGAAGAATAATAACCGGCAATGCGATACCATGGGACAATAGCACCTTCACTAATGGATTTGTCTTGGTCAGGTACTATCAAATCAGGGTCAAGCTTAGTACTGGTGCCTAATCCATGACAGGCAGGACAGGCGCCATGGGGACTGTTGAATGAAAAATTCCTTGGAGCCATTTCTTCAAAGGAAATCCCACAATCCGGGCACGCAAAGTTTTCTGAATAGACAATCTCTTTCTTTTCGTCGGGGAAATTAATATAAACTAAGCCTTGTCCAAGTTTTAATGCTGTCTCAATTGAATCGGCCAGTCTCTGACGGATGTCTTCACGTGCGACCAACCGGTCCACCACTACATCAATATTATGTTTCTTGTATTTTTCAAGTTTTACGGAATTTAGAGATTCATTGATATCGACAATAACGCCATTGATGCGGGCGCGGACAAATCCTTGTTGCTGAATATTTTCCAGTAATTTCTTGTATTCACCCTTTCGGCTCCGAATTAGAGGGGATATAACGATGAATTTTGTATTTTCTTTCAGCATCATCAGCTGGTCGATTATTTGTGATGCTGATTGGTGTTGGATTTCATTGCCGCAGGAAGGGCAGTGAGGATGGCCTATTCGGGCAAATAGTAGACGCAGATAATCATATATCTCAGTAACGGTTCCCACGGTAGATCGTGGGTTTTTACTGACTGATTTTTGCTCAATAGAGATGGCTGGTGATAATCCCTCGATAAATTCCACATCGGGTTTATCCATTTGCTCCAGGAATTGTCGTGCATAAGCGGATAAAGACTCGACATATCGTCTTTGTCCCTCAGCGTATATGGTGTCAAAAGCCAATGAGGATTTGCCTGAGCCTGATAGACCCGTAATGACTACCAGTTTATCTCTCGGAATACTTATATCAATATTCTTTAAATTGTGCTCTTTGGCACCTTTTATGACTATTTCATTTATTGGCATAATAGATTTCTTTTTATGAGAATTTCAGGAGAAGTATAGTTATCTGAAAAAAGGTAATCTTCTATTATACCCCACTTAAATGGCCTAATAAAGAACCGCAGGCCATCTAGAGATGACCTGCGGAGAAGTCTTTCTATTAAAGTATGTTTATATGTTTCTTACGGTTGGATGATCTTCGTATTTGTGTATTTTCTTCAACAGCTCATCTCTGTGCTCATATTCCATGACCCGTTGATGAGCATTATACTCACCAACACATTTTGCGGCACCTAAAGCACAGCCATATATGTACAACAGATATGCGGCGCTAAACGCCCAGAATGCTAACTGGTAAGATTCATATCGATCCAGGATAAAAGAGAAAAACGTAGTCCACCAAATAAAGGATATACACATTATAACCACTCCTTTAATGGTTTCTCCCGCGTAAATATGACCAGAGCCGGGTAATACACAACTGAGTATTCTTGCTAAAAGAAAGGACTTGCGTGGTAAACGAATATTAGTATTTTCCATAGTATTCTCCCTCAATCTAGTTTATTGGTATTTGATAGTAAACAATTAAGTCATAACAATTCCTTTTCTTCTTGACGATTTGTCTCACTCTAATTGTATTATATGTGAAATTATCTCAATAACAAGAATAGTTTGTGTTAAATCTGTTAATTGTATGTTAATCAAATAGATAGGAATTGTGCGAAACGATGAGTGGGCGTCTTTGTTTGCATCGAAGATGTGTCGATGATAGAATCTCAACGCTTAATGACAGTTCTGTGAAACTAAAAATCCTGTCCTATCCAAACCTAATATGACTCCAAATATTGTAAATAATTCATTCATAACATTTCGAAATGCTGTGTCTGACGATGACCTGGCAATTTGTGAATTACTTAAACGTAACGATATGCCCGGTGCAATTTCTCTTTCGATGGGGTTTGATCCCAGTTATTTTGCAGGAATCAGTGTTTTAGGGTACAAAAACCGAGTAGCCGTTGCTGATTCTAATGTTGGTTTGGTTGGATTAGGTTCAATCACTTCAAAGAAATTATATGTAAATGGAATGCCTCAAGATATTGGATATGCATGCAATGTTCGGATTGACCCACGTATCAGAAATATAAAAACCATGAAACACTTGATGCAGTCGGGTTGGAATTGGAGTAATGAAAATCCAATGGGTCCAATCTATCTCGGTAGTATTTTAAAAGATAACAAAAAGGCTTTTAGTTTATTAACTTCCAGCCGCTTTGGGATTCCTCCGGCAAAAAAGCTGTTTGATTATGAAGTCTTATTAACTCCTCTATGGAATCGGTCGGCTCCCCCAATACCTAAAGAAATAGTAATTCGGCGTGGCGATGAAGTGAATGTAAAAGATTTGGTTATATTCTTGAATGAATATGGACAAACTCGCCAATTTTATCCTGTTTATACCCAGGACGATTTGCTAAATCCATGCGGATTACTTCGGGGATTATCTTTATCTGATTTTCTTATAGCGACAAAGGGTGACCAGATAATAGGTTCAATAGCTTTGTGGGATCAGACACCTTTTAGGCAGTATGTGGTGACAGATTATAACAAATGGCTTGGGTTAGGAGTTTCTGTGTTACAACCCATCGCAAAAATGATGGGTATTCCATTACCCGGAAGAGGTGATACCCTGAAGTGTATTACTGCAGCTTGTATCGCCGTAAAATCAGGTTTTGGGGGGATATTTGAAACATTATGGGCTCAGGCTCTCCACAATTTAGGCGGAAAGGGCTATACTTTTATTATAATTGGATTTTCTGAATCAGATCCTTGGTTGGAAATTGCCCGCCAATATAAGCATTACCGACATGTCAGCTATATCGTCAGTTGGGATTTCAGACATAATGTCTACGGAGAATATCGCCTGGACCAAAAACTTCCTTATTTGGAATTGGGAAGTTTGTGACATGGACGATTACATGTTACATTTGTATATACTATCAGGAGTTAAGTGACTATGGGTTTACAGGCTAATGTTGTACCTGTGAGTGAGATTACTTCGCAACAACGTGACGAAATGTATGGGGTTATGACTCGGTACTTCGATGATGTGCATCGTCCTATATTTGAACGGGATCTTGACGAAAAATCATGGGTTTTTTTACTTACTGAGACAGAAACTGGGAAAATATGTGGTTTCACCACCCTTTTACTTTTGGATGCAGTTATAGATAATAAGCCTGTTCGTGCCTTTTATTCCGGAGATACTGTTCTGGAACACGCCTATCGTTCATCTCTAGCCTTAGAAAGAGCTTGGATTGCCTTTGCTGCTGAAATTATTGAACAATACCCTAACAATTCCTGGTATTGGTTCATGATTTGCAACAGCTTCCGATCCTATCGGTACCTTTCAGTGTTTGCCAAGAAGTTCCATCCCCACCCAATCCTTACGACTCCCGCATATGAAAAGAAAGTGATGGATACTTTTGCCCGTAAAAAATTTGGTGATGCTTATGACCAGGAAAAAGGTGTTGTAAGGATTCCTATGGGCTGCCGACTTAAACCCGGTATTTGCGATATTAATGAAAGAGAATTACGGAACCCTTTTGTTGCTTACTTCCAGGAAATGAACCCTGAGTGGCATGAGGGTGTCGAATTAGCCTGTCTTATGAGTCTTGAATTGGATAATTATCAACCGGCAGTGTTCCGATTTTTAAAACAGGAATTAGACTTATTAAGAAAGACTAGCCCTATCTTACAACAACCTCTTGAAATTACTCCTTAGGTTGGATTTCATCTGTACTATTAACTGTTTTATCAAAAAGTATTGTGTCCTCAGTACCTTCTTGTTCATGTGAATCAATAATACGGGTCCGCATGGCCACTGTGAAAAGGTTCCTGTTCTTTAAATCTTCCAACTGAATAACCCGGGTATTATAGTCCTCTGCTTCCTGTGCTGTAAAAATGGAGCAAATAATGACATAGAGGACATAAAAAAACAGGTTTATAAAGGTGACTCCATTTCGTATCCAGTCGTAGTTTTGATGCTGGTCAGGAGCAAACCCCAAATAAAATAGAACCTCAAATCCAATTAAAATACCTAAGGGCAGAAACCATAGCAGAGCCCGCAAAAACCCACCTAAATATAAGCTCCCCAGTCCAGGGATAATCAAACTTAATATTCTGGCAACCAGAACAGATTTTTCAGCAGGTATTTCACAATATGGCTTTTTTTGATGTTTCATCGCTCGTCAAGTTACTTTCACTGGTTATCATCAGATTTAGTTTTATCTCTGCCCATCCAGTCCCGGTAAGATTCATTCATCAATTTTCTGTTAAATGAATATTCTTTCAGGGCAATTTGTTTATTATGTTCTACCGTATCGTTAAAAGAAGTTATACAACAAATTGCTGCATATATCAAATAAAACCAATATAACAACCAGATAAATAGTGGAGCAAGAAATACCAACGCATATTTTAATGTTGTGAATATAACAGGCCCTACCAGTATTGGCAGAAACCACATTACCCCGACAAGTGGTCTCCCAAGATATAGGTACCCCAATCCCGGCAATATGAAGTTCAGAATTGTTGTGATGTAGGGTTTCTTTTCCTTGTCCACAACGACATAACTGGAAATCAGTTTGTCTAGAATTCTTGCCCAGGTTTTAGGGATTGGAAGATGTCTCTGATTATTTTTTATATTTGATAATTCCACATCATCAAAGGATCGGACAACTGTCAGAATAAGAATGAGGATATAGAACACTCCGATTACAAAAGCCTTATACCCAAATAATGAAAGAATAAACAACATGGGCGCAGATATGAGCATCCAAAAAAATCCCCAACCGTAGTTTTCAGCATAAACCATGCCTAAACCCGGCCACATCAAACTCATTATGACAGCTAAAAATGGAGATTTCCGATTTTTCATTTTTATCCTATTTAATATAATACGCCTAAAACTCTTTTTCCTTCGCTGCCCGAATGTCCCACCCCGTGGACACCTTCTAACACTCTAATATAAAGTAACTTAACTGATTGAGTGGATTCATCATTATATAATTATACATATTATGTTTATATTAGATTTTCCTCATCCTGAATGTTATTCACCCACAGACACCCGGTTCCGGGAGCTCTACCTGTATTTTGGTAATCGATGTAATCGGGACTGTCGGTTTTGTACCGTTTTTGGGGGGACTCAAGGATGGATGGAGCCTTTCCAAAAGGAACAACTGGATTTTGCCTTGGAGTTGATTGCCTCAGATGGGCATCTAAAAGTTTATGGGGGTGAGCCTGTTCTGAATTTACAAAATATTGATGAATCCCTTCAATATTTACGACAAGGTGGATTTACTGGACGAATCACGCTATTTCATAATGGAGTTCTTTTTCCCAGAATACAAAAGTTATTAGAACGAGACTCTAAAATCAATGTTGCTTTAAACTACTCGATATATCATTGCCGGGGAGCTGATGCACTAAAACCTGAGGAACGGATTTCTATTGACAGTTATAAAGCACAGCATCCAGACCAGGTTTATCTGGCACATCCTGATTTAATACCCAATGGACGGGGTGCTGAAGAAATATCAAGCATGGATCCAGACCATAATTTTCAATTGTTGTGTCCCCTTTGTTTTCCTGTATTGACCAGCCGGGGAGAATTGAAAGCGTGTCCTTTTTTTGTGGAGACACGGAGTGCCTATCACTTTTTGGGTGAGGTGGGAGACCCTGCAGATTTGATGGTGGACCGATATAAAAAATTCCGTGAATGGGTTGAATGTGCCATCCACTCCTTTGTGGATATGACAGGCCGATACCCTTGTGATTACTGTGTAGAGTTTGCAGCGCAGGCACCCTTTACCTATGTCCAGAACACTCACAATCCCTGGACTGAATAAGTAGCGATTCCAACCCGGGATTATTTATTTCTTTTCTTCCAAAACTTTGAAAGCCATACTAACCGCCTCTTCCGCAGTCTGTGCTTTCATAATACCGGATTCATCTGGTAATGCCCAGGTCTTTAGCCCAATGACGGACTTTCCCAGTTTCAATGCCAGAGCGAGTTCTGATAAGGTTCCAAATTCTCCTCCAATGGCAATGACTACATCACCACTGGCCGCCACAATGGCGTTTCGAGCGTGACCTAATCCTGTTGGAATGGGAATGTCTATATAATCATTTGCAAGTTGGGATTCATAGACCGGAAGAATACCTATTGTTATTCCGCCTGCTTGCTGTGCTCCGCGAGCAACGGCCTCCATAACGCCACCTAACCCTCCACAAATAAGGATGCCACCAGCCTTTGCTATACGGGTTCCTACTTCCTCTGCCTGCTGTGCCAAAGCATCAGAACATCGGCCGGCTCCAATGACAGTTATTCTTGGTTTTTGTTTGGTTTGTGTCATGGATTTTTCCTCCCTTATTTACGGGTATTACCCTATGATTTACTCTTTATCCTTATGTTAGGATAAATTACAGTTTTAATCTAAATATTCTTACCACGAGAAAGGTTCCATATCAGTATGAAGTCCTCCCAGTCAAAAGTCCGTATTGGAATTATTGGTACAGGCGGGATTTCCGCTCTCCATATACGAGGCTATGCCAAGCATCCACAAGCTGAGATAGTTGCTGTCTGTGATGCGATTGAAGAAAGGGCACAAAAAGTTGCCGCTGAACAAAAAATCGCAGAAGTTTACACTGATTATAAGGTGATGTTGAAGAAAGCCAAGCTTGATGCAGTGAGTATCTGCTTGCCTAATTTTCTTCATGCCCCCGCAGCGGTTGCCGCATTAAACGCCGGTGTCCATGTCATCTTGGAGAAACCATTGGCCCATACGGTGGCAGACGGTAAGAAGATTGTGGAAGCTCAGAAAAAATCAGGAAAATTCTTAATGGTCGCCTTCCATAACCGTTTCCGTAGTGAAGTACAGATTATCAAAAAGCAGATTGAAGACGGTGTATTAGGCGATATCTATTATGCAAAATGTGCCTGGCTGCGTCGGGTAGGGATACCTGCCTGGGGTAAATGGTTCTGCACCAAGGAACAATCTGGTGGTGGTCCGATGATTGATATTGGTGTGCACGCATTAGATATGACTTTGTATTTGATGGGATTTCCTGAGCCTGTATCTGTGAGTGCCTCCACTTATTGTAAATTAGGTCCCAAAGGTCTTGGATTCTGGGGCAAACCTATTCCCATTGATGTCGAAGATTTGGGTGTGGGATTGGTGAAGTTCAAAAATGGCGCAACTTTATTCCTGGAGACCTCATGGGCACTCCACACTGAAAAGGAAGAAAGTTATGTCAAACTGTTTGGTACAGAAGCTGGGGCGGTTGTTGATCCGCCGGTTATTTATGGAAATAAGAATAATCAGTTATGGGATATGCACCTTCAGTATGTGAAAAATGTTCCACACGATGAAGAAATGATTCATTTTGTTGATTGTATCCTTCAGAATAAAGCTCCCTTATCTACTGCATATCAGGGACTTATGTCACTAAAGATTCTGGATGGTATGTATCGGTCTTCGGAATCTGGAAAAGAAATCATTCTAAAGTAGTCAGGTTATGAATTATCAAGGGCTGGAAGCTGACATGGCTTCCAGCTCTTTTTTTTTGTAAATATTATTTTCAAACGAACCAGAAACGAATCAGGATGGAATTGGGTGGCGTATAATTAGTACAGAATAACTGTTGAAGCTACGGAGTTGCTCCGAGCTGCTCCGTGGATTCTTCGTTGTTTTGTGGGTTATGTTTATTAGTTTATTTTTTATTAAGAGGGCAGTATGAATACAGAACAAGGTTTTAAGTTGGCAGTATATGGTACTTTTACCGGAGTCATCTTCGGTGGGATTTCCTGGTTACTTATGTTGGCCGGGCTAGCAAAAGACTGGATGACGATGGGGGCCATCGCTATATTGGTTTTATTACTTTATATGGTTTGCATCCGTATTTGTCTTCGTCATCCACAATACTTGTTTCGTCTGACCATTATGGCAATAATCTGGATTGGTCTTACCAGTATGGTGGTAATGAACTTGCGCTGGCCATTGTGGATAAAAGTTTTTACGCAGGAAACGACATATTCTGTCATGGGTGGATATACAATTGAGGCCATGCGTCAGTATAATTTGATGATGGCTGGAGTCACCGTGCTTCTGGTCGTTATTCTCGGCTTTTGGGAATTTCTCCGATACAAAGGTCGTATTACAATCGGACCGGATACCCACTCTTAAATCTTCTGGATAAATCAAAACTGATGTGTCTCATTTAAGTGGATATGTCTCCAATATATGAGGTTGATGATGTATCGAGCGGCTGTTTTAACTACTCCGAAACATATTACAATCGAACACCGACCGGAACCCTTACTGAAACCCAATGAAGTCTGGGTAAAAATGGAATATGCCGGTGTATGTGGAACGGACATTGCTCTTTATTCGGGGGACTATCCTGTCCCTTTACCTCTGGTGATTGGTCATGAATTTTCGGGAATTGTGGAAAAAGTTGGGTCAGATGAGTATCAGTCATGGGTTGGAAAACCTGTTGTTGCTGAAATCAACAATACCTGTGTTGCCTATAAAAACGAAACCTTATGTCCTGCTTGCCAACGCGGATTAACAAACCACTGTCTCACTCGTACTACCTTGGGGATTATAAATTACGACGGTGTTTTTGCTGATTATGTCAGAATACCTGTGGGTAATCTTCATTCCATCCCTCCCGGATTATCATTAACTGAAGCTGTTTTGGTTGAGCCGTTGGCGGCCGCGTTTCGTACTTTTGAATTATCCACCGTACAGCAGGGTGATTTAGTCGTTCTATTAGGATTAGGCCGACTGGGACAATTTATCGCTGCCGTGGCCCGCCAATATAAAGTAAAGCTTGCGATTGTTGTGCATCGTGAAGAATCCCTGGAAACAGCTCGTAAATTCGGTGCTGATTATGTGTTTTGTTCCGGGACTCAGGATGTTGAGAGGGAAATAAAAACGATAACGCAAGGACTGGGTGCCGACATGGTTATTGAAGCAACGGGGAATCCTGCAGGATTTTCTCTGGCAATGAATATTGTTCGGCCTCAGGGAACACTGGCATTAAAGACCACTTGTGGACTGCCTGCAGAAGGTGTGGATGCTACGAAACTGGTCGTTAATGAAATAAGGATTCAGGGTTCTCGTTGTGGTCCCTTTGATAAAGCGCTGGCTTTCATGGTCCGGAAAACAATTGACTATAAAAGTATAATCTCGGATATATTACCTTTAGAAGAAACGGGGCATGCCATTGAATTGGCAAGTTCTCGGAGTAAAGTCCTGATACGAGGGAACAGCTGACAACTTAGGTCAACCGGCGAAGTTGAGGCACCCGATAATTGATGAATATCGTATAACTCAATGTAATCAGTGCGAAAGCTCCCAAGGTGATGGGGGCTGATGTTTTTTCAGCGATAGTGCCTGCTAACAGATTCCCAAAAGGAGTTAGTCCCAGAGAGGTCAGGGTGAAAATACTGATAATACGGCCCCGATATTCATCAGGACTATTTGACTGTAAAAGCGCATTGGTAGTTGCAAGATAAACGACATTGGAAAATCCCATTCCAACTAATAACAAACATGCCAGCCAATACCACTGGCAAACAGCAAACAGGAAAGTAAATATCGTCGCCCCAAAGGCTCCCATTATCAGGAACCGTCCCTTCTTATTAGACCGGCTTAACCATCCTATCAACAGGGCTCCAAAAACTGCGCCCACCCCCACAGATGACATCAAGATTCCGTATCCTCCCGCATCCTTGTGAAATACCTCTTTGGCAAAAACGGGCATTAATGTCGGGTAGGACATAATCAAGACACTGGGTACAGCTACCATGGTTAGCAAGCCGCGGATTGTTGGATGTCCTGCCATATATTTGAATCCCTGTTTGATGTCATCTGCAAAAGATTTCTTTTGGATGATGGGTTCTCTGGGTGGTAGTTTCATCATCATCAGCGCAAACAGGACTGCTAAAAAAGAAAGGCCATTTCCAAGGAAACAACCCGCTTCACCAAACCATCCTACGAGCTGTCCCGCGATGGCAGGACCTATGATTCGTGCTGAGTTGAAGGCTACAGAGTTCATCCCAATGGCATTCATTAAATCTTCTTTGCCGACCAATTCATATATAAAAGACTGTCGCCCGGGAGCATCTATTGCTAATAGCATTCCATTGAAGATAGTGATGCAAAATAATTGCCAGATTTGAATGTGGCCAAACCATGTCAGGTAAGCTAAAAGAAAGGCTGATGTCATCATTCCAAACTGTGTGGCAAGAATCAGCTTTTGTTTCCTGACACGATCTACTAATACTCCCCCTAAGGGAGACAATATTAATAGTGGAATTGCATTTGAAAAACCTATTAAGCCAAGAAGAAACTCGGATCCCGTCATTTTGTAAACGAGCCATGAGAGTGCCGTTGATTGCATCCAGCTGCCAACAAGAGACACCAGATTACCAGACCAGAACAGACGGTAATTGCGATGGCCAAAAGCGGAGAACAGCTGTTTTATGCGTGAAGATTTACTCCACTCATTTCGAGGGAGTGGTTGTGGTGTATCAGTTTGCGAGGATAGAGGGTCAGGCATGATTATATTTAATTTTACAACACTCTAAGGTGTAAATAAAAAAGGCACCAGTTTTTTACAACTGGTGCCTTTCATCAACAGGGTTTACTTACTCAATGGTTTTTCTACGGTATCCTTAAACCCAAAGAGTTTCTTGAAAAAATTACCCATCTGGTCAAGAAGAGTATAGGCAACAGGAGTCACCAGCAATGTGATGAGTAAGCATAATGCCTGTCCACCGATAACAACGATTGCTACTGACTTACGCATTGCTGAACCTGGCCCCGTACCTAAAGCCATGGGGGCCATACCGGCAATCAAACAGAAGGTTGTCATCAGAATTGGACGAAGCCTGTCTCGGCACGCCTGAACAATAGCCTCATTGATTGCAAGACCTTCATGTCGTCGTAAGTTATTCGCGTGGTCAACCTGTAAAATTGCATTCTTCTTGACCACTCCGAACAACATAAACAGACCCAGTAACGAGAAGATGTTCAAAGTCTCTCTGAAGAACAACAAGGACAACAGCGCAAAAGGAATGGATAATGGTAATGACAACAGGATAGTGATGGGGTGTGTAAAGCTTTCGAACTGTGCCGCCAGAATCATGTACATGAATATAAACGACAGAATAAAGGCTATGGCAAAGTTTTGGAAGGTATTGCCAAGTTCCTTGGCTCGACCAAGCAATCCGTTGTTATATCCAGATTCCATTTTCAGTTCATTATCAACAAATGCGTTGATATTATCAATAACTGCACCCAGAGATGTACTCTTTTCATTGGGGTCAATATTGGCATAGATCATCACCTGGCGCTGACGAGCATATCGTTTGATTTCGGAAGGCCCTGTACCATAATCCAACTTGGCGACCTGGTCTAACCGAACCATACCAAGTTTTGTGGAGGGAACATATAACCGTTTGATGGCTTCTGCCTGATTACGATTACCGACATCTGTCCGTAATCGAACTTCATACCTGTCATCCAGTTCCTTGTAGTTAGATACGATTTCACCGCCCACCAGGGTTCTCAGACTTAATGCAATGGATGAAACATTCACGCCCAAGTCAGCAGCACGGTCACGGTCGATCCTGACCCGTACTTCTGGCTTACCTTCTTCCAATGATGAATCAATATCTACTACACCTTTTGTAGTGCTGAGGTGATACATGATTCTATTGGCATAAGTTTCTAATTTTTTGAAGTCAGGGCCTTGGACATAATACATAATATCGGCATTCATACCAGCGCCACCGGCCATATCATCAATCATCTGAACTGAAAGGTTTACATTTTTATATTGAGCCAATTTATTCCGGGTCATGCCCATGATATCGTTCTGGGTTTCTTTTCGTTTTTTACGGTCCACTAACTCAATGTATATGGACCCCCGGTTTACCTTGGCCTGAGAATCTGAACCTAGTAATACTAAAGTATTTTTTATACCAGGAAGACTCTGAATATCTTTTTCCACTTGGTCAGTGATGGCTTTTGTTGCACTTAATGAATACCCTTCAGGCGCACGGATAGTTACCTGGAACTGGCTTTCATCATCATTGACCATAAAATCAGTTCCGACCAACCTTATCAATCCTGCAGAGCTTACTATAAGCAACAAAGCAGTCACCATAACTACCCACTTATATCGTAAGCTCCACTTGAGTAATGCCGTGTAGAATCCATCAATTGACCGGTAAAACAGGGAATCCTTAGCTCTATCACCCTTGGGGTCATGTTTGATGAAGCGAGAGCATAACATGGGGGTTAATGTGAAGGATACAAGTAGTGACACTGCAATTGAGAATGCGCAGGTCATACCGAAACTACTCATAAAACGTCCGACGATACCGCTCATGAAAGCCAGTGGTAAGAAGATGATAATGAGTGACAGTGTCGTTGCCATGACGGCCATACCAATATCCGCTGTACCAACACGGGCTGCCTCCATGGGGGACATATTCTTTTCTTCAATAAATCGGAATATGTTTTCCAGAATAACAATGGCATCATCAATTACAATACCTACGCATAGTACCAATGCCATCATTGTCATCATATTGAGGGTATATCCCATCATTAACATCAAAGTAAACGTGGCAATAATAGAGGTAGGGATAGCAATAGCCGAAATAATCATGGAACGGAAGTTTCGGATAAACAACATAACGACTAATGCTGCAAGGATAGCACCTACTATTAAGTGTTCTTGAATAGCCTCAAAAGAACCTTTAATGTAATTGGTTTGATCCTGATTTACTGAAATAGTGTAGTCTTTAGGCAATGTCTTTTGAATATCCGCTAATCGACTCTTAATCCGGTCAACAACATCCAATGTGTTTGTTCCAGACTGTTTGCGGATAATCAACACAACGGTTTCTTTTCCATTCAAACGAGCAAGAGACCGAACTTCTTCTACACCATCTTCAACACGGGCTATATTTTTTACCCGGATTGGCATGCCATTACGATAGGTGAGAATAATTTCCTCAAAATCAGATACTTTTTCAACACGGCCTAATGTTCGTAGTTGAAGCTCACGAGTATCCTGATCAATTCGTCCTCCGGGAACTTCGACATTTTGAGCGGCCAGAAGTGTCTTTACCTGATCAACAGATAACTGGTATTGCTCCATCTTCTGGGCATCAAGGAATATCTGAACTTCACGGGTACGGTCACCTACCAGCTGAACAGAACCAACACCGTCAATTGTTTCTAACTGTTGTTTGATTAATTTATCCGCTGTATAGGTGATTTCTCGAGAGCTTCTATCGGCAGAGATAGAAAGAGCCAATACCGGTGAAGCATCAGGGTCCAGTTTCTGAATAATGGGAGTGTCTGTACCTTCAGGTAAATCGTTCAATACAGTATTGATTTTATCCCGGACATCCTGCGCCGCCTGGTCAACCGGTCGTTCAAGAACAAACTTGATAAAGACCTGTGACATTCCCTCTGATGAGGTAGATGACAGTTCTTCAATACCACTGATTGTATTGACAGCTTCTTCTACTTTTTCAGTGATCTGGGATTCAACTTCTTCAGGTGAAGCCCCATTCAAGGTTGTCGTAACCACGACAAAGGGAAACTCTACTTTTGGATATAAATCAACACCCAGTTTGAAGTAGGAGTAAAACCCTAAAACCATCAGCGACATGATAAGCATGGTCGCGAAAACCGGGCGTCGTATACAAACTTCTGCTAATTTCTGCATATATAGTCCTTAATAAAGGGTTGAATAACAAACTAATTATTTAACAGTGGTTGCATCTGAAACCGTCTTTGGTGAAGATTCTGTGGTGACCGTATCTCCATCCGCAAACCGTTCAAAGCCTGAGATAATGACTTGAGATTCAGGAGAAATGCCTCCTAGAATTTCGACATCGCCGTTACTCAGGATACCTGTTTTTACTTCTTTCTTGACAGCTTTTCCATTCTCAAAAACAAACACACTATAAGTGTTGGTAGCGCCAGATTTTTGGAGCCAATCACGTTTCAGAGTCATGGCATTCTTTTTCACTTGAAGAAGAATATTCCCTTCAACAAAAGAACCCGGTCGAAGCGCATTCTTTGCATTGGGGAGTATAGCTTCAATCTTTACAGCTCGGGAATCTGCTTCAATAGCTGGAGCTACGAGTGAAACTTTACCTGTAAATGTGTTTCCGCTGTCCATTTTTAACTTCACAGGCATTCCAATCTGGAATTTAGACTGATCTTCCTGAGGAGCCTTGAGGACTGCTTTGATTGGATTAATTTTTTCAATGCGAACAATGGGAGAACCTGCTCCACCAACGACCATGTTGCCGGCTTGTTGATAACGGAGTGTAACGACTCCATCAATCGGAGAGACAATCCGAGTTTTACTTAACTGCAACCGCTGGTAATCGACATTCGCTTTGGCCTGTTCATATACAGCCTTGACCGCTTCACGATCTTCTGCCCGCTCACCTTCTTTGACCATGCTTAAAGCCTGTTCATTACGGGCTAAAACGGCTTCTTTCACCTTCATCTGGTTTTCGTAGTATTCTTTTTCCTGCTTGGAAGCTACACCCTGATTGAACATATTAAGAGTTCGCTGATAATCGGCTTTAGCTAAATCATAATTTGATTTCGCTTCGTAAACTTCTTGCTCAGCCTTGGCTAATTCCTGGGGGCGGGAACCTGTTTTTGTCTTATCCCATGCTGCCTTAGCTTGAAGCATGTTTGCCTCAGACTGTGCCAACTGAGTTTTTATGACACTGGGATCAATAACTGCGACAACTTGTCCTTTACGGACGACTGTTCCTTCATCGGCTTTGAGTTCCAGTATTTTGCCAGAGACTTCACTGACAACATCAACAGAGTGCTGGGCCTGTAATTCACCGGTTGCCTGATAGTAATCTTCTAAGTCCATTGAGACTGGATTTGATACGGTGACGACAGGTGTTTCCACCTTTGCTTCTTCTTTCTTCTTTTTGCCACATCCACAAATTATCAGTAGAGAGGCGCATAACACTAATGCCATCATTTTTCTTGTGTAGGACATAATCTCGTTTCCTTTTTCTATGAGCTCCATTAGTTTTTTGGGTTACAAATATTGATTCCGTTGATCGTTAGGGCAGTTGATCGAGTCCAACCACTTGTTGTAATTGGGCCAGGGCAACCTGATATCCATATACCGCCTGAGCATGGCTCACTCGGGCAGCGGTTAGGTTTAATTCAGCATCTGCCACATCAAAAGAAGTAGCGCGTCCGTTTTCGAACGCAACCTTGTTCATCTTTAAGGATTGTTCAGCCAGTTGAATGTTTTCCAAAGCAGACTGTACTAGTTCATCTTGTTTGGTTAATTCACGAACAGTTTGCTCCACTTCAGTGTGCACAGCCAGAAGCGCTTTTTCATATTCGATCTGGGCTGCTTTGTGAAGTGCTCGGGCTTCTTTGATCTGCGCTAGTGTTTTACCGCCCTCAATGATCGGCCAGGACATACTGACATAACCTAACCAGTTGTCATATCGATCATCATCTTTGTTGTAAAAATTCTGGTTTGTCCAACCAACTGACCCACCGATTGAAATGATTGGATAGTTCTGTGCCTTTCGTAAACCAATTAAGGACTCGTATTGGATGATCTGCTGTTTAAGAGCATCCAGGTCAGGTCTGTTCTTTTCAGCAGTGTCACGCAGAAGATATGTTTGAGCTGAATAGGCACTGTAATTGAGATCCCCAACCAATTGGAGATTTCTGTTGGCATCCACTTGTAATAATTGATTAAATGCATTTCGGGACTGTACAAGGTTGTTCCGGGCCGTGATTACATTCGTTTTGGATTGGGCCACTTTTACCTTGGCACGGGTTACATCCAACTCTGTATTTACACCTTCGACGAAACGAATTTGGGCTCGACGTAATTGGTCTTCAGCAATTGCCAGGGATTCTTCATTAACCTTTACCAGTTGTTGTTGTAACAGAACTCCATAAAATGCCTGAGTTACAGCCAGCCGGACATTCTGGCGGACTGATTTGGTTAAGACTTCCTGAGTGCGGAAATATGCTTTTGCGCCTTTTAATGTATTGCCCAGACGTCCAAAAGTAACTACGGGTTGACTGGCATCTAATGTAACAGATCCTTGATCTCCGTCAATAGAACCCTGATTGCGTTCAAACTGCTGATAGTTGGCGGTCAGTTTCATTTGTAACAGCCATTCGCCACGAGTCTGTTCATACTGGGCGGCAGCAATGCTAACTTGTTGTTTCTGTTTTAAAACATCCGGATTTCGATCATAGGCTAATTCCACAGCCTGACTTAAATTTATCTGGTCGGGAACTTCGGGCAATGTAGCAGTCTTTGGAGCGGCCCATAAAGAACTGACCAGTAAACCGTACACAATCATCCGGGTAACTACGGATACAATACGAGATTTCTTCATAACGGTTCTTTGTCCTTTATTGTGATTATGTGTTTTCTTAATTGGATTGTTTATGAAAGGTCTAGTTGTTTCTATTTCTTTCTATATAATCCTGTTTGAATTATTTTTGTTAATGTGACTGTTGCTTATATGCTTTTTGGATATTACTTAAAATCCTTATGGAGCTTCCGTATGTCTGCTAAAATTTCGTTTTGTTCGATTTCTGGCATGAGACCTGTTAATATTTGTCGCCATAATTTAATGAAAGTATGTCGATCTTCCTGGCTTAGTGTCATTAATACTGGCTTCAAATGTTCATGCTCTACTCGATGAAAAGCGTCTAATACTTTTTCACCATTTTGTGTTAATGCCACAAAAACAACACGGCGATCTTGCTCATCCCGATCTCGTTTTACAATCTCGCGTTTTACCAGACGGTCAATTATCCCTGTTATCGTGGGCATACTGACACCAATAGCATTCGACAAAAACCCCATGGTCTGCTTCCCTTTTACTTTCAGTAACATGCAGAGTCCAAACTGAATGGGAGTCATGTCCTGGTCTATCTCATTAAACATCTTTGGGTTACGGCGAACTAGAGCAAATTTCAAAGCTCCAATAATCTCCGTAAACTCATTTATGTCTGATTCTAGCTGCTTGGTGTCTGCGGTCTTCTTCAAATCTTTTCGCCTCGCTTAATATTTCATGAACACTAAATATTAATGTAGCGTAAATAAATAAACATTGTCAATTGAAGAAATATTGATCATCCACAAAAATTGAAAAGACCTTCGCTCTAATAATTATTATATAAAAATATTACTGTCGTGTTAAATCTTATCCACTATGGGTTCTTATTTCTTGACTTTACTTGCTATTAATTGAGAATCAGATAGTTAGTCTCTTCTTATTTCCTCTCCGGGGGCTGAAAACAAGACGTTCGGAAACGAAGCAGAAACGAAGGGGGTATGGACATGTTTACCATAAGAATAATTGGGAAGATTCTTCAATTTTTGAAAACATCACCAATAATCCACTGGAATATACGAAAAATATCTTGTTCTTGTCTTATAATTTAAGTGCAGAGAGATTTATCAGAGGAAGGTGCTATGAAAAAGTCAATATGGTTGTTAGGGTTATTCTTGTTAATCACAGTAAATGTTTGGTGTGCTGGGTATTACACCCAGTTCACAGAGAGCTGGTACAAATCTCCTCTCGAATTGAATTTAGGGGATACCAGTGAGAACCTTTATATTGGTGATGTGGCCGTTGACCCCGTTACTGGGTATGTCTTGGTTCTTAATGGTGCTAAATACGGTGGTACCGTTTCCACTTGGAGCACTTTAGTAAATCCGAACGACCAGGTTACCATATCTGTATTAAACCCTGATACCGGTGATTTAGTGGGTCGCATAGCAAATATTCCTTTTAATGGGGGATGGGGTGTCTCTCCTACACGGTTAACAGTAACCGATGATGGTGTGGTGATGATTCTTGGGTATGAAGGTGGTTTTCTGACGATTCCAACGGCAACCACATGGAATGCCTCTGGTGCGATAAAGGTTGGCGGCGGTGGTTATTATCGTCCAGAAGACGGGACTCCATTATATGGAGGTTCTTTTGGTATCTCTGCCATTGGAAACTATAAAGAAGGTCGATGTTATGTTTTCTCCCACCGCGGTAATACGTTTTACGTTTTGAAAAATAACCCTGGTAATAAAGATTACTTTGGTGTGTTACGGTATGGTGCTGTAGCTTATGGAACTACATCAAATACTTCCGACCTGATACAAGGTATAGAAGCTACCCATGACTTGAAAACAGTATATACCTACCGAGGTTCTAATTTGGGGGTAAGGAAATTTGTGGGTGAGCCGGCTGGCGGATATACCCGTAATACCTCTGTATCATATACCTTCTCTTGGGAAGGTAGTATGGATGCTGACATTGATAATAACTTGATTGTTACTGCCGGTCTTCATAATGATAACAGCGGAGACACTACGAAAGATTATATCCGCGTATGTTTCCAGAATTTACAGGGACAGGCTGTCGGTACTGGTACCAATGGCGCTGGAGTTTATGTGAAATCTAATGTCCCCCGAATCAATAGTGAATTGAGAGTGGGAGTAGCTGTAGATACCGTCCGGGGAAATGTCTATGTGGCCTCAAACTGTGGCGTAATCAAATATACAGGAACCCGAACCCTTCTACCATCAACAACAGTGAATGAACTGGTCGTTATTCCTAAACCTCAATCCATGATTCGGTTAACTGGATCTTTATCTTTGGATAAAACATTATTACCGGAAGCTCATTATACAGATGTCAGCACCCGGGTTGAACGTGCGGCTCGGTCTGCCTGCCGTTATCTGAGTCCAACTATTCAGACGGCTGCTAAAATCCCCGTATTCTTAGCGGTGGCTGGATATGATTCTCAGGTATCTCAAAAATGCTTGGATGAAGGAATTACTGTTCCAACTCAAACAAATGGTTATGCGCTATCTATATCTAGCACGGGTGTGACTATTGTAGGGCGGGATATCGTGGGCTTGTTCTATGGACTTATGTCTCTCCGACAATTGAAACAGGATACTACAAATTCTTATCTTCCCTATGTGAAAATTGAAGACTATCCGAAACTGGCTTACCGGGGTGTCCATACTTTTACGGGTAAGAATGCGTTGTTGGAGCAAAAGCGGTTAATTGACCTGTTGGCTTCCTATAAGATGAATCAGATTGTTCTGCAATTGGATTATATGGAATTTAAGTCTCATCCAGAAATGTGGTACAGTCCTTGGGGGCAAAGCCAGAGTGATGTGAAAAATCTCATTGAATATGCCAATGACCGATTTATTGAGGTCTCCCCTTTGGTAAATGGTCCGGGGCATGCTGAATGGATGTTCCGCACAGGTTATCACTGGGAATTATCAGAGGATACTACTCCGGATGCGGGAAGGATTCCATACGCCTACTGTATTACCAACGAAACAACCTATCACATACTATTTGATATTTATGATGAAGTGGTTGATTTATTTAAACCTAAATATTTCCATATTGGACATGATGAACCCAATACTGCTTCTTATGTGGAATTCCCAGAAGTTTCAGTGGGGTATACGGTCCGACAACTCCTCGAAATGGACCATGCCAAAGTGGCTCAATATTTTGCCAACAAGAACATTGATTTGATGTTTTGGGGCGATATGTTGCTTTATAAAACGGAATCAAGAGATGGTGCTGCTTTGGCCCTAAACTATGATGATGCTACGGGGATGCGGGCTAATCTTAAACAAATAGAAAATAATACCGGATATCCAAAATATTACATCTGTGACTGGCATTATGGTGCCTATCCACCCTCTGATTATGGTTCAGTGACAGTATTGCATAATTCTGGCTATCCTACCATTCCCTCGACTTGGTATGACCATGACAACATCCGGAATTTTACTCTTCAGGCCATAGATAAGGGGTCTGTTGGATTACTTCAAACCACTTGGGCAGGTTTTAACTTTAGAATTGAAGCAAATACTGGTTCTTATTATCAATTCGAAGCCTATGTCCTTGCTGCTGATTATTCCTGGTCTGGACGAAATGATTACATTGTAGGTATTGGCTATAGTCCGAAAACTACTTTCTGGAATAAGTGGAATAAATTAAAAGCCGGAACTGAAACAGTGCTAGATGCATCTCAGACTCCTGTGGTTGATTGGGCCTTAATGGAAGAGTAAATCTTGATAGAAATATTTGGAGTAAACAATACTTGGTTTGTATAATTATGGCTGCAAAAAAATACATTACATATTTTATTTTGGGATTGTTAGGAACTATCTCCTTATTTGGATGGAGCTTGGCAAAGGATCAGAAAATGATATTACAGAATAAGTTTCCTAAACCCGTAATAATTCCCCACAACCAATGGGAGGCTTTTCCTTCTGGGGGTGCGGCAGCCGACGCGAGCCGCAGGAATATAGGGCAGGGTGAGAAGTTTATATTTAAGGACATAGAATTAAAGGTCCTTGAAGTGATTTCACAAGACACTCTGGACTCAACTTCTATTGAAAAGGTGAAGATTTGTTTATCTTCCAGAGACAAAATACTGGAACAAGTATTTCGGGAAGGTGAAGCCTTTAATTGGAATGGGTATCATGTCGCTGTGGTAGCTATTCATGGAAAAAAAGGCGAATTGGGTGAAGGCCTTACTGAATTTGAGATTGCCGATATTGATTCACTCCCTGTTGACTTGGCTTCTTCGACAAAAGCGGGTTCTATAGAATCAAGACTGCGTATCCCCCATAAAATTAATAAACTCACACTGCATCATTCAGGAGACACTAAACCCGTTGCTCTTGGTGACGATATCCCGCAAAAACTGAGAGGATTACAGTCCTGGGGAGCAAATGATAAAAACTGGTGGGATGTTCCCTATCACTTTTTTATTGGTCCTGACGGGACCATTTATGAAGGCCGTGATTATCACTATATGGGTGAAACCAATACTCGATATAATCCTGCTGGACATTTGCTTATTAATGTTGTTGGTAATTATGAGATTCAAGAACCTAATGATGCTCAGTTAAAGTCTGTAATGGATTTGATGGCTTGGGCTGTTCAGGAGTTTAACGTCCCCTTGAATGAAATATATGGTCACCGGGATTTGGCCCAAACAGATTGTCCCGGTGAAAACCTGTATAGATATTTGAAGGATGGAAAAATTAAGCAGGGCATTAAAGAACGGCTTCATTTGAAATAAATTATTGTAAAGATGGGAAAAGGTAAAAACGATGTGGAAGTATTTGTCTGTCATATTAATATCAGTATGTTTTATGCATACTGTCGATTCAAAGGAGATTATGGTGTCAAACGTAGAAGAAAAGGCTGCTTCATTTAAGTTTGAACGTGTGAAGAAAGATAAACTTCAGTATTTGGTACAATTCCCCGAAGGTTTTTCAAAGAAGGATAAAGATACCCTCTGGCCAATGATAGTGTTTCTTCATGGTGCTGGTGAAAGAGGTCCAGATTTAGAAAAGGTTAAAGTGTGGGGTCCTCCTGAAATGGTGTCTAAAGGTGAAATGAAGTTGCCCTTTATTATCTTGAGTCCTCAGTGTCCGGAAGGTGAAGACTGGAGTGACTATTTGGATACAGTTGTGGCCCTTATCAAGGAAACCTCAAAAAAATACCCCGTAGATAAAACCCGTGTTTATTTGACAGGAATTAGTATGGGCGGTGGTGGTACCTGGCAACTGGCAATGAAAGCTCCGGAACTGTTTGCGGCTATTGCTCCTGTTTGTGGAAAAGGCCGTCGCTGGACGGCTGAGCCATTAAAAGGGCTTCCTGTTTGGATGTTCCATGGGGATAAAGACCCTGTCATAATGGTGCAGGAAGCCTATATTATGAATGATGCGTTGAAAGAAATGGGTAATGAAGTTCGGATGACGATATATCCTGGTGTGCAACATAATTCTTGGTCTGCCACTTATTCTAATCCGGAATTATACGATTGGTTCCTATCTCATAAGAAAGAAATCTCCGATAAGAAAAAGAAGAAAAAATAAGGAAAGCCCGGAAGATTCTTCCGGGCTTTTTCTTTGAAAGGACACTGCCGGGTTTACCAGTAAGGCAGTGCTTTATTGTTTGGCGCTATCACCCTGTGTGTAAAACAACCGCATCGTTTGCTCTTAATAACTATCTATCAGGACTATGACAGATTAGGTCATCTATCATAAATGTAGAAGGTAATAAAATGACATCCAGAGAACGATTATTAGCTGTTTTAGAAGGAAAGTTACCTGATCGAGTGCCTGTATCTACTTATGAGCTGGTTGGGTATAACTCGCAATCTTTCGAAAATAAAGAGTCTTCCTACCATCGATTAATGGAAACTATTCGAAAAGAGACCGACTGTATTTGTATGTGGAATCCGGGGAGTAATGAGACTCTTTTAATGTCATCAGCTCCAGTGGATATCCAGATCAATGAATTGAAAGATGAAGAATATATTATATGGGACCAAACCTTACATACTCCGCAGGGAGACCTGCACCGGATAACTAAATATACGCCCTCAGTTCAGACGGTTTGGCAACCGGAACACTGGTGTAAGTCTTCTGAAGATGTAGATAAAGTATTATCCGTACCTTTTGAGCCGCTTACTTTCGATGTTTCAGATGTGGCTCGGATAAATCAAGAAGTTGGAGACAATGGAATTATTATGCCTTCCTTGGCTGACCCAATGTATCTGGCGGCTGATTTGATGGAGTTTGGTGATTTTACCGTATGGGCTATGACTGAAAAAGAGCATTTTGCCCGGACGGTGGAAATTATGCATGAAAGAGTTATGGAAAACTTACGCCGGATGTTGGATGTTCATGTGGCTGATTTATATCGAATCTGCGGACCGGAATATGCCTGTCCTCCTTTCCTTCATCCAGACTATTTTCGGCAATTTGTAACTCCTTATGTCAAAGAGATGACGGACTTGATTCATTCCCGTGGAGCAAAAGTACGTCTCCATTGCCATGGACGAATCGGGCGGGTGCTAGATTATATTGTAGAGACCGGTTGCGATGCTCTGGATCCCTGTGAAGGCCCTCCTGATGGGGACATTTCACTCGCAGAGATAAAATCCAGAATAGGTGACCGGGTCTCTCTTTTTGGTAACATTCAACTTAAACTTCTTGAGGCGGGAACTGAAGATGAAGTCCGTCAGGAAGTGAGACGTTGTATGGAAGCAGCCAAAGAAGGGGGGCGGTTTGTATTAATGCCTACTGCCGCACCCATTAATATTCCCCTGGAATCAAAAACGGAATCTAATTATCTGGCTTACATTGATGAAGCACTCAAATGGGGTAAATATTAACCTTTGCTATAAATCCTTCTGAAAGCCAGATGGATTGGCTATGCTAGAATTTAAGGAATTTTAGGGTCATCAATTGTAGGTGGAGAACCCTCCCTACCTGCTTACCCTCAGGGTCTATCCCCTGCCGAATTAAAAGTCCCCTCAAGGAGGAAGGCACTTGAAAGAATTAATGTCTGCTAATGAAGCCATCGCAAGAGGCGCCTGGGAAGGCGGTTGTAAAGTGGCAACGGGTTATCCCGGTACCCCTTCAACTGAAATCTTGGAAAATATTGTCCAATATAAGAAGGATTTGTACTGTGAATGGTCTCCTAATGAAAAGGTCGCTTTTGAGGTTGCCGTTGGATCCTCTTTAGCTGGGGCCCGTTCAATAGTAACAATGAAACATGTCGGGTTGAATGTTGCCGCTGATCCTTTAATGACATTTGCTTATATGGGTTCAGTGGGTGGTTTTGTCGCCATCGTTGCCGATGACCCGGGTATGCATTCTTCTCAGAATGAACAAGATACTCGGAACTTTGCCAAATTTGCCAAAATCCCCGTACTGGAACCCTCAGATTCACAGGAAGCCCTGGATTTTGTTAAATATGGATTTGAAATCTCCGAGAAATATACGACCCCTGTAATTTTACGTTCTACGACTCGCGTGAGTCACTCACGGTCTTTAGTGGAATTGAAGGACCGAATTACTCCTCCTCTTGAAGTAAAATTTGAAAAGAATCCTCCCCGATTTGTTCCTATTCCGGCCTGGGCCCGTCAAATGAGAGTCCGGTTGGAAGATCGGTTAGCCCAACTCAAGGAAGCTGCCGAGACATCCCCACTTAATCGAATTGAATGGCGTGACCGTGAATTGGGAATTATTACCCATTCCGTTTCCTATCAATATGTGCGGGATATCTTCCCGGAAGCTTCTGTCTTGAAAATTGGTTTTAGTTATCCTTACCCTGATAAATTGTTCAAAGACTTTGCAGCTGGAGTAAAACGGGTATTGGTTGTTGAAGAACTTGATGATTTTATGGAAGAGCATATCAAATCATTAGGGATTGCCTGTGATGGTAAAAACATAATTCCCCGAATTGGTGAATTAACTCCGAATGTCCTGGCTGCTTGCCGGGCAAAAATGGAAGGCCGTGAACCTGAGGTCCATAATCCCGTTGCACAAGCCCTGGATTTACCTAATCGTCCTCCGGTTCTTTGTGCGGGTTGTCCTCACCGTGGCATATTCTATGCTTTAGCGCAGGAAGATGTCATTGTGACGGGTGATATTGGGTGTTACAGTCTGGGCGTTGCTCCCCCTCTGGGTCGGATGGATACGATTCTGTGTATGGGCGCCGGATTTACTGTGGCCCACGGCATGGATAAAGCGGGTGAGAAAAAGAAAATTGTTGGCATGGTAGGCGACTCTACCTTCTTCCACTCAGGTATAACGGGTATGTTGGATATTGTCTATAACAAAGGCATTTCAACTCTCGTGGTTGTGGATAATCGTATCACAGCGATGACCGGTCACCAGGATAATCCTGGTACAGGCCAAACCCTGATGGGAGAAAAAACGGTTTCCGCTTCTATTGAGGCCATTGCCAAGGCGTGTGGTTTTGAAGAAATACATGTAGTGGACCCTTACGATCAAGAGGCCACCTGTAAAGCTGTAAAAGAGTCGATAAACAGCAATAATCCCAGCTTGATAATCTCGCGTGCACCCTGCATCCTTCATGAAAAGAAACCTGTTGGACCTATGGTCTCTGTGAATGATGATATTTGTGTGGAATGTGGTCAGTGCCTTGACTTAGGCTGTCCGGGAATTGAAGCCCGCAGCGGTCATCCACATATAAATGAAATACTTTGCGGTGGTTGTCAGTTATGTGTCCAGGTTTGCCCCTGTTCAGCCATTAATCCGGTGGAGGTGAAATAGTCATGAGCGATCAAACTCAGAGTGTTGTTTTAGTAGGTGTTGGTGGTCAGGGAATTTTGCTGGCCAGTGAGATTGTGGCGCGTGCCGCTATGTTTGCCGGATATGATGTTAAAACGAATGAGGTTCATGGTATGGCTCAGCGGGGTGGTTCTGTGATTGCCCAGATTCGCTATGGAAAAGCAGTAAATAGTCCACTGGTGGCCTTGGGTGATGCCCGGGTACTCGGGTCTTTTGAACAGGTTGAAGCTCTCCGATGGGCCCACTATCTGGCTCCAGATGGATTAGCTGTTGTTTCTACCGCTGAACTTATTCCGGTTACGGTATCCAGCGGTCAGGCAACATATCCGGATAATGCTGAAGCCCGGTTAAAAGAAGTCTTCAAAAGACTAGTCCTACTGGATGCGACAAAATTAGCTCAGGAAATGGGGGATTCCCGGATGGCGAACACGATCGTTCTGGGTGCCCTTTCCAATGGTTTAACTCTTTCACTGGAGAATTGGGAAGAAGCCATCAAGTCCTCTGTGAAACCTAAATATGTGGAAGCAAATTTAAAAGCATTTATGGCTGGGAGAGCCCTCTAATATGTCTTCATTATATTTCAATCGGGAATTGGAAATATTACCTTTAGAACAATTACGTGATATACAGTTAAAACGATTACAAAAAATCACCCAACATGTTTATCAGAACAATGCTTTTTTCAAAAAGAGCTTTGACTGTGCGGGTGTGCAGCCTGATGATATTAAAACATTAACAGATATTGAAAAGCTCCCCATTATGAGCAAAGAAGAATTCCGGAAAGAATATCCGATGGGGATGTGTTGTGTTCCGTCCAAAGAAGTTGTTGAAATACATATGTCTTCAGGATCTACAGGTACTCCTGTTGTAATGCCCTATACCCGAAATGACATTCATCAATGGGGTGAATGTATGGCTCGGTGCTATCGGATGGCGGGTGTTGAAGCCGGAGATGTTCTTCAGATCACCCCTTCTTTTGGGTTATTTAATGGTGGATTTGGTTTCTATCATGGGGCGCAGCTGGCGAATCAGTTTGTGGTTCCTACGGGAGCGGGAAATACTCCCCGTCAGATAAAACTTGCAAGAGATTTTAAAACACGGGTTTTGACGGGTGTCGTCTCGTATGGTGTTCGGATCATGGAAGTGCTTCAGGAAGAAGGCGGTGTTCTGGAACATCTGGAAATAGGAATATTTGGTGCGGAGACTTTTTCTGAATCACTCAAAGAGAAAATCAGAAATGGTCTGGGTGTAGAAGTCTTTGATATTTATGGCATGACGGAAACCGGTGGTGTAGGGACCTTGGGCCAGGATTGTCAGGCTCACGATGGAATTCATGCCTGGGAAGATCATTATATTGTTGAAGTTTTGGATAAAGAAACTCATAAACCGGTCAAAGACGGACAGTTTGGTGAATTAGTGATTACCTCTCTGACGAAGGAAGCTCTTCCTGTTATTCGGTTTAGAACCGGTGATTTAACTCGAGTGTTATCCCGTGATAAGTGTGGTTGTGGTCGGACTCATGTCCGATTGGCACCCATTACTGGTCGTGTGGATGATATGTTGATTGTGAAGGGTGTTAATTTCTTCCCCCGACAGGTGGAACAGGCTCTCATGGAAATCCCCGGTGTGGGTTCGAATTACCAAATCATCATTGAGGAATCTCATGGGGTTCGGGATGTTCGAATCAACGTCGAAGCTGAAGCCGGTGTTACTGGATTTACCGTTGAAAAGAAATTAAAAGAAGTCCTCGGATTCTCTCCAAAAGGTGATGTGTTTGCTATCGGTGCCCTTCCTCGTCAGGAAGGGAAGGCCAAAAGAGTCTTCTTTGAGAATCTTGATAATCCTGAGAAAAAATAACTTAATCGAGAAGATTGACCCCGGTTTCTGGTACCACAGGAACCGGGGTTTTTATTAAGACTGGAAATGAATCGAAATCTTAACAAAGGCAATACCCAGTCCTGTATATCTTTGATAGAATGAAGACCAAAAGCTCCCGTTGACAGTTCTTTTGTATCTTCGGGCTTACCCCATTATTATGAGGTTAGATAAAATGATTTTAAAAACTTTAGTGACAGGTGTGATTTTGACTATGACAACCTCTGTTATTGCGCAGACAGGTTCCTTGAGTTTAGGGGCACCGGAAGAAATGGTGAAACTCCCCGAGAAAGCCAGACAAAACTTTAAGCACAAAGAAATATCCTTTCAAAAGATACCTGGAGGAGTTACCTGGGTATCTGATATTGAACATGTTATTCCCAAAGACCATACAAAAGCCTTCCTGGCTGATACTACGCCTGCCTATTACATGGCCGGAGATACAGTTCCCGGAAACCAGATGTTTGAACTTTTCCCCTACCACTATTATGGTATTGAGGAAGAACGGGAACTGGGTACAAAAATCAGTTATAAACTCATTTGCAAAAACCCAACCAATAAACCCGTGAAAGTTGAAATCTATGGTTTGGGAACGACGACGAACTGGGATCATGGCGTTCCATGGGAACTGGCATTAAAAGGAAATGGGAAGACTTCTTTTACTCTTAAACCTGGGGAAATCTATACTCTGTGGGAAGAAAAATATCTTCGTGGTAATTTCCCCTGGAGTGCAATCGTTTTAGGAAAAGCAGATGGTGATCTCTGGGTAGCTGATTATGCGTGGCAGGGAGAGAAGGATCCGGGGATTGAAAATGCTACCAATATGCCCGACCTGGCCTGGCCTCCTTATAAGATTGCCTCTTTTAGCCGGGGGATTGTGAATTGGAATACGGCTGAATTGAGTGTCTTCCAGAAAAACCATGGTGATGTAGTGGATTTGGCAAAGGTTAAAAACAAAATCTATTCGACGGCTTTCGGATATTCTCCCGGTGGACCGATTGATGCCCTTTGTGAATATAAAATCATGGATAATTCGTCTCCTGAAGATGTTGTGGAAGTGAAAGACCCCCTGTCCGGAAAAAGTCACATATTCTTTGGTGGGAATTATCCCATCATGTATAAGTTCAATATGCCCATAACCAACAGCGGTCGGAAAACAAGAGTTCTGAGTTTTTATTTGTCTGCGAATGATATCTACAATGTGGATACTCTCTCCGGTGTGTTTATTGAAGGAAAACTCTTGAAGAACAGAGTATTATCCTGGAATAAGAATCAGAACTGGCGAGTTTTGACTGTGACACTGAAGCCCGGTGAGTCATATCCTTTGTCATTTACCGTGATTCCCCTGGGAAGTAGATGGGGTGGGATGGTCGGTTGTTTCGAAGTGAAATAAATTAAAAAAAGATATGATTAATCAGAAGCCTGGATATTTTCCAGGCTTTTCTTTTTTCTGGTCCACCGGGGGATATTTTTATGAATGATCATATTTCGAAGAACGGGGATATCCTGAAGCTCTAAGGAACGTTTGGGAATAATGATGGGGTATTCCGGGGAATCAAAAAGGATGAATGTTTCTCCCGTTTCCCCATATTTGCGGACAGATGACCAGTCAATCAGAGTCGTTTCCCCATTCATTGTTTGAATGAGGTCCGATTCAGTGATAATAAAACTTATGGCAAACTGGCTTCTAAAATCATCCTTCATTAATTGATGTGCATTCCTGGGTATTATGTACCGGGTCTTGATTTGGTAAGAAATCCATGTGTAGAAAACGGTCAAGATGCTTACTAATATGTAAGCAATGGCATTTGAATACTCAAAGATGGATTGTTGTATCAGGACTATTAAGGGAAACACTGTAACCAGGCTGAGTATAAATGCAATGGAGAAATGGGTAATGGCTCCGGTGTTTCTCAGTAATAGAAAATCATAATAATCTTTTTCAGATAACTGGATGTTCTGAGTTTTAACTAATTTATCTGGTTTCATCTGTTTTGTTTACCCCATTTTTTATTTATGTCACCTTAAAGAATAATATACTAAAATCTATATTGAGGTATAAATTTTAATGAATGATTAACTGTTATTCAGTGATGTCGTTAAAATAAAAGCACTGTGTCATACTTTTACTAGAATCATACTATTGGAGAGAGCGATGTCTCGATATTTTAAGGTAGTTACTTTTTTATTTACTTTGTTATGGATCACAACATCTTTTGCCCAATCTTTAGAAGATGAAAAATCACGGTTTAAGATTGCACAGGGCGCTGAATACAAGCCGGGGCGAGTTCTCGTAAAATTCAAATCAAATCAGTCAGAATCCCGGATAAACAGTATTCTGGCAAAAACAGGGACGACACTCAAAAAACATCTTCGTGGGCAGGATGTGTATATCCTGGATTTTGATGCCCAAACCGCTTCTTTATCAAAAGTTATAAATACTTTTGCTACTTTCTCTTCTTTTGTGGAATATGCTGAACCGGATTATAAAGTAAAGGCGACAGCTGTCCCCAATGATACCTACTATAATCTCCAGTGGGGAATGCCAAAAATTAAAGCCCCTGTTGTCTGGAATTATGCCAAAGGGAATGATGATTTTGTGGTGGCTGTTATCGACACCGGGATTGATTATAACCATTCTGATTTCCAGGGTAAACTGTGGGTCAACAGTAAAGAAATCGCCGGGAATGGGATTGATGATGACGGTAATGGGTATATTGATGATGTTCATGGTTATAACTTTGTGACTGGCACTGGCGACCCGTATGATGATGACACCTCCAGTGGTGGGCATGGTTCTCATTGTGCCGGGACGATTGCCGCTGCAACTAATAATGCCAATGGAATTGCCGGATTAAACTGGAATGGCAAAATCATGGCACTCAAATTTCTGGATATTAATGGTGAAGGGTATATGAGTGATGCGGCGGAGGCCCTCCTTTATGCTGTCAATATGGGTGCGCGGATATCCAGTAATAGTTATGGGTCTGCAGCTAATTCCGTTACTTTGAGAAATGCAATCGACAGTGCAAATACTAAAGGGCATTTATATGTAGCTTCTGCTGGTAATGAAGCCACAGATATGGATAGTTCATCCTCTTATCCGGGAAGTTACAAACGAGCAAATATGTTGACGGTCGCCGCAACGGACCAAAGTGATAATCTGAGTTCTTATTCAAATTATGGGACTACGGCTGTACATTTGGCGGCTCCGGGCGATAACATCGCCAGCTGTGTACGAGGTGGCTATGCCTACATGTACGGGACCTCCATGGCTGCACCTCATGTGGCGGGTGTGGCGGCTTTACTGTGGTCTTCTAACACTGTGCTTCCGATGTCACATGTAAAAGGATACATCCTGGATGGTGTGGATTACATTCCGGCATTATATGGTTATGTTTCTACGGGTGGCCGTTTGAATGCGGCGGGTTCATTCTGGTCCGCATTGACGACCTTCAATGCGTCGCTCAGCGGCAGTAATGTGTCCCTGACATGGACAAACCCGACTCATCCCCAGTTCCAGAATGTCAAAATCATGCGTCGAAGTGACACTTATCCCAAAGCTCCTACGGATGGAACACAGGTCTATTTCAGTAATGGCCAGAGTACTCTTGATACCAGTGCCTACTCAGGGCAAACTTCTTATTATTCAGCGTTTGTTTTGTATTCTACGGGTGCTTATTCACCGGGGGTGCGTGCCGCAGTTTATGTTCCTTATAACCAGTCTGTTTCCAACCTCCTCGTCCAATATACCGAAGATGCCAAAGTGAATCTGTATTGGACAAATCCTGCTGACAGCGCCTATGGCTCTACTTTGATTGTCCGTAAATCAGGTTCCTATCCAACAAGTCCAACGGATGGAACAAATATCTACTGGTATAACGGAACTTCAGCTCAGGATACCGGAGTAACCGCCGGTCAGACTTATTACTATGGAATATATTGCTTCAATACTTCTGGTTTCTATGGGCCTGCCGTTAATCAGAGAGCCCGGCCGATTGCCTCATTTAAGGTCAATACATTTACGGTTGTTCCGGGAGATCGTGTCATTCAATTAAACTGGAGTTTGACTTCAACGGGTAAAGCTCCCAAACAATACGGTTTATATCGCAGTGAATCAGCGGTTCCCACCCGACCCGGGCAGGGGACTTTACTGGCTTCATTTAATGGGTCTTCTTACACGGATTCCAATGTCAGTTATGGTAAGACCTATTATTATTCCCTCTTTGTTCAAGACACTGTGGATGGATGGGGACCTCCGTATTCAGTCATTACTGCCATGAATCGGTGGTTCAATACTGCCGGTGATTTCACCGAAGCGGAGGATACGACAGCCTGGGGATTTGAATCTATGGCAGGTCTGGGAACAGCACCTACCCAATGGCTGAATACCTATAATGGATCTTCCGGTGTTTTGAAAATCAATCTCACTTCCACCAATAGTGGAGTCAAATTAACTTCCTTTGGCCGATTGACGACACAACCCTCGGCCTGGTACCGATTACGGGTCAACTTCCTGGCTGAATCTAATACATTATCCCAGGAAATGCTGGGCGTATTGCTTGGTTATGCCAACCCTGCCGGATGGAGTATTGCCGAAGTGTCTGGTAATTTTAATGGCTATACACTCATGACGACGAATGTGTGGCAAACCATGGATGTATATCTGAAAACAAAGACAACCTCCATTCAACCTCAATTGATTCTTAAAACAGTAAATGGACAGGGCAGTCTGTATATTGATTCAATCGTTGTCGATAAGATGACTCATCCTGCCTCTACCAGTGGAACTGTTTTGACTTATTCAGGCGACAGCTTTACGACATCGGATGACACAACACAATGGGCCTTTGAAGGAGTGGCGGGTGCTGTCGGAGGACTTCCAACAGTAGGATATGTGAATACCTTTAGTGGAAGATCCGGAGTAATGGTTTTGACCTTTACTGAACAGACTCAAGGCGTGAAGCTGACCTCCTATGGAATGGCAAGTTCCATCGCCGGAACTCAAGCGGTTGTGAATTATGACATGTACTTTACGGCACCTCTGGGGACAGGATCGTCTCTCCTGGGTGTGTTGTTTGGAGAAAAAACTCCATTGGCTTTCCCTTATGACCTGGGTGCAGTGGCAGACATGGGAACCGTTACGACGGGTCAATGGGTAACTTTCTCGGTTCCGTTGGATTCATTATCTGGGCAATGGACACTGCGTCCCCAGTTGATTATCCAGAACACAACAGGACTGGGTCAGATTTTCATTGATAGTGCCTCCATTACCAGAGAAACCTCACCTTCCCCGGTATCGGATAGTTTGAACGAATAGTAAAATTGAAGAAGACAATAAAGAGCCGTTCCGGACATTCGGAGCGGCTTTTCTTTTTATCGGGTTGGTAGATTTTGCCGGGTGCTGTAAAATCGTAAGGATGTTTATCAGAGAATCTATAAAGGAATAACTATAAATGAAAAAAGCCCTTATTGTCTGTCTGTTTTGGATCCTTGGGATAATTCCTGTTGTTGCGAGAGAATGGACTCCCTTACTTCTTCCAGATACGAGACCGGTATCTCTGGAGACGGTAGTCCGGGGAGAGAATATCTCTCTCAGTTTTGACTCCAGTTTTGGCGGGACTGTTTTATTGTTTATTCCAGAAGGATATAAACCATCACCTAAAGGAATTGATCTGGTGGTTCATTTCCATACCAATCATAATTTTGTTCGGCAGCAATTCACCGTAGAGAATCGGCAGGCATTGTTATTGACTGTAAATTTTCCGGGATTGTCAGCGGCCTATCGGACACCCTTTCAGAATGATTCCACTTTATGGTCCCATATCCTTTCCCAGGCGATGGACTCTGCCTCTCAACTGCATCCTGAATATCCCCGGCATTGGAGAAAGATAGGATTGACTTCATTCAGCGCAGGATATGGAGCCGTTCGGGAACTCTTAAAAAATCCCACCATTTATTCTCAAATCCAGGAAGTCGTCTTGATTGATTCACTTCATACCGGAATCAAAGATACCACCCGGCGGGAACTGGAAACAGAACCCATGGAACCCTTTGTAAAACTGGCCAAGGATGCGGTCAAAGGCAAGAAATTATTTATTACGAGCCATTCTGCCATTATCCCGGAGACTTATGCGGGAACTCCGGAAACCAATCAATATCTCATCCAGAAAGTCAATGGAAAAGCACGGCTGGTGGTCACAAAACCTGATGAAGTGATTCAGACGACCGGTAAAATCTGGCTGGTCTATGACAAAGGCCGTTTCCATGTTCGGGGTTATACGGGAACCCAGGCGATATCCCACTTATCCCAATTATGGGCATTAAGGTACTGGTTCCGGGGTATGGAAATCGGGACTCCTCCCGAGGTGATGCCTAAATCCGGTCAAGCTCGTAAACTGCGGTAAGTCTTCTGAATCAGGAGTGCATCCTCTTCAATACTGGGTGACTCACAGATCAAAAAGCCTGAGCAGCGATTCTTTTTCAGGACAGACAAGTAATCCCGATATTTCAAATCAGCTTCTTCAAAGATGAGATGGTGTTTTTCGCCTTTGGGTCCGTAGGCGATCCCGGAAAGGTGCAGATGCATTTCTTCCAAGGCCTGCCGTCCAAGAGCCTGATCCACTTTACTGAGTATTTCTTCAAACTCAGGGATTGAGTTCCATGCGCCATTCTCTCTTGCATGAAGATGAGATAGATCTATACAGGGATAAATCCCCATATCTTTTCCTAATTGGAGGAGTTCATCCAGACTCCCGAACTGAGTCGCTTTCCCTGTTGTTTCGGGTCTGACCCGAATGTTGATTTTTTCCTGCTCCAGTGTTTTTAAGATGCCTTCCATTTCATGAGCTATTTTCTTGTAAACGACATCCGGGTCATCTCCAAGATAATATCCCGCATGAAAGACTACGCTTTCGGCACCACAGAGGGAACCAATCCGGGCTGAATCCAGTATGCGTTTAATACTGGCTTTTAGTTTTTCGGGTTCGCGGGCGTTCAGATTGATGAAATAGGGGGCATGGACTGTCAGCCGAATACCTGTTTTTTCTTTGGTTTCTTTGACTTTAGCTGCTGTTGCCGGGCCCATTCGGACGCCCTGAACAAACTCCATTTCCATACAATCCAAACCTAATTCTTTAACGCGTTGGATTCCGGCGAGAGTCGAGGGTTCCGCTGAGCTGCGAGGACATCCTGCCGGCCCAATCAATAACTTATGTCCTTGTTTTTGTGTGGGATTCATGGAATTAATCCTATCTGAACCCGGTCTCTAAAAAAAGATACAAAGAGTTAAATATGTGAAAAAAAGTTAGACCCTGCTGTAAGTGTCGGTTATACTACAAAAAGAGAAGTTTTATGTCGGTGTCTTGTGTCTATGGATGTCGGTCCGTATGAACACCTAATTGATATTTTGAAGAAAGGAAATACTCTGATGCCTATATTCCCGGAATTGATTGATGAGAAATTTCCAGTGAATGCAAAACTATCCAATGGAACCCCTGTTCTGATTCGTAATATTCATGCGGATGATACGGATTTGTTGTGGGCCTTTTTTAAGGAAATTCCCATCCATGACAAACTCTATTTAAAAGAAGATTTAAGTGAACCTGAAGTTGCTCGGGAATGGTGTCAGAATCTGGATTACTGTTCCATGTTACCGGTCATTGCCCTGATTGAAGGCAAGATCGTTGGATATACACTTCTGCAGCATGAGACAAGGACCTGGCAGCGGCATACAGGGACAGTCCGAATGGCAGTTCATCCGGGATACCGGGGGATGGGGTTAGCCAAATTACTTCTCTCTCATGTCGTTGATATGGGAATGCATTGTGGACTGGATCGGTTACAGGCCGAAGTCATGGGGGAACAAAAGGCGGCTATCCGATTATTCGAGAGTTTTGGGTTTGTGAAAATGGCGGTGGTCCCCAAACATGTCATTGATAATAATGGAACAGCTCACGACTATGTCTTAATGGTTTATCCCATGCGTGATGTAGAACGGCACGCCGCAGATTGATCTCCCTAATACTGAAGTAATAAATAAGCCCCGGCAGGAATTCATCCTGACCGGGGCTTTTATCATTTATTTTGTCAGGGTTTGGGAAGGCAGGTAATACCAAATTTGACGAGAACATCCGCAAGCGCCGCAACGGGTAATCCCACCACATTGGAATAATCACCATTGACCGATTTTATCAGCAGGGAGCCTTTTCCCTGGATGGCATAAGCGCCTGCTTTGCCCATAGGTTCACCCGTCTGGATATAGGCCTTGATCAATTCTGGAGACAACTTCCTGAAAGTGACTTCTGTAATGACATGTTTTTCGATCATCTTGTCACCCTGGAGGATACATAACCCGGTGATGACTTGATGGGTTTTACCCGATAAACGGGTCAACATTTTGGCGGCATCGGCTTCATCTTTGGGTTTTTCCAGAATGTGCTGGCCGAGGACGACAATCGTATCTCCCCCAATAATGACAGCCGTGGGGTCATGAACGAGTTCCGATACATCGGAAGCCTTTAGATATGCCAGTGCCTGACAGTAATCTGCAGGGTCCAAATCTCCCTCAATATTTTCCTCACGGGGAGAAGGGATAATCTCAAAATCCAACCCCATTAAAGTTAACAGGTCTTTCCGTCGGGGTGAAGCGGAAGCCAGGATGATTCGTGGTTGTGATTTCATTTATCTATTTTATCAAAGAATATCGCCGGAACTGATAGTCCCATTGGTTGGGTCATAGACTGTCTGTGTGTCCTGGGTTTGCTGATCCGGTCCGACGCTGAAGACTACTGGAGGGACAGCGGCATCAGCCTGTTTGAACAGGAAATCTTTGCCACTAAAACAATCCACAGGCAGGGACGGGAGATAACCCGGGACCAATTGTGAAAGGGACTGAGGATATTGTCCGGTTTTTCTCTGGTATAACTGAGCCGCGGCATTAAGGGATATCAGGGCCAGCCGATTTTTTGCAACATCTCTGCGAATCATCATTGACTCGTAGGAGGGTTGGAAAAGTCGAAGGATGAAGTTTTTGGGCATTTTCTGCTTAAATTGAACACTCAGATTTTCTTTGTTTTGTCTTTCAAAATCACGATACATGGAATCAATTTCCCGGATAATCTTTCCTTTATTGAAAAATATGTTGATTTGGACTAACAGGCTGGTGAGCCGATTTCGACTTGTATTTTCTTCAATCATTTTTTTGTAATCGGACAGATGATTGACCGTATAAAGGATGGAACTGTATTCACCACGAGCAGCATTAAGTCCGGAATTGTATGATTTATGGAACCGGTAAGACTCCTCCGCAATCTTTTGCAGCTGGGCATCACTCAGTTTGCCGGATTTAATTAAATAGTTCAGGGGTTTGGCGGGGATTTGGGTGCAGGCAATCCCAATCAGGTATTGGATCATGAATGGACTGTCCTGCATCAAATTATGGCCTAATTGAACACTACTTAAATAACACTGGAGAGCGGTTTCAATATCATTTCTGGCTTCCGCCTGTTTTCCCATAACAACGAGATACTTAACCATGGTCTGAACTTTTAAAAAATTCATAACATAAGAGTTCATTGTAGGGTTTTGGGTTGGAATACTCCAACCTGCCGTATCCAGTGAAGAAATAATGAGTTCCAGGGCGGGCCTGTTTTTGTTGATTTGCTGTTGAAGTTCTGGATAACTGTTTTCAGTCCAACCTATCCGTACAATACTGTCGTAGTCGAAAGAGGCAATGATGTATTTATCCCCTGAACGGTTGAATTGTTCATATCCTTCCAGAAAAGTGATCAATTTTGGATTAGTTTTTGGATTTTCTTTAACTTGTTTCTTTGTTTCTTCTAACCATGGGTCGGCGACAGAGGAGTCCTCTTTCACTGAAGTATTATTGAGAGTTATTGGAACAACCCAGTCCATATTTCGGGGCATTTGGAGCCGATCGTATCCCAGCCAGAGCAGACAGAACAGGACTAATCCACAGAGTGTGTAGAAAAATACTTTTACATAAGTCGGCATTTGATAACTCCTTCTGATTGAATATTCCTAATTATATGTGATTAATGAATATATGAAAGACTTTTCATCCTTCTGATACTATTTACGAATGACCCCCCTCTTATCTTCCCTGCATATTTGAGGGTAAGACTTTCAATATGGTTCGAATGACTCACGGAGCTGCTCGGAGATGGTCCGTACCCCCTTCGTTTGTGGTTCGTTGGCCGGATGAAGTTTGTAGGAAAATAGTTGGGAGGGGAGTAAGGGGGGTATCCCTTGTTATAATGAAAGAATATTTAACCTGTGAGGTATAAAGATGGCTTTTAAAGACTTGCGTGAATATATTGCAGCACTGGATAAAGCAGGCGACTTGAAACGGGTATCGGTTGAAGTTGATCCGATATTGGAAATGTCTGAGATTGCAGACCGGTTGGTGAAAAATCAAGGACCGGCGGTGTTGTTTGAGAAAGCCAAAGGGTCACAGTTCCCGGTCGCGATGAATTTATTTGGGACTCAGGACCGACTCAATCTGGCGTTTGGTGTGAAAGATATCAAGGAGATACCGGACAGGATCCGGGAATTCATGCAGTTACAGCCTCCGGCGGGTTTGTGGGACAAAATCATGCTGTTACCGAAACTGGGGGAACTGACCCAATTTATTCCGAAGGTGGTTAAATCGGGACCCTGTAAAGAAGTCATCAAGACGGGAGACCAGATCAAACTGTCTGAACTGCCGATATTAAAAACATGGCCTCAGGATGGGGGTCGATATGTCACCCTTCCTATTTGTATTACGAAAGACCCGCGGACCGGAATCCGAAACTCTGGGATGTACAGGATCCAGATATATGATGATACGACGACGGGAATGCATTTCCAGCTGCATAAACATGCGGCACGGCATGAAGAAGCCTATGGCAAGATGGGAAAACGGTTGGAGATGGCGGTTGCTATTGGAGCGGATCCGGCAAGCATTTATGCCGCTACGGCACCCTGTCCGGATAACATTGATGAATTTTTGCTGGCGGGATTTATCCGCAGGGAACCGGTGGAGTTGGTGAAATGTGAAACCGTCGATTTAGAAGTCCCTGCTCATTCTGAATTTGTTTTAGAAGGGTATGTGGACCCGACAGAGAGACGGGTAGAAGGGCCCTTTGGAGATCATACGGGGTACTACTCCCTGGCGGAACCTTACCCAGTGTTTCATGTGACCTGCATCACGCACCGGAAGGATGCCATTTATCCGGCGACAGTGGTGGGTCGGCCTATCATGGAAGACTTTTATCTGGGGGATGCGACATTACAGATATTCCTGCCGATGCTGCAAATGACGGTCCCTGAAATTGTGGATATGTATATGCCGCCGGAGGGCGTATTCCATAACTGTTGTATTGTCAGTATCAAAAAATCGTATCCGGGCCAGGCGCGGAAGGTGATGCATGCCCTGTGGGGACTGGGTCAGATGATGTTCACGAAACTGATTATTGTGGTGGATGAGTCGGTCAATCTTCGAGATTTATCGGAAGTCAGCTGGGTGGTGTTTAATAATATTGATGCCCGGAGGGATTTGGAAATTGTGGATGGACCTCTGGATGATTTGGACCGGGCGGCTCCGGTGGGTCGGCTGGGTGCCAAGCTGGGTGTGGATGCAACGGTTAAGTTACCGGAAGAAGGAATGCCGCGGCCCTGGGGTGACCCCATCGAAATGTCTCCCGATATCAAAGAACAGGTCTCTAAACGCTGGAAGGAATATGGGCTTTAGAACGCAATAGATACTGTATATTTTCATGGCTTTTGAAAGGTCCATCGTATCCATGTAAAACGGGATACGATGGATTTTTGTTTTATACATTTTTGGCTATTTGATTGGGATAATCCCTATTCGAAATAACCCCCTATGACCTTATCTGTCATGGGGGTGGCTTTCTAAATTTTTGATTTTATGTATAATGACAGCATCAGGCAATCTTGTTTGATTCAGGTTATTATGAGTCTGAATATTAAAAAGACAAAATTATTTCATCCGCAACTAAGATGAAATATGGAGGGGCTTAAGATGAAATATACCGTTGGATTAGATGTCGGAATTGCTTCCGTAGGGTGGTGTGTCATTAATGAAGATAAGCAGCGGATAGAAGATTTGGGTGTCCGTACTTTTGTCCGCGCTGAAAACCCTAAAGATGGAAGTCCTCTGGCTGAACCTCGCAGATTAGCACGCGGAATGAGGCGAAGACTTCAAAGGCGAGCACAGCGGCTTCAGAATTTACGGTCATTGTTTGTGGAACAGGGGTTGATCACTCGTCAGGAGATGAAGGCTTTTTTTGAGAAGGCTTATGAAAAAGATGTCTATGAATTACGGACAGAAGGCCTCCAGCGGTGCCTGAGTTCTGAGGAATGGATGAGGGTGTTATACCACCTGGTGAAACACAGGGGGTTCAAGTCCAATCGGAAAAGTGAACTGAAAGAATCGGACATGGGGGATTTGCTGACCGGTATTTCTGAGAATAAAAAAATATTAAAAGATAAGGGATATCAGACTGTCGGGGAAATGCTGCTCAAAGATGAGAAGTTTCAGGAACATAAACGAAACAAGGGAAGCAGTTATCTGAATACTTTATCCCGGGATATTCTGGAACAGGAAATCCAGGTTTTATTTGAAAAACAAAGAGGTTTTAAGAATCCCTTTGCGGCAGCTGATTTTGAAGAAAAATATCTGATACTTTTTAATAAGCAGAAACATTATGCGGACAAAGACCAGATATTAAAGATGGTGGGGAAATGCAGTTTCCTTCCCGAGGAATATCGTGCTCCCCGAATGTCTTATACTGCAGAACGGTTTAATCTTTTGACGAAGATATCCAATCTTCGATTGGTTCAAAAGGGACATAAGATTGAACTGGAAAAAGAACAGCGTGAAACCATTATTGGATTAGCCTATAAACATTCTTCAGGGGTCACTTATAAACAGATTCGAAAAGCCTTATCTATTCCGGAGGATATGTATTTCGCCGGTTTGCGGTATGGTGGGCGGAAATCCGATGCTAAAGAAAAAGACCCTGAATCAGATAAGTTTTATGTTTTGAAGGGATATCATAGTTTGAAAAATGCAGTCACAGAATCCCTTGGAGAAATCGCCTGGCAATCACTGGCCGGACAGCCGGAGAAATTGGATGAGATTGCCTGGGCTTTGACTGTTTATAAATCGGATGAAGATATCCGGGAATACCTTTCTGGCAAAGGGATTGAGGACTCCATTATCCAGGCTGTATTAACCGAAAGTTTTACTAGATTTCTCCATGTTTCCATTAAGGCGCTGAGGATGATGGTGCCCTATCTGGAGGAAGGATTCCGGTATGACCAGGCTTGTGAGAAGGCAGGATTTATCCATTACAATCCGTTGGGTGAACTGGAACGGGAATTATATCTGCCCCATATCAGCCGGGAGGATATTGTCAATCCGGTGGTTTTTCGGTCTGTCACTCAGACCCGGAAGGTCTTGAATGCCATTATCCGAAAATACGGGTCTCCGTATTTTATCAATATCGAACTTGCCAGGGATTTGGGCCGAAACATCGAAGACCGAAAAAAGATTGAGAAAAAACAACTCGAGAATCGTAATGAACGGGACCGAGTAGTCCTGGAGCTGAAAGAGACTTTCGGTCTTGGGTCTCCCCGGGGTGGAGATATTTTGAAATATCGACTCTGGAAAGAACAGCAGGGGTTCTGTGCCTATACAAAACAATACCTGGAACCGACACGATTATTTGAACCGGGGTATGCGGAAGTGGACCATATCCTGCCCTGGAGCCGGTCTTTTGATGACAGTTACAACAATAAAGTGTTGGTCAGTGGAGCCCAAAACCAAATGAAGGGGAACAGTATTCCCTTTGAATATATGGGTGGTAATGAAACCAGTGAGAAATGGCATGCCTACTGTGAGTGGGTCCAGAGTATCTTCCGCAATCGCCGCAAGGTCCAGAATCTGTTAAAGACAGAATTTACGGAAGAAGATTCCCGGGATGTGAAAGAACGAAATCTCAATGATACCCGGTATATCACCCGTTTCTTATTTAACTTAATAAAAGATAAACTGGTTTTTGCTCCGGGTGAGGATAAACAGAGGGTCCAGACTGTTAATGGACAGATGACTGCCATTCTCCGGGGACGGTGGGGGCTGGTGAAGGTCAGAGACGAAAATGACCGGCATCATGCCATGGATGCCGCCGTTGTCGCCTGTGTGACTCCGGGAATGGTCCAGAGAATGTCTGTCTTTACGAAATATGAGGAAGGTAAATTTGTTGAAGCGCCTGGGGGGGATTTTGTTGGTTCTGATGTGAAGGATATCAAGAAATCAAACCGGAAAAATGTTCATTTTCCAGACCCCTGGGATAAATTCCGGTATGAACTCATGGCAAGGCTGGAAAGTGATGAGGCGACTCTTAGAAATAGCCTGAAATCTCTGGAGCTTCCCTCATGGACTCCTGAAGAAATCGATCAACTGCACCCGATTTTTGTCTCACGGATGCCGACTCGAAAGGTGACGGGACCTGCTCATGCCCAGACTATCCGAAGCGCCAAGAATCTGGATAACCGTCCGGAAGACAGGTTCAGGACTGTTAAGACGGACCTTTCAAAGGTGAAACTGGCTGCTTTGGAGAATATGCTGGGTAAAGAACGGGATAAACGGCTCTATGAAGCCATCAAACAACGGTTGGAACAGTTTGGCGATGATCCAAAGAAGGCCTTTGCTGAGCCGTTGTATAAACCTACCAATGATGACCGCCGGGGACCCATTGTCCGCAGTATTAAAATCATTGATAACGGCACTTCCGGTGTTCCGGTACAAAAGGGGATCGCCGATAATGCCAGTATGGTCAGGGTCGATGTTTTCACCAAAGAAAAGAAGTATTATCTGGTTCCGGTGTATGTGGCGGATTTGGTGAAAAAAGAAATACCCAACAGGGCTATTGTTCAAGCAAAGGATATGTGTGACTGGACAGTGATTGATGATTCTTTTGACTTCTGTTTCAGTCTTTATCCTAACGATTTGATCCATGTGGTAACTAAATCAGAAGATCGTTTGGGATATTATTCTTCCACTCATAGTGGAACTGGAAACATTAATATGGTGGCACCTGACCGAAGTTGGGTCAAGGATGGTATTGGAATAAAATCAGCCCAAACCTTTGTCAAATATCAAGTGGACCCCTTAGGGAATTATTACCCAGTTCGAAAGGAACCACGCTGTGGGGTGGAGGAGTTTATTAATCAGTAATCCAGCCCGGTTATCTTTGAAAGACGACAGGCTGTTGATTGAGCAGGAAAATTCAGTCACGCTTCCTTTGGAGGATGTGGATGTGGTGGTATTGGATACAGGACAGGTGACTGTCACTTCCCATCTACTCAGGGAGATGGCTGCTCGGGAGACTGTATTATTTGCTTGTGATGATAAACATCATCCCTGCGGAGTGTATCTGCCGTTTCAGGGGCACAGCAGGCAGAACAAAATTCTCCTGGCACAAGTGGGGATCACAGAACCCTTTAAGAAACGATGCTGGCAAAAAGTCATTAAACAGAAGATCCAAAACCAGTCCCGGTGTCTCGGGCTTTTGGGCCTCAATGGGTACAAGGAACTGGAGGGGATGGCTCGGTCTGTCGTATCCGGAGATTCCAATAATAGGGAAGCCTGGGCATCCAGAGTCTATTTCAAATATCTTCTTGAGGGACATACCCGCAGAAGTGAGAGCCTGACTAACGGGGCACTCAATTATGGCTATGCGATTTTCCGGGGCGTGATTGCCAGGACTTTGGCGGGATATGGATTTATCCCTGCTTTAGGGATCCATCATGACAATGAACTCAATGGTTTTAATCTGGCGGATGATTTTTTGGAAGTTTATCGGCCTTTGGTGGATTTATTTGTGATGAAGCATATTCCCAAAGAGGGGGAGACGCTGACCCGGGAACAGCGCGCCTCGCTGTTGGGAATTTTGAATTGTGATGTGCGGTTCCAAAACGGGAATTATACGGCATTGCGGTCGGTGGATATGATGCTGTCGAGTTTCTCGGGTGCAGTGATGGCAAAAAATCCCGGAGTTCTGGTCCTTCCGGAACTCATAGGGTTGCACACTCACGATTATGAGTCTTGAGAACAGGCGATATATGAGGCTGATGGTGTTTTTTGATCTTCCGGTCAAATCAAAGACCGACCGGAGAATATATCAGCAGTTCCGAACCTTTTTGATTCGGGATGGGTATGACATGATGCAGTTTTCCATCTATTGCAGGGTGTGTAATGGAGAGGATGCCGTAGATAAACATGTACGACGGCTGCGGTCGAACTTGCCGGAAAAAGGCAATATCCGATGTCTGCAGGTTACAGATAAACAATATGGGAAAATGCTTTTCCTGGTGGGTAAGCCGGGAATAAATGAAAGAAAAATCGATGCTTCACAGTTACTACTTTTCTAAAGCAACCTCTTTTTCGCAATCCATCAACCCTGATGGATTCTTCATTCTCTTTCACTTAACCCCGGCCGTATTATAGCCTGTCGGAGACTGGTGGGGAACTATAACATTGCGATAGCTATAATCACAGTGTGCGCAATTATAGCCTGTCGGAGACTGGTGGGGAACTATAACAGTTTCATATATATGTTCGCATTGTTGAAAATTATAGCCTGTCGGAGACTGGTGGGGAACTATAACTGTAATCTTAACGCTTCTTTCAATTCTTCTATTATAGCCTGTCGGAGACTGGTGGGGAACTATAACAAACATTATATGAATATATTATATCCTATCATTATAGCCTGTCGGAGACTGGTGGGGAACTATAACCCAGTATTCCATGGATATTATTTATTATATATTATAGCCTGTCGGAGACTGGTGGGGAACTATAACGTTTATCATGCACAGCAATATCAGAACTCTATTATAGCCTGTCGGAGACTGGTGGGGAACTATAACAGATTTACACCATCTGCGAAATGTCCTGTATTATAGCCTGTCGGAGACTGGTGGGGAACTATAACGCTAGTTGTAACCTCTCAACCCATTTTGGGATTATAGCCTGTCGGAGACTGGTGGGGAACTATAACCCAGTATCCAATGGATATAATTTATTATAAATTATAGCCTGTCGGAGACTGGTGGGGAACTATAACATATGCCTCCAAATGGACTTCGCTGTCTTAATTATAGCCTGTCGGAGACTGGTGGGGAACTATAACATCCCGAGCTTCACTAATTCCCACGCCCAGATTATAGCCTGTCGGAGACTGGTGGGGAACTATAACTTTTCGTAGATGTTTCCCAATACTTTAATAATTATAGCCTGTCGGAGACTGGTGGGGAACTATAACAAGACTTTTAATATTTCCTGCGTAATCCTGATTATAGCCTGTCGGAGACTGGTGGGGAACTATAACTGCTTCTGTGTATTACATTTCTTCATCTTTATTATAGCCTGTCGGAGACTGGTGGGGAACTATAACTATTTCTTTACCATCACGGATATTTTTACTATTATAGCCTGTCGGAGACTGGTGGGGAACTATAACGACACTGTGAGACTTCCCAGAACCAGCACCATTATAGCCTGTCGGAGACTGGTGGGGAACTATAACGACACTGTGAGACTTCCCA